>NZ_JAIUIU010000013.1:0-186463 GCF_020165775.1 Mesorhizobium sp. B263B2A
CCGAACTGGACAGATGCGGCGACCAGTACGCCGAGCAGTTTCTTGAAATGAGGTTTGGTCATTTCTGCCTCCGTTGATGACAGCTCAAACTCCACCAAATTTATAGAAAAAAGGTGCATTCATCCGAAAGGACAGACATGCCGCATCAGCTAGTCCAAAAGGCGGGCCTTGGTACGAAGACCGCGGCAAAAGGCCGGCGCGCCGGTGCGGGCTTTTGTCGGGAAGAACTTCGCCACCACAATCGTTTTGCAAGGTGGATGGGCAACGGGGCTAGAAAAAATGTCTCACAATGACGCGAACCTGTGTGCTCGGGCGCAAGCACGAGGCATCACGATCTATCAGCGTTCAAAGACTGTATGGATCGCGGCGGGAAGCCATCGGGGGCAAGATTTTGAAGTGAAGGGACGTTCTCCAGCAATTGCGCTCGCATTCTGGGTAGAAGCCGCCCGATACAGAGGCTCGGGCATATAGGCCAGTCTGTGCCTTGGAGGCGCATTGCGCTGGAAAGGGGTGTCCGGTCGACACGCTTCAAGCCATTTTTGCGCAGGCCGCTATCCCAAACAGCCGCGCATTCTCGCCGGTATGCCTCGGGGGTTTGCACCGGAGCTCAAGAACCGATCCGCACCCACTTCCCGTTGGCCGATTGCGACTGTCTGGCAAAATAACGGTACGAAGTGTGTGACCAATCGCGGATGACACTGCCACGGTTATCCAGGATCAAGTCGCCCTTGTCGGTTCGAACCGTGAGCACCGTGTGACCCTCGCCGCCAAGCGAAGCGACCGTCAGAAGCAAAGCGGAAGCCGGCCATCCACGCTTCAAAAGCTCGCTTTTTTTCAGGATCGCAATATCCTCGCAATCACCCTGTTTGGTCGGTAGACGCCAATCGTCGGCACTGCCTGCCGTGACGAGATCGCTGCGCTCCTCGATCCGGCGATTGACGGAGGTGTTCACCGCTTCGAGTTCGGCTCTGCGTGCTGGTGTCAGCGTCACCAGCTTGACCCGCCCGCTGGTGCTGCAGAGTCGTGGCTGGTTGGCGCAGAACACACGAGCGGCCGGCGGAGGGAACGCATACCCCTTTGTGACCATCATCGCATGGGAGCCGGCTGTCGCGCTGCAACCAGTTGCCACCATGGCTACGGCAACAAGCGTAGCAAAACGCATCACGTACCATCTCCTTTTGGCTGTCAAGCTGCCAACAAGCCTCGCAGAAAATGGTAAATCAATCCTTAAAAAGGTATTCTCGGCAAACATACATAACAATATGTTACCGGATTGTAGAAATTAATTGATAGCGTCTTGGTTTGGGACCATGCGCACCTTTGCGTTGGAGGAAGAAATGCTGCGATCCATGACTTTGATGAGAAAGGTTTATTCGACCTTGCTCGTCTCATCTGCTGTTCTGGCTGCGAGTATGACGAGTTCTACGGCAGCACAGGATAGTATACGGCCGCGGATGACGGCAGCCCAATGCCAACCTCTTACCGACGCGAACTATGCGATGTGTTGTATCGCGATCAATCGCGGAAGCATCCTTTCGTCAGATCAACTCGATCAATGCCCACCCATCACCACCTCGCTCATAGCAACCACGCTTTCACGCATCGGCGACAGCAACGGGCCTGGCAATGGAGGTGGTTCCAGTGGCGGGGGTACGGGCGGCAAGGGCGGAGACGACGGCGGCAAGGGCGGCGATGACGGCGGCAAGGGCGGCGACAACGGCGGCAAGGGCGGAGACAACGGTGGCAAGAGCGGCGACAACGGCGGCAAGAGCGGCGACGACGGTGGCAAAAGCGGCGACAACGGCGGCAAGAGTGGTGACGACGGCGGCAAGAGTGGCGACAACGGCGGCAAGGGTGGCGATTCCGGGCGCGGCTCCGGCCATTAGCAGAGGCTTCGGCAACTCGGTGTCGGATGTTGCTGGAGCGCATGTGATATCCGGCTTCGCGCCTGACTGATCCGCTCCAAATTCAGGAAGGCGCGTCGCGCTCCAGCGAGTCCAAGCGACGCGCCTTGACACCGAGCGTTGCCGCTTGGCCGGACAATGGGTCAAGGCTAATGCAACACAATCGCAAAGAATTTTCTGTCAGGCGACTGCAGCCTATCAACACCCTGCAGGCAAACTCTCCGAACCTGGACAGCTTGTCTGACCATGCGGCGCCAGCGGCCGAACTTCTGGCGGTTTTGGGCAATGAGAGAAGACTTGTGATTCTGGGCCATCTGACGGAAGGCGAGATTTCGGTTGGCGAATTGGCTGTGCTGGTCGGACTTAGCAAAAGCGCTCTTTCTCAACATCTGAGCAAGCTGCGCAAACACCAACTGGTTTCCACCAGGCGTCACCGACAGACCGTCTACTATTCCTGTAGTTTTGGGATCAGTCGGAAAATCACCCAGATAATCGATTTAGCCGTGAACCTGGCTGCAGTTTCGCGGGCCGAGAAGCCTCGCAGGCCCCCCGCCACATAAATCCAGACGTCCGGATCCATGACATCCTGCAGATCCTGGCAGCTCGCGCAGGCAGCAGGTTCCGCTTCGTCTCCAGTCATCAAACGCCGCGTGGCCTTCCCGGCATGGCGTCTGGCGCGTCATTGCCGGCTGTCAAGCGTGGAAACGATGCTTAAGCCCACGATCTATTAGTTGATCGTGGTAGAGCTTTTGCAGCGGCACTGTTAGAGTTCCTGACAGGACGGGGCGATATCGGCGCGGGCGCACTGCCAGGACGATTCTCACAGCAACGCGACGAAGGTTCAGGAGCGGGTGGTCGCCTGTGCTGCAGCAGGACCAGAAGGAATCGGGACTCAAACATGGCTGAACGGAATTACACCCGTCAGCTGGCGACGATCGTCTCCATCGATGCCGTTGGATTTTCACGGTTGATGGGTCTTGACGATGAATCGGCTGTCGCTGCCTTCGAGGAACGACGCGACATCATCGCCGAGAGCTGCAGCACCTTCGGCGGCCGCACCTTCGGCGATGCTGGCGACAGCGTCATGGCCGAATTCGGCAATCCGATCGAAGCGCTGCGCGCGGCGTTCGATTTTCAGGATCGAATTGTCACGCTCAATTCATCGCTGGACGAACCCATGCGCATGCCGTTTCGCGCCGGCATCAACACGGGCGATGTCATCGTCCGTGAAGGCCGGCTTTACGGCGACGACGTCAACATCGCAGCCAGAATCCAGGAATTCGCGCCCCACGATGGTCTCGCCGTGTCGGAAACCACCTGGCACCACGTGAAGGACAAGACAGCGGCTGAATTCACCGACCTCGGCGAACTCATGCTGAAGAATATCGCGCTGCCGGTGCGCGTTTTGATTGCGAGGCGCGGCGGCAACCTTTCACCGCCACCAGCGCTGATGGCGACAATCCCATCCGTCAATGGTCGGCAGAACGTGTCGCTCAAAGGTCCACCCGCGATCGCCGTGCTGCCGTTCCAAAGCGATGGAGGCGAGCGCGACGTCGGCTATATGGCCGACGGCATAGCCGAAGACATCATTTACGGGCTTTCCAACAGAAGATGGCTCTCGGTGATTGCCAAGAACTCGAGCTTCCAGTTTCGCGACGACACCTTGGGAACGCGCGTTATCGGCAATGCCCTTGGTGCACGCTACATCGTCAGCGGCACGCTGATGCGTAACGATGAGCGGATTCGGCTGACAACCTCGCTTGCCGACGTGTCAAACGGCCGATTGGTATGGTCGCAACGCTTCGATCGCGCGCTGGCCGACATCTTCAATCTGCGCGACGAGATCGGCGCGGAGATCGTCTCGATCCTCGACAAGGAGGTCGACAGGGCCGAACAGGCGCGGACCTTCCAGGTGCCGTGGGAAAGTCTGGAAACGTGGCAATTGGTGCGGCGTGGACGCTGGCATATGAATAGGCGCACACGCGGCGACACGGAAATCGCGCTGGAGTTTTTCGAAAAGGCTTACCGGGAAGATCCGAATTCGAGTGCGGTGCTGAACGAACTGGCTTGGTGGTATTTCTGGCGAGCCTGGCTGCGGTTCGGCGACAGTGACGATCTGGACAAGGTCAAGCAATATTCACGCAAAGCCTTGCTCATGGACAGCCTGGATGCCCGCCCGCACGCTCATCTCGGCGTCATGGACATCATGAGAGGGCGGCCCGCATCGGCGGTCGATCATCTCGAGGAAGCGCTTCACATCAATCCAAGCTTCGCTTTTGCGCACTCGGCTATGGGCAGCGCGCGCCTGCTGCTGGGCGATGCGGCCGGTGCAATACCGTTCTTCGTCGAGACGGAGCGGTTGAGCCCGTTTGACCTCTACCGGTTCCACAATCTGGGGGAATTGGCGGCAGCTTACAGTTTCCTAGAGGATTGGCCATCGGCGATCTCCACCGCGGACCGCTCGCTCGATCTGTCACCCGGCTATTTCTATTCCCGGTTTCTGAAGATCGGCGCCCTGGCGAGGAGCGGGCGCAAGCAAGAGGCCATGCGGGAGCTGGCTATACTTATGACGCGACATCCGGATTTTTCGGAGCAAAGGGTGCGCTGGATACCGTTCGTGGACAAAGCGGCAAACGAATTTCTCATCGCCAATTTCAAATCCGCAGCGAGCGATGATTAATTGAGGTGCCGAATGCCGACAACTGTGAAAGTATTCACATACGCGAGAAGGCTGCAAACCTAGCCATGGGTTAGCCGGCATCGCAATGACGTGGACAGCCGGGGGGCTTGAACGCGCATGATCCGTTTTAAGTATTTCGACGCCGTCCGGGCCGGACAAGAAAACCAGCGCCCACTAGCCGAAATGCCGCCATTCGATCTGGAGCGACTCCGCTCCAAGGGCATCGTGTCGCGCATCATCAGCGTTCTCTTCAATGATCCGCGCTGGATGCTGGCGCTGCTACGCAGGTTCTGGCCCAATCTCGCCATCGGCAACTTCCTGCTCGTAACCAGGAATGCGGACGTCCGTGAGATATTGGAGCGCGGCGACGAATTCGAGACGCCTTACGGGCCGGAAATGGCCGAACTGGCACGCGGATCGAACTTCATTCTCGGCATGCAGGACGGCGCCGATTACCGGCGCATGAAATCGTCGGTGCTGGGCGCTTTCCCACCGGGAGAAGTCGAGGCCCTGGTCAGGCCGATCGCCGCGAGGCATTCACAAGAAATAATGATGCGCGCAAGCCCCGGCTTCGACGCAATAGCGGATCTGATAAAGATCGTTCCGGTGCGCATCTGCCGCGATTACTTCGGTCTCGAGATCGATGATGAATCCGAGTTTGCCGATTGGGCCATTGCGTTGAGTGCGCTGTTTTTTTCGGACCCGACGGCAAGCCCCACCACGCGCCAGCTCGCGGTGGTGGCCGGCGACCGGCTGGTCAGGGTGATCGACCGCTCCATCGATGCGATCCGCGAGAGGAAGGGGGCCAAGGATCGGCTGCCCCTGGCAAGGCTGGTCGATCTGCTGGATCAGGATCGCCTTTCGCTTCCCGACATTCATTCGATCATGCTTGGCATGATCGCCGGCTTTGTCCCGACCAATGTGCTCGCCGGCGGCAACTGCCTCGACGTGATCCTGTCCCGCGCCGATGCGCGGCAGGCTATCGATGCAGCCTTGGCCAAGAACGACACAGGCAGCCTGGACAGAGCCATTTTGGAAGCCATGCGCTTCAAGCCTATCTGGATTGGTCCCTGGCGTTACACCGCGCGCGATGCAACCATCGCCATGGGCACGCGCCGGGAGCGTCTGGTGAAGGCCGGAACGGTGGTCATGCCGGCAACGCTGTCGGCGATGTTCGATCCCGAGGCCGTGCAAAGCCCCAATCACTTTGACACGTCGCGCCCGCATCGCGATTACCTAGTCTTCGGTTACGGCATTCATCAATGCATCGGCGCCGAAATCGCCAGGATCCAGATTGGCGAAAGCCTTCGCGCCCTGTTTCAGAAGAACAATGTCCGCCGCGTGAGCGGCAAAGCTGGCAGGATGACGCATGTCGGCGCCTATCCAGACAGCCTGAAGGTCGATTTCGAGCGACCCGCTCTTTGCCGCACGGTCACCCATTCGATGGCGACGGTGGTGTGCCCGATCACCCGGCCTGCCTCGCTGGACGCCATCCGCGAAGAGGTCGCAGGGTTCGGCAACCCTGCCAGCGACGAGGTCCGTGCCGCGCTCAATGCCACCGGCATCATCCATTTCGCCAGCCTGGCTGTTGTTCCAACCGGCGAGGCGGGCAATTCCCCCGCCGATGGGAAAGGAGCGCTTGTCCTGGAGGTATCTGGCGACGGCAGCGCCGAAGATGTCATCAATGCTGTTGCGCATGCCATGGGGGACAGGCTGCGGCCAATCCTGAAGGACGTCTGCGACCTGCCTGACGGCCTCGCCTTGGACGCATTCCTGCGCAAGCACAATGTCGAGATTTCACCATCTTTCGGCAGCAACGCCGGACTGGTTTTTTCCGGTACACCGGGCCATTCGGTGCAGCGCATCCTGGCAGAAGCCGAACTTGCCGATGCAGTTCGCCAGCTGGTCGAACAGCCGTGCGCCACCAAGGGCGGAGCGGCGGCCGCGCTTGACGAAGCCCGCCGGCATGTTCGGTCCCTGGAAAAATTCGACTGGGCATTCGAGCCTGCCGAAAGCTTGCTCGAACGGCCCCCCGGAAAATGGTGGCAAGCCATAACAACCACGCTGCTGGCGCCGGCCGTGCTGGCCGCTGTCGCCCTGCTGGTGCTCGCCTTCTGGTGGATGACCTATGTGCTGGTGTTCGGCGATCCGCCCGGTCTCACATTAGGCACCATTGCCATAGCCGGCACTGCGCTTCTATTGGCCGTGCTCGGAATCCTGGCACTGGCAGCGGTGATCCTCGGCCTGTGCTTTCTCGCCCTACGGCGCCTCGAAGACATCGATGTCCCGCACAGCACGCCGGTCGACCTCGGCGATCTCGACAAGATTCTGGGCCGCGAAGACCAGCCCGGGCAAGCCCAGAACCATCTGACGGCGATCTCGACGATGAAGGTCGGCATATTGCGGAGGCTGGCGCTCAGATTGTCGTTCTACCTGATCTCGATCTCGGCGCAGAAGGTCTTCAGGCCGGGGTTCCTTGCCACCATCAACACCATCCATTTTGCCCGATGGGTGCTGTTGCCCGGCACCAACAGGCTGATGTTCTTCTCCAATTATGGCGGCAGCTGGGAAAGCTATCTCGAGGATTTCATCGCCAAGGCCGCCGCCGGCCTGACGGGCGTATGGAGCAACACCGAGGGTTATCCTCGCACACGCTGGCTTTTCCTCGATGGCGCCCGCGACGGCGATCGTTTCAAGCGCTGGGCGCGCCGCCAGCAGGTACCCACCCTGTTCTGGTATTCGGCCTATCCTGCTCTCAACACGTTGCGCATTCGCGCCAATTCCAGGATCAGGCACGGCATCGCCACCGCGACGGGCAGTGAGGCGCGCGACTGGCTGAGCCTGTTCGGCTCCCTGCCGCGCCCGCAGGCCAGGAAGGCGGACGCCGGACCAGCGGCGCCCGACCCGCTGCCGGTCGAACAATTGGAGACCGGTGAGATCCAGTCCTTGTTCTTCGGTCCGTTCGGATCGTTGGGGCATGCCCATATGCTGGCGATCGCCATACCGGAAAACCTTTCCAGGGGCAGGCGCAGGGCCTGGCTGGAATTCATTGTCGAGCAGACCAGCTTCGGCGACGGCGTGCCGGCGGGGCGGGCGATGACCGTTGCGTTCGGTCCCGATGGCCTTCGTCGTCTCGGGCTGGACGGCAGCGTCGATGACAATCCGCTCGACACATTCCCCGTCGCCTTTCGCCATGGCATGGGCAATCCCGAGCGCAGCCGCATCCTCGACGATCTCGGCGAAAGCGTGCCTCAGAAGTGGCAATGGGGTTCGCCGCAAAAGCCGGTTGACGCGGTGGTCGTCTGCTATGCGGAAAGTCCGGAGCGATTGAAGGTCGAGGTCGGCACCGCAAAGGCAAAGCTGACGGCAGCGGGGATGGACCTCGTCTCGGAGCTGCCGCTCGCGACCAAGCGCGACGGCAAGCGCGCCGTCGAGCACTTTGGCTTCGTCGACGGCGTCTCACAGCCGATCGTCAGGGGAACCGCCCGCGCCAACGTTGGCGCGGCACCCATGCACCTTGTCGCGCCCGGCGAGTTTCTGTTCGGCTATCGCGACGAGCACGGTTTCTATCCGTCATCGCCCTCTGTCGAGGCGTCGCTCGACCGGACCGGTATCCTCTCGGCGGTGCGCCGCAACCGGCAGATACCAGGCCTGCCGCCGCCGCGCCGCGACTTCGGCCGCAACGGCACCTTCCTCGTCATGCGCCAGTTCGAGCAGCACGTCGACACTTTCAACGCGTACTGCAAGGCGGCGGCGGTACAAGCGGCCAGCGAGACCGACGACCCGGCCATTACCCCGCGTTGGGTTGCCGCAAAGATGCTTGGCCGCTGGCCCGATGGCAGCTCGCTGGTGCGCAATCCCGACGGCCGGCCGGGGCGCGGTGCCGATAATGACTTTGCTTTCGGCACCGAGGATCCCCAAGGGCACCGCTGCCCGCTGGGTGCTCACGTCCGGCGGTCGAATCCCCGCGATTCGCTGGGTGAGGACCGTGAAACGCAAATCAGGATCGGCAAGCGCCATCGGATCATCCGGGTCGGTCGCAGCTACGAAAAACAGGGCAAGAAGGGGGGCAAGGTCGAAAAAGGACTGCTCTTCATGTGCCTCAACGCGGATATCGAGCGGCAGTACGAATTCATCCAGCAGACCTGGGTATCATCGACCTCATTCCAGGGGCTTGTGGCCGAAAAGGATCCGACGATCGGCTCGCGCGACGGCAACGGCAGGTTCACCATACCATCCTGGGAAAAGGTCACAGTGCTGAAAGGTATCCCGCAATTCGTGACCACCCGTGGAGGCGGCTATTTCTTCATGCCGAGCAGGTCGGCATTGCGGTTTCTGATTTCGCGGCTCTGATCTCCCGGCACTTCAATTGTGGGCGCCGTCAGTAGTCGTCTTGCGACTCGGCAATACGACGAAGCGCGCCAGCGTCCGATATGCGCAGGCCGCCGCGCCTGATGGCGATGACCCGCCGGTTGCGCCAATCGTTGAGTGTCTTGTTGATCGACTCTCTGGTGACGCCAAGGAATTCACCCAGTTCGGATTGTGAGATCGATATCCAGCCCGCGCCGTCGGCCATGACACCTTCCAGAAAGACCAGCCGTTTTGCCAGCCTCGCCTCAATACCGAAAAAAGCCTGGTCACCGAGCTCGCCGCTGACCCAGCGCAGCCTTGCACACAACAGTTCGATCATGGCACGCGCCAGGGATGGGTTTTTCTCAATTCGATCAAACAGATGTGTCCGGCTGAGCGAAACCAGCTCGCATGCTGTGAGGCATATCGCCGTGGCCGTGCGCGGGCGCCCATCGAGCGCGCCGATCTCTCCGACCAAGCTGCGCGACAGCTCGATATTGGCGACCAGCTTCTGGCCATCCGGCGAATAGATCGAGATCTCCACCGTGCCGCTCATCACACCGAAGATTCGGTCGGCAGCGTCTTCCTGGAGGAACAGATGCTGGCCGGCGGCATAGCGTTCGAGCTTGCAGCCGCTGAAAAGGAGGTCGAACTGGCTCGGGTCGATGCGCGCCAGGTGCGGCAGATCCTGTCTGGCGTTCGCACTGGCGGCTGGCATGAAGGCTTCCCGGTGTTGTCTTGACCGGACTGATTGTATGACAACCGGGTGATCGATCAAAGCAAATGTCATTTGGTGCTTGCCCCTTCTACCAGCAGAAAGGGGACCGGAAAGCCCGATCCCCTCTCGCCCCAGCGCCCTTCCCGAATCGCGGCCGAACAGCTCAACCAGTGGCTGTACGAGAAACCCAGCCCGCGAATGATCTCTTTCTCGACTCTTTGACTGACACGAAGGATGCGGCAGTCACGATCTCCAAAGCGCATGTTTTGCCGCTCGACAGATTGATCTCCCGACCAGCACTATTTGTAGAGGGCCGTCTGCACGCACGGCTGGAGGTACACCGATAAACGTGCAGACGGCAGTGCGCCCGGCATATCCGTGCCGACCGCCTTGTTCAAACCGCCGAGATCGTCGCGTGCGATCCGCATGACGATCTCGGCACGACCGTGGGCCAATGCCTTGCATTGGGCAAAGCTCCAATTTGGTGTCGACGGCAGCGTCGAAGATGGTCGTGACAAGGACGTAGGTATCCGTCGTTGCCATCGGCGGAGGTAAAAGCCGCGGCGAGAAACGAGCCGCATGCAAATGAGATCCGCATCTGTTCGCCCCAGGTTGGAAACAAATTCTAAATTGGCGGAAGGCCGATCGAAGGTGGCCAGTTCCGCTGGGTCACACTTCTGTCTGGAAATCTCCTG
Organism: Mesorhizobium sp. B263B2A; assembly: GCF_020165775.1. NCBI lineage: Bacteria > Pseudomonadati > Pseudomonadota > Alphaproteobacteria > Hyphomicrobiales > Phyllobacteriaceae > Mesorhizobium > Mesorhizobium sp. B263B2A. The sequence goes on from NZ_JAIUIU010000013.1 coordinate 10,348, forward strand.
GCGGTCTGTGAAGGTGGTCACAGAAGCTCGAAAACGCTCGATCGAAACCGTTGCCGTGTTTCGAGATCCATCGTGGATCGGCGGGATCGAAGTTGAAATCGCCGGGCGGCCAACGGCACTGCTGGCGCGGTGTCAGCTTCGGACGGCACCAGTCTTCGAATTCACCCCCTCAAGCAAAGTGAGCAGGCCTTTCAAAATTTCAATTGGCGGTGGCGGACAACCTGGAATGTGCAGATCGACAGGCAAGGCCTCCGACACTCCGCGCATCACGGCATAGCTGCCGGCAAAACAGCCGCCATTGCCTGCGCAATCTCCAAGTGCGACCACCCATTTTGGGTTGGGTGTTGCGTCGTAGGTCCGCTTCAATGCCTCTCGCATGTTTTTTGTGACCGGTCCGGTAACGAGCAGTACATCGGCATGGCGCGGCGAGGCGACGAACCGGATTCCAAAACGCTCGATGTCATAGAAGGCGTTGTTCAGCGCGTGCATCTCGAGTTCGCAGCCGTTGCAGGAACCGGCATCGACCGCCCGGATCGACAGGCTTCGCCCCAATCGTTTGCGAGCGGCCCCATCGAGCGCGCGTGCGAGTTCGTCGACCGCCGTGCCGCTTGCCAACGGCGGACGCTCGGTCAGAGGGCGGCGTATCAGGCTTTCAAAAAGAAGCTTGCGCATGACAGCGTGCCTTCAGAGATCATGGCCCGAATAAGAGCAGTTGAACGATTTGTTGCACAGCGGAAAGTCGGCAACGATGTTTCCTTCGATGGCGGCTTCAAGCAGCGGCCATTGAAACCAAGAGGGATCGCGCAGGTGACAACGCTCGATCAGGCCGCTTTTGCCGATGCGCAGCCAGGCCAGAATGTCGCCCCTAAAACCTTCGACCAGCGCCATGCCTTCATGCGGCCCGCATGTCCGTGAGACGTCGACGCGGATCGGTCCATCCGGCAGTTGTCGCAGGATCTGCTCGATCAGGGACAAGCTCTGTTCGACCTCGCGGATGCGAATCCAGACACGGGCGTTCACGTCGCCTTCCTGGAGGAGAGGGACATCGAAGTTGAGCGTGTCATAGGGAGGGTAGGCGAGACTTCGCCGCGCATCGAAATCCCGACCGGAGGCCCGGCCGACATACCCTCCGGCCCGATATTGTCGAGCAAGTTCCACCTTCAGCCGGCCGGTTGCGACTGTCCGATCCTGCAGCGACGCGGTGTTGTCGTAGAGATCGACCAGTGCGGGAAACCGCTGCCGGATTTCTGCGATCAGGGACCAAAGCGCTGTTGTCCCGTCATCGCTCAGGTTGGCTGCCACGCCTCCCGGCACGATGCGGTCGCGCATCAGACGATGGCCGAAGGCAGCATCGCTTGCCCGCAATATGCGCTCACGAAGCACCCCACAGTGGGCATGCATGAGCGCGAAGGCGGCATCATTGCAGATAGCGCCGATGTCGCCCAGATGGTTGGCCAGACGCTCGAGCTCCGCCATGAGCGCTCGCAGCCAGATCGCGCGTGGGGGAACCTCAACGCCCAGCGCCGCTTCGACCGCGCGCGCGAAAGCGAGGGAGTATGCCACGGTACTGTCGCCAGAGGTTCTGCCCGCCAGTTTGGCTGCGTGATCGATATCGGACCCCGCCATCAAGCCTTCTATGCCCTTGTGTGCGTATCCGAAGCGCTCCTCCAGCCGGACGACGGTTTCGCCACTCGCTGTAAATCGAAAATGCCCCGGCTCGATGATGCCGGCATGCACAGGCCCGACCGGTATCTGATGCAGGCTCTCTCCCTCGGCCGACAGGAAAGGGTAGGGGGAGGCTGTCGCAGCCGGCGTCCGGGCGCGGGTACTCAACGGATGGCTGACACCCCAATAGCCATGATCGAGCCACCGTCTCGTATCAGGCGCGCCTTGCGGCAGGAGCCCGAACAGGTCAGCGGCCGCGCGTTCGAGCCGCAACGCGGGCGGATGCAGCCGGCCGACGGATGGGTAGCGGCCATTCGGGCACTCCAGGCTGACAACGCCGATATCCCCGGCATTTTCGTCATGAAGTGCCATGTGGACGGCGCCTGGCTCACCCCATAGGCCGAGCAGGCTCCAGTGGCCCTCGGCCAATTGCTCGATGGCAAAGCCCCATTCTTTCGGAGTCACCACGGCGCGCGACCATGGGAAATGATTTTCGACACGTTGGCCAGCAAGGATGAGATCGATCAGCGCGGGCATGCTCTTTCTCTCCTCTGCTTCACCCCAGGATGCTTGCGACATGCTGGAACCAGGTGACCAGCGGTGGCGGCAGGTAGATGCCGGCGGCAAACACCAACGTCAAATGGGAATACATCGGAATGTAGGACGCCTCGGCGGGTGCTGTGCTGCCGCGCGGTTCGCCGAAAGCGACGCCGGTTAGTCGAAGCAGCAGGGCTCCGAAAGCGAGCAGGATCCCGAACACCAACGGCATCGCCAACAGGGGGTGTCTTGCAAATGTCGAACTCACGACCAGGAATTCGCTCATGAAGATGCCGAGCGGAGGGAGGCCGGCAATGGCAACGACGCCGATGACGAGCGCCCAGCCAAGCGCCGGATGTGTCTCCGTCAGCCCCCGGATCTCGGCGATGTTCTGTGTCCCCTTGACTTGGGCAATGTGGCCGACCGTGAAAAAGATCGCCGACTTGGTCAGGCTATGCATAACCATATGCAGCAGTCCGGCAAAATTGGCGAGCGGGCCACCCATGCCGAAGGCGAACACGATGATGCCCATGTGCTCGATCGAGGAGTACGCGAACAGGCGTTTTATGTCGCGGCGGCGATAGAGCATGAAGGCCGCGAAAACAAGCGACGTCAGCCCCATCGTGATCATCAGCGGCCCAGGCGCGATCGCTTCAGGGCTTGCCGCCAGCAACAGCTTGAAGCGCAGCACGGCATAGAGGGCGACGTTTAACAGCAAGCCCGACAGCACCGCGGAGATAGGCGTAGGACCCTCGGCATGCGCGTCTGGCAGCCAGGCATGCAAGGGCGCAAGGCCGACCTTCGTCCCGTAGCCGAGCAGCAGGAAGACGAAGGCGACATTGAGCAGAGCCGGATCGAAGCGCGCGGCGTGAGCGATGAGCACCGTCCAGACCATCGCATTCGTGCCCTCGCCAACAACCGGCTGTGCGGCCATGTAGACGAGGATGGTGCCAAACAGCGCGAGCGCGATGCCGACGCTGCCCAGAATGAAATATTTCCAGGCGGCCTCCAGCGCTTCGTGCGTGCGGTAGATGCCGACCATGAGCACGGTGGTCAGCGTGGCAAGCTCCACCGCTACCCACATCAAGCCGATGTTGTTCGACACGAACGCCAGGTTCATGCCGAACATCATGATCTGGTACATCGCGTGGTAGAATCGCAGATTGGCCGCGGTCAGTCGCCCGGTATCCAACTCATGCGCAATATAGGAGGCGCTGAAGACGCTAGTCGTGAAACCGACGAATGTGTTGAGCACGATGAAAACGACATTGAGATCGTCGACGAGCAGGTATTGACCTGGCTGCAGCCGATCCGTGACCAACAGCGACATTGCAGCGAGCAAGGTCAGCAAGCTCGCGGCGACATTGAGGCCTGCCGATATCCGGTAGTTCGGCAGCACCGCCAGAAGCGCGGCCGAGATGACCGGTATCAGCAAAATGGCGGCGACCGCATCGAGGGAAAACGCGGTCAACGGTGTTCTCCCCTGTAATCGTCGAGGGCACCGACATCCACCGAGTCGAACCTCTCGCGGATGCGGAACAGAAAGACCCCGATGACGATGAAGGCGATAAGGATCGAGAAGGCGACGCTGATCTCGACGACCAGCGGCATGCCCTTTGCCCCCGTGGCGGCAAGGACCAGGCCGTTCTCGAGCGACATGAATCCGACAACCTGGCTGACGGCATTCCGGCGGGTGACCATCACCAGCAGTCCCAGCAAAATGATGGACAGCGCGAAGGCCAGATCCTCACGGGCGAGGGGGTCGGCTTCGGGTGTTACCCGCAGCATCAGGACCATGGACAGGGCCACCAGACCTATTCCGGCAAGCATGGTCGGACCGATCCCGACGGCCGTCTCGATATCGCGATGGATGCCGAGCCGCTGAATGATGCGATGAAGCCCGACGGGAATGACGATCGCCTTGAAGATAAGCGCGATTGCCGCCGTGACGTAGAGATGATGGGCGTCCTGGATGTAGGCCTGCCAAGCCACGGACATTGCGAGCACGATTGCATGAAGCGCAAAAACGTTGATCAGCGCAAAGAGACGGTCCTGGTAGAGCATCATGAAACTGACCAGCACCAGGCCGCCGGCGAGCAGGTGAGCGATATCGAAGGTGAGACCGTTCATCACAGGCTCCGGGAGACAAACCGGAGGAGCGTGGCGAGCAAGGCAAGCATCAGCGCCGCGCCCAGGAAATCCGGGACACGGAAGACGCGCATCTTGGCGATGGCCGTCTCGAACACGGCGAGCAGCACGCCGCAGACGGCAAGTTTGCCGATATAGGCGACGACACCCGCGGCAAGGGATTGCAGTCCTGCCCCGGCGCTCGCCGCTCCCCAAGGCAGGAAGACGCAGGAAATCAACGACACATAGAGCAGGAGCTTGAGGAACGCGGCAAACTCGATCATCGCCAGATGGCGACCGGAATATTCCAAGACCATCGCTTCGTGGACCATGGTGAGTTCCAGATGGGTCGCTGGATTGTCCACCGGAATGCGCGCGTTTTCGGCGACCGCCACCATCACGAGAGCAATGAGCGACATGCCGAGCGATACCCGCAGCCCAACCTGCGGCGAGGCCATGAAGGCGGCGACCGTGGACAACTGCGTCGCTCCGGCAACGAGCGCCAGGCTGAATACGATCAGCAGCATGGCGGGCTCGGCCAGCGAAGCGATCATGACCTCGCGGCTCGAACCTATGCCGCCAAAGCTCGTGCCGACGTCCATCCCCGCCAGCGCCAGGAAGAACCGAGCGCTTCCAAGCAGCGCGACGATGGCTATCAGATCGGCGGTCCAACTGAAGGTGAGGCCGGTAGCGAATGTCGGGATAAGCGCGGCGGCGACCCAAGTGGCGGCAAAGATCAAATAGGGTGTCACGCGAAACAGCCAGGATGCGCTGTCCGCCAGAACGACTTCCTTGCGCATCAGCCGCAGCAGATCGCGGTAGGGTTGGACCAGGGAAGGACCCTGGCGGCGCAAGAGTCGTGCCTTCACCTTGCGCACGAAGCCAGTCAGGAGCGGCGCCAGCAGAAGCACCAGCGCCATCTGCGCACCTTGAACGGCCAACTCAAGGATCATGGCCATAGTGCAAGCACCAGGAGCAGGACAATGAGAAAGAGGAAAACGAGGGTCAGATAGCGCCGGATCGTCAGGAACTGCAGATGGTTGAGGCGGTCGGTCGCAAAATCGACGGCCCTGGCGATCGGCTGATAGAGCGTCTCCCAGATCACATCATGCATTTCGACATGCAAACGCGCCGGCCCAGTTTCGCCAGGCGCAACCATTTCGACCGTTTCCCTTGCACGGAATACGAACGTGCCGAACACGCGACGGATAGGCTGCGCGAAGCTGACGGCCGTGTACTGCGAGCTGGGGATGACGTCCGGGAAGCCACAACCCCAGGCTGGACCTCGACGCAGTGCATGCGACGCGAAACGGTGGATTACATATACCGCCGCGGATGCGGAAAAGACGATGAACAGGAACACCAGCAGGCCGTTGTAGGAACTGCGGCTCGCTGCAATCGGCACGATCGACAGCCAAGGTTGCGCCATCTGCACAGGCATCCGGCTGCCGATCAGCGGTAGTGTCACCGAGGATAGGCCGTCTATGACAAGACCCGGCAGAATGCCGGCAAACAGACAAAGTGCGGCGAGAATGAACATTGCCGCCAGCGAGTAGCGGTCGACCTCGTGCGCCAGTTCCACCGCGGCCGAGCGTGGCCGGCCGAGGAATGTGATCCCGAATGCCTTTACGAAGCAGGCTGAGGCCAGTGCCGCTGACAGCGCCAGCAGACCGCCAACGGCGGGCACCATGACCTTCAAGCCCCATTGCGGCAGATCGGGGCTTTGCAATATCGCCTGAAAGGCCAGCCATTCCGAGACGAACCCGTTGAAGGGTGGAAGGGCCGAGATCGCCACGCAGCCGACCAGAAAGACAAAACTTGTGAGGGGCATGCGAGAGATGAGGCCGCCCAGCTTCTCCATGTCCCGCTCGCCAGTTGCCGTCAGCACCGCGCCCGCACCGAAAAACAGCAGGCTCTTAAAAAAGGAATGGTTGAGGGCGTGGAACAGCGCGGCGGTGAGCGCCAGCGCGGCAGCCGATGGCATGGCGTTCGCTTTGAAGGCCAGCGCGAGGCCAAGGCTCACGAAGATGACGCCGACGTTTTCGATGGTGCTATAGGCAAGAAGCCGCTTCAGGTCCTTTTCCATCAGCGCGTAGAGGATGCCGAGAACCGCCGTCAGGCCGCCGAAGAAAAGGACGACGACGCCCGACCACCAGGGTGGCTCACCGAGAAGATCGAAAATAACGCGAATGAAGCCATAGACGGCGACTTTGGTCATGACGCCGCTCATGAGAGCCGAGACGTGGCTTGGCGCGGCCGGGTGAGCGAGCGGCAGCCAAACGTGGAGCGGAACAAGTCCAGCCTTGGAGCCGGCGCCCAACAGCATGAGAGCCAGGACGAAAGCAGTGACCAGCGGGGTGGATGAGGCGGCACGCATCGCCTCGAACGTGTAGTTTCCGTCCGGGCCAGCCAACAGGCCGAACGCAAGCAGCAGCGCGAGCGTGCCGAAGCTCGCCATCACGAGATAGATGTAGCCCGCCCGCGCATTGTCCTGGTCGCGATGATGCGCCATGACGAGCGCCCAGGAAGCGAGCGACATGAATTCCCAGGAAAGCAGGAAAGTGAAGGCATCGTCCGCGAGCACGACAAGATTCATTCCGGCGAGGAAGGCCGGGAAGAACGGCAGCACCCGATGGGGCGCAGACTCATGCCTGCCGTAGCCGAGGCCGTAAAGACTGGCCATGGCACCGCCGAAGTTGACGATGACGAGGAAGAAAGTCGAGAGCGCATCCAGACGGAAATGCGCGCCGATCCATGGCAATCCAAGCGGCAAAACGGCGGTCGACGGGGTGACGGGATCATCGGCGATGCGGCTCGCGAGAACCAGGAGCACGGCCGCCGATATGCCCAGCGTCAAGCTGTAGATCAGGCGTGTTGCCGGTCCCGCCCTGCGGCTTTCCGAAACCGCAAGCACCGCGGTCCCCAGGAGCGCGGCAACGCTCCACAGAAGGACCGCGGCCCCCGGAATCACGCCACGCTCCTCACAGGGAATTTGGCATCCGCATCTGCCCGGCCAAGAACCTTGGCAGGATCAAAGTCTGCCTTCAGCCGCACGCCGCGCCCGCCGATCTGGCTTGAGGCGCCATCGGCGATCAATTCGACGCCGGCGAGGTCAAGTGCTCCGATCAACTTCATGAGGGAATCGACGTTGCCCCGGATAATCGACTCGCTGGCCTCCATGCGTTGAATTGTCGGCACGGAAAGACCAGACAATTCGGCCAGCCTGCGCTGGTCGATACCAAGGAGCGCCCTCGCGGCACGCAACTGTGGAGCAGTTATCACCGTCGCACCCCCTTTGTCAGCTTTGAGGTATTATCTCTGGGCGTTGGAGCATATATTAAAATGGGGAGCATTCAAATAATGATGCGTGACGCATCTGCGAGGCGAGCTGCAATGGTGGAGGTATCGCTCCCCTCACGAGGGGCGGCACAAAGCTTGGCGACGAGGCATCCCTTGGCCTAGTCTTGTCGTGGTCCTGAGGCAGCACTGCCGAGCTACTGCAGGAGCCGTCTCACGCGAACGGAGACATCCTCCAGGACTGGCATGGTGGCCAGAACGAGGAGAATGGCTGCGAGAAACAGCGTTGCGGCAAAGCCGACGTGCTTGAAACCCACTGCGCCGATGACGCCGCCTATAAAGAACAATGCTACAAGCGACGCGAGCAGTCTCAGCTTCCTTCGATCCGCCTTGACGAACAGTCCGTCGGAGTCATTTCCCGAGATGTTCCAATAAAGCAGCTTGCCGATTTCGATGCCCATGTCGGTCACCAGGCCGGTGACATGCGTCGTCCGGATTCTGGCTTCCGACAGCTTGGTGATGATGGCGTTCTGCAACCCCATGATGAAGCAGAGCAGCATCACGGTCATCGGCACGAACAGCGCTTCGTGACGTGCAAGATGGCTGCCGAGCAGACCGAAACAGATCAGCAGGATCGCTTCCAGGACAAGCGGGAACGCGTATTCGCTCTGCAGGCCCTGCCGCCTTCCCCAGTTGACCAAGACGGCCGAACAGGCGGCCCCGGCAACAAACGACAAGAAAGCTCCCAATCCCGAAAGCACCAGTTCGACATTGCCGAGTGCCAGATGATCAGCCATCGAGGAAACGATGCCTGACATGTGGGACGTATACTGCTGAACTGCCAGAAAGCCACCGGCATTGGCGGCTCCTGCAATGAACGTCAGAAAGCGAGCGAGGTGCCGGTCGGTTCTTTCGCTTCGCTCCTTTCCAGTCAACCGGCGCAGATACACGATCATGACCGAACCTTGCCTCCCATGCGGAATCGAGGCGTCAGTGTCTGAGTATGAGAAATGATAATCTGGATGGTATCATTGATGTTCAAAACATCAATACAAACCGAAAAATATTGACCCGCCCTTGGCATGGCAAACTGGCGCGATTATCATGCCGGCATGATTCAACGCTACAAACTTTACCGGGAGCCGGCCGGCACCTGGACCGTCGACGATGCCCTTACCGGGCGGCCTGCCGAGATGGGCAGCCGTACCATTGTTGGAATGAACCAGCACGATGCCGAGGAACTCGCCGATCTCCTCAACGGGCTGAATGCACAACGGCAGGAAGCGAAATCATGAAAGTCAAAGACAGCAATGGCACCCCTTTGAGTGACGGAGATTCCGTCACGCTCATCAAGGATCTCAAAGTCAAGGGCACGTCCGTCACTCTGAAACGCGGAACATTGATCAAGAACATCCACCTCACGGGCAACGAAGATGAGGTTGAATGTCGAGCCGAAAAGGTCAAAAATCTGGTTCTGCGAACGGAATTTCTAAAGAAGGCGTAGGAGAGCGACAGCTTCGATGGGATGTTGCCTGGAGTGCAATCCAGAGCACCGAAACCGCAATCAGGCACCCTTCTCGGAAAAACATCACTGGTGTTGTGGCGCGGCTCTTGTTTGGTCGCCAACGGCAAACACGGCGCTCGCTTCGCTGACGATGGACACGTGATCCCTGGCAGCCTGGCCTGCGGCATTGCCATCGCCGCGCATGATCGCGGTGACGATGGCGTCGTGCTCCTGCCAGGACTTGGCGAGGCGCCCCGGCAGCATGAACTGGGCACGGCGGAACGGCGCCAGCCGGCTCCGCGTCATCACCGTCATTTCGCAGATATGGGCGTTGTGGGCGCCGCGATAGAGCCGGCTGTGGAACTCGGTGTTGAAATACTCGTAGTCCTCCTCGGCGCCTAGCCGTACCATCCGCGCCGAAGCCTGGTGCTCGACCTCGAGCGCCCGGCGCTCGCTGCTGGTCATGCGCTCGGCCGAGAAGCGCGCGCAGATCGCTTCCAGTTCGGCCATGCTCTCGAACATCGAGGCCAGATGCTCCTGCGTCACCACGGCGACGATGGCGCCGCGGTTGGGGCGCCTTTCGACCAGGCCCATGGCGCTGAGCTGCCCGAGCGCCTCCCGAACCGGAGTGCGTGACACGTCGAAGCGGGCGGCGAGCGAGGTTTCATCGAGCTTTTCGCCCGGGCGCAGGAAGCCGGTGACGATCCGGTCGCCGATCGCCCTCACCATCTGATCCACGGTCGTGCCCGACCTGATCAAGCTGCGCTTCCCCGACAAATCTCCTCCGTACCGTCTTCTCGTGGCGTCGGTCGAAGCGGCGTCTTCGACTCAATATACCTCTCTATGCCTTTATTTTAATCTGCCTGTCAAATTGGCTGTTTTCAAGGCAAAAAGTGCATACAATTGCCTGCTACATGAGCAGTAGCTTTTGGAGCTGCAGTTGATTTTGTTCAATAAATTTCGCCAACAAACTGGCACAGCGATTGCATGCACTTTCTTGATGGCATGTTAACCGGCCCGGAAGGGTCCTACAGGGGAGCATTCAATATGACCGCGAGATTCACGCTTAACCGCCGCGAACTGCTCAAGACCTCCGCCGCCGGAGCCGCGCTCGGCCTGGCCTCGGCATCCTTTCCGATCAGCAGGGCCTTTGCCGCCGCCGCCACCGTCGGCTTCATCTATGTGGGGCCGAAGGACGACTACGGCTACAACCAGGCGCATGCCGAGGGTGCGGCGGCGCTGAAGGGCATCGAAGGCATCACCGTCGTCGAGGAGGAGAACGTCCCCGAGACGGTCGACGTCCAGAAGACGATGGAATCGATGATCAATCTCGACGGCGCCTCGCTGATTTTCCCGACCTCCTTCGGCTATTTCGACCCCCACATGCTGGCCATGTGCACGAAATTCCCTGACGTGCAGTTCCGCCACTGCGGCGGCATGTGGAACAAGGACAAGCATCCGATGAACGCCGGTTCCTATTTCGGCTATATCGGCATGGGCCAGTATCTCAACGGCGTCGTCGCCGGCCACACCTCAAAGTCGAAGAAGCTTGGCTTCGTCGCCGCCAAGCCGATCCCGCAGGTGCTTCTCAACATCAACTCCTTCCTGCTCGGCGCGCGCTCGGTCGACCCGACGATCACCTGCCAGGTGATCTTCACCGGCGAGTGGTCGCTGGCGGTCAAGGAGGCTGAAGCCACCAACGCCCTGGTCGACCAGGGCATTGACGTCATCACCTGCCATGTCGACAGCCCCAAGGTCGTGGTCGAGACGGCCGCCGGCCGCGGCGCCTTCGTCTGCGGCTACCACGCCAACCAGAGCCCGCTGGCGCCCGAGAAATACCTCACCGGCGCCGAATGGAACTGGGCCAAGGTCTACAAGATGTTCGTCGACGACCTCATCGCCGGTAAGCCGCTGCCCAATTTCACCCGAGGCGGACTGGCCGACGGGTTCGTCAAGATGAGCCCGCTCGGTCCCGCCGTCTCCGAGCCGGCGCGCAAGCAGTTCGACGCCACGCTGGCCGAAATGATGAAGGGCGGCTTCTCCGTCATCAAGGGCCCGCTGAAGAGCAACAAGGGCGTCGTCGTGGCAACCGAAGGCCAGGCCTTCGCCGAGACCGCCATCGAGCTCGAAAGTATGGACTATCTCGTCGATGGCGTCGTCGGCTCGACCGCCTGAACCGCACGGAGACGGCAACATGACAGACACGGTGGCAGGCGCGCCGGCGACGTTCGGGGCCAGGGGTTATCCGGCGGCGCTCGAATGGATCGCCAGGCGGGCGGAAGCCTTCGTCATTCCGCTCGCGGCACTGGTCGTCGGCATGGTGCTGTTCAGCCTGTTCATCCTGGCTGTCGGCAAGTCGCCGGTCCAACTCTATGAAACGATGTGGCGCGGCGGCTTCGGCTCGTGGTTCTCTGTCCAGAACTCCCTGTCGCGCGCCGCACCGCTATTGCTGGCGGCGCTCTGCGTGGCGCTGCCGGCCCGGCTCGGGCTGGTCGTCATCGGCGGCGAGGGCGCCATCGTGCTCGGCGGCGTCGCCCCCGCGGCAGCTGGCACCATGCTCAGCGGCGCTCCCTCCCTCATTGTCATTCTCGTCATGGGCGTGGCGGGCATGGCCGCCGGCGGCATCTGGATAGGTGCCGTCGGCGCGCTCCGCCATTACCGCGCCGTCAACGAGACCATTTCCAGCCTGCTGATGGCCTATATCGCGATTGCCCTGATGAACCAGCTGGTTGAAGGGCCGCTGCGCGATCCAGCCTCGCTCAACAAGCCCTCGACCCAGCCGCTGGCGGACATCTACCGCATCGGCAACATGCCCGGCATGGAGGTGCATTGGGGCCTTGCCGTCGGCGTCGTCGCCTGCGTGCTGTCCTGGGTGCTGATCGAAAAGACCCGCTGGGGCTTTGCCGCACGCATCGCCGGCGGCAATGTGCGGGCGGCCCAGGTGCAGGGGCTTGCCGTCGGCTCGCTGATCGTCGGCTTCACCGGGCTGGCCGGCGCCTTCGCAGGTCTCGCCGGCATGCTGGAGGTCGCGGCTGTGCAGGGCAGCGCCAACGCCTCGCTCGCCGCCGGCTATGGCTATACCGGCATTCTCGTCGCCTTCCTTGCCCGCCATAATCCGCTGGCCATCATACCGGTCGCTTTCCTGCTCGGCGGCATCGATGCGTCCGGCGGACTGATCCAGCGCCGCATGGAGCTTCCCGACGCCACCGTTCTGGTGCTCCAGGGCATGCTGTTCATCGTCATCCTGTTCAGCGAGACCCTCTACGGCCGCTTCAAGGCCTTCAACCCCGATCTCTGGCAAAGGAGCAGCTGATGGACGACTCCGGGATCGGCCTCTGGGGCGTTCCGCTCGCCATACTCGGCGGCGCCATCCGCGTTTCTACCCCCTTCATCTTCGTCTCGCTCGGCGAAGCCATCACCGAACGCTCCGGCCGCATCAACCTTGGTCTCGAAGGCACGCTGGTGTTCGGCGCCATGAGCGCCTACGCGGTAGCGGTGAAGACAGGCTCGCCCTGGCTCGGCCTCGTCGCCGCCGCCTTCGCCGGCCTCTGCTTCGGCCTGTTCCACGGCTGGATCTGCAAATTCCCGAAGGTCAACGACATCGCCATCGGCATCGCCCTGATGCTGTTCGGTTCGGGTCTGGCCTTCTTCTTCGGCAAGCCCTTCATCCAGCCTTCGGCGCCCGACCTGCCGGCCATTCCCTTGGGCGCCTGGTCCGACATTCCGCAGGTGCAGGCGGCGCTTGACGTCAACGTGCTGTTCCTGACCGGCGCCGCACTGGCGGTGTTCCTGTGGTGGGCCTTCCGCAACACCCGCGCCGGCCTGATCCTGCGCGTCGTCGGCGACAGTTCCGACGCCGCGCGCGCCATGGGCCTCAATCCGAATACGGTGCGGCTCGCCGCCACCGGCGTCGGCGGCGCGCTGGCAGGGATCGGCGGCGCCTATCTGTCGCTCTACTATCCCGGCAGCTGGACCGAAGGCATCTCCTCGGGGCAAGGGCTGATGGCGGTGGCGCTGGTCATCTTCGCGCGCTGGAACCCGCTCGGCTGCTTTGCCGCAGCGCTTCTGTTCGGTGGCGCCGGCGCGCTCGGGCCGGCGCTGCAGTCGGTCGGCGTCACGCAAGGCTACTATCTCTTCTACGCCGCCCCGTACATCCTCACCCTCGTCATCATGATCGCCACCTCGTCGCCGAGCCGGTCGCTCGCCGGCGCGCCGGGCGAACTGTCGATCACCAAATGAGACCGGAGGTTTTGCCATGAACGCCAGAACCGGGCAGCGCTACATCGAGGCCGATCCCTATCCATGGCCCTACAATGGCGATCTCAGGCCCGACAACACGGCGCTGATCATCATCGACATGCAGACCGATTTCTGCGGGCCGGGCGGCTATGTCGACCATATGGGCTACGACCTGTCGCTGGTCCGCGCCCCGATCGAGCCGATCAAGTCGGTGCTGTCGGCGATGCGCGAGAAGGGCTACACCATCATCCACACTCGCGAGGGCCACCGGCCCGACCTCGCCGACCTGCCGGCCAACAAGCGCTGGCGCTCGCGCCGCATCAATGCCGGCATCGGCGATCCCGGTCCCTGCGGGCGCATCCTGGTGCGCGGCGAGCCGGGCTGGGACATCATCCCCGACCTCTATCCGGCCGAGGGCGAACCAATCATCGACAAGCCGGGCAAGGGCTCGTTCTGCGCCACCGACCTGGAGCTCATCCTCAACCAGCGCGGGATCGACAACATCGTACTCACCGGCATCACCACCGATGTCTGCGTCCACACCACCATGCGCGAGGCCAACGACCGCGGCTTCGAATGCGTCATGCTGGAGGATTGCTGCGGCGCCACCGACTACGGCAATCATCTGGCGGCCATCAAGATGATCAAGATGCAGGGCGGCGTCTTCGGCGCGGTGTCGAGCGCAGCCTCGCTCGTCGCCCAGCTACCGTGAGGAAATTGCCATGAGCGGAACCAGGAAGGCGGTCGGGGTCGAGACCATCGGAATGACCATGCGCTTCGGCGCCTTCACCGCACTCGACAATGTTTCGGTCAAGGTTCCCGCCGGCTCCTTCCACGCGCTGCTCGGCGAGAACGGCGCCGGCAAGTCGACGCTGGTCAAATGCATGATGGGTTTCTACCATCCGACATCAGGCGACATACTAGTCGATGGTCGCGAGGTAGCGATCGCCAGCCCCAGGGATGCCTCCGCGCTCGGCCTCGGCATGGTCTATCAACATTTTACGCTGGTGCCGTCGCTGACCGGCGCCGAGAACCTGGTCATTTCGCGCGAAAAGGTGCCGGGGGTCATCGACTGGCGCAAGGAGCGCGCCGGCCTTGCCCGGTTCATGGAGCGGATGCCGTTCAAACTGCCGCTCGACGTGAAGGTGGCCGAGCTTGCCGCCGGCGAGAAGCAGAAGCTGGAGATCGTCAAGCAGCTCTATCTTGGCCGCTCCTTCCTGGTGCTGGACGAGCCGACTTCCGTACTCACGCCCGCCGAGGCGCAGGAAGTGCTGGGTCTGGTGCGCGCCATGACCAAAGCGGGCGACCTCACCGTGCTGATGATCTCGCACAAGTTCCATGAGGTGACGGCCTTCGCCGACGACGTCAGCGTGCTGCGCAAGGGCAGGCTGACCGGCACCGGCCGCGTCGCCGACCTCGACCACAGGCAGATGGCGGCGATGATGATCGGCGACCAGCCGATCGCCGCTCTCGACAGCCGTGCTGAGACGAAGCCGAACGCCGAGATCGTGCTGAAAGTCAGGGCATTGAAGGCGCCGGACCGCACCGGGCTGAAGTCGATCCGCATCGAGGATCTCGGCGTGCGCTCGGGCGAGATCGTCGGCATCGCCGGCATTTCCGGCAACGGCCAGAAGGAATTCCTCGAAGTGCTGGCCGGGCAGCGCCCGCGCGATGCCGGCGAAGTCATGGTGCGCGGCACCGCCTATGCGGCGACGCGCGCCGAGGCGCGCGCGCTCAATGTCCGCCTCATCCCGGAGGAGCCGCTGAAGAACGCCTGCGCGCCGAAGATGACCGTGGCCGAGAACATCTCCTTCCGCACCTTCGATATCGACGGCGACGGCAAGCCGGTGAGCTGGATCAGTGCCGGTGCCATCAGGACATTCAGCGCCCGCCTGGTCGAGCAGTTCAAGGTCAAGACCGCATCGCTGTCCTCGCCGATCGCCTCGCTGTCGGGCGGCAATGTGCAGCGCGCCGTGCTCGCCCGTGAGCTCACCGGCGAGGTCGATCTGCTAATCGTCTCCAACCCGTGCTTCGGTCTCGACTTCTCGGCCGTGGCTGAGATCCGCGCCCGCATCATGAAGGCGCGCAATGCCGGTGCCGCCGTGCTTTTGATGTCGGAGGATCTCGACGAACTGCTCGAACTCTCCGATCGCATCCTCGTCATGTCCGACGGCGCGCTGGTCTACGAAACATCAATCGCGCAGGCGAGCGTGCAGACGATCGGCGAGCACATGGCGGGACATCATTGATGGCTGAAATCGCAGCGCGGCCATTTCCATTTGCCTTCAAGCCGCGCACCATGGCGCTGGTCGTCATCGACATGCAGCGCGATTTTGCCGAGCCCGGTGGCTTCGGCGCCAGCCTCGGCAACGACGTCAGCCGGGTCGTGGCGATCGTTCCGACGGTGAAGCGGCTGATCGAGGGCTTTCGCGCCGCCGGCCTGCCGGTGATCCACACCATGGAGTGCCACAGGCCCGACCTTTCAGACCTGCCGCCGGCCAAGCGCAACCGCGGCAATCCGACGATCCGCATCGGCGATGCCGGCCCGATGGGCCGCGTGCTGATCGCCGGCGAGCCGGGTACGGCGATCCTCGACGCGCTTGCGCCGCTGCCCGGCGAGATCGTGATCGAGAAGCCCGGCAAGGGCGCGTTCTATGCGACCAGCTTCGGTGACGACCTCAAGCGGCTCGGCGCCCAGCACCTCGTCTTTGCCGGTGTGACGACCGAAGTCTGCGTGCAGACGACGATGCGCGAAGCCAACGACCGCGGCTATGAGTGTCTGCTCGCCGAGGACGCGACGGAAAGCTACTTTCCCGAATTCAAGGCGGCGGCACTGGCCATGATCCGGGCGCAGGGCGCCATCGTCGGCTGGACGGCAACGACCGACCAGGTGCTCGAGGGAATTGCCAATGCCTAATCTTGCCTTTGCCGGCCTGCTCGACGGCGGCTGGCGCGATCTCGCGTTCGAACATTTCCGCGACGGCATCAGCGTGCACTGGCTGCTGAAGGGCGGGCCGGTCGAGCCGTCGGTCGCGATCCTGAAATACCGGTCCGGCGCCAGCGTGCCGCGACACCGGCATGTCGGGCTGGAAACCATCGTCGTGCTGGAAGGCACCCAGAGCGACGAGAACGGCGACTACCCCGCCGGCAGCGTCATCCTGAACCCGGTCGGCACCGAGCATTCGGTGTGGACGAAGGACGGTTGCGTGGTGCTGATCCAGTGGGACCTGCCGGTGATCATTCTGGGGGAGACGAAATGAGCGATATCCACTTCGACATAGCGAGCCTGCACGCAGCCTATCGGGGAGGCCTCGCCGTCGGCGATGTGATCGCGACGATCTTCACCCGCAGCGAAGCGGCCGATGACCCCGGCATCTTCATCCATCTCGCCGCCAAGGCGGATCTCCTCGCCCAGGCTGCGGCACTCGGTCCGTTCGACCCGGCGACAAAGCCGCTCTGGGGCATTCCCTTCGCCGTCAAGGATAACATCGACGTCGCCGGCATGCCCACGACGGCCGCCTGCGCCGAATACACCTATTGGCCCGAGAAAGACGCCACCGTCGTGGCGCGGCTGAAAGCGGCCGGTGCGCTGGTCGTCGGCAAGACCAATCTCGACCAGTTCGCCACCGGCCTCGTCGGCGTGCGCACGCCCTGGCCGATCCCGCGCAACGCCATCGACGAGGCGCTTGTGCCAGGCGGCTCCTCCTCGGGGTCGGCGGTGGCGACGGCGCGCGGCATCGTCGCCTTCGCGCTTGGCACCGACACCGCCGGCTCCGGCCGCATTCCGGCCGGCCTCAACAACATCGTCGGGCTGAAGCCGACCGTCGGCGCGCTGTCGGCCGCCGGCGTCGTGCCGGCCTGCCGCACGCTCGACTGCGTCTCGGTGTTCGCGCTGACCGTCGATGATGCGTATAGGGTGTTCTCCGTTGCCGCCGCGCGCGACGCTGCCGATCCTTATTCGCGTGACATCGCCGTCCAGCCGCTCGCCAGGCGCCAGCCGGTGCTGACCGTCGGCGTGCCTGTAAAAGCGGACCTCGAATTCTTCGGCGATACGGCCATGCAGGCTGGATTCGAAGCTTCGCTTGCCATGCTGTCGCGGCTTGGCTGCCGGCTGGTAGAAATCCCCTTCGGCGATTTCTACGCCACCGCCAACCTGCTCTATGAGGGCGCCTGGGTGGCCGAGCGCTATGCGGCGATCCGCGATTTCATAGAGGCCAACGAAGCCGCCTTGCATCCGGTGACGCGCAAGATCATCGGCGGCGCCAGGAACCTGTCGGCGGCAGACGCCTTCCGCGGTCTCTACGCGTTGCAGGCCTACAAGGCGAAGCTCGCCCCGGTCATCGCCTCGGTCGACCTGTTCTGCGTGCCGACCGCCCCAACTCACTATACCACTGCTACCGTGCTCGCCGATCCCGTCGAGACCAACAGCCGCCTCGGCACCTATACCAATTTCGTCAACCTGCTCGATATGTGCGGCATCGCCGTGCCGACCGGCAAGCTCGGCGACGGCCTGCCGATGAGCGTCACCTTGCTGGCGCCGGCCGGCTGCGATGCGCTGACGGCGATGCTCGCCCGCGACCTGCATGCGGCGAGCGCCCTTCCGCTCGGCGCCACAGACTGGCCACAGCCCGGCCTGCAGCCAGCCGCCCAGCCGCCTGGCGACGGCCTGATCGACCTAGTGGTGGTCGGCGCGCATCTGTCGGGCATGCCGCTCAACGGCCAGCTCAACCAGCTTGGCGCGCAGTTCGGGCGCGCGACCAGGACCGCCGCCGCCTACAAGCTCTATGCTCTGGCCGGCCAGTTGGTGCCGAAGCCCGGGCTGATCCGCGTTGCCGATGGCGGCATGCGGATCGACGTCGAGGTCTGGCGACTTGATGCGGCTGCATTCGGCCGCTTCGTCGCCGCCATCCCGCCGCCGCTCGGCATCGGCACGATCGAGCTCGATGATGGAACGTTGGCGAAGGGATTCCTCGCCGAAACAGCAGGCCTGTCGGCGGCCACCGACATCTCGGCCTATGGCGGCTGGCGCCGCTTTATCGCACGCGGCAAAGACATGGCCGATCAAAGTGAAAAGCGGTAGGACTGGCCGCTGGCGTCCCGATCTGACCGTCGTGCAGACTTGCTTTGCCGGACTTGCCTATTGGCACGCCGGTGGAGGTGTCCTCTCGACCACCAGTCCCACAACGCTTCCCTATCTCATGAAGCCCTGTGGTCAGATTGCGCGGGCGTTGAGGGTTTAAGGAGTTTTGGTAGCGGGAGAGGGACTTGAACCCCCGACCCCAGGATTATGATTCCCGTGCTCTAACCAACTGAGCTACCCCGCCAGGGCGGCGAAAGGCCCGAAAACCGCCTTAAATCGAAAGGCATTTCGAGGCGTTCGCCAAGGTCGCGCGGATATAAGGTTGGGAGGGCGAGCCTGTCAAGCTTCGAAGCATTCCATATCGCCGCATATTCTCATTGCCGAAAAAAGCTTTGCCGCGTCGACATTTGGTTGCAGCCGCCGGGGTTGAGTTCGAAGGGGCACGTCGCTATGTCTCGGCCACGAGTTTTTAGAGTTGAAACAGATGAAGCCGCGCATTGCAGTCCTCGGTTGCGGATACTGGGGCAGCAACCACATCCGCACCCTCAAGGCGCTCGGCGCGCTGCACGCGGTCTCGGACGCCAACCGTGCCCGTGCCGAAGGTTTTGCCAGCGAACAGGATTGCCTGGCGATCGAGCCCGACCAGCTGTTCGTCCGCGATGACATCGACGCCATCGTCATGGCCTTGCCGCCGCAGTTCCATGCCGATCTTTCCGTGCGCGCCGTCGAGAGCGGCAAGGACGTGCTGGTGGAAAAGCCGATCGCGCTGACGGTCGCGGATGCCGAGCGCTCGGTGCAGGCGGCCAAGGACAATGGCCGCGTCTTCATGGTCGGACATGTGCTGCGTTTCCACCCCGCCTTCGAGACGCTGAAGGGGCTGATCGACAAAGGCGAACTCGGCGAGGTCCGCTATATCCACTCGCATCGGCTCGGCCTCGGCAAGTTCCACACCGAGAACGATGCGTTGTGGGACCTGGCGCCGCACGATCTGTCGATGATCCTGGCCATCACCGGCACCGAGCCGATCGAGGTGCGCGGCGAGGGGGCGGCCCTGCTCGACAATCTCAGCGACTTCGCGCATCTGCACATGCGCTTTCCCAACGGCCTGCGCAGCCACCTCTTCGCGTCACGGCTCAATCCCTATCGCGAGCGGCGGCTGACGGTGGTCGGCACCAAGGCGATGGCGGTGTTCGACGATGTCGAGCCCTGGGAGCGCAAGCTTGCCGTCTACCGTCACGCGGTGTGGCAGGACAGCGGCCAATGGGCGTTCACCACCAACGAGCCGTCCTATGTCGCGGTCGCGCAAGGCATGCCGCTGACGCGCGAGCTGGAGCATTTCATCCAGTGCATCGAGACGCGGGCCGAGCCACGCACCAGCGGCGAGGAAGCGATCAGGGTGCTGCGCATCCTGACTGCGGGCACGGTCACCCACACCAAGTCTTGAAAAGAAGCGTTTTGACCTACTCGGCCGGAATCTGCGCCGGCCTTGCGGCAAGCCGGCTGAGCATCGCCTCGGCCTCGGCGCCGCGCTCGGAGCGCTCGATGAAGCCGCCGCCGAAGACGCGGGCCTCGTTGCCGTCGTCGGAATAAAGCACGCAGGCCTGTCCGGGCGCGATGCCGGACTCGCCATCGGCCAGTTCGACCGAAGTCACGCCGGCCTCGTGACGCAGCACCGCCGGGCGCGGCGGCCTGGTCGAGCGGACCTTGGCGAACAGCTCGATGCCGCCTGCGGGAATATCGGTGAGCTGACCGTCGCCAAGCCAGTTCATATTGCGCAGGTAGATCTTGTGCGTCTCCAGCGCCTCGCGGGGACCGACCACGACGCGGGCCCGTTCGGCGTCGAGATGGACGACATAGAGCGGCTCGCCGGACGCGATGCCGATGCCGCGGCGCTGGCCGATGGTGTAGCGCAGGATGCCTTCATGGCGGCCGAGCACGCGGCCGTCGATGTGCACGATGTCGCCCGGATTGGCGGCTGAAGGCTTCAGCTTGGCGATGATGTCGGAATACTTTCCCTGCGGCACGAAGCAGATGTCCTGGCTGTCCTGCTTGGCGGCGACCGTCAGCCCCATCTCCTCGGCAATGGCGCGAACCTGCGGCTTCGACAGGCCGCCGAGCGGAAATCTGAGATAGTCGATCTGCGCCTGGGTGGTGGCGAACAGGAAATAGCTCTGGTCGCGGTCGGCATCGACCGGCCGGTAGAGCGCGCGATGGGCGCCGTTGGCGCCGGAGCGGATGTAGTGACCGGTGGCCAGCGCATCGGCGCCCAGCTCCTTGGCGGTGGCCAGAAGATCGGCGAACTTCACTGTCTGGTTGCAGGAGACGCAAGGGATGGGCGTTTCGCCGGCGACGTAGCTCTCGGCGAACGGGTCGATGACCGCCTTGCGGAACCGTTCCTCATAATCGAGCACGTAGTGGGGAATGCCGAGCGTCTCGGAGACGCGGCGGGCATCGTCGATGTCCTGTCCGGCGCAGCATGAACCGGCCCGGTGCGTCGCCGCGCCATGATCATAGAGCTGCAAGGTGACGCCGACGACGTCATAGCCCTCGCGCTTCAGCAGGCCGGCGACCACGGACGAATCCACGCCGCCCGACATGGCGACGACGATGCGGGTGTTTTCGGGACGTCCGGGAAGATCGAGACTGTTCATGGTGCTTTCATTCTGCGCGGCACCTGAATGCCAATGTCGAGAATATAGGTCAAGCTTTCCGGCGACGCCAGCTTGCAAGCCAATTCACGGGCCAATTCACGGCTTGTGGCCGATCCGCGACCGGACGGATTTTCCCGGCCAATTCAAGGCTTCCAGCCAGATATTTCAAATGCCGGCGAAAAGACTAACGCGGCGTTCACGATCCTTACCTAGTCATTAGGGTCTGCTTAGGCAATTTTTAAAGCTGTGGCGGTAACGTGGCGGGGATTGGGTCTTTGAGTTTTTTGTAGAGAGTACGATGACCGATCTGGTTAGACCTAGAGTCAAGTATGTTATCGGGCCTGACGGCAGCCCCCTTACGATTGCCGATCTGCCGCCGACGAACACGCGTCGCTGGGTCATTCGGCGTAAGGCGGAAGTGGTCGCGGCGGTGCGTGGCGGACTTTTGAGCCTCGAAGAGGCCTGCCAACGCTACAAGCTGACCACAGAGGAATTCCTGTCCTGGCAGGCGTCGATCGACGAATACGGTCTCGCCGGACTGCGCACCACGCGCATCCAGCAATACCGGCATTAGAGCAGTTCGAAAACAATCAAAGGGCGCGGCACTCCGCGCCCTTTTTGTTTTTCGAGCAATTTCCGGCGGTCACACCGTCAGCGCCACCTTGCCGATCGGCTTGGTGGCGAGAAAGGCGTGGGCAGCGCCGGCCTCTTCGAGCGGGAAGCTCTTCGCCACATGGACGGCGAGCTTGTTCGCATCGATCAAGCGGCCAAGTTCCACCAGGCCTTCGCGATCGGGCACGACGGACATGCGCTCGACCCGGATGTCGCGCGCGCCGGCATCGGCTCGCGTGGCGTCGTTGACATTAAGCAATGACACCAGCACGCCGCCATGCTTGATGACCTTCAGCGAGCGATCGGCATGATCGCCGCCCACGGGCTCCAACACCAGATCGATGTCGCTGATCTGGCTTGTGAAATCGCGCTTGGTGTAGTCGATGACCTCGTCGGCGCCGAGCTTGCGGACGAAATCGAGCTTGTTTGGGCTGGCGGTGGCGATGACGTAAGCGCCGCGCGCCTTGGCGATCTGCACCGCCAGATGGCCGACACCGCCGGCACCCGCATGCACCAGCACGCGCTGGCCCGATTTCAGTCCACCATGGCGGACAAGGCCTTGCCAGGCGGTAAGGCCGGCCAATGGCAATGCGCCGGCCTGGATGTGGTCGGCTCTCTTAGGCTTGAGTGCGATTTCATCCGCGGGGACAGTCACCAGTTCCGCGTAGGCCGCCGCCTGCTTGGGGAAGCGCGGCATGCCGAACACCTCGTCGCCGATCTTGAGGGCGGTGACGCCGGCGCCCAACGCTTCGACCGTCCCCGAAATGTCCCAGCCGAGGATGAAGGGCGGCTCGCCAAGCAAGGGATAATAGCCGGCGCGTACGGCGCCATCGACGGGATTGATGCCGGCGGCCTTGACTCGAACCAGCACCTCGCCGGCTTCGGGCGAGGGATCGGGCTGGTTGGCAATGACGAGGACGTCGGGTCCGCCGACGGTGTTCTGGATAACGGCACGCATGGGGTGTCTCCTGCTTGGTTGGCGCCACTATCATTTGGATAGTAATGATCTCTTGTCTAGTATATACCTTTTTGATATATAGATACCCTATGGATAGTGAAGATAGTTGCTCCTTCGGCTATGACGCGTTCCGACGGACATGTCCGTCGCACACCGTGCTCGAGATGCTGGCCAGCAAATGGGTCTATCTGGTGGTTTGCGCGCTGCGCAAAGGTCGGCAGCGCAATGGCGAGCTTGCCCGCAAGCTCGAAGGCATCACGCCCAAGATGCTGACGCAGACATTGCGCGTGCTGGAGCGCGACGGCCTGGTGCGGCGGGAGGTCTATCCGGTTATTCCGCCACGCGTCGAATATGAGCTGACCGAGCTTGGCCAGAACCTGGCGGGATTGCTCACCCAGATCAGGTCATGGGCCGAGCAGCATGCACCGGACATCAAGGATGCCCGCGCAAGGGCGATTGCCGCAAATGAAGGGGATTGGGCCGCCTAGAGCCGGTTCACCCTCTCGAGGCCGTCGCCCGGTAGGTTGCGCGCGCCGGGCGGACGCGCTCGGGACGCGGATGTCAGCCGATCATGGCGCTGCGGCCGCCGGTTTCGGTCTCGCGGATCTTCGTGTCGCGCGATTCCAGCATTTCAGCCTTGGAAAGCTCCGCTTCAGCTTCGCCGAGTAATGATTCGGCAGCGCTTCGCTGCTGGGCGAGGTCGCTTTGCGAATTTCTAAGGTTGTCGCGGCGCAAACGCGCCGCCTTGGCGAAGGTCGGATAGGCAAAATGGTTGATGTCGGTGATGCCGGCTTTCTTTTCCTCGGCGGTGATCTGAAGTTCCAGTTCGACCGCCATGCGTTCGAACTCGGCGATCATCATGTCGAGCTGCAGAAGCTGACGCCGCTTCTCAGTCACCTGAAACTGTTTCAGCCGAACGAGGTTTTCACGTGACTTCATGATTCGGTACTCCCGGAAACGCACACTCGCACATATCGTCCAAACCGCCTGGAAAGGCCCAAGCTCTGCCCGTGTCCACCGGCATTCCCCGAACTATGGGAAACAAAACCCTAAAGTTTTTTGCCGACGGTAACCATTCGTTTACGGGCATTGTTAATCATACGGGTCAGGGCTTAAGGCCGGGTAAAAATTCCGGCCGCCGAAGCGAAGCCGCCTCGATGAGTCCCTGGAGTCACTTAGTCCAGGTTATTAATGTGTTGCATTAGGAATTTTGGTCTGTGATTCGTCATTAGATTCAAGAGGGTGTAGAAAGGGGTTAAAAAATCTGATACCGTCATGGACGGGAAATTAGGTTTTGTTAACCATTCAATGGCAGCCTCTGCACAAGGCAACCACTGCTCCGGGGCAGGACGGGTCGTGAAATGGTCCGGCGGCAGAAAAGGGGAATGAAATGCGTGTTCTGCTGATAGAAGATGACAGTGCAACCGCACAAAGCATCGAACTGATGCTGAAATCGGAAAGTTTTAACGTCTATACGACGGACCTCGGCGAAGAGGGTGTCGATCTCGGCAAACTCTACGACTACGACATCATCCTTCTCGATCTCAACCTGCCCGACATGTCCGGCTACGAGGTCTTGAGAACGCTTCGCCTCTCCAAGGTAAAGACGCCCATCCTCATCCTCTCCGGCATGGCCGGCATCGAGGACAAGGTACGCGGCCTCGGCTTCGGCGCCGACGACTACATGACCAAGCCTTTCCACAAGGACGAGCTGGTGGCGCGCATCCATGCCATCGTGCGGCGTTCCAAGGGCCACGCCCAGTCGGTCATCACCACTGGCGACCTGGTGGTCAATCTCGACGCCAAGACCGTTGAGGTCGGCGGCCAGCGCGTGCACCTCACCGGCAAGGAATATCAGATGCTGGAGCTGCTCTCGCTGCGCAAGGGCACCACGCTCACCAAGGAAATGTTCCTCAACCACCTCTATGGCGGCATGGACGAGCCGGAGCTGAAGATCATCGACGTCTTCATCTGCAAGCTGCGCAAGAAGCTCGACGCCGCGTCCGGTGGCCAGAATTACATCGAGACGGTCTGGGGCCGCGGCTATGTGCTGCGCGAACCGGAAGACATCCGCGTCAGCGCCTGAGCGGCAAACGCCTTCAGAACCTCACCATCGACAAAAACCCGGCCCAGGCCGGGTTTTTTGCGTGATGGGCGGATACTTCATGTGGGCGGATGCTTGCGGAGCGGATACCAGCGGAGCGAATGCTTGCGGAAAAGCGTTCCGGATTTTTCCCGGAACGGTTCCAGGCCCCGAATCAGGCGGCGATCTTCAAGGCGCGAAAGCGCTCGAGCAGCTGCGGGCGGTTGAAGGGCTTCAGGAGATAGCCCTGGGCGCCGGCGCGCTTGGCCCGCATGATCGACGCGATATCGAGCTCGACCAGCGAGATCAGAATCTGCGGCCTGATCGGGCTTTCCATGGCGCGTACGCGGCGGATGAGGTCAACCGCCTGCACGTCCGGCAGGGCGCCGTCGACGACGATGATGTCAGGCATGTCGGCGGCACACATCTCCAGTGCGTCAAGTCCGCTCGCTGCTTCGATGATCATCATGTCGGAACCGCCCAGGATGCGTTTTGCAACCTTCCTGATGACGCTCGAATCGTCGACGAACATACAGCGTTTCATTTCCGAGTCCTCTTTGCCTTTTGGCAATCCGGTAGCGTCGGGGCATCGAGGAGCACCATAAGCCAATCTGGTAAAGAAGCCGAAAAGGCATTGGGTAAAATTTTTGCAAAGATGCCATTTGACTGACTTTCCTTGCAGATGCTTCGATGTGGTCGTTTGGGAGAAAGCTCAACGCTTCCAACTCAGCGATCGCGCTAATATTACGCTGTTAAAAATACTTGTTCTCCGTGCAGATCGACCCGGTACTCAGGCCGCTGAAAGCACGATTTCTTCCGCCGTGGCGTGGATCGATATCGTCATGGCGGCCTCACGGGCCAGAAGCAGCGTGTAATAAGGCTGGACCGAATGCGCATCGATTGGCTCTTCCGGCTTGTGGCCGGAATGCAGTTCGAGAAATTTCGGCGGTACGCGCAGCATCGGCCCGCTTGCCGAGAGTGAAAAGCGCGGCTCGGTTTCGAGATTCTCCAGCGTTACGACCAGCTTGCCGCCGCGCGGGATGGCGGCGTTGGCAACGAGGAGCAGGTTGAGCAGCAGCTTGACCTTGTTCTTGGGCAGCAGCGCTCGGATTCCGTTCCAGACCAGTTCCGGCTTTTCGTTCTTGAGGAAAGCGATGGCGACGGCTTCGGCGTCTCCGGTGTCGATCATCATGCCCGCCGAGCCGGCCGCGCCAAAGGCGATGCGGGCGAACTGCAACCGGGCCGAGGCGTTCCTGGCGCTCTGGCGGATGAGCCGCATGGCGTCTTCGTCGGCGCCGCCCTCGTCGAGCAGCTCGAGCCCGTTGTTGATCGCGCCGACCGGCGAGATGATGTCATGACAGACGCGGCTGCACAAAAGTGCAGCCAGATCAGGTGCGGAAAGGGTGAACAGATCGGCCATCGGCGAAAATCCCTGCAAATTTCACAACTCACGGCCGAGCGATCGATCGCCGCCTGCCAACACGAATCACGCTCGCTCCCCGAGCTTTTGAATACACAGCGCCCGTGCGTGCAGCAACAAATCCAAAATTGTGGTCATGGCAAATGGCGCGTTCACGCAGGCCGCCGCCCATGTGAGCGACCCCAAACAGCCTTCGAACCGCCATGTTCATGTGCGAGCTTAATGGTTGAAAAAGGATTACGGCATAGTTTGCCCCTAACAGTTACCCTTAACGGCCGCCTAAAGAGCCGTACGGGGTGCGAGGCGTCGGCGAAGGTGCTCCCTGACGGAGATTGGAAGCATGTTTTCCCGATTCTATGACCGGACCTTTTTCCGTGTCACCTCTGGCCGGAACCTGTTCCGTGTCATACCAGACCGGACATTTGTCCGTGTCATATCAATGGCGATCGCGCTCATGGGTGCTCTC
Source organism: Mesorhizobium sp. B263B2A (assembly GCF_020165775.1). NCBI lineage: Bacteria > Pseudomonadati > Pseudomonadota > Alphaproteobacteria > Hyphomicrobiales > Phyllobacteriaceae > Mesorhizobium > Mesorhizobium sp. B263B2A. Next base: position 36,987 of record NZ_JAIUIU010000013.1, read on the forward strand.
GTCTTCTCGACTTCAGCCCTGCGGGCCCAGGAATATACCGCTCAGGAGATTGTCGATTCCGGTCACAAGTTCTTCGGCGCGACATCGGGCGGGCTGGCCACTGTCATCGAGAAGATCTTCGCTTCCTACGGCCTGCCGAACGGTTACCTGCTTGGCGAGGAGGGTTCGGGCGCGCTCATCGGCGGCCTGACCTATGGCGAAGGCACGCTCTACACCAAAAATGCCGGCGACCACAAAGTGTTCTGGCAGGGCCCGTCGCTGGGTTGGGATTTCGGCGGCGAGGGATCCCGGGTGATGATGCTGGTCTACAACCTCGACGATGTCGGCAACCTCTACAACCGCTACGGCGGCGTGGCGGGGTCGGCCTATGTCGTGGCGGGTGTCGGCTTCAATGTGCTGAAGAACAACAATGTGCTCTTGGTGCCGATCCGAACCGGTGTCGGCGCCCGGCTCGGCGTCAATCTCGGCTATCTGAAACTGACCGAGCGGGCGACGTGGAATCCCTTTTGATCGCAGCCCGTCGTGACCGCAAAGCCGGCTTTTCGACGGGGTTTGTAGGGCCGTGATTCCCAATGCGCTGCGGCAAGCCCTTGCCGCGGCGCCGGAATTCCGCCATGCCAAGATGGTACGGTCCAGTTCAGGCGGTTGCCGCCGATAGCGGGTAGTCCTTTGGTTCAGTCGGTCCTGTTCTTTGCCCTTGGCTTTCTGTGTGCCGGCTTTCTGGCGCTGATGATCGCTCCGGCGGTCTGGAGGCGTGCCGTCGCCCTGACCCGCAGGCGCATCGAAGCTTCGATCCCGTTGACCCGGGCCGAGATCCAGGCCGACAAGGACCGGATCCGGGCCGAGTACGCCATGTCGGCGCGTCGCCTCGAGATGAACGTCAAGGCGCTGCGCGAGAAGGCGGCCGAACAACTCGTCGAGATCAATCGCGGCCGCGAGGCGTTGAAGGGGCTGGCGGTCGAGCGCACGGACAAGAACCACGCGCTCGCCGAACTTGGCGCCAAGAACGAAGCGCTGCGGCAGCGCGAAGAGGAACTGCATCAGCTTTCGGAGCGGCTCAAGGAAACCGAACGAAAGCTGGAAAAGCGGGCGCTCGAGCTCGAAAAGCTGGAGCACATGTACGACGACGCCAGTTTTTCTTCCAGCAGCCGGCAGATCGAGTTGGTGGCGCGCGAGTCCGAATTGCAGAAGCTTGCCAGTGACATCTCGCTGCTGCGCGGCCAGCGCAAGGAGGCGGACCGCCGCCAGCAGGAGATCGCGGCCGAAAGCAAGGCAGCGCGCGAGGCCCTGAAGGCCGAGAAGAAAAGGACGGCTGAACTCGACAAGAAGGTCGAGCGGCTGCTCGCCACGCTCGCCGATCGCGAGGACAAGCTCGAGCGCCGCGAAAAGGATCTGGCGCGGCTGCGCGAAAAAGCGAAAACCGAGGATGGCGGACCGGCTCTGCGGCTGGTCGGCAAGCCTGATCAGGCCGACAAGCTTGGGACTGACAGGCGTGACGAGGCTGAAAGGCGCGATGAGCTGGATAGGGCGATCGCCAAGCTCGACGGTGATCGCGAACGGCTGGAGGTCAGGCTGACGGCGCTGGCGCGCGAGAACAAGCGGCTGAAGGCGGATCTCGGCGCCATGGCATCATCGGGCACCACGAATGGCGGTGCCGCGCTGCGCGAGCAGATGAACGAGCTGGCGGCGGAAGTCGTCCACCTGACGGCCAAGCTCGAGGGGCCCGATTCGCCGATCGCCAAGGCGTTGGCGGTACCGCAGGACAGCCGGCCCAGCGGCGGCGACCGCAGCCTCGCCGACCGTGTGCGAGCCTTGCAGAATGCGGATGCGACCTGAGGCAGCGGCTGTCGTTCTCCCAAAAACCGAGGTCACTTTCGGGCGACATGCCTTAGCGGTGCGAGAAATGATGCAGGGCAATCGCTGAGGCGGCTGCCACGTTCAGGCTGTCGAAGCCTTCCGCCATGGTTATCCGTACGGTCTGCAGGCGCGCGAGCAGGCTTTCGGGCAGGCCTTCGCCCTCGGTGCCGAGATAGAGCGCCAGGCGCCCGGCCGACTTTGCATCGCGTATGTCGGTCCGTCCGCGTGGAGACAGCGCGAACTGCTCAAAGCCTCGTTCGGCCAGCATCGCCGTGAAGCCGGCGGTGTCGGTGAAGGACGCGAAAGGGATCTTCAGCGCGGCGCCGACCGAAACACGGATCGCCTTGCGGTACAGCGGATCGCAGCATGTCGCGTCGATCAGCACCGCATCGGCGCCGAAGGCGGCGGCGTTGCGGAAGATCGAACCCATATTGTCGTGGTTGGAAATGCCGACGAGCACCACGACCAGGGCCAGGGCGGGCAAGGCATCCAGCAATGGGCCGGCCGGCTGCGGCGTCTCCTTGCGGCCGATGGCCAGGATGCCGCGATGGAGGTGAAAGCCGGCGATCGCGTCCATCACCGCGCTGGTGACGACATAGACCGGCAGATCCGCGGGTGCCTTGTCCAGCGTGTCCTTCAGGCCGCCCAGCCGGTTTTCCAGGACCAGGACGGATTCGGCGCTGAAGCGTCTCGACGACAAAAGCAGGTCGAGCACCACCTTGCCTTCGGCGACGAAGCGGCCTTGCCGGCCCGCAAGGTCGCGTTCGCGGATATCGAGATAGGCGGCGACGCGCGGATCCTGCGGGTCGTCGATGCGAATTGGGTTCATGTCCCCTGCTCAAAGATCGAGAGCGCGGTTCGTGCGTCGAAAAGGACGCACAAGCCACGCTCCGGAAATCGTCAGCGAGGTAAACGGCCGCAGAAGCGTCCGGTCAAGTCCCGGCGCGGCGCAATCTCTGTGCCATCTGGGACAGGTCCTCCTTGCCGCTGCCGAAAATACCATCCAGCATGACAAGCAGTTCGCGCACCGCATCGGATTTGCAGGAGTAGTAGATCATCTGACGGTCGCGGCGGGTGTCCACCAAATCAAGCGCCCGCAGCTTGGCCAGATGCTGCGAGAGGGCGGATTGGCTGAGCATCACCTTTTCGGCGATAGCGCCGACCGACATTTCACCGTCGATCAGATAGCTCATGATCAACAGCCGTTTTTCGTTGCCCATAAGCATCAAAAATTCAGCCGCCGGTTCAGCGTTGGCGATTAGCTTTGTCGAGACCATGAATGCCCCATGCTGTTTGCTCATCGAGGTGCCATGGGGGCAATGGCGCCTGAATCCATAAATTCACTTGCGAAAGGACACTGACGAGTCAGTGCCACCCCTTGAGCGTAGAACATTTCTTCCAAATCTCAAGCATTGCTTTTGATCAAATGCAATTAAGTTCTGTCACTTGTCTGCATCATTTCGCGGCCGCCCCTGGCCATTTCGACCAGAACGGGCCGAAGTTCGCGCGCCGCCACCAGGGGTTGCGGGAAGAAAACCCGGCAAACACTGTCCCCCGACATCAAATCCATGCCATCGGCATCCAATCCGGCGATGGTCCAGCCCTCGCCGGATGCCCTGGCAAACTGATGTGCATAAACGGCGACCGCGTCGAGATGTTCCGCGTTCATGTGCTCGATGGCGGATTGTTCGCTGGCCGCAAGCTCTTCGACGATGGGTCCGCTGCTGGTGAGATCGGACCGATCGAGCAGATAGGCCTTGCCGAAGCCGCCATTGAGGCTGGCGCGTTGCGGTTCGAGGCGAAAGATCGAAAAGTCGCCGAGCCCGGCATAGAGGCTGGCCTTGGGGTTGCGGTTGAGATAACGGCGCTCGGCGCGCGCGTGGATGTCCGAGCCACGCTCCAGCCGCGATGCCCCGCAGATCAGCGTCAGGCGAGGATGCGCCAGCGGGTCGCCCTTGCCTGGCTCGCCGAGCAGCAGGGAACAGCGCGGATCGGCAAGCAAGGCAGGCGTGTGCGCGGAAAGCATCGACACCAGGATCAGCGGCGCGCCGTCGATGTCCGTGGCCACGCCGACCCGGCTCGCCAGCGGCGACCCGGTCCGCGGCTCCAGCACCGCTAGTGCGCCGGAGCGGGCGCTGCGCAGAAGCGTCTTCGCCAGCCGGATCGCCTCGGCATCGGTCTCGCGGATCACATCCTTCTTTCTCTCGCCCAAGGGTCCGGCTCTTCTAAGTTGATCTTCATATTCCACTTATCGGACGAAGATGCCGGGTTTGGCAAGGGCTAGCTCTTTATGCATTTCGTTATCTCAAAAATCGCTTCTCAACTTGGACGGCATGCATCACTTCGGTGCCATGCGGATGGCGCCGTCGAGGCGGATGGTCTCGCCGTTCAGCATCTGGTTCTCGATGATGTGCAGGGCAAGGGCGGCATATTCGGATGGTTCGCCGAGGCGAGAAGGGAAGGGCACGGCGGCGCCCAGCGAATCCTGCACCTCCTGCGGCATGCCGGCCATCATCGGTGTCTTGAAGATGCCGGGCGCGATGGTGCAGACGCGGATCCCGGAACGGGCAAGGTCGCGCGCCACCGGCAGCGTCATGCCGACCACACCACCCTTGGAGGCCGAATAGGCCGCCTGGCCGATCTGGCCGTCATAGGCGGCGACCGAGGCCGTGTTGACGATGACGCCGCGTTCGCCGCCCTGCAGCGGCTCGAGCTTCGCGGCGCGATCGGCGACGAGGCGGATCATATTGAAGGTGCCGATCAGATTGACCTCGATCACCTTGCGGTACTGGTCGAGCGGATGCGGACCATCCTTGCCGATCGTCTTCACGCCGATGGCAATGCCGGCGCAGTTGACCAGGATGCGCGGCTCGCCCAGCTTGGCCGCGACCTCGGCGAGGGCGGCAGCGCCGCTGTCGGCGCTGCTGACGTCGCATTGGACGGCAATGCCGCTGATCTCGGCCGCGACCTTGGCGGCGCGGTCGATGCCGACATCGAATATGGCGACGCGGGCACCCTTGGCGGCAAGCGCCCGCGCCGTCGCCTCGCCAAGGCCGGAGCCGCCGCCGGTCACGATTGCGATCTGGCCGTTCGGGATCATGGCGTCATTTCCTTCCAGTGAAAGCAGGAAAGGATCAGTGCCAGATCGAACGGGAAGGTCAAGCCATGGCGGCGATGTGCTCGGCGACCCTGGCCTGACTGGCGTGACCGACCTCGCCCAAGAGCTTGGCGACGGAACCCGGCACGATCTCGTGCGACAGCAAGCGGTCGAGATCGACAGGGCGCGGCATCGAAATCTGGCCGCGCGGGATCCGCTTGAAGCCGAGCGGCCCGTAATAGGGCTCGTCGCCGACCAGTATGACGGCCGGCGCACCGGCCTTGGCGGCAGCTTCAAGCGCAATCGCCACCAGCCGGCGGCCAATGCCGAGATTCTTGAAGGCGGGCCGTACCGCGAGCGGCCCGAGCATCAGCGCGCGGCCGGGGCCGGCGGCAATGCGGGTCATGCGCACCGAAGCGACGACGATGTCGCCGTCGACGGCGACAAAGGACAGAGCGCGTTCGTGCCCTCCAGCCTCGCGGATCTTGTAGGCGGCCAGGACAAAGCGGCCGGGGCCGAAGGCCTCGTCGTTGATGGCTTCGATCTCAGCATCATGCGCCGGGATTTCCGGCAGGTATTTCACGTCGGCAAGGCTCATGGTCTTTGCGTTCCGGTAGAGAGGAAAGGTTGCTGCAAACGGCAGCATTCGCCAGTCAGCGCTTCATCAAGCGCGGGCGCCCTTTCGTCGTCGGTCAAACCGGATCAAAGCAAAATCGAACATGCGAAGTGTCCGCTAGCATCAATTTTCGGCCGCTGCAATCGACCCCGTTCGCTGGCCCCAACGATTGACAGTCTGTTCAGCCCTGATGATTTCAGCCTTGCCGCGTCGCGCTCTACATCAGGTGGAAAGGCGAAAGGACATCCCATGGGATTGCTGGTCGACGGCAAGTGGCAGGACCGCTGGTACGACACCAAGGGCAGCGGCGGCAAGTTCGTGCGGGCGCAGTCGCTGTGGCGCGACTGGATCACGCGTGACGGCAAACCGGCCGAAGGCCGCCATCGAGGCTTCAAGGCAGAGCCCGGCCGCTACCACCTCTATGTCTCGCTTGCATGTCCGTGGGCGCACCGGACGTTGATCTTTCGCGCGCTGAAGAGGCTCGAAGGCATCATCTCCGTCTCGGTCGTGCACCATTTCATGGGCGCGAACGGCTGGACGTTTCTCGCCGAGGACGGCGCCACCGGCGACACGCTCTACGGCCTCGACTTCCTGCACCAGATCTACACCAGGGCCGATCCGGCCTATTCCGGCCGGGTCACGGTGCCGGTGCTGTGGGACAAAAAGGAGCAGACCATCGTCTCCAACGAATCCCCCGAGATCATCCGGATGCTCAATTCAGCCTTCGACGAATGGGGCGATGCCGGTCTCGATTTCTATCCACAGCCCTTGCGCGGCGAGATCGATGCGATCAACGCTCTGGTCTATCCCGCCATCAACAACGGCGTCTATCGTGCCGGCTTCGCCACCACGCAAGCCGCCTATCAGGAGGCCTTCGACGCATTGTTCTCAGCGCTCGACACGCTCGAGGATCGGCTTTCCAAGCAGCGTTATCTCGTTGGCGATCGCATCACCGAAGCCGACTGGCGGCTGTTCACCACGCTTGTGCGCTTCGACCCGGTCTATGTCGGTCATTTCAAGTGCAATCTGCGCCGTATCGCCGACTATCCCAACCTGTCGAACTATCTGCGCGACCTCTATCAGGTGCCCGGCGTCGCCGGCACGGTGAACCTGCATCACATCAAGGCGCATTACTACGGTAGCCACGAAACGATCAACCCGACGCGGATCGTGCCCGTGGGGCCGGAGCTGGACTATGCCGCGCCGCATGACCGGGGACGGTTCAGGAGGGCGGCCTGATAGCCGGCAGGCTGATCAGCGGAAAGGTTTGGTGTCGAGTTGCGTTTGTCTTTTGCGATTGGCTTTCAACATGCGATTTCCGAACCAACTCGAGTAACCGAGGGCGTTGAGGCAGAAGGCAAACAGCGTCGCCAGTGCCATGATCGCAACCCAGCCACCAAATGGGATTCCTCTCAATTTTGCCGCCGTGGCGTCGTCCGCGAGTGAAAGCAGAAGGAACAACATCGAGAATAAAATGATAGCTATCGTGGAAAACACCACCGTTTTCCAATACTCCCCTCTATGGAAGGTTCTCCCATGTTTTCGTATGAATAGGGAATATGCCGTCAAAGTAGAGGCGAAATTCACCCCGAAATAGGTATTCTTTCCGGTAAGCGCGATGAATGACGGAAAAATTATTGCCAGAGCGATCAGAGCCAGGCTGACTAAAAACGTTACAAGCATGTAAATGCCGACATAAGGCCATATACTGACCGTATCTGTTTTCTCGTAAGCCATTTTTCGCCCCTCGATAAGATTTTAATGAAATTAAAATCATTGAAATCGAGGTTGAGGATAACTGTATTTCGTAAATCACCAGTAACTAGAAGTCGGCTCTCCCTGGAAAACCTCGGCGATCCGCCGCAGTGTCGCCGGCGTCGTTGCTTCCGGCAAACGGTCCAGCGGGAAGAAACCGGCTTCGGCGATTTCGTGGTCAGGCAGCTTCGGCGCCGTCTGGGCGAACTGCTCGATGAGATAGAAGCCGACATGATCGCGGCGGCTGGAGCGGCGGTTGAAATGCATCGATTTCAGCGCCGGCGGGGCGGTAAGCGCGATGTTGCCTTCCTCCGCCAATTCGCGCGCCAGCGCTTCGTCCATGGTCTCGCCGACCTCGACGCCGCCGCCGGGAAGCTGCCAGCCCGGCACATAGGTGTGGCGGATGAGGAAAACGGAATTCGTGGCGGTATCGTGGATCAGGCCGCGCACGCCGAGCGTCATCGGCCGCCGCAGCACGAAATAGAGATGGAACAGCCGGGCCCTGAGGCCAGCCCAGCCGGTCTGGCGGAAGGGATCTTGCGGGCTCGTCATCGGTAGCGAAACCGTGGGTGGAAAGGAGGGCGCTGGTCGCCTATGAAGGATGCATGTTCAGGCTCGCGCATATTTCCGATGTCCATCTGGGGCCGCTCCCGGATGTATCCTATCGCGATCTCGCCTCCAAGCGCGTGCTCGGCTACGTCAACTGGCAGCGCAACCGCCGCCGCCACATGCATGACGCCGTCATCGACACCATCGTCGCCGACGTCAAGGCGCAAAGTCCCGACCATCTCGCCGTCACCGGCGACCTGGTCAATCTGGCGCTCGACGGCGAGATCGAGATGGCCAGGCACTGGCTGGAGACGTTGGGACCGCCGCAAGACGTTTCCGTCGTTCCGGGAAACCACGATGCCTATGTGCCCGGCGCCTTCGACAAGGTCTGTCGCTCATGGGCGGCGTGGATGAGCGGTGACGGCATCAACACGCCTGTCGACCGCAATGCCTTTCCCTTTCTGCGCGTGCGCGGCAATGTCGCGCTGATCGGCGTCTCGACGGCGCGCGCCACGGCGCCCTTCATGGCCAATGGCTTCTTCATGGAGGGGCAGGCGGAGCGGCTCGGCGAGATCCTGCGCGACACCGGCGGGCAAGGCCTGTTCCGCGCCATCATGATCCATCATCCGCCGGTGCGTGGCGCCGTCCCGCAGCACAAGCGGCTGTTCGGCATCGCCCGCTTCCACAAGATCATTCGCCGGCATGGCGCCGAGCTTGTCCTGCACGGTCATTCGCATCTGCCGTCGCTGTTCCAGATCGGGGTCCGCGGCGCCAAGGTCCCGGTTGTCGGCGTCGCCGCCGCCGGCCAGGCGCCGGGCGGCAAGCACCCGGCGGCACAGTACAATCTGTTCGATATCGACGGCGAAAAGGACAATTGGCGGATCCGCCTGACCCGGCGCGGCCTGACCGGGCCGGCGATACCGCCTGTCGACCTGCAGACGCTGGAACTGGGCGCCCAGGCCCTAGCCGCTACGGCCGCAAGCTGAGCCCCATTGCCACGAGACGGTCCCAGAACAGGGCGATCGACACCGCCAGGCCGACCAACGCGCCGGCGGCGATCAGGCCAAGGCCGGACAAGAAGGCAGACCAGCCCTTGCTGCGTTGTGGCGACCGCAGCGGCGGCTCCGCCTCGCTCACCTCGGCGCGCTTCATGCCGGCGATTGCCGGTTCGACCCCGCCTTCCATCATCCTCTGGCGCTCGACGATACGCTCGGCGACATAGCGTGTCACGGCGTTGGCAACCGGCTTCATCTCGGTCGATTCGGCGAGCACCACACGGCCGATGCGAGTGTCCTTGAGGAAGCGGTAGGTGCGGCGATCACGGCCCATCGCGACATGGCTGACGGCGTCGATCCACAGACGCGGCTGCAGCCCCGAGGAAACGACGAAATCGAAATTGTCCATGTCGGCTGGAACGTCGGCAAAGACGGGCGCGAGTTCGGCGGCCAGGAGATCGAGGCGCATGCGATGCGCCTCGCGCATGTCGACGACGACATCGTCGCGGTCGGCAAAGGCGTTCTTCACATCACGGATGGCATCGGACAGTTTGCTTGACGGATCGATCTTTTCGCCTGCGTCCTTCATCGGCGTGGCCTCGCGGGTTTGGTTAACATGCAGTTAACACAGCCGCCGGCAAAATGCACTGGCGAGATGGGGGGAGGTCAGGGGGCGAAGCGCCGGGGATATGGCGCTCAGCGGCAACTCAATCGGCGGTGGTGGCGAGTTTCGGGCGAACGGGTCTCGCGCGACGGTTCATGTTGCGCTGGATGATCCTGGCGATCAGATCGGGCGCTTCCTCGATCAGCATATGGCCGGCCTCCAGAACGTGATGCACATGAAAGCGCGCCGGCAGGCCATCCGCATGGGTGAAGGGCAGCACCGCGTCTTCAGTTCCCCACACCACCATCACAGGCATGGCCAGCGTGTCGAGCAGGTCGCGCGGGATGACGCCTTGCCGGTCGTCCCTGGTCATGGCAGCTGCGATCTCGACAAGTTTTTCCAGTTGCCCGGGCCGCCTGCGCATTTCGGAAAGCGTATCGGCGGCGTGATCAACAGGCAGCGCGCGTGGACCCGACATGGCGGCAAGGCAGGCAAGGATCTCGGACGACTCGCTCGCGGCGGCAAAGCGGCGCAACAGTGCCCCGTTGATCTCGGGGCCGAAGCCACCGGGCGCCAACAGCGTCAGCGAAGCGACTTTTTCCGGGTCGGCCAGCGCCATCAGCACCGCGACAGCGCCGCCCATCGAGTGGCCGACCAGATGGACCCGCTTGAGCGCCCGCGCGGAGAGATCGGCGAGAATGGCCTTTGCCGCCACCTTGGCCGGACCGGCACCCGGGAAATCAAGCGACAAGCCGTGTCCCGGCAGGTCATAGGCCAGCGTGCGCGCCGAAGCCGACAGGGGAGAGATCACCTCGCCCCAGACGTCATGGCAACCACCGAAGCCATGCAGCAGGACGATGGTCTTCGAACCAGCACCTTGTTCGGCGGCATGAAGCGATGAAATCATGGATGCTGAAATTTTTTTGTTGTTGCAGGGTGCGCGACGCCAATTGTGGCTGAATTGCTCCTTGGCTGGCGCGATGACCAGTAAAATCTTCGCGATTTGTACGGTTGAAGACAGAACTCGGCGGTCAACCGGGCATTTGACGACCGGAGCGTACGAAACCGACCATAACTTCGCGCCGCGCCGCGGCTGTTGATGGCGTTAACTGGCGCTCTCAAGCCCGGAGGCGCGCAAGGCGCCGATCAGTCGCTCGGTCAAATCGGCCGGATATTTCCGATCGACGAAAGTCGCACGCGGATTGGCGGCGAATTTCGGAAATTTGGCGCTCAGCTCATCGAGCAGCTTGCGCGCCTGACCGTCCTGGCCGGCAATTTGGGCGCCGATCAGTCGCGCGGCGAGATAGTGTGATTTTGTTGCGGTCGTTCTCAAGGCGTTGCTGGCAATGGTTGCCTTGTTCATGTCGCCGAGCATGAATTCGCCGGCGAAGAGTCCGAAATCCCACCATGTCGGATGCCCGCTGGAGGCATCCACGGCATGGGCCAGAAGCGGTGTTCCCTCGGTGTAGCGGCCGGCGAAAATCAGCCCGTAACCATAGGCGGCGGCCATGGAGACGTCGTAGGGGTTGAGGTCATAGGCCTTGCGCATCCAGCGCAGCGCCTCGTCGGGATTGCCAAGGCGCGAATAGATGTAGCCATAGGCGCGATGCGCGTTAGGGCTGGTCGGCCCCATCTGTATGGCGCGGTGGGCGAATGTCAGCGCCTTCTCGATCGTCGCATCCGGCGGATAGGCGTAGTGGTCGTTCACCGCCTCGAGGTGCAACGAAGCGAGTTCCGAATAAACCAGCGACGATTTTGCGCCGTCGTCGGCCAAGGCCTCAAGGCAGCGGTACGCGGCCCCGTGGGTTCTGACGTTTTGGTCGAGATAGTATTTGCCGTTGAGCAGCAGGCATTGCGTCAGGCCGGTCTGCATGCCGCTCTGCTCGATATAGTTGTAGATCGCGCCGGAAGCGGGAAGAGCCGAACTCAGGATGCCGGCGATGCGGTCCTCGACGGCGTTCGGCGCGCTGTCGGCGGCGTTCAGGTTGCGCGACAAAAGCACCCGGCCGGTCGCCATGCTCTGCAGCTCGATGGTGATGTCGCCCGCGTCCGGTCCAGGCAGGATATCGAAGATGAAGCTCGTGGCATTGGTGACCGGATCGGTCTCGTCGGGGGCCTCGCGGCCGATGAAGTCGACCGTATCGAAACCGCTCAGGCCGGCGCGCAAGGACGCGGCGACACGGCTGGCATCTTGGCCATTAGCCTTGACGGCGAGGTAGACGAGCGGCAGGGCCTCACTTGCCGGGGACCGGGCGATGCTGCCGGTCAAGCCGGCGGGCTCTAACGTAGCCGGTATGTCGCCGCCTGCCAGCAGGACGCCGCTGCCCTGACGCAGGATCAGAACACCGAGCATGGCGATGACCACGGCGATCGCCATCCAGAAGAACCTAAGATGGCGTGCCACCGAGGGCTCCGGAACGGCAGTCGATGCCAGCAGTACGGCGGACGGAATGTCGGCGGCGCTCGGCTGCTCGGATGGCGATGCCAGCGCTTCCGTCTGCCCGGCAAGGCTGGCCGTTTCCGGCAAACGGATCGCGTTGAGCTCATAGGCCGGGACATAGCCGCCGCGCGGAATGGCAATGCGGACGGGTTCGGCGACGCCTTCGTTGGCGAAATACTGCTGCAGCAAATCGCGCAGCCGGCCAGCCTGGACCCGCACCACCGCATCGGTCGACGGATCGAAATCACCGTCCTTGCCGAAGACGTCCATGGCGATGGAAAAGCCCTTGAGCCTGTCGGCTTCGCCTGCCTGTTCGCGTTCGACGAGATAGCGGATCAGTTTGCGCGCGCGTTCGGACCGTCCAAACGTTTCGCTGGCAAGCAGTCGCTCCAGTGTCTCGCGCACTGCGGGGGCGGCAGGCGTGGCATGCTGCAAGTGTCGATCCTCTCGAAGTCGGCACAGGTTGAGGCACGATCATATAGTGCCCGCATCTCCACACAAGTATACACCCATTATGCGATCGCGTACCTAACCGGATAATTTTCCAGTGGTTAATGGCCCGGCTGCAGGACGTCGTCGGCGGACGCCGAAGCGCGCCGCCGACATCAGCGGCCATTTTGGGCCAGGCCCGGTTCGGGTTCGAAAACGTCGCGCGAGAGCGCTGCTGCTCTCGCGCCGACGACCCGATCGGTGGGGATTACCGCGCCTTGCGGCCCACGATACGGTTGGCGGCGGAAGTCACGGCTTCCAGCGAGGCGGCGACGATGTTGGTGTTGATGCCGGCGCCGAACAGCTTTCCGCCTGGATATTCCATCTCGACATAGGAAATGGCGGAGGCGTTCGAGCCGCGCTGCATCGAGTGCTCGGAATAGTCGAGCACCGACATCTCGACGCCGACATGCCGCGACAGCGCATCGACGAAGCCGTCGATCGGGCCGGTGCCAGTGCCTGATATCGTCGTTTCCTTGCCGTTGTCGAGGATGACAGCCTCGACCACGCGCCGCCCCTTGACCTCGGTGTCGGGGTAGGTGTGGTGATCGAGGAATTTCAAGCGTGCGCCCGGCTGATCGACATAGGCCTCGAGGAACCGCTCATAGATGCGCTTGGCCGGCACTTCCTTGCCTTCCGCGTCGGTGATCGCCTGGATCGCCTGGCTGAACTCGATCTGCAGATTGCGTGGCAGGTTGAGGCCGTAATCGGCCTGCAGCACATAGGCGATGCCGCCCTTGCCCGACTGCGAGTTGATGCGGATGATCGCCTCGTAGCTGCGGCCGACATCGGCCGGATCGATCGGCAGGTAGGGCACTTCCCACAGCGGCGTGTTGGCCTTCTTCAAGGCCTTCATGCCCTTGTTGATGGCGTCCTGATGCGAACCGGAGAAGGCCGTGTAGACGAGTTCGCCGACATAGGGGTGGCGCTCGGGAATCTTCAACTGGTTCGAATATTCGTAGACGTCCTTCATCCGGTTGATGTCGGAGCAGTCGATGCCGGGATCGACGCCTTGCGTGTACATGTTGAGCGCCAGCGTGACGATGTCGACATTGCCGGTGCGCTCGCCATTGCCGAACAGCGTGCCTTCGACGCGGTCGGCGCCGGCCATCAGGCCGAGCTCGGTGGTGGCGATGCCGGTGCCGCGGTCATTGTGCGGATGCAGCGAGATGATCAGGTTCTCTCTGTTGTCGAGATTGCGGCACATCCATTCGATGCGATCGGCATAAACGTTGGGCGTCGACATCTCGACCGTCGACGGCAGGTTGATGATCAGCTTGTTGTCGGCTGTCGGCCTGACGATCTCGGTGACGGCATTGCAGATCTCCAATGCTACGTCGAGCTCGGTGCCGGTGAAGCTCTCCGGCGAATATTCGAAACGGAAACCGCCACCCGCCTTGGCGGCCATGTCGGTGATCATCTTGGCCGCGTCGGTGGCGATGCGCTTGATGCCGCCGACATCCTTCTCGAAGACGACGCGGCGCTGCAATTCACTGGTCGAATTGTAGAAATGCACGATCGGGTTGGTGGCGCCCTTCAGCGCTTCGAAGGTGCGGGTGATCAGCTCGGGCCGGCACTGCACCAGCACCTGCAGCGATACGTCGGCGGGAACATTGCCTTCCTCGATGCACCAGCGGGCGAAATCGAAATCGGTCTGCGAGGCCGAGGGGAAGCCGATCTCGATCTCCTTGAAGCCCATGTCGAGCAGCAGGCCGAACATGCGGGCCTTGCGTTCATGGCCCATCGGATCGATCAGCGCCTGGTTGCCGTCGCGCAGGTCGACAGAACACCAGATCGGCGCCTTGTCGATCACCTTGGACGGCCAGGTGCGGTCGGTGAGGCCGACCGTGGGGTAGGGCTGGTACTTGCGGGCTGCGTCCGGCATGCTTCGGGCCGACCCTTCCCGGGCTGCCCCAGGCGTGCCCCTTGCCGCATCCTTGCCGGCTACCGCGGCATCAGGGCGGATTTGTTCTCGTGCGTTCATCGTCGTTTCTCCCGGCGGCCCTCGGATCCGTCCTGGACGGATTGATGGCGAGTGGCGCCTTTACCAGATTTTCGTTCGCTTGATGTGATTGCCAATTTTGAGACTGGCCAAGGAGCATGCGCTTGCGCGGCGGTTCGACCGCCGGGCGCTCCTTCAGCGAACCCGGCGATCGCCGATAAGGCCGAGAAGAAGCAGGGTCGAGGCAAGCGCGCGCACGGTCTCGCCGGCAAAGCCGGTCTGACGGGAAGCGGTGGTGGCGCGCGTGTTCATGGCGGTTCTCTTACAGGAGCGGCTTGTGAGAGGCAAGCGGGGTGGGACCCGGTTGAATGCCATCCCAATGCGGATGCTCTTCCCCGCGCGCTGCAAATACGCCAGACTTGAGCGCCGGCGGGGCTGCGGTGCCCTTTCGCCGGGAGGGGACTGGCCATGAATTTCGTGTTCTTCTCGCCGCATTTTCCAGCCAACGGCGCCGATTTCTGCGACCGGCTGAAAAAGGCCGGCGCCACGGTGCTCGGCATCGGCGACGCACCCTATGAAGCGTTGGACGGCAAGCTGAAGGCTTCGCTCTCCGAATATTACCGGGTCGCCGACATGGAGGACTATGATCCGGTGTTCCGGGCGATGGGACATTTCATCCACAAATGGGGCCGCATCGACCGTTTCGAGTCGCTCAACGAGCACTGGCTGGAACTCGAAGCCAACATCCGAACCGACTTCAACATCTACGGCACCAAGCTCGATTTCGTGAAGAACCTGAAGCGCAAGAGCCGCATGCGCGCCTTCTTCCGCAAGAGCGGCGTCGAGACGATCGCGCAGCGCAAATGCTCCGACCGCGCCGGCGCCATGACCTTCATCCGCCGGGTCGGCTATCCCGTCGTGGTGAAGCCGGATTCGGGCTCCGGCGCCTCGAACACCTTCAAGATCTCCAACACGGGAGAGCTCGACCAGTTCTTCAGGGACAAGCCCGAGGGGGTGACCTTTGTCATGGAGCAGTTCATCGAGGGGCTGGTGGTGACCTATGATGGCCTGGTCAACCGCGACGGCGAGGTGGTGCTGGCCGCCAGTCACCGCTACGACCAGAGCGTCATGGAGGTGGTCAACAAGGACCGCCACATGAGCTACATCTGTTTCCCCCGGATCCGGCCCGTTGTCGAGGAGGCGGGCCGCAAGATCCTGAAGGCGTTCGACGTGCGCGAGCGCTTCTTTCACATCGAGCTGTTCGAGACCAGGGACGACCGGATCATCGCGCTGGAGGTCAACATGCGGCCGCCCGGCGCCTGGATGACCGACGCGATCAACTATACGTTCGATATCGACGTCTATGCGGCATGGGCCGACATGGTGGTCAAGGACGCCGCCGGCGGCCCCTATGAGGGCAAGTATTTCACCGCCTATGCCAGCCGCAAGCGCCGCCTCCGCTATTTGCACAGCCATGAGGACGTGCTAGCCGCGCATAGCGACAAGATCGTGCACCATCAGGCCATCGAAGAGGTTTTCAGCCGCGCCATGGGAAATTACGCCTATCAGATGCGGTCGAAGGATCAGGCGGCGCTGCGCGAAGCGGTCGCCTATATCCACGCGGAAAAGGCGTGAGGGATGGACATCTCCTATCACAAGGCCTTCGCCCGCAATCTTGGCCGCGACATGGAGTACAAGCGCTACGGCCATGCGGGCCGGCCGGTGGTGGTGTTCCCGACCTCGCAGGGGCGGTTCTACCAGTTCGAGGATTCCGGCGGGGTGGGCGCGCTGGCCGAGTTCATCGACACCGGCCGCATCCAGCTGTTCGCGGTCGACGGGATCGATTCGGAATCCTTCTTCGACAAGCATCACGATGCCGCGCACCGCATCGCCCGGCACGAGGCCTATTTCCGCTATGTGCGCGAGGAGGCGCTGCCGGAATTCCTTGAGACCGCCTCGGCAGCCAATGGCGGACGCAAGCTGAAGCCGCTGTTCTCGGGCTGTTCGATGGGCGGCTACCACTCGTCAAATTTCGTCTTCCGCTTTCCGGAACTGGCGAGCGGCGTCATCGCCCTGTCGGGCGTCTATTCGGCCCGCGACTTCTTCGGCAAGGCGCTGGAAGGCGACATCTTCTACAATTCGCCGCTCGACTATCTGCCCGGCATCGTCGATCCTAAACTGCTGGCCAGGCTCAAGTCGCTCAGGCTGATCTTCTGCTGCGGGCAGGGCGCCTGGGAAGAGCGCATGCTGGTCGAGACGCGCCAGCTGGAACAGATCCTGCGCGACAAATCGATTCCCGCATGGGTCGATTATTGGGGCGGCGATGTCAGCCATGACTGGCCATGGTGGCACAAGCAGCTGGTCTATTTCTTCGGCCGCTGGCTGGATGAGGATCTGATGCACAGGCTCGACTAAGCTACATTGATGCACCTTGGGCAGAGATGATGACGATACCCGAACCCATCCGCCGCTTCGTCGAGGCCACCAATGCAGGTGATACGGATGCCTTTCTCGACACCTTTGCCGACGATGCGTTCCTGAGCGACTGGGGACGGGACTTTCACGGCCGCGGGCAGATCGCGCGCTGGAACCAGTCGGACAATATCGGCGTGAAGTCCAATCTCCGGATTGTCCGCATCGCCGCGGCGGAAGGGACTTATCGTGTTCGCATCGCCGTCAAAGGCAAGGGCTTCAACGGCGAGGGCGACATGACCTTCATGCTGGACGGCGATCGCATCGCGAGCCTGGTCATCGCCTGAGATCCGCAGCCTACCCTTCCTGGCATGCCGGCACAGGCACGGCCTCATGTTCCGCTGCTGATCCGCGACGCAGGCCGAGGAACACGACAAGGGCGGTGACGATGGTGATTGCCGCCAGCACGATCAGCAGCCTGTCGAACGCCGCTTCGTAAGCCCCGACCAGGACGGCGGCGCTGGCCGTAGGCAGATGTTGCGCACTTGCACCGACATTGCCGGTCACCAGCAGCTGCGCCGCGGCGGCCGTATCCGTGGACGCTCCCTGAGCGGCCAACTGCGCCGCGGTGAAGCCGGACAGTGTCGCCATGACGATCGCCACTGCCACGCCCTCGCAGGCGACGCGCGTGGTGTTGAAGATGCCGACCGCCATGCCGGCGCGCTCCCTCGGCACGACGCTGACGGCAAGCCCGTCCATCAGTCCCCAGGGCAAAGCGATGCCGACGCCGATGAGCACCAGCGGCGCCACCAGCGCGATATCGACCGGTGGTGTCAGGCTCAGCCAGACGAGGCCGGCGGCGGTGACGAGCAGGCCGACGCCGCAGATCGTGGCCGGCGCGATCCAGCGCGCCAGCTGGCCGGCAAGCAAAGGCAGGATCAGCAGCGGTCCCGAGAGGCAGATCATCAATTGCCCGGCCTTCATCTCGCTCATCCCTTCGATGCCGATGAAGCGGATCGGCAGAAGCACCAGCAGGACGACAAAGCCATAGGCGGGTGCCGCGGCCAGGAACTGGACGCCGACGAAGCGAGGAAAGCGAAACAGGGTGAGATCGAGCATCGGTCGCCGCACGCGCCGCTCGACGATGACGAACGCGGCGAAGAAGAGGGCCGCCGCTGCCAGAAGCGCGATGACGAGGGGATTGGCCCAGCCGCTTTGCGGCGCCTGCAACACGCCATAGGTCAGCGAGGCCAGCGCGATGGTGAAGGTGCCGGCTCCCGCCCAGTCGAGCCCGGTCGCATCCGGATCGCGCGAGTCCCTGATGGTGCGCAGGCCGAGGACCGCCGAGGCGATCGCGAGTGCCGCGACCAGAACAAAGATCGATCGCCAGCCAAACGCGGAGATGAGCAGGCCCGAAGCGATCGGACCGAAGGCGAGACCGATGCCGAAGCTGGTGCCGAGGAAGGAAAAGGCGCGCAGCCGCAGCGGTCCCTCGAATTCCTGGGCAAGCGCCGAGGCGCCGCCGGCGAAGGCCAAAGAACTGCCGATCCCTTGCGCGGCCCTGAACATGTCGAACCAGACGGTGTCGGGCGCCAGCATCGCGCCCAGCGACGCCAGGACATAGAGGCAGAGGCCGGCGAGGAAAATCCGCTTGCGGCCATGGTTGTCGGCCAGCGCTCCGGCCGCCATCAGGCTGGCGCCGAAAGTCAGCATGAAGGCGTTCGTCACCCAGTTGAGCGCGATCGGGCTGCCGCCGAGATCGGCCGCTATACGCGAGAGCGCGACCGCCGGGCCGGTGAAGGTCAAGGGCATCGTCATCGCGGCAAGACATACCGACAAGAGCACCAGCCATCTCTCGGCCGAGCCGGTTGTGGTCTTCAGGGTCATGGATTTCCTATCCGAAAAAGCATCCGCCGGCTTGCCGCGTGGGTTGCGCACCGGTCGCAACGACAAGATAGGTCTGCCGCCTTTCCAGAAAAATGGTATTGTATTTCCTGACATACCGGACTGAAACGCTCGAATGGAAGAATGCGATGGACCGCCTCAATGGCCTCTTGGCCTTCGCCCGCACCGCCGAACTCGGCAGTTTCATCGCCGCCGGCCGTGCGCTCGGCATCTCGGCTTCCGCCGTCGGCAAGAGCGTCGCACGGCTCGAACAGGAGCTCGGCGTGCGGCTCCTGCAGCGCAGCACGCGACGTGTCGGCCTGACAGAGGAGGGCAGGCTGTTCAACGAGCGGGTGCGGCGCATTCTGGACGACATAGACGATGCCGAGGCGATGCTGTCGCGGACACGCGAGACGCCACGCGGGCGGCTGCGTGTCTCGACCCCGATCGTCACCTACCATCTGCTGCTGCCGGTGCTGTCGGAGTTCATGGCCCGCTATCCCGAGATCGAGCTCGATATCGATTTCAACGATCGCATCGTCGACGTCATCGAGGAAGGCATCGATGTCGCGATCAGAAGCGGCGAGCTGCCCGATTCACGGTTGGTGTCGAGACCCGTTGCGCCGTTTCGCATGCTCTTGTGCGCCGCGCCCTCCTACCTCGACCGGCATGGCACCCCGAGCGTGCCGGCGGATCTCATCAGGCATTTCGGCATAAACTTTCGCTTCCTCAACAGCGGCAGGCTGCTGGACTGGCCATTCACCACCGGAAGTGCTGAACCGCAGATCCGCTCGATGCTGACCTGCAACAATATGGAAGCCTTGAAGGGCGCCACGCTCGCCGGCCTCGGTATCGCCTGCATGCCCGATTTCCTGGTCCGCGAGGCGTTGCGCGAGGACAAGCTGCGCATCGTGCTGGACGACCATGTCGACGGCCGTGGCCAGTTCCGGATGCTGTGGCCCTCCAATCGCCATCTGTCGCCGAAGGTGCGCGTTTTCGTCGATTTCCTTCCCGAACGCCTTGCAGCGCCGCGATAGGCCGGCGGGCATAAATCAGATCTCCGACGGCTCATCCGGAAATATGATTACTTAAGTCAAGTTTCCCGTGGAAACGACGGCGGCGCTGTGGCATGCCCGGCGATGGCGACGAGGCCAAGATCTTTCGGCGGCTTCGTTTGAACCGCTATCGAAGGACTTGAACGATGGACCAGTTGAGTGCGCAGACCCGGATCAGCGATGAGGCGATGAGGTCGGCGATCGAGCGTCTTCGCACCGAGCACGGCGAATTCGAGATCGAGACCGGTGCCGCCGATCGATGGGAGCTTCGCCTCTATTACGGGTCGTTGAGCGCCACGCTCGATGGCGACGCCATGCTGATCCGCGTTGCGGCGACCGACGAGACCTGCCTCTCCTACATGAAGATGACGGTCGCCGGCCACGTCGCCCAGCATCTCGGCACCACCAGCGGATTGCGTTGGGAAGGCGACGGCAGCGATGCCGGTACGCCGGTCTTCTTCCGCGAGATCACCGTGATGTCGTCGACGCGGATTTCGCCGCACATGCAGCGCCTGCGTTTCGCCGGCAAGGATCTCGGCCGTTTTACCCATGGCGGTCTGCACATGCGGCTGCTTTTGCCGCCGCGTGGCCGGCAGCCGGTCTGGCCCATGCTTGGCGCTGACGGCCTGCTTGTCTGGCCCTCCGGGGAGGACGCGCTGACCGTGCGGGTCTACACGATCCGGGCTATCGACGCCGCAAGCGGCTGGCTCGATGTCGACTTCGTGCTGCATCCCGGCCAGGATACGCCCGCCGCCGCCTTCGCGCAGAACGCACGGGTTGGAGATGTCATCGGCATGATCGGGCCCGGCGGCGGCGAGGCGCCGGAGGCGCAGACTTTGCTTCTGGCCGGCGACGACACGGCGCTGCCCGCTATTGGCAGGATCCTGGAGCACCTGCCGCCGTCGACCCGCGCCGAGGCGCTCATCGAGGTCGATGGTCCGGATGACCGGATCGCGTTGCCGCAAGGCGAGAAAATCGACATCACCTGGCTCTACCGGCACGGCCGCGAGGCCGGTACGGCCGGCCTGCTGCCAGGCGCTTTGCGGGAGCGCAGCCACGCCGCGCTTGCCGACGGGCTCCATGTCTGGGCCGGATGCGAATTCGCCGACTTCCGCGAGATCCGCAAGATCGTGCGCAAGGAGTGGGGCCTTGCGCGCGACAGGCATCTGGTCACCGCCTATTGGCGCCGCGGCGCGCTGGGCGAAAATGGGGGCGGCGAGGAATAGCCGCTGCCCCCCTGCGACGAGCTGATCTCAGAAACGATAGCGCAGGCTGGCGAACAGCGAGCGGCCTTCGTCACGGTAGCAATAGCCGGACGAGCAGATGGTCTTTTGGCTGTCGAACAGGTTCTTGGCGTTGACCTGCAGTTTGACGCCTTCGAGCTTCGGATTGCTGGTGCCGAAATCATAGGACAGCGAGGCGTCGACAAAGGCGCGCGCGCTGTTCTTGAAAGTGTTGGTGTCGTCGCCATAGCTCGACCCGGCAACGCGCACGCCGGTGCCCAATCCCAGTCCTTCCAGGGTGCCGTTCTCGAACTGGTAGTGGCCCCACAGCGACAGGATGTGATTGGGCGTCGCCGACAGTTCCTTGCCATCGGTGTCCGTGGCGCCGCGCTCGATCCTGACACGCTGATAGGTGTAGGAGGCGATGACGCTGAAGCCATTGTCGAGCGAGGCATTGGCTTCCAGCTCGACACCGCGCGAATTGAGGTCGAGCTGGCGCTGCTTGTTGACGTTGGTCGAGGCGTCGAAGACGACGCCATCCTTCTGGTCGATGTCGAACAGGGCGGCGCTTACGATCGCGTTGTGGTCGGGGATCTCATATTTGACGCCGATCTCCTTCTGCGTGGCGATGGTCGGCCGGGCGACGCGGCCGGTCGTGCTGGTGACGTCGTCATAGACGAAGCCGATGTTGGGCGAGAACGAGGTCGAGTAGTTGACGTATGGGATGAGGCCCCACTCGGTCCGGTAGGACAGGCCGAGCCGGCCGGAGAAGGCGCTGTCCTTCTGCTTCGACTGGCTGAAATCTGCTGATGTGGAGGTGGTATCGACCCAGTCGTAGCGGCCGCTGGTGAACAGGGTGAAGTCGTTCCACTCCATCTGGTCGTGCAGGTAGACGCCGAGCTGGTTCATCTCCTGCCCGCCGGAATGGGGAACCGGCATCGCCTTGATGTCGTCGACCGAGACATAGGACAAGCCGCTGCCGGCATCGTAGTCCGACCAGGCATAGTCGATGCCGGCGACGGCGGTGTGCCTGACCGGCCCGGTGTCGAACTCGAACTGCGCCATGTTGTCGACGACGAAGTTCTTCATCGTCTCGGTATAGTGGCCCCAATAGCGCTCCAGCGGCTGGTTGGCGCCGGGCAAATAGTGGCCGCTGTATTCGATATCGCTGTCGACGGCGTTGTAGCGCAGGTTCTGGCGCACCGTCAGCACATCGTTGAAGCGGTGCTCGAACTCATAGCCGATGCGCCCCTGGTTCTGGGTGAAATCGTTCCAGGCGGTATCGCCCTCGTAGATGTTGGAGAGCACGCCATAGCCCGGATTGTAGAAGGCAGCGGTGCCGCCGGTGACCGATTTCGAATATTCGCCGAGGATGGTGAGCTTGGTGTCCTCGTCCGGTTTGAAGGTGATCGCAGGCGCCAGATAAAGCTTGTCGTCGGGATAGGCCGGCAGATCGGTTTCGCCCAGGCGGCCAAGGCTGGTGAAGCGATAGAGGATGCTGCCGTCCTCGTTCACCGGTCCGGAAGCGTCAAGGGCTGCCTGGAACCGGTCGTGCTCGCCGGCCAGCAGTTCGATCTCGTGGAACGGCTCATCCTTGGGACGCTTGGTGACGACGTTGACGATGCCGCCGGGGCCGCTGACGCCATAGAGCGAGGACGCCGGGCCTTTCAGGATGGTGACCCCCTCGATGCCGTAGGGCTCGGTCTTGAACCAGGCGGAGGGGCCGTTGTACTGGCGCAGCCCGTCGCGGAACATGCCGTTGTAGAAGGCCGGGAAACCGCGCAGGAAGAAGGCGTCATAGCGGGTGTCGAAGCCGAAGCTGTTGGGATTGGCGCTGGCCGTGTAGCCGAGCGCCTCGTTCAGCGTGCGCGGCTTCTGATCCTCGATCTGCTTTTGCGTCACCACCGAAATGGCCTGCGGGATCTCCGCGATCGGCGTGTCGACCTTGGTGCCGATGCGGTCCTTCTTGGCGACATAGCCATCCTGCACCAGGATCTCGTTGCTTTGCGCGGTGACCTCGATCTGGCCGAGCACCGTGGCCTCGCCACTGTCCTGCGCATGAGCAGCCAAGGGTTGACCAAGCATCGCCGCGCTGCCCAGCAACGATATCCCCAGGCGCCATGTCGTCGGCCGTGCTCGCATCCACTCGTCTCCACTGTCTCATGTCAGATTGCGTCCTCGCGCTCTCAAATATGAGTATGTGAGTCAAGTATTTTTTGCGACTTACGCCCAAGCTGCCGAGGGTTTTCGCGCAGCGGCCACGCGGGTCGGGATTCGACCGGTCAAATCATGGGGGCCGAAGCGAGCGGTTTTGCCTATTCCCGGATGCTTCTGGCCACCAGCCGCGCGACGCTCGGGCCGACGAGCAGCACGATCAGGAAGCGCGCCGATTGCAGCGCCATGACGAAGGAAATGTCGACGTTCCGCGCGGCGGCCGCGATGATGGCGACGCTGTCCATGCCGCCGGGGCTGGTCGCCAGATAGGCGGTCAGCGGATCGATGCCGAGCAGATGGCTGATCAGGAAGGCGAGCCCGCCGCAAAAGGCGATCAGCGCCACGATCGAGGCGATGATCTGCGGCAGGGCGCGCGTTGCATGGCGCAGGATCGGCCGGGTGAAGTTCAATCCGATCGACCAGCCGACCATGGCGTAGCTGACGGCCAGCAGCCAGGGCGGCAATTGCATCTCCACGCCAAGGCCGAGATGGATGACGGTGCCGAAGATGAAGGTACCGAGGAAAAACGGCGAGGGCAGCCGGCACAATTTGCCCGCCAGGCCGCCGACGATCGCGATGCCGATGGTGGCGGCGAAGGCTTGGGCATCGATCGGCGGAAACCAGACGATGGGCGGGATCTCGATGCCCGATGTGTCTACCCACATCTTGGCGACCAGGGCCGCCGTCACCGAAACGAAGATGACGCGCAGATACTGCATGAAGGCGACAAGGCGCTGGTCGGCGCCGAAGGCGCCGGCCATCAGCACCATGGCGGTGGCGGCGCCCGGCGAGGAGCCCCAGACGGCGGTGGTGCCTGGCAGGATGCGCCAGCGGCTGATCAGCCAGCCGAGCAGGCTGGAGGCAGCGACGGTCGCCACCACGACACCCAGGAACAGCGGCCATTCCCGGTAGAAGACGGGAAAGATGTCAGCCGAGATCGAGGCGGCGACGAGGCAGCCGACGATCGCCTGGGCGGAGCCGAACAGAAGGCGCGGCACGCGCACCGTGGCGCCATTGGTGCCGGCGGCGATGGCCGCCAGCATCGGCCCGATCAGCAGCGCAGCCGGCAAAGCAGCGAGTTCGAGCGCGCCGGCAAAAAGGGCCGAGATGGTGAGCAGGATCAGCCACTGCCAAGGCCTGCCCATGCGCGCCATGCGCTCGATGGCGGGCTGGTCCAGAGGTGGCTCGGCCGAGGAATCCATTTTTCGGTCTTAGACGCGAAGCGAAGTCATGCGAACCTATGCGCCCGAAAAAATATACGATTTCGTGCGCCGGATCGGATCAGCCGTTTTTGGCCTCAGCCAACCCAAAGCCGCCGACCGGGTGGGTCTCGACCTGGAACTCGAAGCCGGCGATGAAGGGCCGCGCCTTGGCGATGGCCGCCTGGACTTCGGGAAGCTGCAGCGAGGCCTTGTGGCTTTCGGCGTCGGTCCACACTTCGGTGACCCAGATCGCATCGGCATCCGCGGGGTCGCGGGCGATGATATAGCTCAGGCAACCCGGCAGGGCGCCGGTGCTGGCGCGCAGGAGGTCCACCACCGCGTCGCGCTGGCCGCGCGCTGCCCGCATCTTGCCGATCAGTCCGTACATTCCGTTGTCTCCCCTTCAAAGTCTCCGACAAGAGTATGCGGGCCGCCAGTATGCAGATAGCTGGTCACGGCATCAACTGGCCGCCATTCACCTCGATCACCTGGCCGGTGATGTAGCCGCTCAACAGGTCCGATGAGAGGAACAGATAGGCGCCGACGCAGTCTTCGGCGGTGCCGGCGCGCCCTTGCGGAATGGTGGCGACCATGCCTTTCATCTGTTCCTCGGTCGAATAGCGCTCGTGGAAGGGCGTGAGAATGGTGCCGGGCGCCACCGCGTTGACGCGGATGCCGAAGCCGATCAGTTCCTTGGCCATGCCGCGCGTCACGTTGGAGACGAAGGCCTTGGCCGAACCGTAGAGACCGGCGCCGCCGCCCGCCCCGTTGCGCGCGGCGATCGACGAGGTGTTGACGATGAAGCCACCCTGCTTCTTCAGCCACGGCATCGCCTTGCGCGAGGCGGTCAGCACCGAACGCGCGTTGAGGTCCATCACCGCATCGTAATGGGCCTCGGTCTGCTCGGCGTAGGGCACGCGGCCGAGCATGCCGCCGGCATTGTTGACCAGCCCGTCGAGACGGCCGAAATGTTGCGCGCTGTCCTCGACGACGCGTTCGACATCGGCGGCGACGGAGAAGTCACCCTGGACGAGGAACACCTCGCCGCCACTGTCGGCGATGATCTTGCCAAGCTTCTCGGCGGCGTCGCGGCTTGAATTATAGTGCAGTGCCACTTTGGACTTCTGCGCGGCATAGGCCAGCGCCAGTGCGGCGCCGATGCCGGTCGAGGCACCGGTGACCAGCACCGCCTTGCCGGCGAGATCGGGGATGGTAAGCGCGGTTATGCCTGGCACGGCGGTTTCCTCCGGAGATTTTCATGAGACCAGCCGTTCGCGACCGTCCAGTCAAGACTGTGCACTATGGCCTGAGATAGGCATAGCCCTGGCTTTGCAGTTCGGCGAGCTTGACGACACCACCCTTGTCGGCGGCGTGGAAGCCGGCGAGCAGGTCGGCCAGCGAAATGTCCATGCCGTGCATGGTGTTGCCGCAGGCATGCGGCTCCAGCCCCTGCTGCACCAGGCCGGCGAAGCGGCCGGAGACCGCCGCCGATATGCCCTTCGACTTGAAGCCGGCCAGGGCCGGGCCATGCACGACGAGCACGATGTCGACATTGCCGCCAGTGCCCTCATAATGGTTCTTGATGTTGCCGAGCACGAAGTTGACCTTGTCCACATCGCTCAGGTGATAGGCGACCTTCAGCCTGGCGGGCTCGGTAGCCGCGGCCTGCACCGCCCGCAGGCCAAGAAGCGTTCCGGTTCCGGCAAGAACCGCGCGGAACATGTCGCGTCGGCGCATGGCATCCCTCCTCGGATTTCTCCTCGATTTGCGTGGCTCCAGCCGCAATACTAGCATAAATTGACGTTACGTCCTGTCGATGCGAGGAGGGGTCACATGACGTTCAGAGTGGGGGCATGGAAGACAATCGCCGGCGCCGGATTTGGCGTCGCGTTGCTTGGTTTGCTGGCAGGCACGGCCGCTGCCGACAATGCGCTCAAACTGACCGAACTCAGCCCGAACGGGGCGGACGCCTGTTTCGGCCGGGTCTATGACGCGGCGCATATGAAGGCGTATCCGAAGCAGAAGGTGGCGCGGATCTTCTTCTACTATGGCCACGATCCGGTCAGCAGGCCGAACGAGGAACCGTCGGCGAATTCGGATACGTCCTACAATGGTTTCCTCACCACCACCGTGCGCGGCGCCAAGGCGCCGCAATGGGCAGGCGGCTGGTGCAATCACCAGTCCGAGGACGGCACATCTGGCCCGATCCGTTGCGGTATGGAATGCGACCGCACGCTGACGTCGCTGAAGGTCGACGACAAGGGCCGGCTGCTCCTGTCCGATCTGTCGTCCGATATCTATCTCGATGCGGGTTCGGAAGAAGAACTGGGCGCGGCCGAATACGACAGGCAGGCGCTTGGCAAGGAGGACGACAATTTCCGCCTCGACCCGATGCCGGCCGCGACCTGCAAGGCGGAGTTCGCGCGCATCGATCCGATCGATCCAGGGCTCGGGGCGCCGTTGCGCGAGCGGCTGAAGCCCGACCAGGCCTTTTGCTACGGCCGCGACTATGACGCGTCGCATTTGGCCTCGCATCCCGGCCAGCTGACGCAGTCGATCCGGGTTTTTCGCGGCCCGGTGGAACTGGCGTCCTATGCCTCCGGCGGTGACGCCGCCAATTGGCCCGACGGCGCCGACATTGCCGTCTCGGTCACGACGCGGCAGAAGTCGGGCAAGGTCACGCAGACCTATTCCTGCCAGGGCGAGGCCGACCAGTGGCGTTGTGCCGCGAGTTCGAAGATGAGCGATTTCTCCTGCGACATCGCGCAGAAGGAGATTTTCCTCAAGCGCGGTGCCAACGGCACGATGATGCTGGCCAATCCCAACAGCAGCCTGGCGATCGTCGATCTCTGCTCGAAGGCCGCCGACGGCAAGACGCAATCCGACGACAAGGTCTACAGGCTGCAGCCAATGCCGCAATCAGCCTGCGCCCCGTGAGGCCTGCCGATATTCAGGTGATGCCGGCCTGCGAACGGCAGCTTCCTGCGCTTCCGGTGCTCACGTACTTAAGTACGCTCCGCTCCGGTTCTCGGAAGCCACCATTCTCGGCTCGGCCTGACCTGAATCTCGACAGGCCTCGCAAACTGCAGGCTATGCGAACGGCACGGCCGTCGTGCCCTTGGGCAGCTTGGCTTCGTCGTCGGGCTCGACGTGGATGGTGACGCGCACCGAGGGGATTTCGGCCTTCAGCGCGTCCTCGATGCGGTCGCAGATGACGTGGCTGGCGCCGACGGACATGTCGGCGTCGACGACCAGGTGGAACTCGATGAAGGTGGCGCGGCCTGCGATGCGGGTCTTGAGGTCATGCACCTCCAGCGCGCCCTTGCAGTTGGCCGAGATGACGTCGCGGATGCGCATGTTTTCCTTCGTGTCGACGGCACGGTCCATCAGTCCGTTCATCGACGAGCCGATGACGTGCCAGCCCTGCCACAGGATGTTGAGCGCGACGAGGACGGCGAGAGCCGGATCGAGGATCTGCCAGCCGGTCAGGATGGCCCCGACCAGGCCGCCGAAGACGCCGATCGAGGTGACCACGTCGGTCATGATGTGGTTGCCGTCGGCGACCAGCGCCGGCGACTTCTCGGCCCGGCCGGCGCGGATCAGCGTCCAGGCCCAGAAGGCGTTGATGACGGTGGCGACGCCGTTGACGGCAAGACCTTCCCAGGGCTGCTCGAGTGGCGCCGGTGTCTGCCAGGAGCGCCAGACTTCGTTCAGGATCAGAAGGGCGGCGAGCACGATCAGCACGCCTTCGAGCACTGCCGAGAAATATTCCGCCTTGTGATGACCGAACGGGTGATCCTGGTCGGCGGGCTTGTAGCTGACCTGGATCGCCCAGAAGGCGGCGGCCGAGGCGATGACGTTGACGATCGATTCCAGCGCGTCGGAATAGAGCGCGACGGAGCCGGTCACGTACCAGGCGACGATTTTCAGGCCGAGCACGATCGCGGCAATGATGATCGACCAGAAGGCAAGGTTGGCGACCTTGCGCTTCGCCGCGGCCTTGGCCGCGGTCGCCACCGTGTTCTCGGCTTCGGCCATTGAGTTCAGGCTGCCTTTTCCTTGGCCTTGCGCGGCAAATGGGCAACGATGTTCTCGATGATGCGCATGCCGGCATTGTGGCCAAGCGTCATGATCGATTCCGGGTGGAACTGGACAGCGGCGATGGGCTCCTTGCGGTGCTCGAAGGCCATGATGATGCCATCCTCGGTCTCGGCCGTGACGATGAAGTCATCGGGCAGCCGCACCGGATCGGCGAAGATCGAGTGGTAGCGGCCGACGGTGACTTCCTTGGGCAGGCCGGAAAAGATGATGCCCGGCTTGGAGACGCGGATGCGCGACGGCTTGCCGTGCATGGGAATATGCAACTGCCTGAGTTCCCCGCCATAGGCCTCCGCCAGCGCCTGCAAGCCGAGGCAGACGCCGAAGATCGGCAGCTCGCGGGCACGAGCCCGTCCGATGGTGGCGGCGCAGTCGAAATCCTTCGGCGTGCCAGGGCCGGGCGACAGCACGACGAGATCGGGCTTCAGCCGGTCGAAGACTTCCTCCGGCACCGGCGTGCGCACCGTCGAGACATTGGCGCCGGTCTGCCGGAAGTAGTTGGCGAGCGTGTGGACGAAGGAGTCTTCGTGGTCGACGAGCAGGATGTTGACGCCGTCACCGACGCGCGCGGTGGTGCGCTCGGTGCTGGCGGAATTGCCTGCCTTGGCGTCGCGGATGGCGGAGAGCATGGCGGATGCCTTCAGTTCGGTTTCGGCTTCTTCTTCCTCGGGAATGCTGTCGAAAAGCAGCGTGGCGCCGGCGCGCACCTCGGCGATGCCGTCCTTGATGCGGATGGTTCGCAGCGTCAGGCCGGTGTTCATGTCGCCGTTGAAATTGACCATGCCGATCGCACCGCCATACCAGGCGCGCGGGCTCTTCTCGTTCTGCTCGATGAAGCGCATGGCCCACAGTTTGGGCGCTCCGGTGACGGTGACCGCCCAGGCGTGCGAGAGAAACGCGTCGAAGGCGTCCATGCCTTCGCGCAGGCGGCCCTCGATGTGATCGACGGTGTGGATCAGGCGCGAATACATCTCGATCTGGCGGCGACCGATGACGCGCACCGAGCCTGGCTCGCAGACCCGCGACTTGTCGTTGCGGTCGACGTCCGAGCACATTGTGAGCTCGGATTCGTCCTTCTTCGAGTTGAGCAGTTTCAGGATCTGCTCGCTGTCCGAAATGGCGTCGTCACCGCGCTTGATGGTGCCCGAGATCGGGCAGGTTTCGACGCGGCGGCCGTTGACGCGCACGAACATTTCGGGCGAGGCGCCGATCAGGTATTCGCCTTCGCCCAGATTGATGAAGAAGGAATAGGGCGAGGGGTTGATCGACTTCAGCTTGCGCGAAATCTCCGAGGGCTGCGTCTCGCAGCGCTCGTAGAACATCTGGCCGGGTACGACTTCGAACAGGTCGCCGCGTTTGAACGAGTCCATCGCGCGGCGCACCAGATTGGCGTATTCGCCGGGCTCGTGGTCGCCGCGCGGCGGGATGCGGTCGGCGGTCTTGAACGGCTCGGCGATTTCGTCGCGCGGCAGGCCCTCGGTGGAAAAACCCTCGCCCGAATAGTCGTAGCGGTCGGTCCAGGCCTTGGCCGAATAATGGTCGACGACCAGGATTTCGTCGGGCAGGAACAGCACGAGGTCGCGCTGGCTAGGCTTGCGCTCGAGCTTGTAGTCGACCGGGTCGAACTGGAAGGCGAGGTCGTAGCCGAAGGCGCCGTAGAGGCCGAGATTGGCGTCTTCGGCGGTCTTGAACAAAGCGGTGATGGCGCGCAGGACAGTGAAGACCGAGGGAACGCGGCTGCGCTCTTCCTCGGTGAAGACGCGGCCGGGCTTGGCGACGTCGAGGCGGATGAGTTTCTTTGAAGTTTCGGCGATCGTCACCTCGGAAAGGTCGCCGAGCGTCTTGCCGATGACCGGCAACAGCGCCTCGCCGCGGCCGTTCAGCGCCTCGATGCGCATGGCGCGGCCGCGCGCCGAGATCACCAGCGGCGGATCGATGATGGCGGTGTCCCAGCGCGTGTAGCGCCCTGGATATTCGTAATTCGAGGAGAACACCGCGCCCCGGCGCGAATTCAAGCCGTCGATATAGCTGTCGATCGCACCGGCATAGGGCCGGTCGTGGCGTTCGCGGGTGATGGTGATGCCACCCGCGGTCACGAAGCTTTCAGCGCCGTTTTCCAGAACCTTCATCGTCATTGCCGTCTCCATCAGCTTGTTGGGGCAACGGACCCGGGACTGGCTTTTGAAAAAACAAATGGCCGCCCGGACATTCCGTTGCGGCCACCCTCTCTTTCACGCACGCGCGTTCGAACAGGCCGCTGTCAGCAGGCCCACCACCAAATGGTCTTGGTCGAACGCATGTTCATGGCGAAATCCATAGCGGCGAAAAACCGGATACGCAACTGATTTGAAAAGTCTGTTCGGTGGCCGCCGCTTCTCAGGCCCATGGCACATCGCCACAGCCGGTAGCCCTGCCTAAACTGCGTGTCCAACATCGAGAAGACGGGATAGACGTCATGACCGACCAGATCGAGCGCGCGCGAACGTTCCATTCCCTTCACGTCAAGGGAAATCCGGTGGTTCTCTACAATGCCTGGGATCCGGGTTCGGCCAAGATCGTCGAGAAAGCGGGCGCCAAGGCCATCGCCACCGGAAGCTGGCCGGTCGCGGCCGCCTTTGGCTACGCCGATGGCGAGAAGATCCCGCTGGAACTGGGGCTCGACAACATCAAGCGCATCGTGGCGGCGGTCGATCTGCCGGTGACCATGGACCTCGAGGGCGGTTACGGTGTCGAGCCGGAGGTCGTCGCCCAAACGGTGACGCGTGCCTTGCGGGCCGGCGCCATCGGCTTCAATTTCGAGGACCAGATTGTCGGCGGCACCGGCCTGCACGACATTGCCGTGCAGGTAAAGCGGGTCGAGGCGGCTGCAGCAGCCGTCAAGGCCTCCGGCATCCCGGCCTTCCTCAACGCCCGCACCGACGTCTTCCTCAAGGCGAAGCCCGATGCGCATGACAGGGCCCTGCTCGACCAGGCGATCGAGCGCGCGCATGCCTATGAACAGGCCGGGGCAAGCGGCTTCTTTGCGCCGGGCCTTGGTGACGAAGGGCTAATCGAGGCGCTGTGCAAGGCCACGACGCTGCCGGTCAACATCATCGCGCTGGCGCATGTGCCGCCGCGGCAGCGGCTGGCCGAACTCGGCGTCGCCCGCATCAGCCATGGTCCCGTGCCTTACCGGCAGATGGCTGAGTGGCTGGAGGCGAAGGCGCGACAGGCGATCTCGGGGTAGTTCAGTCCTCGAGCGTGCCTGACCTCGCGTCGGCGCTCTTCCTGTCGCCGACCAGTTTCAGCAAATCCTCGCCGGCGCGGATGATGCGGCGCGAGCGGCGGGTCAGGATGAGGCCGTCCTGCGGCGCGAACACTTCCGTGCGGCCATCGGCTTCGCCCGGGGCATGGACGATGGTGGCCAGCCGCGCGCCCCGCGCGACGCGGTCGCCGGGTTTCACCTCATAGAGGACAGCGCCAGCCCGGGGCGCCGGCATCATGTCGATGTTTTCCAACGGGCCGACGACACCCTTGAACGGATCGGGTGCGGGAAGCGTGGCATCGGTGACCACGCCGCGTGCCACCAGCAGTCGGTAGAGGCCTGCGGCATCAGCGCTGGCCAGCGGGCCATCGACGTCGAGGATGCCGCGATATTCGACCGTTGTGGCGACGCGGCGGTCGAGCTTCGCCACCTCGGCGGGAACGTTCTGGTAGGGCATGATCGAGGCGCCCTCGAAAGTACCGTCGGTGTCCTCGCTCCACAGCACCACCGCGTCGATGCCCATGGCGGCGGCGCAATCGGCCATGGCCGGCCATAGGCTGGTGTGGATGTAGAGATAGGCCAGGCCTTCGTCGTCGCAATGCAGGTCGAGCACGATGTCGTTGCCGAGCGACAGCTGCATCAGGCGCGACTTCAACCGTTGGTCGGCGCCACCGAACGTGGTGTCGGGCAAAAGCTTGGCATCGGGTGCCGCAAGCAACGGAAAGCCTCTGTTGAAGTTGGTGCGGGTGCCCAGATGGAAGCGGCCCTGATGCTCGCCGAAATGATACTGGGCGCGGCCGATCGGGTTGGCCCATGGCACGATGGTGATGTTGCCCTTGATGCGGCCTTCGGCTTCGGCCTTGGCGAGCATCGGCATCAAGGCATCGATGGCGACCACGCCCGGCAGTTCGCCGGCATGGAGTGCCGCCTGTAGATAGGCCGAGGGCGCCGCCTTGTCGGCGCCGGTGAAGCGGAACACCGGGAATTCGTAGGAAACGCCATCGCTGTCGCCGGCGATGCGTTCGATCGATTTCTGCATGACTTCCTCCTTCGGCAGGCGGAGAGACATGCCCCGCGGCGAGGCCATTGTCGATTGGTCCAATTTGTCGCGCTATGGGCGCACTACTCGGCGGGTTGTGCGACGGGGATCCGCCGGTCCAGGGCCTGTGACAGCACCGCCACGGTGACCGCGAGCAAAGCGAGCACCGCGCCGACCAGGGGCAGATGGGCATAGGAAACGCCAGCCGAAAGGGCCACGCCGCCGATCCATGCCCCGCTGGCGTTGCCGACATTGAAGGCGCCCTGGTTGAGCGTGGCGGCAAGGTTCGGTCCTTCGGAAGCCGCCTCGACGACGCGGATTTGCAGCGGCGGCACGACGACGAAGACCAGCAGCCCCCACAGGAAGACCACGCCGATGGCGACGCTTGGGATCGCGCCGAACTGCATGAAGCCGACGAACAGGACCGCCATCAAAAGCAGCGTGCCGATGACTGTCGGCATCAGCTTCCAGTCGGCCAGCCGGCCGCCGATGACGTTGCCGATGGTCATGCCGGCGCCGAACAGCAAGAGCACCCAGGTGACCGCCGAGGTCGACAGGCCGGACACGTCGCTGAGATAGGGCTTGATGTAGGTGAAGACGGCGAACAGGCTGGCCGAGGCCAGCGAGGCGATCAGCATCGCCAGCCAGACCTGCAACTTGCCCAGCACGCGCAGTTCGCCGCGCAGGCCGCCGCCGCTCGGCTCGGCGACATCGGACGGCACCAGCCAGGCGATGGCCGCGACCGAGATCAGGCCGATGCCGACCACGGCCAGGAAGGTGGAGCGCCAGCCGAAAGCTTCGCCAAGCGCCGTGCCGGCCGGAACGCCCAGAATGTTGGACAGCGTCAGGCCGGCGAACATCAGCGCGATGGCGCTGGCGCGCTTGTTGCGGGGCACCAGGCTTGCCGCGACGACCGAGCCGATGCCGAAGAAGGCGCCGTGGCCGAAGGCGGTGAAGACGCGCGCGGCCATCAGCAGCCAGTAGTTGGGGGCGATGGCGCAGAACAGATTGCCGACAACAAACAGGGCGGCCAACCCGACCAGCACCGGCTTGCGTGGCAGATGCGCCGTGGCCATGGCGACGATCGGCGCGCCGAAGACGACGCCCAGCGCATAGCCGGTGACCAGCAGGCCGGCGGCGGGGATCGTCACGCCGAGATCGGCGGCGACCTCCGGCAGCAGCCCCATGATGACGAATTCGGTGGTGCCGATGCAGAAGGACGCAATGGCAAGCGCAAGGATCGGCAACGGCATGGGGCGTCCAGACTGAATCGGTTCAATTTTAGACTGCGCGACGATCCATGCCGGGCGCAACATACATCGCTGCAATGCAGCAATGCAGAAAGGATAGAGCAGATCCGCAACGGGCTGCCGAGGCATCGGACCGGAAGCCGAACAGGTTTCAGGCCAGCGGCTTCAGCTCCTGCGCGATGGTGGGCAGCAGTTCCGAGACGGTCGGATGGATGTGCACGGCGCGCGCCAGCGTGTCGACGGGCGCCTTGGCGTACATCAGGTCGAGCACGCAATGCACCGCCTCGTCGCCGCCGGGGCCGAGCACCGAGCAGCCGAGGATTTCCCTGGTGTCGGCATCGACAAGGATCTTCATGAAGCCTTGCGTCTCGCCCTTTTCGACGGCGCGGCCGACGCGCGTCATCGGCCGTTGGCCGACCAGCGCCCGGCGGCCGGATTTCCTGACCGCGGCCTCTGTCATGCCGCAGCGGCCGAGCGGCGGGTCGATGTAGAGCGCGTAGGCCTCGATGCGGTCGCTGACCTTGCGCGGATCGTTGTCGAGCAAGTTGGCGGCGACGATCTCATAGTCGTTGTAGGAGGTGTGGGTGAAGGCGCCCCTGCCGTTGCAGTCGCCCATCGCCCAGATGCCTGGCACGTTGGTGCGCAACTGGTCGTCGATGGTGACGAAGCCGCGTTTGTCGACTTCCACGCCGGCCTTGTCGAGCCCGAGATCGTCGGTGTTGGGGGTGCGGCCGAGCGCCAGCAGCACGTGCGAGCCGACAGCCGGCGGCTTGCCGACGGAGAAGGTCACGGCGATATCCCCGCCCTGTCTGGCAAAGCCGATGTCGTCGGCGCCGAGATGGACGGCGATGTCTTCGTTTTCGAGAATCGACAGGATGGCGGCGGAGACGTCCTCGTCCTCGCGGCCGGTCAGGCGCGGGCTCTTTTCGATGACGGTGACTTCCGAGCCGAAGCGGCGGAACATCTGCGCGAATTCGAGCGAGATGTAGCTGCCGCCGACAACGATCAGGTGGCGCGGCAGCACGTCTAAATCCATCATCGTGGAATTGGTCAGGTAGTCGATGTCGTGGACGCCGGGCAGGTCGGGCACAGAAGCGCGGCCGCCGGTGTTGAGGAAGACCTTTTCGGCGGTCAGAAGTTCGTCGCCGACGCGCACCGTGTTGGCGGTCTCGAAGCGTGCGTGGCCGCGATAGAGGGTGCAGCCCTTCATGCCGGCGATCCATGTCTCCAGATTGGTGCGGGCGTTGATCGTCACCTTGTCCTTGCGCGCCTTGATCACTTTGTAGTCGACCCCGACGGGGCCTGAGAGCGTCACGCCATAATCGGCGGCGCGCCTGGCGAGATGCGCGGCATAGGCGCTGGCGACCATGGTCTTGGTCGGCATGCAGCCGGTGTTGACGCAGGTGCCGCCGACCAGCTTGCGCTCGATCAGCGCCACGCTCATGCCAGCGGCCGTCAGCCGGCCGGCCAATGGCGACCCCGCCTGGCCAGCGCCGATGATGATGGCGTCGAAAGTCTTGGCTGTCATGCCACCGCCGCCACGATCAGCAGGCCGCCGATGATCGCCACCGCGTCCTCGATGAAGGCGGCGGGCGGATCCTTGCCGAAGGCGGCTGCCAGCCGGCCGCGCGCCTCGGCGCCACCCAGCGTGCCGATGACCGCGCCGATGGCGCCGGCGATCAGGCCGCCGATGGTGGAGCCACCCGTGGCGCCGATTACCGCACCGCTGAAGGCGCCAAGCAGGATGCGGGCGCCGAATTGCTGCGGCACCTTGCGGCTGGGCGTCGACGGCAGCTGGTCGGTGACCAGTTCGATGATGGCCAGGATGGTGAAGATGCCGACGGCGGCCCAGTGGCTCATGAAGCTTGCCCAGGTGCCGGCAACCGGCAGCCAGCCGAGCCAGGCGCCCCAGGCGACGGCGGCCGGCGCGGTCATGGCGCGCAGGCCGGCAATGACGCCGATCAACAGTGCGAGAACATAAAGCATGGTAGATCCCCTCGATCCCCGGGCCAGGACAGCCCTGAGCAGGCAGGCTACCATAGGTCCGATATTTGGCCAGTGCTTGCGTCCGCACTTTTCTGCCGGCCGCGATTGTGCTTTGCAATGACGTCGATTGGAGACCCGTCATGGCTGAGAGCGAGCGCACAAGGATGGCCGCCGGCCAATGGTACACCTGCCTCGATGACGAATTGGAAGCCTTGCGAGCCAAGGCGCGCGATGCGGTGTTCGAGCACAACACGTTGCCGCCGAGGCAGCGCGGCAATCTCGGGCCTGCCCTTAAGACATTGCTGGGCGGCGTGGGCGAGGGCGCCCGCATCGAAGCGCCGTTCCATTGCGCCTATGGCTTCAACATCTTTCTCGGCGACAATGTTTTTCTCAACGCCGGCTGCACCATCCTGGACACGGCGCCGGTGCGCATCGGCAAGGGGACGCTGCTCGGCCCCAATGTCCAGATCTATTGCGCCGAGCACCACAGGCAAGCGGCGGGACGGCAGGCGGGACTGGAGATCGCCAGGCCGGTCGAGATCGGCGCAAATGCCTGGATCGGCGGTAGCGCGGTCATCCTTGGCGGCGTCAGCATCGGCGAGGGCGCCATCGTCGGCGCCGGTGCGGTGGTGACGCGCGACGTGCCCGCCGACACCACGGTGGTCGGCAATCCGGCGCGGGCGGTTAAACTCGATTGACGTTATGCGGCGGGAAGCGGATCGTTGCTTCAAAGCCGTCCTGCTGGCCGGAAGCCGGTGAATCCAGGGTCAGGGTCGCACCGATCTGTTGTAGTATTCTATTGACGATCGCCAGTCCGAGGCCTGATCCTTCGGCACGTGTTTCACCGCGTTCGAACCGTTTGACAAGGCCATCCGGGGCCGGAACCACCGGACCTTGGTTGACCACGCTGAGCCGGGCATCATCAGTGATGCGAATGACAACTTCGCCGCCTTCGGTGCCATGCCGCAATGCGTTCTCGATCAGGTTGCGCAGGATTATTGCCAGTGCATCTGTGTCGATCGCGACCAGCGCCTTGCCATTGTCAGGCGTCTTAAGGCGAAGGCGGCCCTTGTTCTGGCCGCGCTGCTCGAAGTCTTCGACCACCAATGCTGCGACCGCGGCAAGATCGGCTGGTTTGCCGGCAACTGCTACTCCAGCATCGGCACGCGCTAGCTGCATCAGCTTTTCGGACAGGTCGGCGAGATCGGACAGGGCCGCCCTTATCTGGCGTGGGCGCTTTTTTTCTGCCTCGTCCGAAGCTTCCGCGATCAGTCGCTCCGTCTGGGCCAGCGCGCCGGCGATCGGTGTGCGCAGTTCATGCGCGGCATTCGCCGTGAATTCCTTTTCGGCGTCGAGTGCCATGTTGAGACGCCGCATCAGGCTGTTGACAGACTTGGCGATGGCCGCGAGTTCGGAGGGCAGGTCGTCGGTGCGGATCGGAGCGAGATTGTCACCGTGACGGGCGCTAATCTCGCCGCGCAGCGTCGCGATCGGCCTCAGGAAGCGCGCCAGGGTCAGCCACGCGACCAGCGCGCTCAACGGAATGAGGATGACCATCGGTATCAGAAAGCCGGTGGCGGCTTCCAGCGTTTCCTCATTGCGCCGTGCATCGAGCTCGGCGACCTGAATGAAGACCGTGCCGCTGACCGCCGGCTCGGTGTAGATGCGCCATCCAGAAGCCTCGGAAAATCCCTGCACGAGTTCAGCCGTGAGCGGCTCCGCGGGAGCATCATAGGAGTGTATGAGAACGCGACCGCCGGCGTCCCGCACTTGGAAAATCAGGCGGCCACCGTCGTCGTCCGAAACAGCCTCCGCAAGCCGGCGCGGCGATTGCGACGGCTCGCGTCCGAAAAGATCGTCGATGACCAGCGGCAGCAGCCGACGCGCTGATTCCTGCATGGAACTGTCCATGGCTTCGTTGATTTCACGATGCAGCGTGATACTTCCAGTGCCCGCGGCGACGAGGCCGAAGGCGACCGTCAGCAGGATCAGCGAGACAACGACGCGACCCGCAAGGCTGTCGAGGACCCTCATGGAGATGCCAGCCGGTAGCCTAGCCCCCTTACGGTCGTCAACGCTCCGCGCCCGATCTTCTTGCGCAGGCGGCTAACATAGACTTCGACGGTGTTGCTTTCGATCTCTGCGCCAAAGGCATAGAGCGCATCCTCGATCTGGTTCTTGCCTATCGTCATGCCGGGTCGGCGCAAGAACTGCTCCAGCACTGCCCATTCGCGGGACGTCAGCATGGCCTCAGCGCCGTTAACCACGACGCGGCGGGCCGCTTGATCGATCTCGAGGAGTCCGAGCCGGACCAAAGGGTTCGGGTTTCCGGCATAGCGGCGCGCGACCGCGGCAAGGCGTGCGGACAACTCGCCGAGATGGAAGGGCTTGACCAGATAGTCGTCGGCGCCGGAATTCAGGCCCGCTATGCGGTCCGAGAGCTGGTCGCGCGCGGTCAGGATGATGACTGGCGTATCAGCGCCCTTACGACGCAGCGTTTTCAGGAATTCGAGGCCCTTGCCATCAGGCAGATGCAGGTCGAGCAGGACGAGTTCATAGGAGACGACCCGCAGGTGATCGCCGGCACCGCCAAGCGTCGTGCTCCAGTCCACGGCATGGCCGTCGGCGGCGATGTGATCGCGCACCGCCTCGCCCAGCACGGGGTCGTCTTCGATCAGCAGAACGCGCACCTTGCCTCCGTGTCCACGGCAACACGCCGCCTTCATGCGGCACAAGGCTGACAGCAAGCTGAACGAAAGCCAATCGCGGCTTTTGGACAATGCGAGTGCGTTCAGGGCAAGGTGCTTTCACGGCGAGGTGCGTTCAGGCTGCTGTCAGGTTTCAGGGGCAGGGTCCGCGACATCGGAATTGGCCGATGGAGAAAACAAGATGAAACCCCTGATCCTGACCGCGCTGGTGATGGTTTTTGCCGGGCCGGCCTTCGCTGCCGACAGATGCGATGTGCCCACCGACCAGTGGCAGCCGCGTGAAGCGCTGCAAAAGAAGCTTGAAAGCGAGGGCTGGAAGGTCCGCAGCATCAAGACGGAAAACGGCTGCTATGAAGCCAAGGCGCTCGATGCCAACGGCAAGAAGCTGGAAGCCGTCTTTAATCCCAAGACGCTCGAGTCGGTTGGCGCCGATTCCGACGACGGTTGATCGCCATGAACGTCACCGCTTCGACACGAGGGACTTTGGTCCAGGTCTGGAGCCCCTACGTCCGCCTCTTTCACTGGTCGCTGGTCCTGTGCGTTGCGGTGGCGTGGCTGTCTTCTGGCGAAATCATGAAGGTGCATGAGCTGGCCGGCTACAGCGCGGGCGTGCTGATCACATCTCGGCTGATCGCCGGCTTGGCCGGATCCGGACACACGCGCTTCCATCAGTTCGTGCACGGACCGCGCGCGGTCGGCTTGTATCTCTCCGATGTGGCGAAGGGCGATGAAAAGCGCTATCTCGGCCATAACCCTGCCGGCGGCGCCATGGTGCTGGCACTTCTGGCCTGCGTGGCAGGAATTGCACTTACCGGCTGGATGCAGACCACCGACACTTGGTGGGGGGTGGGTTGGGTCGAGGACACGCACAAGATCCTGGGCAATGGCATCCTGGTGCTGATCGGGCTGCATGTTGGTGGCGTGTTGCTGGCCAGCCTGCGCCATGGCGAAAACCTTGTTCGTGCCATGGTCACCGGCCGTAAACGTGCGCCATCGCCGGAGGACGTCGCCTGACCACATCGCCCTGATCACGGGGACCGGAATGCAAAGGGCGCTGCGGCGACGCGCGCCCTTTGCCGTTATGCCTCAGGACGCTGCGTGCACCATGTCCTCCCGCCGATCGCCTCGCCTGGAAAACTCCCGCCGGTATTGCGCCGGCGATGTCCTCAGTCTCGCGGCAAAATGCTGGCGCAACGAGGTGGCGCTGCCGAAGCCGGCTTCGAAGGCGACGATGTCCATCGATTTCTCCGTCGCCTCCAGCAAGCGCTGCGCCAGCTCGATCCGCTGGCTGGTCAGCCAATCGCCAAAACTGGTGCCGATCGATTTCTGGAAGCGGCGGGTGAAGGTGCGCCGGGTCAGGCCGGCGGCTTCGGCGACGCTGTCGAGGCTGTGCGCCTCGCCGAGCGTGGCGCGCACCGCGTCGAGCGCCCTGGTGAAGCGGTCGGCGTCAGCGCTTTTTGCCACGGGGCGCTCGATGAATTGCGCCTGCCCGCCCTGGCGGTGCGGGGAAAGGACGATCTGGCGGGCGAGCCGCAGTGCTGCTTCCGCGCCGTAGCGGGCGCGCACGATGTGGAGACAGCAGTCGAGGCCGGCCGCGACCCCGGCCGAGGTCACGACGTCGCCATTGTCGACATAGAGCACCGTGGCATCGACCGCGATGTCTGGATGGAGTTCCTGCAGCCGCTCGGAGTAGGCCCAGTGCGTCGCGGCGCGGCGTCCTGAAAGCAGTCCAGCCGCGGCAATGGCAAAGGTTCCGAGACACAGTCCGACAATCAATGCACCATGCTCGTGCGCTCTGCGTATCGCCTCCATCAACACTGGCGCCGGCGGCTCGCCGAGATGATGCCAGCTTGGGATGATGACGATATCGGCGCCGTCGAGTCCTTCGAGCCCATGCGGTGCGGCAACCGTCAGTCCGGCTTCGGTGTGGACCGGGCCGGCCTTGACCGCGCAGATGCGGAACTCGAAGCGCGGCAGCCCAAGCGCCGTCCTGTCCTCGCCGAACACCAGGCATGGCACGGAGAGATGGAATGGGCTGATGCCGTCGAAGGCTAGGACGGCAATGATCGGGTCGGTCATGGGGGGCTTCCAGCAGGTGATCGCGGATTGTCCCAATTCTTTCGAATGATGTCAATCGGGACACTTTTGGTCGCTTGGCGATATCCCTATTTTCGGCCCCATCGCATTCAAGCCGGAAAGGAAAACACCATGTCTGACCCAGTCAAAACCGCACCGCGCCGCGCTCTCATCGTCATCGACGTCCAGAACGACTATGATGGCGGCAATCTCGCCATCCAGCATCCGCCGTTCCGCGACAGCGTCGTCAACGTGGCGCGGGCCATGGATGCGGCCACTGCTGCCGGCGTCAAGGTAGTGGTGGTCAAGCAGATGGCACCCGAGACATCGCCAGTTTTCGCCAAGGGCAGCCATGGCGCCGAATTGCATCCGGAGATCGCCAGGCGCGGCCGCGACCACTATATCGAAAAGAACCTGCCTTCCGCCTTCACCGGCACCGACCTCGAGGATTGGCTGCGCGCCAACGCCATCGATACGCTCACGGTGGTCGGCTACATGACGCATAATTGCGATCTGTCGACCATCATCCACGCCGTGCATATGGGCTTTGCGGTCGAATTCCTGTCCGACGCCACCGGCTCGCTACCTTATGCCAACAGCGCCGGCTATGCCTCGGCGGAGGAGATTCACCGCGTGGTCACGATCATCCTGCAGTCGCGCTTCGCGGCGGTGCTCAAGACCGCCGAGTGGGTGGAATGCCTGAAGACCGGCGCCTTGCCGGAGCGCGATACGATCTACGCCTCCAACCAGCGGGCGCTGGCGCGCAACGCGGCCTAGCAATGTCCGCAAACAGAAAGGGGGCCGCATCGCTGCGGCCCCCTTTCGTGTCTAGTGTTCATAATGTCTAGAACAGGCCTTCGATCTGGCCCATCTCGTTGAGGAAGATCTTTTCCGAGGACGGTGCCTTGGGCAGGCCGGGCATGGTCATGACTTCGCCGCAGATGATGACGACGAAGCCAGCACCGGCCGAAAGCCTGACTTCGCGCACCGGCACGGTGTGGCCGGTCGGCGCGCCGCGCAGGTTCGGGTCGGTCGAGAACGAGTACTGGGTCTTGGCCATGCAGACCGGCAGGTTGCCGTAGCCGGCGTCTTCCCAGGCCTTGAGCTGGTCGCGCACCGACTTGTCGGCGATCGCCTCCGAGCCGCGATAGATGCGCTGGACGATGGTGTTGATCTTCTCGAACAGCGGCATGGCATCGGGATAGAGCGGCGCGAATTGCGAGGCGCCGGATTCGGCCAGCGCCACCACCTTGTTGGCAAGATCCTCGATGCCGGCCGAGCCGTTGGCCCAGTGCTTGCACAGGATCGCCTCTTCGCCCATCGAGGCGACATAGTCCTTCATCGCCTGGATTTCGGCGTCGGTGTCGGAATAGAAATGGTTGATGGCAACCACCGCCGGCACGCCGAACTGGCGGATGTTCTCGATATGGCGGCCAAGGTTGGCGCAGCCCTTCTTCACCGCCTCGACGTTTTCCTTGCCGAGGTCTTCCTTCTTGACGCCGCCATTCATCTTCATGGCGCGCACAGTGGCGACGATGACGGCGGCTGCCGGCTTGAGGCCAGCCTTGCGGCACTTGATGTCGAAGAATTTCTCGGCGCCGAGATCGGCGCCGAAGCCGGCCTCGGTGACGACGTAGTCGGCGAGCTTCAGCGCCGTGGTGGTGGCGACGACCGAGTTGCAGCCATGCGCGATGTTGGCGAACGGGCCGCCATGCACGAAGGCCGGGTTGTTCTCCAGCGTCTGCACGAGGTTGGGCTGCATGGCGTCCTTCAGGAGCACGGCCATGGCGCCGTCGGCCTTGAGGTCGCGGGCATAGACCGGCGACTTGT
This sequence comes from Mesorhizobium sp. B263B2A, assembly GCF_020165775.1. Taxonomy (NCBI): domain Bacteria; kingdom Pseudomonadati; phylum Pseudomonadota; class Alphaproteobacteria; order Hyphomicrobiales; family Phyllobacteriaceae; genus Mesorhizobium; species Mesorhizobium sp. B263B2A. Next base: position 79,552 of record NZ_JAIUIU010000013.1, read on the forward strand.
CGCGGCGATAGGCGACGATGATGTCGCCAAGGCGCTTTTCCAGATCCTTCAGGTCGGTCGACAGGCACAGGATCGCCATGACTTCCGAGGCGACGGTGATATCGAAGCCGGCCTCGCGCGGGAAACCGTTGGCGACGCCGCCGAGCGAGCAGATGATCTCACGCAGCGCCCGGTCGTTCATGTCCATGACGCGGCGCCACACCACGCGGCGGGTGTCGATGCCGAGCTCATTGCCCCAGTAGATATGGTTGTCGATCAGCGCCGACAAAAGGTTGTGCGCGGTGGTGATGGCGTGGAAGTCGCCGGTGAAGTGGAGGTTCATGTCCTCCATCGGCACGACCTGTGCGTAACCGCCGCCGGCGGCACCGCCCTTGACGCCGAAATTCGGGCCGAGCGAGGCCTCGCGGATGCAGACGATCGCCTTCTTGCCGATGCGGTTCAGGCCGTCGCCGAGGCCGACCGTGGTGGTGGTCTTGCCTTCGCCGGCCGGGGTCGGGTTGATGGCGGTGACCAGGATCAGCTTGCCGTCCTTGTTGCCTTTCACCGACTTGATGAATTCGGCTGATATCTTGGCCTTGTCGTGGCCATAGGGCAGCAGGTGTTCGGTCGGGATGCCGATCTTCTGGCCGATCTCCTGGATCTGCTTTTTCCTGGCGCCGCGCGCGATCTCGATGTCGGACTTCACTTCGGCCATGACGGCTTTCCTCTGGATTGGACGGTGGAGGGGACGGGGTTGATGTCTATCGCAAACAGGTTGGAACCGGGCGCGCGGGCATGTTCTAACCCTCTCGCTGCCGTGGCGTCAACTTGCATGCAACTATGTTTCCTCTAGAGAAAATTCCTCTGCGGCCGGCCGACCTGTCCTCGGTTCTTCCTGGCTCCGCTTGCCGCGCCGTATAGAAGCCAGAGCAGGGAGGCTTCCGCCGTCTCAAAACAGCCGCACAATGCACCGAATGCGACAGAGGCGACGGCGCAAATCCGCCATCGGCTTGCCCTTTGCTTTATGCATGTCGTTCTCCCAAAACCGGGACCACTTTGGACGACATGCATTGCGGCTCAGCGCTACTGGGTCAGAACATTGCTGATCTCGACCATGTTGGAGCGCACACGCAGGATGTAGAAGCCCATCGTCGTCAGGTGTGTCGGCAACAGCCAGCCGTCCTCGCGGCCATTGGCGATGATGAAGGGCTGGATCCTGAGAGCCGAGACGAACTGGGCATCCATCGTGTCCCACAGGCTCTGCAGGTGCTTTTCCTTGAGGACATCCTCGAAATCGGCCTGAGCGCCTTTCATCAGCCCGTAATAGGCATAGAGCTGGCCATAGGCGAACCAGTAGCGGTCGTCGGCGCGGGTGTCGAACCAGCCATTGTTGTGGTTTTCGGCACGCTCCTTGAGGATGGCCGAGGTTGAACCGATGTCCGAAGCAATGCGGTCGATATACTGCTTCAGATTGTCGGCGCGGGCATCGAAGGTCGCCTGGCAGGTGGCGAGGCGAGCGTTGAAAGAGCGCAGATTGCCCATCGCACGGCGATACATGCTGGGCGTGGTCGCGGTCATGCCGTTGCGGCTGATGTACCAGATGGACTCGTCATACTGCAGCTGACCGCGGGCATCCTGGAGGTTGGTATCGATCTGCGAGGTGGTGCGCACGCGGCCAAGATTGTCGGCAAGCTCGGTGGCGGTGCGCCGCACCGCCTGGTTGATGCCACGCTGGAACGAAGCCTTGTTGTCCATCCAGGGCGTGTCGTCCCAGTCGATGCCGAACAAGCCGAGCTTGTAGAGGACCATCGACGAGACCCAGGCATTCTGATTGACGTTGAAGTCGATCAGATCGGCCGCCACCTGGGCGATGGCGGAGTTGCCGCAAGTCTTGGCCGTGTCGGTGCCGCTGCCGGCGGCGACCTGCTCGCCGGCGGAGACATTGCGCTTCTCGAAGGTGTAAGTGTCGGGATAGGTCGGGTTGAAATTGCTCCACCATTGGGTGGCGTAGAAGAAATTGGCGTAGAGGCCGACCAGCACCAGCAAAGCCAGGCCGACCACAGCCTTGAGGATCCAGCCGCGCTGCGTATACCAGCGCCCCGCCCACAGGAAAGGCCACAGGATCACGCCGATGACGAGGCCGATGCCGCGGCCGATCCACTGGAAAATGCGGGTGAAGAAATTCACGATCGGATCAAGCATGGCTCACGTCACCCCCTCAAAGCATGATGTCAAAAAAGTTGCGGACTTTTTGAATAACATGCACCAAAACAACAAGTTAGAACGAAGTGACGGGTCATTTCATTCTAGTCGGTCAGACCGTAGAGGCGCGTGCGAAACGCCACCTTGTCCTTCAAATATGTGGTTTTCAGAACGTCCACAACATGCGATCGCCAGCCGTCGCTGAAGCCGTCATAGTCCTTGTAGAAGCCCTGCTTGTTGAAGATGTAGCGCGAGACGAAGTCCGACGGCACGAAATCCGAGATCAGACGGTTGGTCAGCCATGCGTCCGGATGGTCCGGCTTGGCACGGGTCACCAGGAAGCGCTGCTGTGGAAACACATCTTCGATCTTGAGGTGGCCAAGCTGGGCGATCTCGCGCTTGGCGGCATTGAGGAAGGGGAAATTGCCGTCCTTGGCGATCAGGTCGGCATGGCTCTGGATCCAGGTCTGCAACCAGACCTTGTCGACATCGGTCAGGTTGCGGTCGGGTTCGGCGTCGCGGATCAGCGCACGCACCACCATCTCGGCCCGGTGCTCGAGATAGCCGGACGACTCGATCCATGAGGCGCGCGGCAGTTCGATGCGGCCGGTGCTGGCCAGGAATTTGAACACCTTGTCGGCGTCGTTGATCGAGAGATAGCTGACCTGCCAGGGCCGCGAGCGGCGGAAGCCGGGGGCGGCCGGGTCGCTGATCACCGTCGTCATGTCGGGGTCGACGAACACGTAGAGCCCGCCGAAATGGCTGGTCCAGTAGGCGTTGTGGCGGAAGATCACCTGGTCGGGCACCAGCGCGTTCTCGCGGATATCGCCGCAGATCTTCGCCAGCTCCACCATGCGGTTCAGCATGGCGTTGTCGCGCCAGGCATCCGGCTCCTGCTTCAGCCTGTCGACGAGCTTGCCGAGTTCGGCCGCCTTGCCCAGCACGTCTTCGGCGGAAAGCACCTTGAACTCGACCTGGCTGATCGACAGCAGGTCCTCGATGTCGTTGACCTTGGGAACGGTGTCCTCGATCTCGCCGTAGATGACATCCTTGATGGTCAGCGCATCGATGGCGCGCTGGTTCTTGGACATGAACTCGAACATCAGCTGCGAGGTGTTGGAGAAGGCGGTGTGCACCACCGGCAGGTCGATCTGCGACGGCGTCAGGATGATGAAGCGGCGGTTGACCTCGTTGGGATCGAGATAGTCAGGGTCGCCGCATTCATCGGCGATCTCGGGCGAGAAGCCGGTGCGGTCGATCTGGAAGCTCGCAAGCTTGGTCGGCTTGAGGCCGAAGGCCGCCAACGCCTTATTGTAGCGCTGGATGAGATGCGGCTCGTCGACAGTGAGCAAACGGCCGTAGATGAGTTCGTTGTCGCGCAGAAGGTCGGGTTTTTTGGGGCTCATTTTGCCTTCTCCCCGTTCACGGGGAGAAGGTGCCCGAAGGGCGGATGAGGGGCGCGAGCCTTCCTTCTCCCCTTGTGGGAGAAGGTGGATCGGCGCGCAGCGCCGAGACGGTTGAGGGGTGGGTGACGGATCGCCGTCCTTGCCAAGCTGGAACACCCCTCATCCGTCGCCTTCGGCGACACCTTCTCCCACAAGGGGAGAAGGGAATGCCGGCGCACGTCACGCATTCCACAGTCCCTTCTTCTTCATCTCCTCCATCTCGCGCGCTGCCCTCTCGCGCAGCCTTGCGTCGCGCAGCAGCTTCTCCACGGCGGCATCATCGGACTTGTCGGAATAGCGGAATTCCGAGTCGGCGTAGCGGTTGATCTCCTGCATGACCATGTCCATCGAGAACGGCCCGCGCAGTTCCTCGATCATGGCTTTCTTGTCGTCGTAGGCCTTGTGCATGAAGGCTTCCGGCTTCTCGAACCAGTCGTCGGGAAGCTCGATGTCCATGGCGCGCATCTTGATGGCGTCGGTGACGTTCTTGATCGCGCGGCCGGTGAAGCGCGGCTCGGCGTCCTTGATCAGGTGCAGGTAGGTGCCGATGTCGGCCATGGTCTTGGGCGCGCCATTTTCCTTCATGTAGCGCTCGTAGACCTTCATCAGGCCGTCCTCTTGCGGCTTCTCATGCTCCTCGTAGGCCTCGGTCACGGCGCGCTGGATTTCCTGCGCGGCGTAGAGTTCGTGGTCACCGAGCGGTATCTTATGGTTCTTGCCGGCGAGCAGCACGAAGATGTCGATGTAGTCGTCGCGGCTCTGCGGCCCGTCGACCAGCCAGCGGGCGCCGGCGCGCTGGCGCAGCGCATCGTCGACATTTTCGGGATAGTTGGAGAACATGCCGAACGAGCAGTTGCCGCGCACCACGGTGGCGGCACCGGCGAACGCGTCCATCAAGACGCCGGTGATCTCCTGCTGGCCGGCGGAGGCGCGGTCGTCGGAGCGTTTGGCGGCCACCTGGTCGATGTCGTCGATGGTGCCGAAGCCAATGACGCGCGGGTTCAGCACATTGTTGATGAACTGGCGGCAGTTCTGGCCCGATTTGCCCTGATAGGACGAGATCTGGTCGACGCCGAAGTTCTCGTAGGCGAAGGGATAGCCCGCGACCTGGCAGTAGCCGTTGACGAGACCGGCGATCATCTGGATCAGCGTCGTCTTGCCGGTGCCGGGCGCGCCGTCGCCGATGAAGGTGAACAGGAAGCCGCCGAGTTCGACGAACGGGTTCAGCTCGCGCTCGAAATCGTAGGCCATCAGCATCTTGGCGAGCTTGACCGATTGGTATTTGGCGATGTGGTTGCCGACGACCTCTTCGGGAGTCTTGAAGGTCATCACCAGCGGCTTGGAGCGCTTGCCGGGGGCGACGTCGAAGCCGTCGAGGGTGAAATCGTCGGCGTCGATGCGGATATGGGCGTTCTCGAACGGACCGATGCCGTCGAAGCGGCCTTTTCGCGCCAGGAGCCCATCGATGGCGACACGGGCGAAAGCGCGCGCGCGCGTCATCAGGTCGGCGTCGTCGGATGCGCCCGATATCGCCTTGTCGAGCCCGGCCAGGATCGACTTCACCGCGTCCTGCGGCGTATCGAACAGGAAATCCGGTTCGGGGATGTCGTTGGGCGCCTCGCCGTCGCTGTCGATCAGCTGGAACAGATAGGATGCCAGGCTGAAGGCGGAGATATAGGCGGAGGCCGACAGCAGCTTCTTGAAGGCCGATGCCTCGTCGCCCTCAAGCGGGGCGCGGGTGTTCTTCGCCTGCAGGCTTTCGAGGTCCGAGCCTTCGGCGAAAACATCCGATATGGCCAGGGCAATGGCCGTGCCGCGCCGGGCGCGAAACAGAAGCGTGTGCTGCGGGATGGTGAGCAACTGGTCGTCGGGATGGACGGCGCCGACTGTCTTCGACAGCTCGACCTCGCGCGTGCGGCGCACCGAACCCACCGATACGGTGGAGACGAAGCGGCGGTTGGTGCCGGCCAGCGCCGTGCCGGATTCTCGCGAGGGATCCTCCAGCACGACGATGCGGGTGATGAAGCTCTGCGCGGTGGCGCGGTGCTTCTCGATTGCCGCTTCCGGGATGGTGGTCAGGCCGGTATCCATGAAGGTTGCTCCGTGGTGTGACGGTCAGACGTCCGAGATGACCTGTCCGTTGGACAGGATGTGGACCTTGTAGCCGGAAAAGATCTTCTGCGCCTCGCCGGCGGCGTAGAGCGCCTGGTAGGCTTCGTGCGGAATCAGCGCATGGTTCTCGTAGCTCGACACGCCCTGGCGCGCGGCCTCCAGATCGTCAGTGTTGATGAAGAATTCCTGGGTCGTCTTCTCGCTTGAAAACAGCCCCCTGCGGCCAGGTTTCTCGGCCTTGGAATAGACTTCCTGGATGGTCCAGGTCAGAAGCCAGGCATTCTCGGGCTTGCGCACCTTGGCCAGCACCTCGGTCACCGTCGAATTGTTGTCGGTGATACCAGCCGAATAGAAGGGACCGAGCACGACGCGGCGCAATTGCTTGGGGTGCAGCGGCTCGAAATCCTTGTCGAGGTTGACGGCGATCGTCGCCGGCGACAGGGTGTAGGCGGAATTCTTCTCGGTGAAATCATCGAAGCGGTGGGCAAGCTCGGGATTGAGCAGGCCGTCGACCGGCAGCGGAATGTCGACCTTGTCGTTAAGCTTGCCGTTCCTGTCGACGAGCTGGCTGACCATGGTTTCCGAGGAATCTTCCACCGTCACCATGTAAACCAGGGGCAGGTTGGCGCTGCCGTCGAATGTCGCCCAATGGACGAGATAGTAGGGCCGCGCCGTCTTCGGGTTGACCGAGACCTTGGCGGTCTGCGCCAGGGTGAAAGGCCCGAAGGTCTGCTCGCTCTTGACGTCCTCGAGATAGAGCCGCTCGGCCATCGACTTCTGCAGCGCCTCGGGGAATTCCTTGTGGCGCAGGATGAAATCGGCCATCTCCTCGCGCAATTCGCCGGCCAGCGGGATGTTGGCGAGCCGGCTGTCCGCCTGGCGGCGGTCGTTCTCCAGTTCGAGCAGGTTCTGGAACACTGGAAAGCCGCTTTCGGCGCGCGAAATGCGGAACGTGTCCACGAAGCCCAGCCGGTTGCGCCAGCAGGAGAAGGATTTGTCGAGCCGGGCGATGTATTCAGCGACGATCTTGGCGACGATGCCGTGCCGGTAGAGCGGCGAGCGGTCGTCGCGCATGAACACTTCCAGGCCGCTGAGTGCGGCCGTGATTGCCGAGAAATACCGCGCCGCCGCGTCGTTTTCGGGGGTCATGCTGCTGGCCTCAAGTCGGAACGCGACACTGGCGAGTGCGGCAATTAAGACTGTACGTAGTCGGCCGAATTGTGCTTCTTCAGCACCTCGTCGAAGCGGCGGGCGAAGGCGTCGTCGGCAAGCTTCTTGCGGCGCTGGATGTCGGCGCTGGCGACCATGTTCTTCTCGTGCATCTCGAGCAGGTCACCGATGTGCTTTTGCGAGGCGGCACCGATGCCGGCCATGGTCTCCTCGGCAGTGTTGTCGACCTGGCTGCCCAGCGTGTTGATCTTGTGGGCGACGTCCTGCTGGGCGGCGGTCTTCAGCGAATCTTCCAGCGCCTTGTAGAGCACGATGCGCTGCTCGGTATCGATGGTCAGCTTGTTGATCAGCGTCGACTGCGCCGCGATCTGGTTGTTGAGCGAATCCACGAAGGTCTGGAACATCGAGGTGTAGCGCTCCAGCGTCTGGCTCTCGGCCAGCAGTTCCTGTTCCTTGGCCTGCTTCTCGTTGTACTCGGTGGCGAGCTTGGAGCGCTCGCCTTCGAGCTGCGTGCGGTCCTTCTGGCTGGTCGAGGCGGCGATCTTGTTCTCGATGTCGAGCAGCATCGGGTTGAGTTCCTCGATGCGCTTCTGCACGGTTTCGAGGTTGGACATGGTGGTCTTGCGACGCTCGATCACCTGCGACAGGCTTGTCTCGGAGGTCTTGTAGCGCTGGTCGAGCACCTCTTTCTGCGCCTTCAGGATGCCGACGATGGTGTCGGACTTGGCCAGCAGCTCCTGCAGATTGCCGGCCAGCGACATGTTGCGGACACGGTCGGTGCGCATGCGTTGCTTGCTCTGGCTGGAGAAGATGCCGATGAAGTTTTCCCAGCCGGTGTAGTTCTTCATGCTTTCGAACTCGGCGCCAAAGACGTTGGTGGCATCCTCCAGTCCGATGATAAGGTCGGCGATGTTGCCTTCCATCACCTTCTGCTGCTTCAGCACATCCTCGATGCGGGCGTTCTCGATGTCGAAATTGGCGTCGCCGATCTTCTTGTCGGCGGTGGCAAGCGTGTCGAGAACGGTGCCGGACTGCTCGATCTTGGTGCGCATATCCTGGACGACCTGCTTGGTCTTGGCAATTTCGGCATCGAAATTCTGCAATGTCGCCATAGGGGCCTCCCGCTTCGGCATCAGGTCGCTGGTTGCGAACAGCGGCGAATATATGTGGGGTATCAGGGGATTGAAAGACGTGAAGACAGGACGGTGCGAAAACAAAATATCAGGCTGTGCCCTTGAAAGGCAGTGGAGCGGTGGTCATGGCGTGATTAGCTGGTGAGCCGAGCATAGTTCAGCTGATTTTGAACTTCCACGCCGGCAAAGCAGTCAGTCTCCATCCAAGGGGACGGTCAGGAAATCCGACAACAACTGGCGGGTTGCAGCTGCGGTATACCCGGCGTCAGCCGGCGCCATCATGCTGCTCAGGGCTTGGGATCGGCCTTCAGATAGGCGATGACGTTGGCGATGTCGTCGTCGCTGCCGAGGCCGCCGAAAGCCATCTTGTTGCCGGGTACCTTCAGCCTGGGCGCCTTGAGGTATTCGGCAAGGTTTGCCTCGTCCCAGACGAGACCGGCGGCGCCGGCGTTTTTCATGGCTTCCGAATAGTGGCCAAGGAAGCTTTCGGCGCTGCCGGCGGTGCGACCGACGACACCCATCAAATGCGGGCCGACCTTGTCGCGGTCGGTGGCTGCTTCATGGCAGGCGATGCAGCGGTTGAAGACGTGCTTGCCCTGCACGGGATCGCCGCCGGCGTGAGCGGCAATGGAGGTGGCCAGCAGAAGGATGCTGGCTGACGAAACGGCTCGAAGCATGGCTGACCCCCAGGGAGTTCCGGCTGACGGCCTTATAGGGCCGACGCCTTAACAAACGCTGCATCGCGGCGGATTGGGGATGGATGGCCGATCCGGCTGTTCAAGCCTGGGCGGGGTTGCCACGCCGTCAGTTCCTGACGAAGCCGATGAAATCGTCAGGCGCGGCGCGGCCCATCTCTTCCTCCCAGTGGCGGCGGCAGAGCGAAACGTAGACGTCCTTGCCGATCGCCACCTGTTCGCCTTGCCGGGCGACCTTGCCGTCGGGGCCGAGGCGCACGACCATCGTCGCCTTGCGGCCGCAGCGGCAGATGGTGCGGACTTCGCGCAGATCGTCGGCGATGGCCAGCAGCGCGCGCGAGCCGGAAAACAGCTTGCCCTGGAAATCGGTGCGCAGGCCATAGCACATGACGGGGATGTTCAACCGGTCGGCGATGCGGGCAAGCTGCCAGACCTGCTCCTCCTCCAGGAACTGCGCCTCGTCGACGAAGACGCAATGCACGGCGCTGCGCTGATGATGCTCGGCGACACGGGCGAACAGATCGTCGCCGTCGCGGAACATCTCGGCCTCGGTCTCCAGCCCGATGCGCGACGAGATCAGGCCGCTGTCGCCCTTGCGGTAGTGGCCGGCGACGAACAGCATCGTCGTCATGCCGCGCTCGCGATAGTTATATGACGCCTGCAGCAGCATCGTCGTCTTGCCGGCATTCATCGTCGCGTAGTGGAAGTAAAGCTTGGCCATGCCGCCCTGTAAGGTCTGTTGATATTCAGATGAGGCCGGCCTGCAAATGGCGGCTCCCTGCGCTTCCGATGCTCACGTACGAAAAGTACGCTCCGCTTCGGTTCTCGGAACCCACCATTTTCGGCGCGGCCTGACCTGAATCTAAACAGACCTTAAGCCGAGTTGGCGAGGCGCGGGGAGGGGCCGCCGCCGCATTCCCCTGAAAAAGCCGCCATCACGGCAGCCAGATCAGGCTGATCGTACCCGCAAAGCGCCAACCGTGTCGCTGATGGGCCATTGCGCGCCGTTGATCGTGATTGCCTTACCGCTTGAATCCACACCAGAATGGTGTTTGGCTGACGAAACAAGGCGGGCAGAGAAACCGTAACTACGCTTCGCCAAAGAATCACAATGGGAGACTTGTCTATGTCGCGTATGAATTCCTTCGTCGCCGGCCTCGGCCTGGCGGCTTTCCTGTCCACGAGTGCTGCCTTTGCCGGCGATCCGGCAAGCTGCAAGGCCGTGCGTCTCTCCGATGTCGGCTGGACCGACATCCAGGCGACGACCGGCGTCGCCTCGGTACTGCTCACCGCGCTCGGCTACGAGCCGCAAACGATCCAGCTGTCGGTGCCGGTGACCATGGCATCGCTGAAGAACAAGGATCTCGATGTCTTCCTCGGCAATTGGATGCCGTCGATGACCAACGACATCAAGGATTACACCGCCGATGGTTCGGTCGAGACCATCAGCACCAACCTGACCGGCGCCGGCTACGGCATCGTCGTGCCGACCTATGTCGCGGACGCCGGCGTGAAGTCGCTGACCGACATCGGCAAGTTCAAGGACAAATTCAACGGCAAGATCTATGGCATTGAGGCCGGCAATGACGGCAACCGTATCATCCTCGACATGATCAAGAACCCGAAGGACAATCTCGAGGGCTTCGAACTGGTCGAGTCGTCGGAGGCCGGCATGCTGACGCAGGCCGAGCAGTCGATGAAGAACAATGAGTGGATCGCCTTCCTCGGCTGGACGCCGCACCCGGTGATGGGCGCCATGAAGATCACCTATCTCGATGGCATGGGCGACAGCGGTTTCGGCGCCGCCACCGTCTACACCGTCGCGCGCAAGGGCTACACCACCGAATGCCCGAATGCCGGCAAGTTCATCGCCAATCTGAAGTTCAACCTGGATATGGAAGGCCAGATGATGGACGCCATCCTGAAAGGCGGCGACGCCAACACGGTTGCGACCGACTGGCTGAAGAAAAATCCGGATGCCGTCAAGCCATGGATCGCCGGCGTGACCACCTTCGACGGCGGCGACGCCGCGGCCGCGATCAAGACCGCGCTCGGAGGCTGAGCCGGCTTTTGTTTCGGCCTAGACGCATGACCCCGAAAATCGGCTTTGATTTTCGGAAAGGGATCCTGCGCAAAGAAACGTGCCGCAGCGTCCTTTGCGCGTCTGAAAAGACGCGCGGCGCTGTGGGAAGAAGAGGGCAGCCACTGGAAAAGGCTGCCCTTTTTCATATGCTGTGACAAGATGACGTTGCGAGAGTTGGGGCCGGCGGCTTCGCGCATGAGAGGGGCGATATGGATCCGATTTCGAAATTCATGGTCGATCACAAGATTCCGATCGGCGCCTGGGGAAAGGCGTTCTTCGGTTTCCTCACAGACAATTTCGACACCGTGTTCAGGGCTTTTTCGAATGGGCTGAATTTCCTGCTCGACGGGCTGGTCAACATCCTGCTGATGGTGCCGCCGGTGCTGCTGGCGCTCGTCATCGCTGTCATTGCCTGGCTGCTGCAGCGGTCTCGACCGCTCGCCATCGGCGTATTCCTCGGCCTGATCTTCATCATCAACCAGAACCTGTGGAAGCAGACGGTGCAGACGCTGGTGCTGGTCGTGGCGGCCGCCGCCATGGCGATGGCCATCGGCGTGCCGCTCGGCATCTGGGCGGCGCACAAGCCCAAGGTCTACCGCATCATGCTGCCGGTGCTCGACCTGATGCAGACGCTGCCGACCTTCGTGTACCTGATCCCGGTGCTGACGCTGTTTGGCCTCGGCAATGCGCCCGGCCTCATCGTCACCATCATCTTCGTCATCCCGACCGCGGTCAGGCTCACCCACCTCGGCGTCGTCTCGGTGCCGAAGTCGATCATCGAAGCCGGCGAGGCGTTCGGCGCCACCAAGAGCCAGCTTTTGTGGAAGGTGGAACTGCCCTCGGCATTGCCCACCATCATGGCGGGGCTGACCCAGTCGATCATGCTGTCGCTGTCGATGGTGGTGTTCGCCGCACTGATCGGCGCCGGCGGCCTCGGCACGGAAATCAACCGCGCGCTCGGCTCGCGCCGCATCGATCTCGGGCTTGAGGCCGGTCTCGCCATCGTCGTGCTTGCCATCGTGCTCGACCGGATGACCCGCATTGGCGTTGGAGGCAAGAAATGACCGTCGCCGTCGATTTCAAGAACGTCGACATCGTCTTCGGCGCCGACCAGGCGGGCTCGCTGGCGATGATCGACAAGGGCGCGACACGCGCCGAAATCCTCGAGAAGACCGGCAATGTGCTGGGCTGCGCCGACGCCAGCCTCACCGTGCACGAAGGCGAGATTTCGGTGCTGATGGGCCTGTCGGGCTCCGGCAAGTCGACGCTGCTTCGGGCCGTCAACCGGCTTAACGTGGTGTCGCGTGGCCAGGTCCTGGTCAAGGACGGCGACAAGATCGTCGATGTCGTGACTTGCGACCAGGCCACATTGCGGCGCCTACGCCAGAAGCAGGTGGCGATGGTGTTCCAGCAGTTCGGCCTGTTGCCGTGGCGTACGGTGGAAGAAAATGTCGGGCTCGGCCTCGAACTCGCCGGCGTGCCGGACGCCGAACGCAAGGAGCGCGTGCACAGGCAGCTCAAGCTGGTCAATCTCGACCAGTGGTCGAACAAATACGCCCATGAACTGTCGGGTGGCATGCAGCAACGCGTCGGCCTGGCGCGCGCCTTCGCCACCGAAGCGCCGATCCTGTTGATGGACGAGCCGTTCTCGGCGCTCGACCCGCTGATCCGCACCAAGCTGCAGGACGAATTGCTGCAGCTGCAGGCCGAGCTGAAGAAGACCATCATCTTCGTCAGCCACGATTTGGAGGAGGCGCTGAAGATCGGCAGCCATATCACCATCATGGAGGGCGGCCGCATCGTCCAGACCGGCGCGCCCGAAGACATCGTGCTGCGTCCCGCCAACGACTATGTCCGCGACTTCATCGCCAATGTGAACCCGCTGTCGGTGCTGACCGCCTGGAACGTCATGCGCGACCGCCGCGACCTGGAGCATGGCGACAATGGCTGGGTATGGCTCGATCGGCGCAAGACGACGCGCTTCAAGATCGACGACCACGGGCTGGTGGCGGCAGCCGAACGCGACGGCAAGCCGGCGGTCTGGATGTCCTGCGCCGATGTCGAAGCCCAGTCGGAGGAAGCAGCGCAAGTGTTCTGGGCGAATCCCGGCACATCGCTGAAAACGGTGATGCTGGCCATGCACCGCTCGCAGACCGCACCGGTGGCGCTGTTCGACGACCAGTCCCGCTTCGTCGGCGCCATCGGCATCAGGGATGTGCTGAGCGCAGTGCTGCGGCGGTAGTCGAGCGCGGTCTTGCAGGGACAGGGCGCGTTGAAGCGGATTCGGAATTGGCTTTCTAAACCGCGGGTCGCTCAAACGGCGCTCGGCATGCTGCTTGTGATCGCGATGCGATCGATCCTGGAATTCTTCAGGATCGGCGGGGCGACCGGTACGCCGCTGAGTGCAAACCAGCTCTTTTATATCGAAGGGGCGTTCGCGGCAGTCAGTGCCGCGCTGGCGGTTCTTGTCCTGCATGCATTCGGGCGGCACGGTTGGGCAACGTTGTCCAGCGTGATGGCAATAATTGCCCTGCTGGCATGGAAAATCGCCGTCATCCGTTGAAAATCGGCAAACGGGGACCATCCCTGATCGCCGCGCCTCTTGCGAGGCCGGCATTTTGGACGACCCGCGTCAGGCCGCCAGCGGCAAGCGTAGCTCCGTCAGCAGGCCGCCGGCAGGATGGTTGGACAGGCGGACCTCGCCGCCGGCGGCGCGGGCAATGTTGCGGGCGATGGTGAGGCCGAGACCGAGGCCGCCGGTCTGGCGGTTGCGGGATTGTTCGAGGCGAACGAAAGAACCGAACACGGCATCGATCTGGGCCTGCGGTATGCCCGGTCCTTCGTCGCGGATGGCAAGCGTGATCGTGCGGTCGGAGCGGTGCAGGCTCAGATGCGCCTTCTTGCCGTAGGTGACGGCGTTCTGCACCAGATTGGTGACGCAGCGCTTCAGCGCAACCGGCCGCGCCATGCAGATCAAGCCGCGTGAGCGAGTATCGTCATTGTCGAAGGAGACGTCCGGGTAGGCATCGGCGATCGATTCCACGAGCGACCAGAAGTCGATGCGTTCGCTCTTCTCCTCGGTCACCTCGAAGGTGGCGAAGTCGATCACTGAACTGGCGATGCTCTCGACGTCGGCGAGATCGTGCGCCAGCGCCTCGCGCACCGCCGATTTGCGCAACAGCTCCAGGCGCAGCCGCATCCGCGTCATCGGCGTGCGCAGGTCATGCGCGAGTGCGGCGGCCAGATGTTCGCGGTCCTCGACATATTCGCGCAGCCTGGCCTGCATGGCGTTGATCGCCCTGGCGGCGGCCTGGACCTCGCGGCTGCCCGATTCGGCGATGGGCGGGCTCTTCAGGTCCTTGCCGATCCTGTTCACGGCGGTTTCCATCATGCGGTAGGGCGCCGTCAGCCGGCGCAGCGACCAGATCGACATGATGACCACCAGTCCGGCGATCAGCGAATAGAGCGGCAGGCTGTCGACGCTGAGGATCGGGCCGACGGGCGTGATCGGCTCGGTGAAGTTCAGCCACTGGCCGTCGGCGAAGCGCAGCGATGCCGTCAGCTTGTCGCTCTGGGCGAAATCGGCGGCCAGCACCAAGAGGTCGCGCTCGACCTGGCCGATATCGGCCCCCGGCTCGGTGCCGCCGGCGTCGTCGGCCTCGCGCGTCGCCGGGTCGCGCCGCACGCGCGCGTCGGTGATGCCGAACTTCGACAGCCGGCCGACGAGGATGTCCTCGAGCTCGGCCAGTTCGTCGTCGCCGGCGATCGAGGAGGTGACCGCGGGCGTGTCCGAGACGGTCAGCGCATAAGTCGAATTGAACAGGCCGGCCGCGGTTGCCTTGCGCTCCTCCGGCGTGGCGTCATGCATCAGCTGGACCAGCGAGAAGGCGCGGTCGTTGAGGCGGTAGAGATCGACCACGTCGTTGGCGGCGGCACGGTCGCGCGACACGATGTAGAGGGTCGCGACCTGGCTGATCAGCAGGCCGGCAATGACGATCAGCAGCACCCAGACAGGCAAGGTCTGCGGCAGGAAACGTCTCATTCGGAGATCGTCTCGGGCAGGAACTGATAGCCGCCGCTGCGCACCGTGAGGATCAGTTTCGGCGTCTTTGGGTCGTCTTCCATCTTGCGCCGCAGCCGGCTGACCAGGATGTCGATGCTGCGGTCGAAGGAATAGTCGCTGTCGCCGCCGGAAAGCTCGATGAGCTGGTCGCGGGTCAGCACGCGCTGGGCGCTCTTGACGAAGGTCTGCAGCAGGTTGAACTCGGCCATCGTCAGTTCGACCCTGACATCGTCGGGCGCGGTCAGCCGGCGCCGCGAACAGTCCATCGTCCAACCGGCGAAGCGGTAGATCTGCTTGGAGGTGGCGCGCTTGGGTTCGGCGGCGGCACCGTTGCGCCGCAGCACCGCGCGGATGCGGGCCAGGAGTTCGCGCGGGTCGAAGGGTTTGGGAACATAGTCGTCGGCGCCCATCTCCAGGCCGACCACGCGGTCGGTCGTCTCGGTGACGGCGGTCAGCATGATGATCGGCGTCGAATACTGGGCGCGAAGGTCGCGGCACAGTTCAAGCCCGCTCTTGCCGGGCAGCATCACGTCAAGCACGATGAGGTCCACCTGCGCGCGGCGCAGGATCGTTTCCATCTCGATTCCGTCGGCCGCGACCGAGGTGTGCAGGCCCCGCTTCTGGAAGAATTCCTGAAGCAGGTCACGGATGCCCTTGTCGTCGTCGACGATCAGTATGTGCGCATCGGATTTCACAGGTGCCTGTCCCGGTTGCCGGCCAAGTCATTCTTGGCCGGTGAGCCACACGATAGAATTCGGGCCATATGTTGGCCAGTGCCTTGCATTTCAAGGAAGAACGAATTCCGCCTTCTCCACACCGAATGCAATGGGGCGTCAAAGCCCGAAACCGGAACCACTTTTGGGCGATATGCACCAGCCGGGCCAGCCAGACACAATCCAGAAACAAAATTCTACAATCGGGAAAAACTCCTGAAAAGGTAGGGCGGCATAACGGTGACGTGGCGGTCAGGTTATCGGCTGCGACGCTAATCTCCGGGTTCGCGGAAAAACCAATGCCAAGGTTGTCGATCAGTTTGTTGGGTGCGTTGCTGGGCCTTGGCCTGGTCACTGCCGCTGTCGGACAATCGGACGCAAAGGCGCCGCTCACCCGGAGCGAACGGTGCGCCAATCTCAGCCACCAATTTGACGAAGCCCTCGAAACACATGCCACGGCAACGCAGGTCACCGCGGCAAAGGCACTTCAGAGAAAGGGCAACCGGTACTGCGCAGCCAAGAAACAGGCGCAGGGCATCCGGATGCTCGCCAACGCTTTGAAGCTGCTTGGAGTGACACCGAACGACCCGGTTCAGTGAAACTCGAACTTGACCCGCAAAAAAAGGAAAATGAAGCCATGAAAAAGTCCATCCTTTCCGCCGCCGGTCTCGCCGTCGCTCTCGCTTTCGCGATGCCCGCTCTCGGCAATGCCGCAACCGCCACGACCGCTGCTCCGGCTGCCACGACCACCGCTCCGGCTACCACGACCACCGCTCCGGCTGCCACTGCTCCGATGAAGGCTGCGCCGAAGAAGGTCGCCAAGAAGGCCGTTTGCAAGGTGACCAAGAAGCACAAGTGCCCGGTCAAGAAGGCCCCGGCCAAGGCTGCTGCCGCTGCCGCTGCGCCTGCTGCTGCGAAGCCTGCTGCGAAGAAGCCCTGATCCGTTTCGAGGTCAGTTCTGGCGAGGCCGTTCCAGCCGCAGACCGGCTGGGGCGGCCTTCTGCCAGGAAAACGGTCGACGGCTGAACACCGGTTTCCAGCCAGATATCCTGATCGCATTTAACCCGTTTTCAACGCCGGCCGTGTAGGACAATCCGCATGAAGAAGCGGCTTTCGTCCATTTTTCGTTCGATGGCAATTGGCGGCCTCGTTGCCACCGGTGTCGCCAGGGTGCTGATTCTGTTTTCCGCCAGCCCGGTGCCGGATCCGGCGAGCGGACGCACCGAGCCTTCGCTGTTTGCACCGGCAATCTCCAGCAACTGGGACTACATCACGCCGGCGCAGACGTGGCTGCTGATCATGCTCACCGGCGTGACACTGATCTGCGTCGTGGCGTGGCCGATCGCTGCCTGGATGGAACGCCGGGCGGATGCCGGCAGCTTGCGGCCAGCTTCAGGCCGCCACATCTTCGGCCGCCAGGACCGTTGAAGCGCGGCCGGCAACTGCCCACATGATTGTGAACGGTCGCGTCATGCCGGTTAGCAGCAGTTCACCGTTTCATGGAAACGGTAAACTGCTCTAACCCTTTGTTTTGACGCAATTCCGGACGGAAAAGCGTTTCACACTTTTCCTGGAATTGCTCTATCGGGTTGCGCGCCGATCAAAATGGACGATCGCTGGCGCCCGTGGCAAAATGCGGACCGAAGCCCGATCGCGAAACTGTCGGTTCCAATGCCTGAAATCACCACAAAACCGCGCACCAAGGTCAAGCCGCAAACCGAGCGGCCGAAGCTTTACAAGGTCATCCTCATCAACGACGATTTCACGCCGCGCGAATTCGTGGTGACGGTGCTGAAGGGCGAGTTCAAGCTCAGCGAAGACCAGGCGCACCGGATCATGATCACCGCCCACCAGCGCGGCGTCTGCGTGGTCGCCGTCTTCACCAGGGATGTCGCCGAAACCAAGGCGACGCGGGCCACCGACGCCGGCAAGGCCAAGGGCTACCCGCTGCTGTTCACGACTGAGCCGGAGGAGTAGGGCACGACAGCGTTTTTCTCCCCGTATAGTGACGGGGAGAAGGAAGCTCACCGTCCCTCGCGGTACCACATCGAGCCCATTGCCAGGAGCAGCAGGCCGAGGCCGAGGAAGCCGCCGAAAAGCGGCACGCGCGAGACGGCCTTGAGCACGCTGTCGTCGGTGGTGCGCAGTCCGATCCAGTCGCTGCCGGAGGCTTCGCCGGCCGAGCGCACCGGCACGATGGAGGGCAGCGTCACATCACCGCCAAGGGCGGAGGACGATGCCAACCGGCGCACGCTGCCGCCGGTTGCTTCCGCCGGCGCCTTCAACCGGTTTTCGGTGGAGATGACATCCGAGAATTCCGGTGCGTTGACCGGTCCGACATGGGCGAGCGCGGTGAGGTCGCCATTGGCGACCTGGAAGAGGCCGATCTCGTTGGTCTCGACGCTGCCGAGGAAGACGCCGGGTTCGGATTTCTCGAGCTTGACGGTCAAGGTCTTGCCGGAGGGCGTGATGATCTGCGCGGGGCCGGGGTCGTCGGCCATCGTCTGGCGGCGGATCTCCAGCACCATGCCGCGTCCATCGGCGGTCAGCCGCTCTTCCTCCAGCTCGGGCTCCTTCATCAGCCAGTGGGCGATGCGCCGGTAGAGCTGGACATGCGGACCGCCGCCCTCGAAGCCGCGCGCCCACAGCCAGCCCTGGTCCGACAGAAGCATGCCGACACGGCCTTCGCCCTTGCGGTCGAGCAGCAGCAGCGGCCGGTTGTCGGCGCCCTTCATCACCACTTCGCCCTGCGGGTTCTGCACACCGATGGTCCGGAACCAGCGGCTCCAGTGCGGCGGCTCGGTGGCCGAACCGTCCAGGCCGCGGGTCACCGGATGGCGCTGGCCGAGATCGGTGAGGCGCGGATAAAAGGCCTTGTCGACCACTTCGCCGGTCGGCATGGCCGGCAGGGCCGACATCAGCGGCGTACGCGCGATCGAACTTTCGCCGGCATATTCGGGGCCGGCGGCGATCAGCAGCGCGCCGCCCTTTTCGACATATTCGGAGATGTAGTCGTAATAGAGGATCGGCAGCACGTCGCGGTGCTGGTAGCGGTCGAAGATGATGAGATCGAAATCCTTGATCTTCTCGACGAACAGCTCACGCGTTGGGAAGGCGATCAGCGACAATTCGTTGATCGGCGTGCCGTCCTGCTTTTCCGGCGGCCGCAGGATGGTGAAATGGACGAGATCGACGGAGGCGTCCGATTTCAACAGGTTGCGCCAGGTACGCTCGCCCGCGTGCGGCTCGCCCGAAACCAGCAGTACGCGCAGGTTCTCGCGGATGCCGTCGACCAGCGCGATGGCGCGGTTGTTGGTGTCGGTCAGTTCGCCCGGTTCGCGGTCGATGGCGAGTTCGATGATGTTGCGCCCGGCGCCCGGGATGGTCACCTGCAGCGGCATCGCCTGGCCGACGGTCGCATGCTCGACCGCGACCTGCTCGCCATTGACCGAGACGCGCACATCGACCGGACCGGTCTCGTTTTCCGTCGAGATGACGCGATAGGTCATATCGAGCGGCTTGCCGACGAGGCCGAAACGCGGCGCGTTCTCGAAGCGGATACGGCGGTCCTTTTCGTGATCGTTGCCGGTGATCAGGGCATGCAGCGGGGCGTTGAAATCGGGCGCGCCGGGCGGTGCGTCATGCACTTCGCCGTCGGTGACCATGATGGCGCCGCCGATGCGCGATGGCGGCACGTCGCGGAAGGCGCCTTCCAGCGCACCGAACAGGCGTGTCTCGGTGCGCTCGTCGGCGGCTTCGGACTTGCCGGCTTCGACGACGCGGACGTCGAACTGCTTGAAGCTGCCAAGCCGCTGCTGCAGGCCGGCCAACGCCTCGTCGGTCTGCCTGGTGCGGTCGCCGATGTCCTGACTCTGGCTGCGGTCGACGATCAGGGCGACGACGCTCTTCAGCGGCTCGCGCTCCTCGTTGAGGAACACCGGGTTGAAGAGGGCGGCGGCGAGCGCCAGCAGGGCGACGAAGCGCAGGACACCGCCGCGCTGGCGAAACCACAGGCCGACCAGCGCAAGCAGCGCCAATGGCACCAGCACCAAGGCCAGCAAGGGCCAGGACGAGATCAGCGGCTCGAAGGAGATCGACCAGTTCATGCCTTACCCTCCGCTTTGTGGGGAGGGTCGATCCACTCGAGTCGTGCAACAAGGAGCATCATCTTACTGCCCCAGCCGTTCGAGCAGTATCGGGACATGCACCTGGTCGGATTTGTAGTTTCCGGTCAGCATGTACATCATGATGTTGACGCCGGCACGCAGCGCGTAGATCCGCTGCATCGGGTCGGCCGGCACGGTCGGCAGCAGCGGGTCGCCATTCTCGTCGACCGCCCAGGCGCCGGCGAAATCATTGGCGGTGATCATGATCGGCGAGACGCCGTCGCCGGTGCGCACCGGCCGGTTGTCGGCGTTGCTGGCATCGAGCGATGTCTCGACCCAGAGCGGGCTGCCGGCGAAGCGGCCCGGGAATTCGGGCAGGATGAAGAAGGATTTGGTCAGCACATGGTCCGACGGCACCGGCTCCAATGGCGGCACGTTGAGGCTGCCGAGGATGTCGCGCAGCCGTTCGGTCGCCGGGCTGGTGGAATCGGCGCCGATGCCGTTGGCGAACTGGTCGCGCGTGTCGAACAGCACCGTGCCGCCTTGCTGCATATAGGCGTCGATGCGGGCGATCGCCGCCTGGCTCGGCATCGGTGCCGATGGATCGATCGGCCAGTAGATCAGGGGATAGAACGACAGCTCGTCCTTCGAAATGTCGACGCCGGCCGGCTCGCCCGGTTCGAGCGCGGTCTTTTCGATCAGGAAGCGGGTCAGGCCCTCGAGCCCGGCGCGGCTGATCGAATCGACACCCGGCACGCCGGTCAGCACATAGGCGATGCGGGTCTTGGAAATCGCCTCGATGGCCACCTCGTCGCCGGGCTTGGCATCGTCGGCGCGGGCAAGGTCGGCATGACCGAACAAAGCGCCGAGCGCGATCAGGATCGCGGCGGTGGTTGCCACCGCGCCGGCGCGGCGCGGCCGGCGCGAAAACAGGCCGCCCATCCACAACACCGCCAGCGTGTCGAGCAGCATCAGTATCAAAGCGGCGGCAACCAGCCCGCCCTTCAGGTTGCGCGATTCGTCGAAGGCGTACTGGATTGTGGTGACCGGCACGGTGATGTGCGGGCGCGCCAGCGGGGCCAGCGTGCTTGCGGCATCGAGCAGGTTGTGAGCGAAGACGCCAGTCTCGGAACCGTAGAGGCCGGGCGGGTTCTCGAAGGTCACCGGCAGTGTACCGGCGCCCGGCACCAGCGGCCGTGCATCCGGCGTCGGCGGCACCAGCGAGCCGTCGGCCGCTATCATGCGATAGGGCGCGAGCGAGGTGGCGGCGGCTTCGGCGTTGGCGATCGCAGCGCCTTGGTTGCGCGACAGCTGGACGATGCGGCGCAGCATCTCGACGAAGCTGCCGGAGATCGGCAGGTTCGACCATGTCGCCTCCGGCGTGATATGGAACAGGACCAGCGTGCCCTTGCCCTTCTTCAGCCCGGTGACCAGCGGCGTGCCGTCGGCAAGTGCGGCCCAGGTGCGCTCGACGATATCGGGCGTTGGCTCCGCCAGCACCTGCCGGCTCACGGTGACTTCGGTGGGTGGCGCCAGATCGGCGAACGGTCCGGCCTTGGGGAATTCGGTGACCGGCTGCGGCGACGTCCATGACAAGGCGCCGCCGAGCGAACGTTCGCCGGTGCGCAGGCGCACGGGCAGCAGGTCGTCGTCGTTGCCGGCGGCGGCCAGCCGCGAGCCGGCGAAACGTACCAGCGTGCCGCCTTTTTCGACCCAATCGACCAGCCTTGGCCGGACCTGCTCGGGAATGGTGCCGATATCGGCCATGATGATCATCGCCGGCTTCTGGTCGAGGATCTGCGGGATGGCGTCGGCAAGATCGGCGCTTGAGGGTTCGACCAGATCGGCGAAGGGCTGCAGTGCGCGCCTGATGTAGTAGAGCGGCGACAGCAGCGGCTGCGCCTGGTCGGCCTCGGCCTGTGACAACAGCCCGACACGGCGACGCTTGGAGTTTTCGTCGAGCACGCGCACGGCGCCGGCGTGGCGCTCGCCGTCGAGCGCGATCGAGGCGAAGTCGTTGCGCAGCTCGAACGGCACCGTCATGGTGCCGGTGGCGGTGGCCTCGCCCGGCGCGAAGGTCAGCGTCGCATCGGCGATGCGGCGGCCCTTGTCGTCGAAAGCACCTGCGGTGACCCGGCCCGGTGCAGGGTCGCCCGGCGCGCGAATGGCGGTCAGTGCGAAGCCGTCGACCTGATTGTCGGCGGCGGTGAGGCCGGTCAGCGAAAGCCGGTCGGCGGTTGCCCAAACGACGCGGGCGGCATTTTTCGACAACAGCGTGTTGAAGGCGGCTTCATCGTCTTTGGCCGCCAGGCCATCGGCAAGCACGGCGACGCTGGCACCGCGCACGGTCTGCAACACGCCGGCGACACGGGCATAGACGGCCGGCCGGTCAGTCGGGATCGGCCGCGGCTTGGCCGCGCGCAGCCGGTTGAGCGCCGAAGCGGCATCGAAAGGGCCGATCTCGGCATTGGGCTTTTCGGCGGTGAAGGCGATGATGACCGGCACGCCGTTCGAACCGGCATCGTTGATCAGCCGCTCGGCGGTGGCGACACGTTTGTTCCAGTCGGCGGCGCTGGCCCAGTCATTGTCGATGACCAGTGCAAGTGCTGCTCCCTCGGCCGTCAGTTTTTCGCGCGGGTTGAAGACCGGTTCGGCCAACGCGGCCACGATGAGGGCCGCCATCAAGAGCCTGAGCAGCGTCAGCCACCATGGGCTCTGCTGCGGGGTCTCCTCGCGTTTCAGCACACGGGCCAGGATCTTCAGCGGCGGGAACACTTCGGTCTGCGGCTTGGGCGGCGTCAGCCTGAGCAGCCACCAGATCACCGGCAGCGCCAGCAGGCCCCACAGCACCATGGGAGCGCCGAAGGAGAGCGGCAGCCAGCTCATGCGACCGCCTTTCCGGCACGACCGCTAACCGCATGACCGCCCTCGGCGGTCATCGCCATGTGCAGGCGCACCAGCGCGTCGGACGCCAGCCGATCGGTGTGATTGACGGTGAAGCTCCAACCGAGCCGCTTGCACCAGCCGGCCAGTTCCTGGCGGCGGGCAGTGTAGAGCAGGCGGTATTCATCGGCGAGCATTTCGGCGCGCCCGGCTGTCAGTTTCTCGCCGGTCTCGGGATCGGTGAACTCGGTGCGACCAGCATAGGGGAAGGTCTCCTCGGCCGGGTCGGCGACCTCGATTAGGTGGGCGCGCACGCCATGGCGGGCCAGCACGCCGAGCCAGGCCATCGTTTCCTCCACGGGATCGAGGAAATCGCTGGCGATGACGATGTCGCAGAAGCGCCTGATATCCGTGAGGTCGGGTTTTGCCGGCAGCTCGCCGGCATGCATGAGCTGGGCGGCGATGCGCTCGGCGCCGTTGCGGGCGGTGAACGGATCGGTCAGCCCCGGCCAGGCGATGCGTTCGCCGCTGCGCGACAAAAGTTCGGCCATGGCGAGCGTGAGCACCAGGGCGCGCGATTGCTTGGAAACGCTGGCGCCGGTCGACTTGTAGAGCATGGATGGCGAAGGGTCGGCCCAAAGCCACACCGTATGAGCGGCTTCCCATTCGCGGTCGCGCACATAGGTATGGTCGTCGCGTGCCGAGCGGCGCCAGTCGATGCGTGAGGAATCGCCTTCGACATAGGGCCGGAACTGCCAGAAATTCTCGCCAATGCCACGTTTGCGGCGGCCGTGCCAGCCGGCGATCACGGTGTTGACGATGCGCCGCGCCTCGACCAGCAGGTCGGGCACAAGCGAAGCCCGCAACCGGCCACGGGCGAGCGCGTCGCGCGTCGCCGCCGGAGCCTGGACCTCGCCGATGCGCGCCATCAAATCCCTTTCACAAGCTTCGCCACGACATCGCGCACGCTGGTGCCTTCGGCGCGGGCGGCGAAAGTCAGCGCCATGCGATGCTGCAGCACCGGCTCGGCCAGCGCCCGCACATCGTCGACCGAGGGTGCCAGCCGCCCATCGTAGAGCGCCCGCGCACGCGTGCACAGCATCAGCGCCTGGCTGGCGCGCGGGCCTGGACCCCAGGCGACAAGCTTGTCGGTCTCGGCGTTGTCCTGGCCCGGGCGCGCCGAGCGCACCAGGGTCAGGATCGCCTCGACGACGCTTTCGGGCACCGGCATGCGGCGGATCAGCGTCTGGATCTCCTTCAGCCGCGCCGGCTGCAGCACGTTCTGCGCCTTGGCGTCCTCGACACCGGTGGTTTCCAGAAGAATGCGGCGCTCGGCCTCGATTTCGGGATAGAGGATGTCGACCTGCATCAGGAAGCGGTCGAGCTGGGCTTCCGGCAGCGGATAGGTGCCTTCCTGCTCCAGCGGATTCTGCGTCGCCAGCACATGGAAGGGCGCCGGCAGGTCGTGGCGGGCGCCGGCAATGGTGACGTGGTACTCCTGCATCGCCTGCAGCAGCGCCGACTGGGTGCGCGGCGAGGCGCGGTTGATCTCGTCGGCCATCAAAAGCTGGGCGAAGATCGGTCCGGAAATGAAGCGGAAGGAGCGCTTGCCGAATTCGTCCTGCTCCATCACTTCGGAGCCGAGGATGTCGGAGGGCATCAGATCGGGCGTGAACTGGATGCGGCGCGAATCGAGGCCGAGCACGACACCCAGTGTCTCCACCAGCTTGGTCTTGGCGAGGCCGGGCACGCCGACCAGCAGCGCGTGGCCGCCGGCCAGCAGCGCCACCAGCGTGCGCTCGACGACATTCTCCTGGCCGAAGATGACCCGGCCGACCCCGTCGCGAATTCTGGAGATGTCGGCAAGCGCCTTCTCGGCCTCGGCGATCATGTCCTTTTCGCTGATTGGGCTTTCCTTGACCATTACGCTCATTCAGCTCAATCCCTTAAAATTGGAGATAGATGGTTGGAAATAACGGTTGCAGCATAGCATAAGTTTGCCGCGATTCGGCCTCGCGTGGCGCCTACGTTGGAACTTAAATCACAGACTTAGGCTGACAAGCGGAACAACAGTGACTATTTCGTGACCATGTCGGAACACTTCGAACATCGCGAACAGAGCCTTACCGATGCCACCGAGGCGCGCGGCCTGGAGGCGCTGATCTCGCGTGCGGCACGTGCCGGCAAGGGCGCGGCGCCGGTCGAGCGCTGGAATCCCGACTTTTGCGGCGATCTCGACATGGAGATCAAGGCCGACGGCACCTGGTTCTATCTGGGTACGCCGATCGGGCGCATGCCGCTGGTGCAGCTTTTCTCTTCCGTGCTGCGCAAGGATGCCGACGGCAGGACCTATCTGGTGACGCCGGTGGAAAAGGTCGGCATCCGGGTCGCCGATGCGCCCTTCATCGCCGTCGAAATGGACGTTTCGGGCAGCGGCGACCAGCAAGTCATCACTTTCCGCACCAATGTCGGAGATGTCGTCGAGGCCGGGCCGGAGCGGCCGCTGCGCTTCGTCGACGAGAATGAGACCGGCGGATTGAAGCCCTATGTGCTGGTGCGAGGCAGGCTGGAGGCGCTGGTGGCGCGGCCGGTCATGTACGAACTGGTCGAGCATGCCGAGGAGATCGAGATCGACGGCAGGACGATGTTTGCCGTGCGCTCCAGGGGAGCGGTGTTTGCGATCATGCCGGCGGATCAACTGAAGCGGCTGAGCGCGTGATGGACCAGGTGTCACCGATGCCGTTTTCATCGGCGGATTTTCGCGCGCGCTTCGCCGCGCAGCCGCAGGCCCATGCCAGCGACGACTATGGCGATCACCGCTTCAATCCGGGCCATCCGCGCCTCAACCAGGGCAAGGCGCTGCGCAACGCGGCGGTGCTGATCCCGGTTGTCGATCACGAAGGCGAGGCGACGGTTCTCCTGACCAAGCGGGCCGAAAAGCTGCGCAACCATTCGGGGCAGGTGGCTTTTCCCGGCGGCACCATCGATGCCACCGATGCGAGCCCGGAAGCCGCGGCACTGCGCGAGACCTTCGAGGAGATCGGCCTTGGCCAGAATCGCATCGAGATCCTCGGACGCATGCCCGACTATGTCGCCGGCAGCGGCTACCGGATCGCGCCGGTGCTCGGCATCGTGCGGCCCGGTTTCCAGCTCGCCTTGAACGCCGATGAAGTCGACGCGGCCTTCGAGGTGCCGTTGCGCTTCCTGATGGACCCCGCCAACCATAAGCGCGACAGCCGCATGTGGAACGATCTCGAATGGTTCTTCTACGACATGCCTTACGGCGACCGGCGCATCTGGGGCGTCACCGCCGGGATCATCCGTACGCTCTATGAAAGGCTCTATGCGTGAGTGTTTCGATCGCGGGCAGGGCCGACTGGCTCGCCGACAAGCATCTGCAGCGCCTGCTCGCCGCTCTCACCGAGGGCGGTGAAGAGGCGCGTATTGCCGGTGGGGCGGTGCGCAACACGCTGATGGGCCAGCCGGTCGCCGACACCGACATCGCCACAACCTGTTTGCCTGAGGAAACCATCCGCCGCGCCCAGGCGCAAGGTTTCAAGCCGGTGCCGACCGGTATCGAGCACGGTACCATTACTGTGGTCGCAGGCGGCAAGCCCTATGAAATCACCACCTTGCGCGCCGATATCGAGACCGATGGCCGCCGCGCCAAGGTCTCGTTCGGCCGCGACTGGAAGCTCGACGCCGAGCGGCGCGATTTCACCATCAACGCGCTCTATGCCGAGGCCGATGGCAAGGTTGTCGACCTGGTCGGCGGCATCGCCGACATCGAGGCACGGCGGCTGCGCTTCATCGGCGATCCGGAAGCACGTATCCGCGAGGATTACCTGCGTATCCTGCGCTTTTTCCGCTTTTTCGCCTGGTATGGCGAAGGCCGGCCGGACGCCGAAGGGCTGAAGGCCTGCGCGCGGTTGAAGGACGGACTCGCACAGCTGTCCGCCGAGCGCGTCTGGTCAGAATTGAAGAGGCTTCTGTCGGCGCCGGACCCATCGCGGGCGCTGCTGTGGATGCGGCAGGCCGGTGTCCTGACCGCGGCGCTGCCGGAAAGCGAGAGGTGGGGCATCGATGCCATTCACGGGCTGGCCAAGGCCGAGAAGGATCTGGGCTGGCCGGCCGACGCGATGCTGCGGCTGGAGGCGATCGTGCCGCCGGATGCGGCGCGCATGAAAATACTGGCAGAGCGGCTGAAACTGTCGACTGCGGAAGCTGACCGCCTGCGCCACTGGGGGCTGACGGCTGCCGTCGAGCCGAAGACGACCGAGGGCGAACTGGCCAAGCGGCTCTATCGTGGCGATCGGCAAGGCTTTGTCGATCGGCTGCGGCTGTCGCTCGCCTCGGCGCGGGTGCGTGCCGTCGACGACAATGACGCACTGCTCGAAGCCGGCGGTTTCTCGCGCCTGCTCGCCTTTGCGCTCAAATGGGAGAAGCCGTCGTTTCCGCTGAAAGGCGCCGATCTGACCGCACTTGGCGCCAAGCCTGGGCCGAAGCTCGGCGAAATCCTCAAGAACCTCGAGGCGGAATGGGTCGAAGCGGGATTTGCGCCTGATCGCGGCGCATTGCTCGAACGCGCCGCGAAGGCCCTTGAACCCTAGAGCCTGGCTCGAATATCGTACACGAAGCGCGGCCCATCTACCTGATGGCCACGGGAGCCAAGGCACGCGAAAGGCTTGCTTCGCCCTTGCCGTAGGTGGAGGCGCTATAGTTGACCAGCGTGTCGGTACGAGCCGTGTTGAGCAGATCGTTGGTGATCTGGGTCGGCGTGGCCTTGGTGAATTTACTGCCGATGATCGCCGCATAGCCTGAAATGATCGGCGCGGCGAAGGACGTGCCATAAAGGCCCGTCTTGCTCCCGTCGACACCGACTACAAGGAAATGGCTTTGCACAAGCGGATTGGATCCGGCGTAGTTGGAGTACCAGGCGAGCTGGGCCGGGTTTGACGTCGTGCCGTTCGTTGACAGCGCACCGACGAAGATCGCTGACGCTTTGCCGACCAGGGCGAGGTCGAGATAGTCCTGCTGGCCATTGGTGACACCGCCCACGGCAACGGAGTCGTTGCCGGCTGCCTTGGAGACAACGGCTGACCCTCTGGTGGCATAAGAGATGATCGAAGCCTCCTCGGCGCTCCATCCAATCTGGTTCGGGCTGTAGCCCGCTGTAGCGTACATGCCATAACTCAGATTGAGCACGTTCAGGCCAGGCGCCAGCGTCACCGCCGAGCTGGTTGTGAAGTCTTTCGACCTTATGGTTGCCAAGGGGGCAATCATGGAGGCTTCTTCGCGTGTCCATTCGCCGTGCCGCTGGGTCTGCACCCCAATGCCAAAGTTGCCGGAGAACCGCGATGTACTGGAAAAATCGTCAACGATCGTAATCGTGACGCCCTTGCCCTTGTAACCCGCGGCCCACGCGGCACCGACGTCGGGGCTCATCCACCCTGGTGTTGTTGCTGCTTGCGTGCGCGCGGCCGGGATCTTTGCGCTTACGCATATGGACAGGCCGCCATGGCACAGCGCGGCCATCTCGTCGGCATCGGGGGCCTGCTGGGCCGACGCGATCGGCGCCGACAGCATGGCGAAGGCCATGGCGATACCGAATTTCAAATGTCTAGCTGGCATGTTCCTACTCCGATCAAACAAGAAACTGGTACGGGCGATCGCGAACCGCGGTTTTTCAATCCATGGCCTTCGGCGATCAGAAAGTAACACGGTAGTTCAGCCACAGATGCTGGCTCTCCGGTTTAGCGTTAACCAGATATTTCAACGTTTCCTCAGGAGCCATCTGGCTGGCCGCAAGCCGGCAATTGACGCTGTAGGTACCGAGGTCGCCATAGTCGGCCTGGCAGGATTTTTCGGTGAGTTTGCCGCCGATCACGGTGGTAAGCGACAGGGAAAGGGTGCTGTTCGGGCTCGGATGCACCTGGGTGAGGAAACCAAGCTTGAGGCTGGGCTCGATCCTGTATTTCTCGCCCTGTTCCCCGGTCCCAAATCCCCAAAGGATGCCGGTGTCCTGGGTGATCTGGGTGATGAGGTCCACGTGCATATCGACCCAGCTTGCGCGGTACCATTGGTTGAACGATACCCGGTTTCCGCTCTGCAATTCGTAACCGCCATTGCCCAAGCCTCGCGCGCGATCGCTGAGCGGCGAGCCCTGATGGACGTCGACCAACGATGTCGTCAATTCCTGGGCAACAACCGGCGATGCGCCAATGAGCGCGCACGAAACGAGCGCCATTGTGCAGGAGCTCAGTCGACTGCCGGACTTTTCGCCCATGCGCGAACCCACCTCACCACCCCACCGATCCGGATCAGTGCCTGGTGGCGACGGGCTTCTCTGGCAGCCCACAGTACCCGGATTGTCCGGCCGACAGTGGCACCGGTTGGGTTACCGCGGGGTTTATTTTAGCTGGAGGGAATATATTTTTTTACTCACAAGGTGACGTGCACCGCGTCGAAGCGATTTCCTGCAACATCTCGTCGTCGCAATACGGAGCAGGTGCGGTGCCATGTATCAAAGCGCCCACAACGCCAAAGCGAATGGCGGGCGTCAAGGTCGGCGCACAGCTTACGCGGCGTCGCGGACTTTCTCGATGCGTGAACGAATCGCCTCGATCATCGTCTCGCGGATGATCGTCTCGCCATGTGTCTCGCGCATATGCTCGACGGCACGGCGCATCACCTCGGCTTCCTCGCCGGCACGGGTGTGCCAGTCACAGCCGGGAACGAGCGACCCGCAGTGGAATTCCTTCATCGGATTTCTCCCTTTTTCCTCCGTGGAGCCTGGGCGAGGCTCCGGTGCTTTCTTGGCCCAGGTTCCGAATTCCGGGCTTGGACTTTCGCAGCCTGAGCGGGTGGAAAGCATAACACAGATGGGGTGATATTGGTTGCGGTCAACCACAAAAAGGCGGAGCGGTTCCGCTCCGCCCTCTTACGCTTGGCCCAGGGCAGGGCCGGACATCGTCTCGTCCAGCCCGGGCGGGTTGGTCGTCACTTCATGATCTTGACCGACTCGGCAATCTTGTTCTTGCCGCTCGTGTCCCATGAGATTCTGACTTTTTCACCGACCTTCAGGCCAGGATCCTTGAAGGTGCTGGGAAGCGTAAAAGATGATCCGTTGTCAAGAACCAGGCTCATGGCTGTCGCGTCGAAGGTCTTGACCGTGCCGGTGGTGTGCTTGACGGCGGCGAATGCTACCGAACCGGAAGCGAGCAAGGCCGCCGCGGCGGCCGAAACAATGATCTTGCGCATCGCAAAGTACTCCTGGAAAGAGCGGGCATCCTTTTGACGAGGTGTCCCGCATCGTCTTGGGCCGTCCGGTTGCGTCGAGTCGCGGCCCGCTTGTTTCGACGCAATTCCGAACGGAAAACCCGTTTCCCACTTTCTCGGAATTGCGCTCAGCAAACCACCGGCGCTTCCCGACCCGGCACAAGAATTAGACCAATCTTTTCAAGTGCCTATTAGACGAAAAAGAAATTTTCGCAGGACCCCGTGCCACATTCCATGCCCATTTCGCCGGGAATGGGACATCAATACGGCTCACATCACGCTCACCATCTTGTTACGGCCAGCGGACCTCTGGCGGCAGGCTGGACAGGATCGACGCGACATTGCCGCCGGTTTTCAGGCCGAAGATGGTGCCGCGATCGTGAAGCAGGTTGAATTCGACATAGCGGCCACGGCGGATGAGCTGTTCGTCGCGGTCGCCGTCGGTCCAGTTCTCGTTGAAGTTGGCGCGCACGAGATGGCCGTAGACGACCAGGAAAGATCGCCCGACATCCTGGACGAAGTTGAAATCGGCATTCCAGCCGCCCGCGGCTTCGCCTGAATGCAGGTAGTCGAAGAAGATGCCGCCGGTGCCGCGAGGCTCGTTGCGGTGCGGCAGATAGAAGTACTCGTCGCACCAGGTCTTGAATTTCGGGTAGTCGGCGACGCCAGCGTTCTTTTCGCAAGCGAACTGCATGGCGCGGTGGAAAGCGATGCTATCGGGGTCGTCCTGGGTGCGGCGGCGGTCGAGCACCGGGGTCAGATCGGCGCCGCCGCCGAACCAATGGCTGGAAGTGACCACCATGCGCGTGTTCATGTGCACCGCCGGGACGTTGGGGTTCCAGGGATGCGCGATCAGCGAAATGCCGGAGGCCCAGAAACGCGGGTCTTCCTCGGCGCCGGGTATCTGCTTCCTGAATTCGGGTGAGAACTCGCCATAAACAGTCGAAGTGTGGACGCCGACCTTCTCGAAGACGCGGCCATGCATCATCGACATGGTGCCGCCGCCGCCCTTGCCCTGGTCACGCTCCCAGGGCGTCTTTTCGAAGCGGCCCGGCGCCCATGAGGCCAGCGGGCCCTGGAGATCCTGTTCGATCTGCTCGAAGGCGCCGCAGATGCGTTCGCGCAAGGCCTCGAACCACAGGCGTGCCTTCATCTTCTTCTCTTCGATGTCGGCGGGCAGGCCAAGTGGCATTTCAGGTCGTTCCAAGTGCTGTCTCCGGTTGCGGGTCGGCCGAGTCGACAAAAGACTCGTCTTTTCCGGGCGCGATCCCTAATCTCTTAAGGGACAGGGTCAAGTCACTTTGGTTTTGCGCATGATCCTTTCCGAACCCGCTTTCGGGGTCATGCGCCAGGTGCAAGGAGTGGTTTCGTGCGCACCCCGGCAAGACCGCCGCTGGATGGCCTGAAGAAAAGGCTCGACCAAAGCCGAGCCGAACGCGAGCGCATGCCGCGCGACGGTTTCCTGCGCGAGACCTTCGTGCTGCCGCGCTCCGATGCGCGGCTCAAGGCCAAGGAATGGTTCGAGCGTTTCCCCAAGCAGGCCTACTGGACCGAGATCGAAAGCTGGTTCGAACGACCGGGGGATTTGATCGAATTCACCATCAGGCGGTTGCCGGCGGCGGATTGAGGCTACAGACGTCGACTTGAACTCTGTGATTTTATCAAATAGTCGTATTTTTCCTTCGTATCCGCTTTTCCGAAAAAACCGTAAATTCTAGAAAGTGTCCCGTAGAGATCGGAATTTCCCCCATAGAGAGAGATCTCTCTTTCAATGAAATCTCTAGATAATTGAATTTTATTCAGTTTTTGTTTATTAATCGTGACATTGCCGCCATTTATGCCGAACACTTCCTCGTAGTACAGAATGCCTGCATATCCTATATATCCCTTTCCCGGATACATGTAATACGTGTTCAATAGCTCTTTTGCGCCGGCATCAAATGAATTATCGGAATAGTTATCTAAAATGATCTCAGCGTCTATTTTATTTGCCATCGCAGGAAAGAATGTTTTGTCGTACTTTAGTGATTCGGTGAACCAAAATAACGCCTTCTCCAGAAGCTTACGGCTATTTTTTTCATCGGTTAATTTTTTACGATCGGCCGCGTATGTGATGCCAATCAGATTCGTATACCACTTCAAGTCTCTATTCTCAGCGATATTGGCCAAAGCTCTTTGCCGCACAAAATCCGTATCAAACTTTGAGGTATTGTATAGGCTATAATACTCATCGGAGGCTGAGATGACTCCTTTCGATATCTCATCCACATAGTTTAGACCAGATAAGCCTGAGGTGGCCTGAAAGTCCGTTGTAAATACTTCGTACCGTGTCGGATTACACTTCTCGTCTATGTGCAATATAATCTCGATAGTTTTTACGTCAACGGACGATATATATCCAATTAATTTTGCGTAGCTGTTTGAATTGTAATACTCGTGGAGTAACTCTGTCGACTTGTCTGGATTTTTTAAGGATCCAAAGCCAGATATGTCTTTTTTCTCGGATACTGCATCTCTGATGTATCTATTTGACCGTATTGAGACGATGTCGGAAATTTTCTCGGGTGATATAAAATGGCAATTATTACCCGATCCGTCAAAGGAGATATTTATATCTATAAAATACTTATTCCCGTTAAACGCATAAAATGTGCAGAAAATCAAAATAAATAGGAAAAACGAGCTTGAAAATACGGCAGAAATTATCGCCCAGTATTTTTTAAAAAATCCGCTCATCCGAATTCGCCCCCGATTTCCATGACAAATGAAAATCTACTAGATTAGTAATATCGGATGGTGTCACTGTCTATGCGTTTGACGTAAAGTAGCTTTTGACGGATTCGAAGCGAATTGATGTCAAATGGATGTTCGCGTTGATATCGAAATCTGCCTATTAAGTTAAGGTGTCTGAGGCACCAGCCTTCTCGCCCCCGTTCCTTCCCTTGCCAGCCTGTCGCCCTTGTTCCTGAGCGGACATTTGTCGATCGACATGCAGCCGCAGCCGATGCAGTCGGTCAGGCCGTCGCGCAGCTTCTTTAGCTGGCTGATCTTCTGGTCGAGGCTATCGCGCCAAGCCGTTGAAAGCAGATTCCAATCCTCTCGCGTCGGCGTACGGCCTTCAGGTAACGATTCAAGTGCCGCGCCGATCTCGGCCAGCGAGATGCCGACCTCCTGCGCGACCTTGATGATTGCCACCCGCCGCAGCACGTCGCGGCCGTAGCGGCGCTGGTTGCCAGACGTGCGGTGGCTGCGGATCAGCCCGCGCGCCTCGTAGAAGTGCAATGCCGATACAGCCACGCCGCTGCGCATGGCCACCTGGCCGACCGTCAGTTCCGCTGCTGGAGCCATTTCCCATTTTCCGCTTGACCTCAAGTTGAGTTGAGCTTGTAGCGAAGAAATGCCGATGGAGCAAATGACAGGAGAAGGCGATGTGCGCCTGGGTGAAAATGACTGGAAACGGCGTTGCCGGCGAACCGCTATCCGAGCTGCCGGACGGCTTCGCCAGCCACCATGGCGACGGAAAGCGCGACGTTGATGCTGCGCGCGCCACCCTGCATGGGGATGGTCAGCCGCGCGTCCGCGGCCTGATGGATCGGATCCGGCACGCCTGCGGATTCGCGGCCGAACAGGAGGATGTCGCCACGGGCGAAGGCGAATTCGGTGTAAGGGGCCGTGGCCTTGGTCGACAGAAGCACCAGCCGTTTCGCATGCACCTTGCGCCAGTCCTCGAAGGCGTCCCAGTCGACATGCCGGGTCAGGGCAGCCATTTCGAGGTAGTCCATGCCGGCGCGTCTGAGCGCTTTGTCGGAGAGCGGGAAGCCGGCCGGTTCGATGATGTCGACGCCAAGGCCGAGGCAAGCGGCGAAGCGCAGGATTGTCCCGGTATTGCCGGCGATGTCAGGCTGGTAGAGCGCGATGCGGAGACGACAGTTCATTTCCGCGTCTTTCTAATAAGTGGCAGATCGGCCACAGCGACCTCGCGGTTTTGGAAATTCCTGGACCTGCGGGTGGCCATTTTCTGCGAAGTCGGGTATACGGCCGGCATTGTCAACCCGAACCGATGGAGGGGTAACTCATGATGACCATGCACATCCAGCGCCTCTCCTGTGGGCCAGTACGCCCCACGGCGGTTTCGGTACGACGATTCTCCTGACTCTCTAAGACTTGATCGCACCGATTCCCGCCGAAACGATTTTTCGGCACTCGAAGGAATCCTGCGATGTTTTTCAAAAAGTCAAAAGGGCTGAACGCCCAAGCTGAGCATGTCCGGACCGACACTTGTCGTGTCCAGACCGATTCGTTCAGTCATGCCCTGACCGAGGCAATGCGCACCTCCGGCCGAATGCCGGTGGTCGAACTTGCTTCGCCTTTTTTATCACATCTTCACATGGAGGACGGACCAATGTTCGATCCCTACAGAATACCCGGTTCAAGAAGCCTGCACGAGCGCAAGATGGCGACCTGGGCTCTGCTGATCGGGGAAACCTATTCGTCGGCAGTCCACGCCGAAGTCCGCCGCCGGCCGCATCGCGGCATGCTGCCGGATGTCGATTTTTCGCGTGCGGTTCCCGACCCGGGCCGGCCCTCGCTGGTGCGCCGGATTATCCGGCTGATCCGGCCGGGCGCGAAAATCCGGCTCGTCGACACCGCACCGTCAGGATCGACAAACGAGCCTGTCGGCGAAAAGCCCGCGAGCCCCTATATAGCGCGAAGCAGGGCCGGCGGTCCGGATGATTCCGGACCGTCGGCCCTCGGCGCCACACGGCCCGGGGACTTCGTACGTCGCCACGCCGCGTAAGCGGGAAACAGATTTCACGAGCATGACCTATGTTGTTGTTTAGCTGGTTTGAAAGAAGGCTCGATCCATTCCCCGCAGCGGAACCGGTCGAGCCGCCCAAGACGCTGGTGGCCTTCTGCCTGCATTATACGCGCGGGGCATGGCCCTATATCCTGACCGATGCGGTGCTGGTGACGGCCATCGCCATCGCGGAAGTGTGGATGTTCGGTTTCCTCGGCCGCATCGTCGACTGGCTGTCGGGGCAGAACCGCGAAACCTTCCTGCAGACGGAAGGCTGGAAGCTCGCCGGCATGGCCTTCATCGTGCTGTTCGCGCTGCCGGGCACCGTCTGGCTGCATTCGCTGCTCAACCAGCAGACGCTGATGGGCAATTATCCCATGCGCATCCGCTGGCAGGTGCACCGTTACCTGCTCAAGCAATCGATGAGCTTCTATCAGGACGAGTTCGCCGGCCGCATCGCCACCAAGCTGATGCAGACGGCGCTCGCCGTGCGCGAATGTGTCATCAAGTTGATCGACGTGCTGAACTACGTCGTCGTCTATTTCCTCGGCATGCTGTTCATCGTCGGCTCGGCCGACTGGCGGCTGGCGGCGCCGCTGGGCGTCTGGCTGGTCGGTTACATCCTGTTGCTGCGCTTTTTCATCCCGCGCCTCGGCAAGGTCGGCGAGGAGCAGGCCAATGCGCGCTCGACCATGACGGGCCGCGTCGTCGACAGCTACACCAACATCCAGACGGTCAAGCTGTTCAGCCATTCGCGCCGCGAGGCCTCCTTCGCCAGGGAAGGCATGATGGGCTTCCTCGACACGGTCTACCGGTCGATGCGGCTGGTGACGGTGCTTTTCGGTTCGCTCTACATCCTGAACGCCTTGCTGCTGTTCTCGGTCACCGCCATCTCGCTGTGGCTGTGGATGGGGCAAGCGGTGACGATCGGCGCGGTGGCCGTGGTCATCGGCCTGGTGCTCAGGATGTGGGGCATGTCGCAGTGGATTATGTGGGAAATGTCGGGCCTGTTCGAGAACATCGGCACGGTGCAGGACGGCATTGCCTCGATCTCGCTGCCGCGCCTGGTCGAGGACAAGCCCGGTGCGAAGGAGATCGCCGTTTCCCGTGGTGAAATCCGCTTCGAGGACATCCGTTTCCATTACGGCAAGCAGAAGGGCGTCATTGAGAGCCTGTCGCTGGCGGTGAAGCCGGGCGAGAAGGTCGGCATCGTCGGCCGCTCGGGCGCCGGCAAGTCGACGCTGGTCAATCTGCTCCTGCGCTTCTACGACCTGGAGAGCGGCCGGATCCTGATCGACGGCCAGGAGATCGCCGGTGTGAAGCAGGATTCGCTGCGTGCCCAGATTGGCATGGTCACGCAGGACACTTCGCTGCTGCATCGTTCGGTGCGCGATAACATCCTCTATGGCCGGCCCGACGCGTCGGACGAGATGCTTGTCGAGGCGGCGCGGCGAGCCGAGGCGCTGGATTTCATCGGCGGGCTTTCGGACCACAATGGCCGCAAAGGGTTCGACGCCCATGTCGGCGACCGCGGGGTCAAATTGTCCGGAGGCCAGCGGCAACGCATCGCCATTGCTCGCGTTATGTTGAAGGATGCGCCTATACTTATCCTTGACGAGGCGACATCGGCGCTGGATTCCGAGGCGGAAGCGGCCATCCAGGAGAATCTCTACAAGCTCATGCAAGGCAAGACCGTCATCGCCATCGCGCACCGGCTGTCGACCATCGCGGCGATGGACAGGCTGGTCGTGATGGACCAGGGCCGCGTCATCGAGGAGGGTTCGCACGACGAACTCGTCGCCAAGGGCGGGCTCTATGCGCAGCTCTGGCAACGCCAGTCGGGCGGCTTCCTGCTCGAGGAAAGCTCCGTCGACGCCGCCAACGACCTCGTTGCCAACGACATCGGTGCCAAGGGGCAAGCCGCAGAATGATGACCGCCGCATGATGACAGCCGTCTATCGCTGGTTCGAGAACTGGGTCTATCCGTTCAGGGAGCCGTCGAGCCTTCGGCCACCTTCAAGCGTCACCGGCTTTCTCTGGCATTATGTCGGCCAGGCGAAATTCGCCTTCTTCGCCATGCTGGTGATCGGCGGCATCGCGCCGCTGGTCGAGGCGGGCCTGTTCTACTTCGTCGGGCGGCTGGTCGATATTCTCGACCAGCTTCCCGGCGAGCGCAGCTGGCATGCGTTGTGGACCGCTGCCGGCCCGGAGCTGGTGTTCATGATCGTGGTGGTGCTGGTCGTCCGCACCATCGTCGTCGGCCTGTCGGCGCTGGTCGACGAACAGACGATCACGCCGGGCTTCTACAATCTGGTGCGCTGGCAGGCGCACCGGCACGTCTCGCGCCAGTCCTATGCCTTCTTCCAGAATGATTTCGCCGGCCGCATCGCCACCAAGGTGTGGCAGGCGGGCCAGGCGACCGGCGATTTGATGGAAAGCTTCATCGAGGTGGTCTGGTTCATGGTCGTCTACACGGTGACGACGCTGGCGCTGGTCGCCGGGCTCGATCTCAGGCTCGCTGTGCTGGTGGTGATCTGGATCACCGCCTTCGGCTGGCTGGCCAAGCTCTACCTGCCGGCGATCCGCAAGCATGCCGAGGCGACGGCCGAGGCCGGCTCGATGATCACCGGGCGCATCGTCGATTCCTATTCCAACGTGCAGACGCTGAAGCTGTTCTCGGCCGACGGCGACGACCGCTACATCAGGAACGGCTTCGACATCTATCTCGACGCGCTGCGCCCCTTCACCCGCCGGCTGACCGGGGTGCGCATGGCGCTGACGACGCTGTCGGGCATCATGATCACGGCGATCGGCTGTTTTGCCGTCTATCTCTGGGTCGAGGGCTCGATCACCGTCGGCGCGGTCGCCTTCACGCTGTCGCTGGTGCTTCGGCTCAACATGCTGCTCGGCCGGCTGATGATGCAGCTCAACAGCATCTTGCGAAATCTCGGCGTGCTGGAGAACTCCAAAGCGCTGATCTCGCAGCCGCTCGGGCTCATCGACGCGCCCGATGCGAAAGAACTTGTCGTGGCTGGCGGCCGCATCGACGTGAAAAACGTCGAGTTCCATTACGGCAAGGGGTTCGGGGTGCTGAACGGCATCGACCTTGTCGTCAAGCCGGGCGAGAAAGTCGGGCTGGTCGGACCGTCGGGTGCCGGCAAGACGACGCTCGCCAATCTGATCCTGCGGCTCTACGATTTGGAGAGCGGCTCGATCACCATCGACGGCCAGGACGTTTCGGACGTTACGCAGAATTCACTGCGCGCCAATATCGGCGTCGTCAGCCAGGACACGGCGCTGTTCCATCGCTCGTTGCGCGACAACATCAAGCTCGGCATGCCCGATGCGACCGATGCGGAGGTGATCGCGGCGGCGAAGAAGGCCGAGGCGCACGAGTTCATCCTTGGCCTGCGCGACAACAGGGACCGGGCCGGCTACGAGGCCTTTGTCGGCGAGCGCGGCGTCAAGCTTTCGGGAGGCCAGCGCCAGCGCGTCGCAATCGCACGTGTCTTCCTCAAGGATGCGCCAATCCTGATCCTCGACGAGGCGACCTCGGCGCTCGATTCCGACATCGAGGCGGCGATCCAGGAAAATTTGACGCGGCTGATGCAGGACAAGACCGTGATCGCCATCGCCCACCGGCTGTCGACGATCGCCGCCCTCGATCGCCTGGTGGTGCTCGATGGCGGCCGCATCGTCGAGCAAGGCACGCATGACGAACTGGTGGCGCTCGACGGTCTTTATGCGCGGCTGTGGAAACGGCAGTCCGGCGGCTTCCTCTATCACGAGGAAAGCGTGCTGGAAGAGACACGGCCGGCGGAGTAGGTTTGATGGCTATTGTCTTGCCGCTAGAGACTGAAGTGCTCAATGAGCTCCGGTTGGAATTGCTTAAGTTCCTCTCCGACCATTCTGGACTTTCCGTGCCGGCAGCAGTCTCCTTTACAAAAATGGACGATGGGGACATGGGAAGCTTCGAAGCTGTAGCTGTTGGCCATTCCTTGACAACTAAGGCGCGACTGATCTCCGATTTTGCCTACACGGATGTCGACGGTATGGGCGTCTTAGTGTCCGCGTTCTCGGATGGACACGTTATTTCCGCGGTCGATTTTTGGAGATATGATTTCGGCCCTATTTTATCTTTTCCCGAAGCTAAGGACTTGGAGGCCCGCTGATGTCTCTACGCCCCCCTTCTGGTTCGACGAGCGCTGCCGCTGCCGAAGCGGCCTTCGATGCGCTTGGCCACGAGATCCTGGCCGAGAAGGCGGCTGCGCTCGGCCGCGCCGGGCAGAAGGTCGAGGAAACGCTGGCACGGTTGCGCGACAATGCCGACGAACAGATACGCTCGACACTCCTGAAAGAGGCCGCCAAGGCGGTGCATGCCTACTTCATCCAGCGCGAACTGTGCGGCCTTCGCCGACATGAGGCGGTGATCCGCGAATACAACATCCCGAAAGCCGTGCTGGTCAGGCTTGGCGCCATGTAGGGCCGAAGCCTGCAGCGCTGATTTCCCTGTGGAATCTCGCCAGGCGCGTTGCGAGCGCTTCGGGGTTCTCATCGGCAACGAAGTGTCCGCTGCCCGCGATGATGTCGCCCTCTACGTTCGACAGCCCGGCCGCCCGCAGCCCGTCGACATAGTCGCCGATGTCGCCGGCCTCGGCCGCCCCCCTCAGATACAGCACCGGGATCGCGATCGGCTGCTTGGGCGCAAGGGCGTTGGCTTTGGCGTCTTCGGGGAAGGCGCGGTACCAGTCGAAGCCGGCCTGAAGGCTTTCCGGCCGGGAATAGGCTCTTGCGTAGATTTCCCTGGCCTCGGCGGGGATCGATGCCCGGTCCTTCGAAAGCGCATTGAAGAAGAAGTCGAAATAGGCGCTCTGATGGCCGCTCACCAGCGTTTCCGGCAATGCCGGGACGGCATGGAATGCAAAATGCCAGATCATTGGATTGCGAATGACCTCCTCCCACGGCGCGACACCCGGAACGACGACATCCATGATCGCCGCGCCAGAAAGACTGTCGGGATGGTCACGCAACAGAGCGAACACGATCTGGCCGCCGACATCATGGCCGGCGGCCACGAGTTGGCGCAGCCCGCAAGCCTCGGCAACGCCCCTCATCAGCCTCGCCAGGGTTTTCTTGTCGCCGGCCTTGGGCATGCCTTGCGAGCCGCCGATGCAGGGCAGGTCGGGTGCGACGACCCGGTAGTCGGCGGCCAGCCGGCCGATCACGCGTTCGAACGCGTAGGAGCTTTGCGGCCACCCATGCAGCAGGAGGAAGGCAGGCGCATCGGCCGGGCCTGCCTCGCGGATGGCGATGCTCAGCCCTTCGATTTCGATGTTTGAGGTTCGCATGTCCTGCACGTCCTGGCCCGATGCCACGCCATAGATCTAGGCGGCAATCGGGAACTCGACAGGGCTATGCCGGATTCACTCCAGCCATTCGGTGATGAACGTGCCGTTCTCGTGGATGTCCGTCGTTTCCAGCGGCCCCGGCCCGAGATTGGTGAATTTGTGCGGCGTGTGGGGCGGCACGATCAGGACCTGGCCGGCGGTGGCCTCGATTTCCTGGTCGCCGACCGTGAACAGGCCGGTGCCCTGGCGGATGATGAAGATCTCCGCGTAGGGATGGGAGTGCAACCGGGGGCCGCCGCCGACATCGGGCAGGTGATTGAAGATCAGGCAGGAGTTGGAGCCATAGGCGCCGCACTGCAGTTCACCCTTCCAGCGGTCGGGGCGAACGGCCCATTCCTCGCGATCGATGACGTGTGCCATGCAAGCAAGGATAGATCACACCGGCGTCCCGTGTCGAGGCGAGCCGGGGCATTGGATTTGCGGTTGTTTCCCGGTTGTTTAGCCGCCTTTTGCGACCATTCGCCGCCTTGCCGCGCAGTGGCGGATTTTGTCCCCGCGACAATCTGCCCTTGTGCCTTCACCCGTCTGGACAAAAACGGGCTTCACGCATAAACCGAAGTCCAAATGCCGGAGGAATTCGCTAGCCTGTTCGCCATGCGCTGTCGGGTTGGCGTGATTGAGCGGGGAACAGGCTCGGCCACCGGCGCGGAAGAGGCGAAAGGATCAGGCACCCGTGAGCGCAACCGATACCCACGATCCCAACCGTCGAGATTTTCTCTACGTCGCCACCGGCATGGCAGCCGTGGTCGGCGCCGGCGCCGTTGCCTGGCCCTTCATCGACCAGATGCGCCCCGATGCCTCGACGCTGGCGCTTGCCTCGGTCGAGGTCGATGTTGCCTCGCTGACACCGGGCATGTCCTTGATCGTCAAGTGGCGCGGCAAGCCGGTCGTGGTGCGCAACCGCACCGAACAGGAAATGAAGGACGGCGAGGCCGTCAAGCTCTCCGATCTCAAGGATCCGATCGCCCGCAATGCCAACCTTCCGGCCGACGCGCCGGCGACCGACGCCAACCGCACCACGCCCGGCAAGGAAGCCTGGATGGTGATGGTTCAGGTCTGCACCCATCTAGGCTGCATTCCGCTCGGCCAGGAAGGCGATTTCGGCGGCTGGTTCTGCCCGTGCCACGGCTCGCAATACGATACCGCCGGCCGCATCCGCAAAGGCCCGGCGCCCGAGAACATGGCTGTGCCGGTATTCAAGTTCATTTCCGATACCAAGATCCTTATCGGTTGAGGCAGGGGATATTTCGATGAGCGAGGGACACTCGACCTACACGCCCAAGACCGGTATCGAACGCTGGTTCGACGCCCGCATGCCGCTGCCGCGGCTGGTTTATGACAGCTTCGTCGCCTATCCGGTGCCGCGCAACCTCAACTATGCGTGGACCTTCGGCGGCATCCTGTCGATCATGCTGGTGGCGCAGATCCTGACCGGCATCGTGCTGGCCATGCACTACACGGCCGACACCAATCTCGCCTTCGGCTCGGTCGAGAAGATCATGCGCGATGTCAATTCCGGCTGGCTGCTGCGCTACATGCATGCCAACGGCGCCTCGTTCTTCTTCGTCGCCGTCTATATCCACATCTTCCGTGGCCTCTATTACGGCTCCTACAAGGCTCCGCGCGAACTGCTCTGGATCCTCGGCTGCATCATCTACCTCCTGATGATGGCGACCGGCTTCATGGGCTACGTGCTGCCATGGGGACAGATGAGCTTCTGGGGCGCGACCGTCATCACCGGCTTCTTCAGCGCCATTCCGCTGGTCG
Organism: Mesorhizobium sp. B263B2A; assembly: GCF_020165775.1. Lineage (NCBI taxonomy): Bacteria > Pseudomonadati > Pseudomonadota > Alphaproteobacteria > Hyphomicrobiales > Phyllobacteriaceae > Mesorhizobium > Mesorhizobium sp. B263B2A. The sequence goes on from NZ_JAIUIU010000013.1 coordinate 121,387, forward strand.
GCGACTGGATCCAGCAGCTGCTGCTGGGCGGCTTCGCCGTCGACAACCCGACGCTCAACCGCTTCTTCGCGCTGCATTACCTGCTGCCCTTCATGATCGCCGGTGTCGTCGTGCTGCACGTCTGGGCGCTGCATGTCGTGGGCCAGTCAAACCCGACCGGCATCGAGGTCAAATCGAAGACCGACACCGTCGCCTTCACCCCTTACGCGACCATCAAGGACGCGTTCGGCATGATCGTGTTCCTGTTCTTCTTCGCCTATTTCGTCTTCTACCTGCCGAACTATCTCGGCCATCCGGACAATTATACGGTCGCCAACCCGCTGAAGACCCCGGCCCATATCGTGCCGGAATGGTACTTCCTGCCGTTCTACGCGATCCTGCGCGCCATCACCTTCAACATCGGGCCGATCAACTCCAAGCTCGGCGGCGTGCTGTGCATGTTCGGCGCCATCGTCATGTTGTTCCTGGTGCCGTGGCTCGACACCTCCAAGGTGCGCTCGGCGGTCTACCGGCCCTGGTACAAGCTGTTCTTCTGGCTGTTCGTGGCCGATGCCATCCTGCTCGGCTGGCTGGGCTCGCAGCCGGCGGAAGGCAGCTATGTGTTCATGGCGCAGATGGCGACGCTGTTCTACTTCGCCTTCTTCCTGATCGCGCTGCCGGTGCTGGGCCTGATCGAGACGCCACGCAGGGTGCCGAATTCGATCACCGAGGCGGTGCTCGAGAAGAACAAGGGCGGCAGCGGGCATCCGGCGGGCGCCACGGCCGCACCAGAGACCAAGGGCTAGAGCATGATCCCGAAAAGTGGGAACCGGTTTTCCCGGACAAACGGAACCGTTTGTCCAGAGATCATGCTCAAACAGGAAGACAGAGCGGTAGAGAATCTAAGGGGATTTGGCATGAAAAAGATTCTCACCTCGCTGGCGCTGATCGGCCTTGTGGCCGCCGGCGTTGGAACTGGAGGCACTTGGGCATTCGCCGCCGAAGAGGCGCACAATGCAGCCGCACCGACGCATTTCCCGATCGACGAGCCGAAGGAGATGAGCTGGAGCTTCACCGGCCCGTTCGGCACCTATGACAAGGCGCAGCTGCAACGCGGCCTGAAGGTCTACAAGGAAGTCTGCTCGGCCTGCCATTCGATGAATTTGGTAGCGTTCCGCACGCTGTCGGACCTCGGCTACAGTGACGCCCAGATCAAGACGCTGGCCGCCGAATACACCATTCATGACGGCCCCAACGATGCCGGCGACATGTTCGACCGTCCCGGCAAGCCGTCAGACCATTTCCCGGCGCCGTTCGCCAACGAAGAAGCTGCCGCTGCCTCCAACGGTGGCGCTGCGCCGCCGGACATGTCGCTGCTGGCCAAGGCGCGCGGCGTCGAGCGCGGCTTTCCGCAGTTCGTCTTCGACATCTTCACCCAGTATGACGCGGGCGGCCCCGACTATATCCATTCGCTGCTGACCGGCTACGACCAGACGCCGCCGGCTGGAATGGTCATCCCGGAGGGTACGCACTACAATCCGTATTTCATGTCGGGCGTGTCGCTGAAGATGCCCAAGCCGCTCTCCGACGGCCAGGTGACCTATGATGACGGCTCGCCGCAGACCGTCGACCAGTATTCCCGCGACGTGGCCGCCTTCCTGACATGGGCCGCCGAGCCGCACATGGAAGACCGCAAGAAAATGGGTTTCCGCGTGCTGGTGTTCCTGCTGCTGTTCGGCGCGCTGGTCTATCTGACCAAGCGCAAGGTGTGGGAAGGCATCGCCCACTGAGCGGGCGGACATAGCGAAATGCAGGGGGCGCCGAGAGGCGCCCTTTTTGCGTCCGGTTACGGTCATGTCACATGGCCGTCACCGCATCTGGCGATCCTGCGGCATTCTCGAACAAAGGATCGCTCCATGAAGAAATACGCATCGCTCGCGGCTGGTCTGCTGCTGCTGGTCATCGGCTCGGCCGCCCAGGCCGAAGACGCAAAACCCTTCGTCACCAACAAGGATGTCGACCTGACGATGATCCTGCCGCCTCCACCGGCGAACGATTCGGCCGAGACCAAGGCCGAACTCGGCGAGGTGCTGACGCTGCAGGTGACGCGCACGCCCGAAATGGAGGCCCGTGCCGTCGCCGATGCCGAAGAGAATGTCTGGCGCTTCGCCGATGTGATGGGGCCGAATTTCAGTGCGGAAAAGCTGCCGAAATTCAGCGCCTTCTTCGATCGCGTCGCCGCCACTGAAGGTGCTGTCGTCGACCCGGCCAAGGATATCTGGAAGCGTCCGCGCCCGCACCAGCTCAGCGAGCTCGTCAAGCCGGCGGTCAAGCTGTCGAGCTCCGGCTCCTGGCCGTCCGGCCACGCCACTGTCGGCACCATGATGGGCATCATCCTTGCCGACATGGTTCCGGAGAGGCGCGCCGAGATCATGGCGCGCGCGGCCGAATACGCCCACAACCGCGTTGTCGGCGGCATCCACTATCCGTCCGATGTCGAGATGGGCAAGATTTCCGGCAGCGTCATTGCCGCGGTCCTGCTTAACCGGGACGATTTCAAGGCCGAATATGAGGTGGCCAGGGCCGAGCTGCGTTCCGACCTCGGCATGTAGCGTTCGTCGGCAATCTCGGCAGAGAGGGGCGCTTCAGGCGCCCCTTTTCGTGTTCACGGCCGTGCACTACGGGGAACTCAGCAATTAGTCCGTTGGCATGGCCGCATCTGGTTGATATTTCAACAGTGGCAAAGGCTTCGTCCGCCATGGCCTTGGAAATCGATGATGCGGCTCAGCGACTGTCACAATTTTTCCGATTTCCGGCGGATGGCACAGCAAAGGCTGCCGGGGCCGATCTTCAATTACATCGATGGCGCGGCCGATGACGAGGTCACTTATCGCCGCAACACCGCAAGTTTCGAAAGCTGTGACCTGGTCCCCAACGTCCTGCGCGGGGTGAGCGAGATCGACATGTCGGTGACCGTCATGGGCCAGAAATTGGCTATGCCGTTCTATTGCTCGCCGACTGCCCTGCAGCGGCTTTTCCACCATCAGGGCGAGAGGGCGGTCGCCAAAGCCGCGGCCAAATACGGCACGATGTTCGGTGTTTCCACGCTCGGCACCGTCAGCCTCGAGGAGGTGCGCAGGATCAGCGGCAGCCCGCAGATCTACCAGTTCTACTTCCACCGAGATCGCGGCCTCAACCGGGCGATGATGCAGCGGGCAAGGCAGGTTGGCGTAGAAGTGATGATGCTGACCGTCGACAGCATCACCGGGGGTAATCGCGAACGCGACAAGCGCACTGGCTTTGCCATTCCCTTCAAACTCAACCTTGCCGGCATGGCGCAGTTCGCGCTGAAGCCGGCTTGGGCAATCAACTATTTCACCCATGAGGGCTTCAAGTTGCCGCAGCTCGACGAACATGTCGACATGGGCGGCGGCACGATGTCGATCAGCCGCTACTTCACCGAGATGCTCGATCCGTCGATGACCTGGGACGATGTCGCCGAGATGGTCAGGCAATGGTCGGGTCCGTTCTGCCTCAAGGGTATCATGTCGGTGGAGGATGCCAGACGCGCCGTCGATATCGGCTGCAGCGGCATCGTGCTGTCCAACCATGGCGGGCGGCAGTTGGATGGCTCGCGGGCGGCATTCGACCAGCTTGCCGAGGTCGTCGATGCCGTCGGCGACAAGATCGACGTCATCATGGATGGCGGTGTGCAGCGCGGCACCCATGTGCTGAAGGCACTGTCGCTCGGGGCCAAGGCCGTCGGCATTGGCCGTTATTATATGTTTCCTCTGGCGGCGGCCGGCCAACCGGGTGTCGAAAGGGCGCTCGAGCAGATGCGGGTCGAGGTCGAACGCGGCATGAAGCTGATGGGCTGCAGTTCGATCGGACAATTGTCGCGCTCCAATCTCCGTTTCAGATAGTCGGCGTCGGGCGGACCATCGCGGATCATGCGGATGCGGAATATGGCTGGGTCGGCGAGATCGATCCCTTGCCGATGCGGCTTGTCTCAGCCGCCACATCGCGCTAGCCGTTGTCGGTCGCGCCGGGTTACGATCGGACCCCGCCGCCTTTCACGCCTGTCAGTTGGATCATCCGGAGAGCCGTCTCATGAAACCTTCGCTCGAAGACACGCTGCTGGCGTCGATCCGCACCATTCCGGACTATCCCAAGCCCGGCATCCTGTTTCGCGACATCACGACGCTGCTTGGCAATGCGCGCGCCTTCCGCCGCGCCATCGACGAGCTGGTGCATCCCTATGCCGGTCAGAAGATCGACAAGATCGCCGGCATCGAGGCGCGCGGCTTCATCCTTGGCGGCGCCGTCGCCCACCAGCTCTCGGCCGGCTTCGTGCCGATCCGCAAGAAGGGCAAGCTGCCTTACGAGACCGTGCGCGTCGCCTACAGCCTGGAATACGGGCTCGACGAAATGGAGATGCACAAGGACGGCGTTGCCCCTGGAGAGAAGGTGATCCTCGTCGACGACCTGATCGCCACTGGCGGCACGGCGGAGGCGGCGGTCAAGCTCTTGCGCCAGATCGGCGCCGATATCCTCGCCGCCTGCTTCGTCATCGACCTGCCGGACCTCGGCGGGCGCGCCAAGCTGGAAGCGCTCGGTGTGCCGGTGCGGACGCTGATCGGGTTCGAGGGGCATTGAGGGAGCAGTTCTTCCCTTCTCCCCTTGTGGGAGAAGGTGGATCGGCGCGCAGCGCCGAGACGGTTGAGGGATGGGTGACGGAGTGCCGTCGGCGCCAAGCTGGAACACCCCTCATCCGACCTCGCTACGCGAGGCCACCTTCTCCCACAAGGGGAGAAGGAAGAGGCGCCACTACTCCACCTTCACCAGCACGGCGCTCTCGAACTCCAGCACCTTGTCGCCGGCCGAGGCGAAGGCCTCGCAGCGCAGCGTCAGCAGGCGCCAGCCGGGGCGTGAGGCGATCGGGCGGTGGGAAAGGGCGGTGCGCGTGAAGGTGACGGTTTCGCCGGCGTAGACCGGCTTCAGCCATTTAAGGTTCTTGAAGCCGGGCGAGGGGCCGAATTCGGGGACCAGGCCGGGGCCTTTCCAGGCAGCGCCCCCGGTGTCCATGCCGGCTTCGAGATTGAGTTTCATCCAGGTGGCGGCGGTATGCCAGCCGGACGCGCAGAGGCCGCCGAGCACGCTCTTCCTGGCGGCTTCCTCGTCGACATGGAAGATCTGCGGGTCGTATTTGCGGGCGAAGGCCTTGATCGCCTCGGGCTCGAATGTGTGCGAGCCCAGCGTCACGGTGGTGCCGATGCGGAAGAATTCGTCCAGGGTCATGCCAGGCTCCCCGCGGCCTCACGCGTGAGGAACATGACGGAATTCTCAAGCTCGAAAACGCTTTCGCCGCGCTGGTTGAACAGTTCGCTGCGCATGGTGACGAAGCCGAGTTGCGGCTTCGATTTCGACAGGCGCCTGGCGACGACCACGAGGCTGCCGGTGAGCTGATCGCCGGCCAGGACCGGCTTCTTCCATTTGACCTGGTCGACGCCTGGCGCACCCTGGCAGGTGGAGTCCAGCAGGAAGGCATCGCACAGCATGCGCATGAACATGGCGCAGGTGTGCCAGCCCGAGGCCGCCAGCCCGCCAAGGATGCTGGCCTTGCCGGCCTCCTCGTCGAGATGCATCGGCTGGGCGTCGAACTCCCGCGCGAATTCGATGATCTCGGCGGCACTTACCAGCTTGGTGCCGAGGTCGAGCGAGGTGCCCTCGACGAAGTCCTCATAGGCCCAGGTTTTTGCAGTCATGGTCTGAAATCCGGCTCAGGAATCCGCGATCCCCAGGGATCGGGCATCCCGGATGCAGGCCGGGCGCGGTTTGGTCAAGTTATTTCTGGTGCGCCAGCAACAGGCAGTCCGCCCGTGGCGAACCGATCAAAGCCAGCCGCGGCGGCGGAAATACCAGAAGGGCAGGATCGCCGACAGGATCATCAGGCCGATGGCGAAGGGATAGCCAAGCTGCCATTTCAGCTCGGGAATGACGTCGAAATTCATGCCGTAGATGGAGGCGACCAGCGTTGGCGGCAGGAAGATGACGGCGGCAACCGAGAAGATCTTGATGATGGCGTTCTGCTCGATCGAGATCATGCCGAGCGTGGCGTCGAGCAGGAAGGAGATCTTCTGCGACAGGAAGGTGGCGTGGTCGGCAAGCGACAGCACATCGCGCGACAAGGTCTTGATGCGGGCGCGAATATCCTTGCTCATCCTGGTCTGGGTTGCGACATGGGCGAGGAAACCGGCGAGGCGCTGCAGCGAGATCAGGCTGTCGCGCACGGAGGAGGCGATGTCCTCCTTGCGGCCGATGGCTTTCAGCAGCTCCTGGAAGTCGCGGTTGCGCTTCGACGCCTTGGTCGAGGTCGCCTGGAAGATGTCACGCGAGATCACTTCCACGTCGCGGCCGGCGCGCTCGAGAATGTCGGCAAGGCGATCGACGATCGCTTCCAGCAGGCCGATCAGGATGGTGTCGCCGCTGGTGCATCCGGTCGCCGCCTTCTCGGCGCGCAGCGGAAAGGTCTTGAACGCCTTCGGCTCGTGGTAGCGCACGGTGATCAGCCTGTTGCCCGCAAGCGCGAACGTGACCGGCGACATCAGGGGATCGTCGACCTCGGTCTGGGCGGGCAGGGTGGCGGTCATGAAGTAGGCGCCGTCCTCGATGTAGAGGCGGCTGGAAATCTCGATCTCCTCCATCTCCTCGCGGGTCGGGATGGCGATGCCGAGCCAGCTTTCGATGGTGGCCTCTTCCTCCTTGGTCGGATTGACGAGATCGGCCCAGACCACCTTGTCGCCATTGGCCTGGAGGTCGTCGGTGAGGCGCAGGCGATCATTGTCGACGACGAAGGCCTTGATCATCGCCAGATCTCCCCTGCTGGATCAAAGGGCGGTTGGATTGATGTCGGATTGCACGGCTCTTCGTCGCATGCGCCGAGCGTGTGGCCTGCCGCTTAGACCCGTGCCATGACAAAATCAAGACAAGTGGCCATTGGACGGGATGGCACCAGAGCTCGGAGATACGCCGATGGTGCATCGCCGCAGGATGGCGACGATGCTTTGGATGCCCAGCGTGCGAGCATCACGTGTTGAACTTGAACAGCATGATGTCGCCGTCCTGGACGACATATTCCTTGCCTTCGTCGCGTGCCTTGCCGGCTTCCTTGGCCGCTACTTCGCCGCCCAGCGCGACGAAGTCGTTGTAGGCGATGGTCTGGGCGCGGATGAAGCCGCGTTCGAAATCGGTGTGGATGACGCCGGCGGCCTGGGGGGCCTTGTCGCCCTTGTGGATGGTCCAGGCGCGCGTCTCCTTGGGCCCGACGGTGAAATAGGTGATGAGGTGTAGCAGCTCGTAGCCGGCGCGGATCACCTTATTCAGGCCGGGCTCGTCGAGGCCGAGCGATGACAGGAATTCCATCTCCTCTTCGTCCGAGAGCTGGGCGACTTCGGCCTCGATCGCGGCCGAGATCACCACGGTGCCGGCGCCCTGGGCGGTCGCCATCTTTTCCACGGCCCTGGTGTGTTCGTTGCCGGTGGCGGCGTCGGCCTCGGCGACATTGCAGACATAGAGCACGGGATGCGAGGTCAACAGGTTCAGTCCCTGCAGGATGCGCAGGTCCTCGGCCGAAATGCCCTTGAGCAGGATGCGGGTCGGCTTGCCAGCCTGCAGCAGTTCGAGCGCTGCCTCCATCATCGGCAGCACGGTCGTCGCTTCCTTGTCCTTGGTCGAAGCGCGCTTGCGGATCTGCACGATGCGGCGCTCGAGGCTGTCGAGGTCGGCGAGCATCAGCTCGGTCTCGACCGTCTCGGCATCGGCGACGGGGTCGATGCGGCCCTCGACATGGGTGATGTCGTCATCCTCGAAGCAGCGCAGCACGTGCACGATGGCGTCGACCTCGCGGATGCTGGCGAGGAATTGGTTGCCCAGCCCTTCGCCCTTCGAGGCACCGCGCACCAGGCCAGCGATGTCGACGAAGGAGATGCGGGTCGGGATGATCTCCTTCGACTTGCCGATCGCGGCGATCTTGCCTAGCCGCGGATCGGGCACCGCCACCTCGCCGGTGTTCGGTTCGATGGTGCAGAAGGGATAGTTGGCGGCCTGCGCCGCCGCCGTTCTGGTCAACGCGTTGAAGAGCGTGGACTTGCCGACGTTGGGCAAGCCAACGATGCCGCATTTGAAACCCATTTTGTCCAGTCCTATCGGGAATTCGAAATTTGATGAGGGCTATGGGCGATAGGGGGGAGGAACGTCAAGCCCCGCGGTCGCACGGGCAGGGCCGCGAAAGGCCGCATCGCAGGGCGATCGGCCGTTTTTGAGCAGTTCGAGCCGCGCGTTTAGGACGCTACTTCACGTCGATGGTGACCGGCTGAACGGCGCGGACAGTGTCTTCCCACGGCCGCTTCAGTTCAAAGCGAAGCTGGATCTGTCCAGGCTTGCCGCAGGAAACCGTGAAACGCTGCAAGGTTGTGCCGCCTATCCCTGTGTCATCGGGCTTGCTGTCAATCTGGGTGATGGTGCAGCCCTCCGGCGCCGGCGGAACCGACCAGACGACGCCCGCGCCAGGCGTCGCCGGCAATTCCACGACAATCTTCTCGCCGATTGCGGGTTGGAAATTCATGGTCGCTCGTTCGTTCGCCATTGCCTCTTCCTTTGTGGCGACGGGTGGCGCGCCGATGCGCCCCACCTTCCGATCCCATCAACGTCGCCTCAGTTCCAGCCGTTGCTGGGAGCCGTCTGCCAACGATGATATAGGGCGAGATCCATGCCGCGCACGAAGACTTCCATACGGCCGTCCTTGTTGTTGACGATCGCCGTATCGCCGACGATGCCGCCGCCCAGCGATGCCCAGCCGCTCCAGCCATTGCTCGGAGCGGTCTGCCAGATATGCCAGCAGGCCCCGTCAGTGCCACGGGCGAAGATTTCCATGCGCCCGTCGGCATTGTGGCCGAGCGCCGGCGCGCTGGTGATGATGCCGCCCAGCGATGCCCAGCCGCTCCAGCCATTGTTGGGTGCGGTCTGCCAGATGTGCCAGAGCGCATTGTCGGTGCCGCGTCCGAACACTTCGAGGCGGCCGTCCTTGTTCTGGCCAACCGCAAGGTCGCTGGTCAAAATGCCACCCAGCGAGGCCCATGAACTCCAGCCATTGTTGGGGGCTGTCTGCCAGAGATGCACCACTGCCCCGTTGTTGGTACGGGCGAAGACCTCGATGCGGCCGTCCTTGTTGTTGGACGCTACCGGATTGCCCGATATCTGGACGCCAAGCGAAGCCCAGCCGCTCCAGCCCCGTTGCGGGCCGCCTTGCCAGATGTGCCAGAGGCCACCATCATTGCCCCTGGCGAAGACTTCTACCCGTCCGTCGACATTGCGCACCGCACTCGGGTCGCTGGTGATGCCGCCGCCGAGCGAAGCCCAGCCGCTCCAGCCGCTGCTGGGTGCGGTCTGCCAGATGTGCCACAGGGCGCCGTCGGCTCCCCTGGCGAACGCCTCAAGCCGGCCGTCGGCATTGCTGATGACCGCCGGGGTGCTGGTGATGATGCCGCCCAGCGATGCCCAGCCGCCCCAGCCATTGTTGGGCACGGTCTGCCAGATGTGCCAGAGCGCGTTGTCGGTGCCGCGCGCGAAGACCTCGATGCGGCCATCCTTGTTGTTGCCGGCGACGGCTTCGGTGGTGAGCTTGCCGCCCAACGGCTGCCAGCCGGACGATGGCAGGATGATGCCGGTTGCACCGTACATCGGATACAGCTGGCCGTCATACTTGAAGTCGTCATAGCTGATCTTGCCAAAGCCGCCGATGCCCCAGGTCGTGTCCCACGAGTTCTTGACGATCCAGCACTGCTCCGCCTCGGAATAGCCGATGACGAGAACGCAGTGGCCGCCGGCGACATCGCCGGTGACGTGGTGGTAGATGCCGCCCGAATAATTGAAGAAGTCATTGTAGACGGTGAAGCAGCCGGCGACCGGACCGACACTGCTGAGATGGTTCTTGATCGCGTTCGCATCCACCAGCTTGTGCACGGCCGTCAACTTGCTGATGCGCGCCGGACGGTTCGGCGCGGCGTGGCAGGCAGGCGGGCCGCTCCAGATATCGTTGTTGGGGAATGCCGACGGGTAGGGGAAGCCGGCTTCGTCGCAGACGCCGCGTCCCTTGATCTGGTCGAGGCACTGGTCGGGCCACCAGCCGCCGCAATTGGCGCCGTGCGATGAGCAGAAATGCGAATCGGCTTCCGACAGGTCGAACCAGCGGCCGGTCTCGATATGCGACATCGCCTCGATAAGGCCGACGGAGCCAAACGAGACGCAGGAGCCACATCCGCCCTGGTTCTTGACCGGGGTAATATGATTGCCGTTCTTGTTGCGCCAGTCGACGGCGGGCGCAAAACCCGGCGCCGCGGCGAGCGACGGCGGCTGGTTGCGTGCCGCCGCGACCAGGGCGATGGCTTCATTGCTGGGAATGGCGCCCAGCATCTGCAGGCGTTTTTGGGGGTCCATCAGCGAGATCGGGGTTTCGGCGGCCCGCCATCTGGCATTGTTGGTTGTCAGGGCTCTGCTGAGCGCAGAGAACGTCAAAGGATTTCGGGCCATAAACAGTCCCCTCGTGTCGGTTGAAACGTGCGACTGCTCGGCAAAGCCGAAAGGCATGCGACAACCACACCTTGCATCCATGGCCTTCCGCGAAGTGGTGGTCTGTGAGGGATTTCACTATTGGATATGCTGACGGCGCATCGGCGGCCCAAGCCGCATCGGTCGGCAAGCTTCAGGCCGTGCTCGCTGCTTTCGCGCGGGCAGACAATTCCGGCAGCTCTATCCAGGCGATCGCATGGTCAGGGATGCATCAGCCGTGGCGGTCTGAAATTGTCAGCCGGCGTTCGTTCGCTCCGGGAATGGTCGCCCGGCGGCAGCCGTTTCAGCCGTCGTTTTTGCCGAACAGCTTTTTCAGCATGGCGGCCATCGGGCCACTTTCCGGCAGCTTGGCCGGCGCCTGCTGCGGGCGCGCCTGGCGGATGTGGCTCTGGGCTTTCGGGCCTTGCGCCTTGGGGGCCTTGGGCGGCGGGCGGTCATCGTCGCCGGTCGGCACGAGCTTGTCGCGCAAGGCGAGCGTCACCCGGTTCATGAAGGAATTGTCGTCGCCCTTGGCCAGCAAGCCGGCATCGTCGGCTATGGTGTCGAGCAGAACGTCCAGCCATTCGCGGTCGGCCTTGGCGAAGTCGCCGAGGACATGGCCATGCACCATCTCCTTGACGCCGGGATGGCCGACGCCAATGCGAACACGGCGGAAGTCCTTGCCGACATGCTGGTCGAGCGAGCGGATGCCGTTGTGGCCACCGGAGCCGCCACCGACCTTGACCCGAACCTTGCCCGCTGCAAGGTCGATCTCGTCGTAGAAGACGGTGAGTGCCTCGGGGCCAAGCTTGTAGAAGCGCAGCAATTCGCCGACCGACTGGCCGGACAGGTTCATGAAGGTCTGCGGTTTGATCAGGATGATCTTTTCGCCGCCGAGCGTGCCCTCGGCGATCAGGCCCTGGAATTTCTTCGACCAGGGCGAGAAGGAATGGCGGCGGGCGATTGCGTCCGCCGCCATGAACCCGACATTGTGCCGGTTATCAGCGTATTTCGCGCCCGGATTGCCGAGGCCTGCAAAGACAAGCACTGTCTTCTCTGGCATCGTCAGCTCCAGGCGTGAAAGAGTTACTTCTCTTCGGCGGCCGGAGCCGCTTCCGGTGCAACCTCGGCCGTCTCTTCCGTCTCCGGCTTCATCGCCGACGAACCGGCAATGGTTGCGACGGTGAAGTCGCGGTCGGAGATCACCGGCTTGACGCCGGCCGGCAGCTTGACCGCCGAGATGTGGATCGAATCGCCGATGTTGGTGCCGGTGAGATCGATGGTGATGAACTCCGGGATCGCATTGGCCGGGCAGTGGAACTCGACTTCGTGACGCACGATGTTGAGCACGCCGCCGCGCTTGATGCCGGGCGACTTGTCCTCATTGATGAAGTGGACAGGCACGTCGACATTGACCTCGGTGTCCTTGCCGATACGCAGGAAGTCGACATGGACAGGGAAATCCTTGACCGGGTCGAGCTGGAAGTCCTTCGGCAGGACCTGGATCTTCTTGCCGTCGACATCGATCGTGGCGATCGTGGTCAGGAACCCGCCGCCATGAATCTTGTAGTAGATGTCTTTGTAGGTGAGAGCGATCGCCAGGGGAGGCTGCTTGTCACCATAGATTACTGCAGGCACTTTACCGTTGCGGCGAACTGCACGGGCGGACCCCTTACCGACCTGTTCGCGCGCTTCGGCCTTGAGCTCGTAAGTGTCGTGGCTCATGGCTTTTCCTTTCGCGTGTTATGGAGCGTTTGCGGCGGGCAATGTTCCCAAGCCGTAAACGTCGAAAGCCGCCAGTCATGGATGTCCGAATGCCGGCAGCCGCTCACGCGGACCTTTGTTCGGGATCACAAGGGGAAGGCAGCCTTCCGCCGCGTTGCCTCCAAGGGTGTCTACGCGGGTGGCGGCTCTATAGCGGAAGGCGGGCAGGCGTGCAAGCGGTGGTGGGGCAGTCGCCAGCCCGCCTGGTTCTGATCGCGGATCAACGCGTCACGCAGCGCCTGGATCTGCCGGATTAGCGCGCCAAGTTCAGCCAGCGTCGTGCCCGAGCGCGTGGGCAACAGCCGATGGTAGGCACTACTGCCGCGACATGAGCTTAAGCCACTGGCGGCGGAGCTTCTGGGTCAAAGTGCGTTTGGGTCGTGCTCGGGAGGTGATCTGCACGCGCCAGTCGGGAATATCCCGGTCCGGAACATCATTGCCGGGTTCCGTGCTTGCTGCTCGAACCTTCAGCGCCAGCCATGTCATGTCGACAGGCGCGCATCCATTGGCCAGCAACCGGTTGGTGAGCATCTGCTCATTGAGAATGGCCCGAGCCTTGCTCTCGAAAAACGGCAGCGTTTCAGGCGTAAGATCGAACCTGGAATGCCAGACTGTCCATTTGCTGCCTCCGTCGCCGGTGAGCCAACGCAGCAAAAACCGCTGACATCCTTGCGAGATCGGCGCGTCTTCACGGAAGGGCTGCTGGGGGTTCCCGCTGAAAATCGGCGTGTTCCTGCCGACGCTTACCAAAGATCCCAGGCTGCTGAGTTGCCGTGGGCTCATCAAGATGAACGAACTGCGGAGCCATGCCTGCGAAGCGATTCCGAAAATCGAGATGGCCTCGTCGTGAAAATCAACGCGGCCCAGCGCTCCTTGCAAGCCAAGCAGCGACCGTAACGAGCCGCCATCAATCAACTTGAGATGGTCAGGTGTGGATGCCGCGAAGGCCGAAGTGGCCAAGTGAACCAGATCGTAGTCATGAAGTTTGGCACCGATATGATTGATGCCACAGTCCCACGCCGAGAACTCCCAATCGACGTTCGACGCGCCGATCAGTTCGACCTCGCGGTCGAGATCGGAGCCATGACCGACCGGCAGCGAATTGTCGATCACGAGCATGCGATGCGCAACGTCCGGCAACTGGTGGGCGAACATAGCTCGCAAGTCCTGCCATGCGGTCGGATACTTCTGGGTCCCGTGACGAACCAGAAGGGTCAAAACACGAAGCGGGGGAGCGTGCATGTCGAATCCAGGCGCACCGTTTTCCAGCGTCAAAGCCTTCTTCCGGTCAAGCGCGAACGGATCTTTTTCAATGTCTTCTCGAGGCGGGATGAACGCAAGCAAGTTTTGAGAATTTCCCCGCTGTTTTAGGTTATGACGAAGCCACTTATTTTGGGATTGTTGATACCCATTTACCCACCTTTTTCCCCAGCATTGCTCGCGCAATACCCTATACCCTGTAGTAGAATAGAAAGCCTGTAGGTCATTCCGCACGAATCGACTGCTCCAGTTCGTTTCGTGCAAGCCTGAACACAAGAAGACGAACCTGCCGTCCTAATCACTGATCAACGCGTCACGCAGCGCCTGGATCTGCCGGTTCAGGGCGTCCAGCTCGGCCAGCGTCATGCCCGAGCGCTCGACCAGGGTCTCGTTCAGGCAGTTGCACTGGACGAGCAGCGAGCGTCCGGCCGATGTCAGGTCGACCTGCACCTGGCGCTCGTCGGTCTGGCTGCGCTGGCGGGTGACCAGCCCCGCCTGCTCCATGCGCTTCACCAACGGTGTGATGGTGCTCGATTCCAGAGCAAGGCGGTGGGCGATGGAGCCGACCGACATGCCGTCGGCCTCTCCAAGCGCGTTGAGCACCAGATATTGCGGATAGGTGATCCCCATCTCGTCCAGCATCGGCTTGTAGGTGCGATTGATCGCCATCGAGGTGGCATAGAGCGTGAAGCAGAGCTGGTTATCCAAGGGGAGAGGCACGACGCATTCCTTTGCCGATTAATCACGAGATGCATACCACGAAAAATGATATCGTGATACATATTTTTATAGACAAGGCCTTCGAATTGCGTTAGCGATATTGATGTCGCGATATTGTTTATCGCAGTAATAATCAAGGAGATTTGAGATGGCTTCGCAGACAAAGTCTGGCTCGGGCAGCGGCACGATCACCACCCAGGATGGCACGCAGATCTACTACAAGGACTGGGGAACCGGTCAGCCCATCGTCTTCCATCACGGCTGGCCGCTGAGCAGCGACGATTGGGACGCCCAGATGCTGTTCTTCCTGGCGCAGGGCTACCGCGTCATCGCCCATGACCGGCGTGGTCACGGCCGTTCCACGCAGACCGATGTCGGCAACGAGATGGACACTTACGCCGCCGACGTCGCGGCACTTGTCGCGCATCTCGACCTCAAGGACGCCATTCATGTCGGCCATTCGACCGGGGGCGGCGAGGTGGCGCGTTATGTGGCGCAGTACGGTGCCGGCGGGCGCGTCGCCAAGGCGGTGCTGATCGGCGCGGTGCCGCCGATCATGCTCAAGACATCAGCCAATCCCGGCGGCCTGCCGATCGAGGTGTTCGATGGTTTCCGTGCCGCCCAGGCCGCCAACCGCGCCCAGTTCTTCCGCGATGTTCCGGCCGGCCCGTTCTATGGCTTCAACCGTCCCGGTGCAGAGGTGTCGCAAGGCATCATCGACAATTGGTGGCGCCAGGGCATGATGGGCGGCACCAAGGCGCATTACGATTGCATCAAGGCCTTTTCGGAAACCGACTTCACCGAGGATCTGAAAGCAATCGACGTGCCGGTGCTGGTCATGCATGGCGACGACGACCAGATCGTGCCCATAGCCGACTCGGCGCTGCTGTCGATCAAGCTGCTCAAGAAGGGCGAGCTCAAGGTCTACAAGGGTTTTCCGCACGGCATGGCGACAACCCACGCGGACGTCATCAACGCCGACCTGCTGGCCTTCTTCAAGGCATAGGGTCGTTCGGAACGAAAAAGCACCCGCCGTTTGGCGGGTGCTTTTCCTTGCGTGGGTTTCAGGTCTGATCTAGGCGGCCGCTTGTGCCTTCCTGGCTTCCTTCATGTTGGGCAGGAACACGGTCAGCAATCCAAGAAGCGGCAGATACGAGCAGATCTGGAAGACGAAATCGATGCCCTTCATGTCGGCGACGACGCCGAGCACGGCAGCCGCGATGCCGCCCATGCCGAAAGCGAAGCCGAAGAAGATGCCGGCGATCATGCCGACGCGGCCGGGCACAAGTTCCTGGGCGAAGACGACGATGTTGGAGAAGGCCGAGGACAGGATCAGCCCGATCAGCACCGTCAGAACCATCGTCCATTCCAAATTGGCGTAGGGGAGCGCCAGCGTGAATGGCAGCACGCCGACGATCGAGAACCAGATCATCGCCTTCTGCCCATAGCGGTCGCCGAACGGGCCGCCGAGCAGGATGCCGAGCGCCGAGGCGCCGAGGAACAGGAACAGCATGACCTGCGACATCTGCACCGAAACGCCGAACTTATGGATGGAATAGAAGGTGTAGTAGCTGGCGAGGCTGGCGATGTAGGCGTTCTTGCTCAACACCAGCAGCGTCAGCACGATCAACGCGTTCATCACCTTGCGGCGCGGGAAGGGCGAGACGAAGCTTGCCGCCTTGCGATTGCCTTGCGCGGCGCGCAGGCGGCTGTACCAGCCGCCGACCTGCCACAGGATGACGATGCCGATCAGCGAGCCGACGGCGAACCAGGAGATGCTGGTCTGGCCGAAGGGCACGACGATGAAGGCGGCCAGCAAGGGGCCCATCGACTGGCCGAAATTGCCGCCGACCTGGAACAGCGATTGCGCCAGGCCGAACCGGCCGCCGGAAGCGAAGCGGGCGATGCGCGAGGATTCCGGGTGGAAGATGGCCGAACCGATGCCGATCAGCGAGGCGCCGATCAGGAGCAGGTAGTAGTGCCCGGCATAGGCCAGCACGACCAGGCCGATCAGCGACGAGGCCATGCCGTAGGGCAAGGAATAGGGCATCGGTCGCTTGTCGGTGACCATGCCGATGATCGGCTGCAGCAGGGATGCCGTCACCTGGAAGGTGAAGGTCAACAGGCCGATCTGCCAGAAATCGAGACCGTAATTCTCTTTCAGAAGCGGATAGATGGCCGATAGCAGCGACTGCATGATGTCGTTGATACAGTGGCACAGGCTCACCGCCAGGATGACGGTGAAGGCCGTCGCCTGGGCTGAAGCGGCGGTCGCGGGGGAAGCGACGCTGGTGGCTGTCGTATCGGTCAAGATAGGCTCCGTGGTCTTTTTGGCGGGCACGCCCGCGGGCAATCTGGCGGACGCTCCTGCGGCCGCCTTAGGGACGGTTGCCTTATAAGCTGCTTGCCGCGCGACTTCTTTCGTGGTTTGGTCCAATAGTTTCGCGAGTGGGCCATACAAGATGCCGCATGGCAGGGAAATCTTTCGCGTCGGCAACACCGACCTCGGCAAATTGCACGAAAGCCGCTGGCAGTGGCTGGAGCAGGTGGCCGGGCCGGCGGTGGCGTTGCCGACCGAATATCCCGACGGTTACCACGTGCCCCAGCACCGCCACAGCCGCAGCCAGTTGCTGCATGCGCTGGTCGGCGTCGTGCTGGTGACGACGCGGCACGGGCGCTGGATGGTGCCGCCCGACCATGCGATGTGGATTCCGGCCGGCACCGAGCATTCCGTCGAAATGCTGGGCGATGTCTCGATGCGCTCGGTCTATGTCATGCCGGGCGCGATCCCCGGGCTGCCGGAAGGGTTGCGCGTCGTCGGCGTCACCGATTTGATGCACAGCCTGATCGTGGAATCGGAAAAACTGCCGCAGGGCGGTGAGTTGGAAGGGCGCGGCGGGCTGATCATGAACCTGCTGCTGCACGAAATCCCGACCTTGCCGGAGCGGCCGCTCGGGCTGCCGTTCCCGTCCGATTCGAGGCTGGCGGCGCTCTGCCGGCGTTTCGTTGCCGCGCCCTCGCCGCACGCGACGATCGACGGGTGGGCCGATGCCGCCGGCATGAGCCGCCGCTCTTTCACCCGCGCCTTCCAGCGCCAGACCGGCCTGTCGCTGTCGACATGGCGCCAGCAGGCCTGCCTGTTCGCCGCGCTGCCGAGGCTCGCTGATGGCGAGCCGATCACCAGGGTGGCGCTCGATCTGGGCTATGACAGCGTGCCGGCCTTCATCACCATGTTCAAGCGGATGCTCGGCACCTCGCCGCGCGGCTATATGCGCGGCGCACGCGAAAGCGTGGAGGTCGCTCGTCGCCTGGTCGGCCCGGTTCGGCTGGAAAGCCCCGCGCCGTAGCGGCAGCTGTCTCTAGTCGAACAGACTCGACACCGATTCCTCGGTCGCGGTGCGCGAGATGGCTTCGCCCATCAGGTCGGCAATCGAGATGACGCGGATGTTGGGCGCGTCGAGCACGGCCTGCGTCGGCTGGATGGAATCGGTGATCACCAGTTCCTGCAGCTTCGAGCCGCTGATGCGGGCCACCGCTCCGCCCGACAGCACGCCATGGGTGATGTAGGCGGTGACGCTGGTGGCGCCGTTGGCCAGCAGCGCGTCGGCGGCATTGCACAGCGTGCCGCCGGAATCGACGATGTCGTCGATCAGCAGGCAGTCCTTGCCGGCGACGGCGCCGATGATGTTCATGACTTCCGATTCGCCCGGGCGCTCACGGCGCTTGTCGACGATGGCGAGCTGCGCATCGAAGCGCTTGGCCAGCGCGCGGGCCCGCACCACACCGCCGATGTCGGGCGACACCACCACGACATTGCCGAGCTGCTTGTATTTCGCCTTCACGTCGCGGGCCATCACCGGCACCGAAAACAGGTTGTCGGTCGGAATGTCGAAGAAGCCCTGGATCTGGCCGGCATGCAGGTCGAGGGTCAAGACGCGGTCGACGCCGGCGCGGGTGATCATGTTGGCGACCAGCTTGGCCGAGATCGGGGTGCGGCCGGAGGCGCGGCGGTCCTGCCTGGCGTAGCCGAAATAGGGGATGACCGCCGTGATGCGTTTTGCCGACGAACGCATGAAGGCATCGATCATGATGAGCAGCTCCATCAGGTGATCGTTGGTCGGGAACGAGGTCGACTGCAGGATGAAGACATCCTCGCCACGCACGTTTTCCTGGATTTCGACGAAGATTTCCTGGTCGGCGAAGCGCCTGACCGTGGCCTTGCCCAGCGGGATGTTGAGATAGCGGGCGACCGCTTCGGCCAGCACCCTGTTGGAATTGCCCGCGAAGAGTTTCATGCACCGTTCCTGGTGGAGGATGGAGAACCCGGACAGACTCTCCTGCACCTTTTAACCGGGCTTTTAGCGGCCCGCGCCGGTATTGCAAGCGCCGAGATGGGGAATCCGCCGGCTAAGCCTAGGAAAACTTCACGCTCCTCACTGGCGGGCAACACCTCAGCCGGCCTTGCCGCCGAGAAACGCCGTGAACTGGTCGATCGTCTGGTCGGCGATCGCCTGCATGGTGGCCGGCGCCACCGCTTTCCAGGCGTCGGCGCTGCCTCCGGAATTGACTGAAGGCGCTTTCATCTGGCCGTTGATGCGGTGCAGCCGGTTGCCGGCCGGGTCGTAGACATCCCAGACATAGATGACGGTGGTGTCCTTGCCTTCGGAGATCGCCGAGAAATAGCCCTTGAGCACATGGGTTGCGGTCTGATCCTGGCTGCCGGCCAGCGTGATGCCACGCTGCTTGGCCCGCGTCTGCAGTTCGGCCGTCAGCGGCGTGGCGGCTTCCACCGAAGCGCCGACGATCGGCGCGATCTGCAGGCGTGTCTTCGACAGGATGGCAGCGCTTTGGGTCGACGTGAGCGGCGCGGCAGTGGTTGCAGGAGCACCGGCGGTGGTGGTGGCCGTCGATAACGGCGCTGGAACAGTGGCCGCGCCTTGCGCTCCCGGCGCCGAGCCCGCCGGCGGGGTGATGGCGGAAGGTTCGAGAACGTCCTTTGCGTTGGTGCAGGCGGCAAGAGCCAATGCCACAAGCAATGACACGGTCGTCACATGCGATCGTCTCATTTGCCGTCTAACTCCTTGGCGAAGAACGCCTCCCATTATGGATTCACTGTACGATCAAGTCGAGATCATGGCGGGACAGCGGCTTCGGCTGGGATTCGGTGGTCAGATAGGTGCGGCCAAGCGTCATTGCCGTCTCCGCCTCGGAATCCATGATGATCATGTGGGCGAACAGCGTCATGTTCGGCGCGATCGGCTCGGGGTTGCCTTGGTAGAACATCGGCATGTCCATCCAGGACGGGGTGAAGCGGGCGCCGACCGAGTAGCCGCAAGCGTTCAGCCGATGCTTGGTCAGGCCATGCGCTTCCATGGTGCGGGCGTGGGCGTCGAACACGTCACCGAAGCTGTTGCCCGGCGTCATTGCCTTTTCGACGGCAAGAAGGGCCGCGCGGGCCGCGTCGAACAGTTCCTGATGACGCTTCGAGACCTTGCCGGTCAGCACCGTGCGCATCATCGGCGCATGGTAATGATGAAAGACGCCGGCCCATTCCAGCGTCAGCTGGTCGTTCTTGGTGAGCTTGCGGCGGCCGGCCTTGTAGCGGCAGAGCAGCGCGTCGATGCCGGAGCCGATGATGAACTCGTTGGCCGGATAATCGCCGCCGCCGGCAAAGATCGCACCCTGCATGGCGGCCAGGATCAGGGCTTCGTCGCCGCCCTGCTTGATCAGCGGCAAGGCCGCGTCCAGCGCGTCGTCGGAAAGATTGGCGGCCTTCTCGGCCTTGGCGACCTCGGCCGGGCTCTTGAACAGGCGCAGCCGACCGACGATGCCGGATGCATCGGCGATCTGGCCGAAGGTCTGCAATTGCTCGTCGAGCCGCCGGCCATTGAAGGCGGTCAGGCCGTGGGTGTCGTATTCGACGCCGATGCGGGCGCCGAGCAGGTCGAGATCGTTGAGCAGATTGCGCAGGTCGACCGCCGGATTGGCGCCGTCGCGGTCGGTCCACAGCACGATGTTGTCGATGATGGAGGTGTGGCGTGCCTGGCGCAGGTCGGCCGAGCGGGTCAGAAGCACCATCGAGCCGTCGGCCTTCACCACCAGGCACTGGAAGAAGCAGAAGCCGAACGTGTCGTAGCCGGTCAGCCAGTACATGCTTTCCTGCGCGAACAGCAGCATGGCGTCGAGCTTCTTTTCGGCCATCTCGATCATCAGCCGGTCGCGCCGCGCGTCGAATTCCGATCGTTCAAAATGCAGCGCCATTATTCTTTCTCCAAAACGATGGCCGAAACCTGCCGGCCGTAATCGGGCTCCTTGCGGTGCGTGGTGCGCCGGTAGGAGTAGAACAGATCTTCCTCGGCATAGGTGCAGCGGCCGAGGCCCTCAGCCTTTACGCCGGCCCTGGCCAGCCGGTCGACCGTGTAGCGGTTGAGGTCGAACATGGCATGGCCGGCATGTGCCGAAGGCGCGAAATAGCCGGTGCTTTCCGCATCGGCCTCGACGAAGCGGGCGACGAATTCCGGCCCGACCTCGTAATTGTCAGGACCGATCGAGGGGCCGAGCACGGCGATGATGTTCTGGCGCCGGGCGCCGAGGCCTTCCATGGCGGTGATGGTGTTTTCGAGCACGCCCGTGAAGGCGCCTTTCCAGCCGGCATGCGCCGCGCCGATGACGCGCGCGTCCATATCGGCGAAGAGTACCGGGCCGCAATCGGCGGTCGAGGCGCCGATGGCGATGCCCGGCTGGTCGGTGACGATGGCGTCGGCCTTGGGCCGTTCGCCGGCAAAGGGTTCCCTGGCGACAATGACGTCGGGCGAATGGACCTGCCAGGCGGTCAACAGATGGTTCGGCGGCACGCCCATCCAGGCGGCGACACGGCTGCGGTTCTCGGCCACCAGCGCCTGGTCGTCATCCGACCCGGTGCCGATGTTGAGGCTTTGGTAGATGCCGGTCGAGACGCCGCCTATGCGGGTGAAATAGCCATGGCGGATGCCCTGTGCCTGCGCCTTGTCCAGCAGCGGCGACCGAATGGGATCCGGTTTGGTCTGATTCAGCATGTGGGCGTTGTTGTCCGTGTGGGCGGTTTCGTCAAGAAAAAGCGACCGGCGGTTCCACCGCTCTTTTGCCGGACGGGAGATTGGGAGGGGTAACGGTGAAAAGTCAATCCGCCGTGGCAAAGGGGCGAATGGTAACGCCACGCGGGACGATGGCAAGCACCTTGAACAGATCGCCCATCGCCTGCGGGCCGGCGAGGCGTTCGACATCGCTGGCGATCTTGTCACGCGCCGCCTGGCCGGCATCGGCGCCAAGCCGGCCGGCACGCTCGAGAATCCCCATGCCGAGCAGGAAATCGCCCTGCCTCGACAGATAGGCGTCGAGGCCATGCGCGCGCACGATTGCGGCAAGGGCGGCGAAATCGACGTGGGAGGTGAGGTCGGCTTCGCCGGGATTGGCCAGCACATCTTCGTGATTGTGCTTGCGCAGGGCCTGCAGCGTGTCGCCGACACCCGGCCGCAAATGGCCATAGTCAAGGAACAGTCCGGCGCCGCCATGACTGGATATGCGCTCGGCAATGGCTGCCAGCAGGGCGGAGCGGGCCGGTGCCACTTCGGCGATCGCACCTTGTGGTGCCTCGCCGGCGTCGGCGGGGAGCAGCGTCGGGTCGATCGAGCCGGCGCCGGCGAAGAAGCAAAGCTCGTCCTTGTCGTCGAGGCCGACCATGCGCTCGCGCCAGCCGGCGCCGGCACGGACGAACTGGCGGATGGGCACGGCGTCGAACAATTCGTTGCCGACGATCAGCAGCGGCTGCCGTGGCAGCGTGTCGATTGTTTCGTGCCAGCCAACCGCGAAGGGCGTCGCGCCAAGCGTCTGTTTCTGGATCTCGGCGAGGCGCGGGCTGGTCTCGACCATTGCGAAGGCAGCGCCGTTGGCCAGGTCAGGTTCGAGCCGTGACAAGGTGCGCAGCATGTCCTTCATCAGCGTGCCACGGCCAGGACCGATCTCGGCGATGGTTACCGGCATCGGCCGGCCGATCGCAGCCCAGGCCTGGTAGAGCCAGACGGCGACGAGTTCGCCGAACATCTGGCTGATCTCCGGCGCGGTGATGAAGTCGCCGGCGGCGCCGAAGGGCTCGCGCGTCGTGTAGTAGCCGTCCGCGGGGTCGAACAGGCACAGCGCCATATATTCGTTGACGGGGATCGGGCCCGTCGCCTCGATCAGGTCGACGATGCGGGTCTTCAGCCGCGTCATGTCGCCTGCGGCTCTGCTTGCGTCACCGGCTTGGCGGTTGCCATCGCCCAGATGCCGGCCAGCACCATAGGCGTCGACAGGATCATGCCCATGGTCAGCCAATTGGTGCCGAGGAGGTAGCCGAGCTGCTGGTCGGGCTCACGGAAGAACTCGACGAAGATGCGCGACAGGCCATAGCCGCAGATGAAGGCACCGCCGACGAAGCGCGGCGTCTTCAGCTTGAGGCGCGAATGGGTGAGGATGCGCAGCACGAGGAACAGCACGACGCCTTCGAGCAGGGCCTCGTAGAGTTGGCTGGGATGGCGGGCAAACGGCCCGCCATTGGGGAATTCGATTGCCCAGAGCACGTCCGTCGGCCGGCCCCAGAGTTCCGAATTGATGAAGTTGGCGACGCGCACCAGGCCAAGGCCGACCGGCACGCCGGCGGCCACGACATCGAACAGCGACCAGGTGCGGATGCCGCGCTTGAACGAAAACAGCGTCATGGCGAGGATGACGCCGAGCAGGCCGCCATGGAACGACATACCGCCTTGCCAGACGGCGAAGATGTCGAGTGGATGGGCAACGTAGCGCGCCAGATCGTAGAACAGGACGTAGCCGGTGCGGCCGCCGAGCACGACGCCGATGGCCGCCCAGACGATGAAGTCGTCGAGGTCCTCCGGCTTCATCGGCAGGATGCCGTCGGGCCACAGCTTCGGGTTGGCGGCGAGCCGTTTGGCGTACCACCAGGCGAACAGGATGCCGACGATGTAGCCGACGCCGTACCAGTGCACCGCCAGCGGCCCGATCTGGATGAGGATCGGGTTGATGTTGGGAAACGGCAGCGAGGCCAGCGGCAGCAGGAAATATTCGTTCAACGGGGAGCTCTCGGTTGCGAACGCGTTTGGGCGCGGACCATGCGGCAGGGTTTTGGCAGGGTCAAGGCAAGGTGGTCGGCGTCAAAGGTCGGATCGGATCACCCTTGCAGGCCCATCGCGCCGCGCAGGCGGTGCGCTCAATCCCGAGGCTTGGCGGCCACCAACTGCCGCAACGCGTCGTTGATCCTGTCCTGCCAGCCGGGGCCATCTTCCTGGAAATGATCAAGCACGGCTCGGTCGATCCGGATCGAGACAAGCTCGCGGACATTGGGCGCGGCCGAAGCTTCGCGAATTGGCGGTGCCGGCTTCTTCACCGGTTTGAAGGCAGCTTCGGCGGCTGCCATCGGATTTGTCGGTCGGCGCGGGGGCGTTGCCATTGATTGACCTGACTGAGATGTGCTTGACGCGATAGGAGATGAGAACACAATAGGCGATCTGGAGCCCTCAAGTACAGCTTTTGCGCTGCCTGAGAGCTTCTTACAGGCATGGCATTGCCATGCGCCATAGCAACGCAGAGGCCGCACTAGCCCTCAACCTTCTTGCATTCGGCGGGCCGCGCCACTACGTCAATTTCAGCAACCGAGGATTTGCCATGTCGACCGGACCGAACCGCATTCTCGATGAATTCGCCAAGCTGATGACCGATGCCGCGGGTGCCGCGCAAGGCGTTCGGCGCGAGGTCGAGACCGCCTTCAAGGGCCAGGCCGAGCGTATTCTCAACACGATGGACGTGGTGCAGCGCGAGGAATTCGAGGCCGCGCGCGAGATGGCCGCCAAGGCCCGGGACGAGAATGCCCGGCTTGCCGCCCGTATTGAATCGCTCGAAGCCAGGCTCGCCGAACTGGCCGGTGATGCCGCACCGGCGGCGGCGGCAAAGCCTCGCGCAAAAAAATAATCGTTAAACTTTTCCACATAGTGCGAGTCTGAAAAGCGCTTTGCCGTGAATCGCTTAACGGCATTGCATGAATCTTTGTGACAGCGCCTTTCCACATGCGAATGCCGCAGTGCGAAAAATTGGGCTGTTCACGCGACTCCCGATCAATAGACTGAATTTGTTGCATGATTCGGAGCAGGGTCATGCGGCCGGGCGGTGGGGTCCGGTCTGGGGTCTTTGCGTCGGGAAGCAGTCTTTTGCGCGAAGAAAGTCCTGGCCGTCCGAGTTCTAGATCAGATTGTTCGTTGTGTGTGCCCTCCCGCGGAGCGTGTGGCGGCGCTCCTCAGAACGACAGGAAGCATTCCATGGAACTTCTCGAACTCGAATTCTCCCGCGAAATCCATCCGGTGGATGTTATCGAGCAGGTGGCCCACAACAACGACTGGTCCTTCGAACGGGCCGGCGACGATGAGATTTCGATCTCGGTTGCCGGCAGCTGGACCGACTATCACGTGTCCTTCTCCTGGATGGAGGATTTCGAGGCGCTGCATCTGGCCTGCGCCTTCGACATCAAGGTGCCGGAGACCCGCGCGCTGGAAGTGATGCGGCTGTTGTCGCTGATCAACGAGCAGATGCTGTTCGGCCATTTCGATCTCTGGGAGCAGGAAGGCGCGATCATGTTCCGCCAGTCGCTGCTCTTGGCCGGCGGGGTCGAACCGTCGAGCCAGCAGGTCGAGGTGCTCTTGTCCTCGGCGCTGGAAGCCTGCGAATGCTATTTCCAGGCGTTCCAGTTCGTCGTCTGGTCGGGAACTTCGGCCAAGGACGCGCTGGCCGGCGTGCTGTTCGAGACCTATGGCAACGCCTGAACCCCTGTAGGCAGACAAGACCGAGATGAGTTCGAGCAGCGAGCGCAAGCCGCAGATCAGTTTTGCCGACTTCGATCGTGTCGACATTCGCGCCGGCACGATCGTCGAGGCCGAACCGTTTCCGGAAGCGCGCAAGCCGGCCTTCAAGCTGAAGATCGATTTCGGGCCCGACATCGGCATCAAGAAGTCGTCGGCGCAGATCACCAAATACTATACGCCGGAAACGCTTGTAGGCCGGCAGGTGTTCGCGGTGGTCAATTTCCCGCCGCGCCAGATCGGGCCGTTCATGTCGGAAGTGCTGACGCTGGGTTTTCCCGACGAGGAGGGCGCCGTGGTGCTCGGCGCCATCGAGCGCAAGGTGCCGGACGGCGGGCGGCTGTTCTAGATTAGCGAGCAGGCTGGGGCCGGAACGCGCCGAGAATGGTTCCGACCGTTGCGGCTGAGAGCACGAGATGCAGGAGGTCGAACGGCCATGCGAGGCCGAAATGCAACAGCATGAGGTTCAAGAAGGAAGGCGCCGTGGCATCCGCGGGAATCAGGATCAAGCCTGCGGCCAAGACCAGCCCATATTTGAGTATGGCGACTGTCGCGAGAACGAAGAACATAATGGCGACGAAACGCAGATGATTGCCATTGAGTGCACGCCAGCACCCGATTGGATCAAACGATCCCGTCCAGAGAAAGTCGCCGACGAACAGATATGTCCAGGCTAGCACGATACCGCCAAGGAAGACGTTGAAGATTCCTATCGCCGACGCCCAAGGCGCGACATCCTCGGGGCTGAGCGGTAGGTCACGTGTGGCCATCAGGCCGGCAACGAGCAGTCCGTGCTCACTGGCGACGGCAAAGCCGCAAAGGAGTTGGACGACAGCGAGCAGCAACGCAGCCACAACAATCCGCTGACCGAACTCAAGGCGCATGCCCGGGATCGCAACGTGTTTGACGCTCTCAATGCCGCGCCGAACAACGACACGGCCGGGCTCGGGCGCGTTCGCCATGCGATCCAGAACGAACGCAAAGACCATTGCCGAGAACGGCGCGGCAACAATGGCGGAAAGCCAAGTCCTGGGGTCAAAGCCTCGCGATAGAAGCCAGGTGGGCGCCTGTCTCGGATCGGCAAAGAGAACAAAAGCAAGCACAATCAGACAGAGCGTCGTCAGGAAGCAGGGAAACCAGGCGGCCACGAAAAGTGGCCAGGCGTTCGCACGGCAATAGCCGAACACTCTCGCGACGGTCTTGCCGATGCGCAACAGGCGGCGCTTCGGCGTTACGGCAGGCAACTCGTCCAGCGTTGAAATCGGCGCCAATCCCCCACACGCGCACAATAATGCACCGCACGGAACGGTTGCACAAGCTCTCGCAAGAAGCGCGCTCGCGGAGATCGAAGCCCGCCGCGCACGATCGCGATGCATCGCAGCGCGCCAGCTCCATCAGGCCGCCAGCTTACGCGTCCTGCCCAGTGCTTCCTCGACCGCATCGAGGAACATTTCGGCGCAAGCCTTCCAGCTGTAGCGCATGGCGCGTTCTCGAGCCTGAGTACGGTCGACGTTGAGGGCGGCAAGCGCTGCCTCGCGCAAATCGTTCGAGACCGCGCCGCCAAAGCCGTCGCCGACGATGTCGATCGGCCCGGTCACCGGATAGGCGGCGACCGGCGTGCCGCTGGCCAGCGCCTCGATGATGACGTTGCCAAAGGTGTCGGTGCGGCTGGGGAAGACGAAGACGTCGGCCGAGGCATAGATCTCGGCCAGTTCGTCATTGGGGCGGTGGCCCAGGAAATGCGCCTGCGGGTACCTTGCCTTGAGCTTGGTGAG
This sequence comes from Mesorhizobium sp. B263B2A, assembly GCF_020165775.1. Taxonomy (NCBI): domain Bacteria; kingdom Pseudomonadati; phylum Pseudomonadota; class Alphaproteobacteria; order Hyphomicrobiales; family Phyllobacteriaceae; genus Mesorhizobium; species Mesorhizobium sp. B263B2A. The sequence continues at coordinate 148,370 of NZ_JAIUIU010000013.1, forward strand.
TTCCGGTCCCTCGCCGACGATCACCTTGCTGCCTGGCAGGTCGAGGTCGAGAAAGGCGGACAGGTTCTTTTCGATGGCGACGCGGCCGACGCAGAGGAAGACGGGGCCGGGAAAGCCGAGGTCCTTGCGCTTGTCCGGGCGGAAATGGTCGGTGTCGACGCCGCGCGTCCACGGCCGCAGCTTGTTGAAGCCGCGGGCCGAAAGATCGTCGGCGAGCGACTGGGTGGCGACCAGCGTGCCCTGGCCGGAATTGTGGAAATCACGCAGCCAGCGATAGGCCCAGCTCTCCGGCACCGGCAGGCGGGCGCTGAGATATTCGGGAAAGCGCGTGTGGTAGCTGGTGGTGAACGGCCGGCCGGCATTGCGGCAATAGCGCCGCGCCATGATGCCGAGCGGCCCTTCGGTGACGATGTGGATGTGGTCGGCCTTGTAGGCATCGATCAGTCGCGCGACGTGGCCGGGCGTGGTCAGCGCCAGCCTGATGTCGGGATAGGTCGGCAAGGGCAGCGTGCGGAAGATGTTGGGTGTCAGGAAATCCACCGCGACGTCGAAGGATTTCAGGGTTTCGGTGAGCCGCTCCAGCGTATGGACGACGCCGTTGACTTGCGGGCGCCAGGCGTCGGTGACCATCAAGATGCGCATGGCGGCCCTTTGCTGGAAAGGTCGACGGTTGCTTTGAGACGATGCCGGAACGGCGACCCGCCTGCTGCCCGCGCTTGGCTCCAGCGCACCTTGGCGGGTACGGGATCGAAGTGAGGCGGCAAGGACGAATCAAGTGTAGTCGCGCGTTTCATGCGCGCTCTTGATCATGATTTCATGACGGGCGGATGAAGCAGCCTTCCGACTGGACAAACGATTTCCGTTTGTCCGAGAAAAGCCGGTTCTACTTTCCGGGATCGTGCCGCGGTCAGGCCGGAACCTTGATCACGGCCCGCAATCCGCCGAGCGGACTGTCGTCGAGGGTGATGTCGCCGCCATGGCTGCGGGCGATGTCGCGGGCGATCGACAGGCCGAGGCCGGTGCCGCTGGCGTCGAGGTTGCGGGCCTCGTCGAGCCGCACGAAGGGCTTGAACACCTCTTCGCGCCTGCCGTCGGGAATGCCCGGGCCGTTGTCGTCGATGGTGACGACAAGCGAGCCACGGCCGTGGTTGGCGTTGACCTCCACCGTCTTGGCATAGCGGAAGGCATTGCCGATGACGTTGGACAACAGCCGGGCGAAGGCATTCGGCCGCACATGCACGGTCGGATCGCCGACGAGCGTCGTCGACAGTTTGCATTTGCGCAGGGCCGCTTCTTCGCCGAGCTTCTGGAAATAGGCTTCGAGGTCGAAGCGTCCCGGGTCTTCCGAGGCCTCGCCTCGGGCAAAGGAGAGATAGCCTTCGAGCATCGACTGCATGTCGTCGATGTCCTGGTTGAGGGCTGCCTTGGTCTCGGCCTTGCCGCCGGCCAGCGCCAGCTGCAGCTTGAAGCGGGTGAGGATGGTTCTCAGGTCATGGCTGACGCCGGTCAGCATGGCGGTTCGCTGTTCGATCTGGCGCTCGATGCGCTCGCGCATCTGGATGAAGGCAAAGCCGGCGCGGCGAACCTCTTCGGCTCCGCGCGGGCGAAAATCGCGCGGCATCGGCCGGCCCTTGCCGAAGCTCTCGGCGGCTTCGGCAAGCGTCAGGATCGGCCGGATCTGGTTGCGCAGGAAGGGGATGGCGATCATCAGCAGCACCAGCGAGGTGCCGACCATCCAGATCAGGAAGATGTGGGTGTTCGAGGCATAGGCCTGGCTGCGGCGCACGAAGACGCGCAGCACCTTGCCCTCGAGCTGGACGCGCACCTCGACGATGTTGGAATTGCCGACCGTGTCGATCCAGAACGGGCGGTTGATCTGGCGGGTGATCTCGGCCGAGAGGACATCGTCGAGGATCGAGAAGAAGGGCTTCGGCCCAGGCGGCGGCAGGGGGTCGGGCGGCAAGAGGTCGACCTTCAACTGCATGCGGTCCTGCGCGATGCGGATGATGTTGGCGTAGTCGGCATCGTGCGGATAGGTCTCGATCAGATCGATGATGGCTGCGATGTCGCGCACCGTGGCCTGCGACAGGCGCTGCGTCACGGTCGCCCAATGACGCTCCATGAAGACGAAGGCGACGACCGATTGCAGAAGGATCATCGGCGCAATGACGATGATCAGCGAGCGCGCATAGAGGCGCTTGGGCATGTAAAGCGAAACGAGCCGCCAGAACCGGTTCCAGATGCGCGGCACCGTCTTGAGAGTTCGCGTGGCGCGTGCGCTCAAGCCGTCATTTTCCGGCTGTTCCAGTTCCGTGGTCGCCATTGGCTCTTTTCATCCGCCGCCGGTACTCTATTCCACGCTGAGCCGATACCCAATACCGCGCACGGTCTGCAGCCAGACCGGGTTGGATGGGTCGCGCTCGATCTTGCGGCGCAGCCGGTTGATCTGGACGTCGATGGTGCGCTCGCCGACCTCCGAATCGTCGCCGACCAGTTCGTGGCGCGGAATGGTTTCGCCGGCGCGCGCGGCAAAGATCGCCAGGATCTCCTGCTCGCGGTCGGTCAGCTTCAGCGCCTCGCCGCCGCGCTTCAGTTCGCGACGGGCGATCTGGAAGGTGTAGGGGCCGAAGACCAGCTGTTCGACCTTGGGCGTCGTCGCCGGGCCGCCGCGGCGCAGGATGTTGTTGATGCGCAGGATCAGCTCGCGCGGATCGAAGGGTTTTGGCAGATAGTCGTCGGCGCCGGCCTCCAATCCGGAGATGCGGCTGTCTGTTTCCGACAGCGCCGTCAGCATCAGGATCGGCACGTTCTTTTCGGCGCGCAGCGATTTGGTGAGATCGACGCCGCTTTCGCCCGGCATCATCACGTCCAGCACGAGCAGGTCGAAATCGAGGCCGGCGAGCTTGCGCCGGGCTTCGTCGGCATTGCCGGCAACGGTGACGCGAAAGCCGTTCTCGGTCAGATATTGCTTGAGAAGATTGCGGATGCGGGTGTCGTCGTCGACCACAAGCAGATGCGGCGCGTCGTCGTCCGGTGCGGCCGCCTGATCGACCCTCTCAGTGCTCTCCATGGCTTTTCCCTGACATTTTTGCGGACCCAACGTCGATCTGGGCTCTCAGTTCCGGATTGACCATCGCTTCGAGGAAGCGTTCCACCAAGGTCCGTTCGGTGGCTCCGGAATCTTCCAATGCAGCACGGATGCGGCGCGACTGTGGCCGCGCCAGGGCCAGAGCCAGCGCACGGCCCTTGGCCGTCGGATAGAGTTCGCGCTGGCGGCGGTCGCGCGGACCTTGCAATTGCACGACATGGTCGGTGTCGATCAGTTGCTTGAGCACGCGCGCCAGGCTCTGCTTGGTGATCTTGAGCACATCGAGCAGTTCGGCGACCGTCAGCCCCGGCCTGCGGTTGACGAAATGCAGCACCCGGTGGTGGGCACGGCCGAAGCCGTAATCTGCCAGGATCTGATCGGGATCGGAGGTGAAGTCGCGATAGGCGAAGAAGAACAGCTCGATGATGGCGAAGTCGATGCCGTCCTCGTCGGAGATCGCGGTCCTGATCGGTTTCCCTGCGTGGCTTCGATCCGTCATCATTTCTCCATGGGAAAGGGATATTATGTCAGTACTATTGACGTAATTTCCCTGCAATGGTAATTTTTGACAAGCTTTTGGGCGGATTGCGAACGAAAAGGCAAGGCAAGCCGGTTTTTCCGGAACTTCCTGAGTTTGCCAGAGCGTGAATATCCGCTTACGCTTCGAGACACCGGCCGGCGTCTCCAAACACATGGCACGGCCAAAAAGAACACGCAACGACACTAACGATATGCGGGCCACGGTCCGCGGGAGGTTACCATGGCATCCGTTCCCTTCGACCAACTGGACGGCTTCATCTGGATGAACGGCGAGTTCGTCCAGTGGGGCGACGCCAAGATCCACGTGCTGACGCACGGCCTGCACTATGCCAGCGCCGTCTTCGAGGGCGAGCGCGCCTATGGCGGCGAGATCTTCAAGCTCAACGAGCATACCGAGCGCCTGCATGAATCGGCGCGCCTGCTCGGCTTCAAGATTCCCTATTCGGTCGCCGAGCTCAACGACGCCTCGACCACACTCTTGAAGAAGCAGGGTTTCCAGGATGCCTATGTCAGGCCGATCGCCTGGCGCGGCAGCGAACAGATGGGTGTTTCGGCGCAGAACAACCGCATCAATTGCGCCATCGCCATCTGGCAGTGGCCGAGCTATTTCGACCCGGCGCAGAAGCTGAAGGGCATTCGTCTCGACGTCGCGGAATGGCGCCGGCCCGACCCGCGCACGGCGCCGTCCAAGTCGAAAGCCGCCGGCCTCTACATGATCTGCACCATGTCCAAGCACGCCGCCGAGGCCAAGGGTTATGCCGACGCCATGATGCTCGACTGGCGCGGGCAAGTCGCGGAAGCAACCGGCGCCAACATCTTCTTCGTCAAGGACGGCAAGATCCATACGCCCATGCCCGACTGCTTCCTCGATGGCATCACCCGCCGCACGGTCATTGGCCTGGCCAAGGATCGCGGCCTTGAGGTCATAGAACGCGCCATCATGCCGGAAGAGCTTGAGGGCTTCGAGCAATGTTTCCTGACCGGGACGGCGGCGGAAGTAACGCCGGTTTCAGAGATCGGACCTTACCGATTCGAGGTCGGTGAAATCGCCAAGAATCTCATGAACGACTATTCTGTCGCGGTTCAGCCGAAGCACGCGATAGCCGCAGAATAACGAAACTCACAGCTTTTCGCGCAAGTAGGGGCGGTTTTCGGGCCGCCCCTTTTATTTCAGCGTTTCTGCATTTGACTTTCGTCCAATTCGGCGTCTCATGATGCTGTCGGCCCGGGAGGCTGGCAGCTATGGAGGGACTAATCATATGGACATGAACACGCTTCTTCCGATCATCATACAGGTGATTACAGGCATCATCGGTGGTCAGGCGGTCGGTGCGGCGCTCAAGACGGCAGCGATGGGTCAGCTTCCCAAAATCCTGGGCGGCGCCATTGGCGGTGTCGGCGGTGCGGCGATCCTCGGCAGCCTGCTCGGCGGCACGGTCGATCCGGCAGCGGCAGCGGCGGCAACGAGCGGTCTCGGCAGCGCGCTCAACCTGCAGAACATCGTCGGCGGCGCCGGCGGCGGCGCGATCCTGACCGGCATACTTGGCGCGGTCATGGGCGCCATGAAGAAATAAGCCTGTCATCTCGGACTGGCCAAGTGGGGGGCTTCGGCCGCCCATTTCTGTTTTTGAAGCGCCATTTCTGTCGTTGAAGTGCCATTTCTGTCGTTGAAGTGACTGGCTGTTCGTCCCCTCGAGGGTGGACGCCCTTCGCCGCTGCCTCTACATGACGCCCGAGATAGCGAAAGGACGATCATGGGTCAGCTCAATGCCGGCATCGTGCCGGTCACACCGTTCCAGCAGAACTGCACCATCCTGTTCGACATGGACGACAAGCGTGGCGTCGTCGTCGATCCGGGCGGCGACATCGACAAGGTGCTGGCGGTGCTGAAGGACAATGCGATCACGGCCGGGGCGATCTGGATCACCCATGGCCACATCGACCACGCCGGCGGCGCGATGGACTTGAAGGAGGCGCTCGGTATCGAGATCATCGGTCCGCATGCGGCCGACAAGCCGTTGCTCGACAATCTGGCGAACCAGGGCAGGCGCTACGGCATCGATGGTTCGCGCGATTGCGTTCCCGACCGGTTCCTCACCGAGGGCGAGACCGTGTCGTTCGGCGGCCATGTGTTCGAGGTGCTGCACTGCCCGGGTCATGCGCCTGGCCATGTCGTCTACTACAACCGCGCGGCCAAGTTCGCCCATGTCGGCGACGTGCTGTTCCGCGGCTCGGTCGGCCGCACCGACCTGCCGGGCGGCGACCACGCGACGCTGATCGCGTCGATCAAGGACAAGCTGCTGCCGCTCGGCGACGATATCGGCTTCATCTGCGGCCATGGCCCCGGCGGCCGTTTTGGCGAAGAGCGCAGGACCAATCCGTTCCTGACTTGAAATCCTTCGGACTGGATCCGAGCCGACCTCAGAAAGTTCCGAAGCGGCAACACAACAAAAAAGCGCCGGCCATGCAGCCAGCGCTTTTTTGTGGGGCAGGGAAGCCTCAGTTTGCGGTGCAGAAATGCTGCTCGCCGTCATTGCCGGTGAAGGTGCCGGTACGCGAGTTGAAGCTGCGGTAGCGGTCGGAGCAGTACTCGTACCAGTCACGCGTCCACGGTTCGGCATAACGGTCGGCGTAGACCACCCGCGGCTCCGCGTAGTAGCGGCGGACCGGGGCCGGGCGCACCACGACGTCACGATCGTAGTAACCGTCATCGTAGTAGCGGTCAGCGTCGGGCGGCGGCCGGTCATTGGCCAACGCGCCACCGATCAGGGCGCCGGCGGCGAGGCCGAGGACGCCGGCGGCAATGGCATCGCCATTGCCGTGATGGCCGTGATGGCGCCAGTCACGCGCGTTGGCAGCGGGCAGGGCCGCGAGCATGGTGGCGGCAACGGCGGTGGACAGCACGGCTGTCTTGAAAATTCGGTTCATCTTGGTCTCCTTCGTACCGGGCCGTGCAGTTTGCAGGGGATGCGGTCCGGCTTTACCAAAGACTAATATGCGACCGTGGCTGAACGGAGGCTGAACGGATTTCGACGGGTCGATCCAAAAAACGCTCGGAATCGAGCAGAACCGCCCTGTCGGGATCCGATCTGTATCCGAAGCCGGCTCAGCCGACCGACAGGTTGACGGCCTTGGGCCCCTTGCCGCGCTTGTCCGGCTCGGTGTCGAATGTCACTTTCTGCCCATCTTCGAGACCGGGAAGACCCGACGCCTGCACGGCCGAAATATGGACGAAGACATCCTTCGCGCCATCGTCCGGCGTGATGAAGCCGAAGCCCTTGGCATGGTTGAAGAATTTGACGGTGCCGGTCTGCGGCATGGGAAGCTCCTTTGATCCCATAAACTCCAGTCTCGGGCCGGCAAATGCCCGAGAGGAAATTTGTCCTTTATTTTAGCGTCATCGGCAAGAGAAAGTTTTACAGGCACTTAAAGCGTTGTGATGCATGTCGTTGACCCAAAACCGGATCCGGTTTTGGGCGACGTGCATTCAAGCTGCGTCGCCGACATGAAAAAGGCGCGACGAAAATCATCGCGCCTTCCAAAAACTGTTTGCATGCCCAGGGCCAAGCCCTGGTGCCTCGTTCGCACACCCGCAGGGACGTGCGACGCGTCGACGGTTCAGGCCGCGCGGAGGTTGACGGCCTTCGGGCCCTTGCCCATGCGATCCGGCTCGACGTCGAAAGTGACCTTCTGGCCGTCGACCAGCGTGCGCAGGCCCGAGGCCTCGATCGCGGAAATATGGACGAACACGTCCTTGGCGCCGCCGTCGGGCGTGATGAAACCGAAGCCTTTGGTCGCGTTGAAGAATTTAACGGTGCCGGTCTGGGCCATTGGGGAAACTCCTTCACCCGTTCAGTCTTTGGTGGTCCTGCCCGCCACTGGCGTCGAGGGCAGTTCCCGGTGGTTGCTTTCGGCAGTCATGCATTGGCGCATGGTCAAACCCCCCGCCGAAAAACGGGGCCGTCAGAGATTCACAGTATCGGGGAAAGGTCGTCCAAAACGTTCCGCTCTCCGGGTCGCAAATGCCCGAACACGGAATTTATCGCACGGAAACGTGAAGGTTGCAAGATAGCGTCGCGGGCCGCCACATTGGGCGCATCCCGACGCAAAAATCGACCGATCTGAACGTCGATCGGTCGCAGATAGGCCTCGTTGCCGGGCGGGTCATCGGCCCACGGCCATGGTCAAGCATAGGCCAGCGACATCGGAGGCGCGGACCGGTCACCGCCACTCCCGTCGCGGTTTGCCGTGCGGGCTGCAAACGGGGGTTGCATTTGGAGGGCGAATTGCGAGGATCATCATCAGGGATGGGATCGAGGGAGAGATCAGCATGAAATTTCAGGCGTCATTTTTCTCCAGGCAAGGGTTTGGCGTCTCCAGACTGGGGTTCGGCTACTCCAGGCAAGGGTTGGCCGTCCTGTTCCTGTCGGCGCTTCTGGCCGCCTGCACCGTCGTCGTCGATGACGGGCCGGGGCCGCGTCCGCGACCACCGCGGCCCGAGCCGCAATTCTGCACCAAGCAATACGAGCCGGTCTGTGCTCGGCGCGGTGGTGACCGCCAGACCTTCGCCAATGCCTGCCTTGCCGACCGCGCCGGCTACCGCATCGTGCGTGACGGTCCCTGCCGCGATGGCGGCGGTGGTGGCGGTGGTGGCGGTGGCGGTGGCGGTGGCGAAGAGCAGACATCCTGCACCCGCGAATACGCCCCCGTCTGCGCCCGCCGGCATGGCGAGATGCGCAGCTTCCCCAATGCCTGCGAAGCCCGCGCCGCGGACTATCGTGTGGTTGGTGACGGGCCGTGCTGAAAACATAGGGCCGTGCTGAAAGCGTAGGCTTGCGCCCATGGATCGGGAGAGGGCGCAGGCTGCTCAGCGGCCGCCACGCGGCCGTATCTCTGCCCGCCGGCAATAGGCAATGAACTCGGCCGCGGGCATGGGCTTCGCAAACAACCAGCCTTGGCCATATTCGACGCCGCGTTCGACGAGGTAGTCGGCCTGCGCCTGGGTTTCGACGCCTTCGGCGACGATCGTCAGCTTCAGCGTCTTGGCCATGTCGATGATGTGCGGCGTCACCGAACTGGTGGCGGAATTCGTGCTGATCGTGTCGATGAACGCCTTATCGATCTTGAGGGCATCGAGCGGCAGGCCTTCGAGATGGGAGAGACTGGAGTAGCCGGTGCCGAAGTCGTCGATCGCCACCGCATGGCCAAGTTCGCGGGCACGGGCGAGCGCCGATCGAGCCGCCTCGATATCGACGAAGCCGCGCTCGGTCGCCTCGAGCCAGATTTGCTGCGGCTGGATCCCGGTGTGCTGCAGCGCTTTGGCGATAATTGGCAGAACCCGCTCCGTTCCGACATCCGCCGCGCTGAGATTGATGGCGATGTGAATGGAGCGGTCGGCAACCAGAAGGCTGTTCAGGTCGAACACGACGAGCGCGATCACCTGGTCGGTAATCGCGGTGATCAGCCCGCTCTCCTCGGCAAGCGGAATGAAAAGATCGGGCCGCACCAGGGAGCCGTCCGGCCGCTTCCAGCGCACCAGCGCTTCCGCGCCGACGCATCTGCCGGTCCTGAGGTCGACGATCGGCTGGTAGTGCAGGATGAACTCGCGCTTGCGCACGGCGATCTGCAACTCTCCCAGGAGTGAAAGCCGCCTTCGGGACAACCAGACGACCATGCCGATGATGAAGGCGGCAATGAAGGCGCCGAGCGGGAGCAGCAAGAGCTGCTGCCGGCGCACGCTGTCCAGGATCTGGCTTTCCGGTTCGGTGGCGACGGCGATCCAGCCGGTGCCGCGCGCGGTGGCAAACAAAAGGCCGTCGTCGATGCCTTCCGCAGGACCGGCGACGATCTTTTCAACCCGCGCCGGGTCGGGGCCGTTCAGCGTGCCGAGCAGGATGCCGGTTTTCGTCGTCAGAGCGATCTGGACACCGGGATCGACGACGACGTCGGCAAAACGCACCGGATCGACAAGGGCGTTGTGGTGCTTGAACTGCAGCGCCATCAGCGTATGGCCCACGCTCATCACCGGCTGCATGCGGGCGGTTACGGCGATGCCGTCACTGGTGACGAAGTCCGGCCTGGATTGCGCGACGAGACCCTCGGTCGGTCCCCACGAGGAGCATTTGAGCAGGCCATTTTCAAAATAGCCCATTTCCTCGATGGTGCGTGTGTTGATGGTAAGTTGCCGCATGCGGGCTATGTGCTCCGCCGAACAGGGGATGCCGCTGAGCCGGTCAATCTGCCGCAAGGCATCGTTCGCCTCATCGAGCGATATGTCAGCCCTGGCGATGGCGCGGCTGGCGAACTGGTGCAGCCGTTCGTATTCGTTCTGGACGGCCTGGGTCCATGAAAGGTGAAACATCGCGGCGATGGGCACGATGGCGCCGAGCAAGGCCAGCACCACCGCCGTCACGATGATGCGAGACCTGTCCATGTGCCTCCTGCCTTGGCCGACGATCGCGCCGGGCGGCCCACAATGCCTCGGCCCGATTGGCGGCCGCGTTCAGGCGGATCTTATGGCCTCGTCCTTACGTCAACTTTAATGGGGTCATGCAGCAAATGCTTCTCGTCTAGGCCCGATAGGCCCCATCGGCCGGCCCGGCATAAAGTTCGCTGCCGTTTTCATCGGAAATGCGCAGGCGATCGGGGATTTGCGGCATGGCCAGGCTGTGGAACAGCGCGGTGGCGCCCTGCAGCGCGGCGCGTAAGGTCGGCGCTTCCAGCGACACTCTGTCGAGCGTCGCTTCCTCGGCGTCACGCGACCGGTAGAACTCGATAACGAAGTTCAAGCAAGCCTCCGTGGCAAGCGTTGCATGGGCCAGTTGTGCCCGTCGCCTTAACAGAAGACGGAGAGGGGCACACGAGGCGCCCCCTTGTTTGTCAGCCCTTGGACTTCGGCTTCAGGCCGTTCTCTGCCTGCTTGACCGACGAGCCGAACGGGGAGGCGGGCTTGGCCACCACCTTGTCCTTCTTCGGCTTGCGCGTTTCGCGATTGCTTCGCTGCTGACCCTTGGCCATCTTGGCTGCTCCTCATGCGTGTTGGTTTGGCGTTTGGCGCGGTCTCAGACAATCGGATTGCTGGCAACAATCGGATTGTCGGCCGGTTCGAGATTGTCTTCTGTGGTAACCCGCTCATGAGTCTCGTGTTCGCTGCGGATGCGGTATTGCGGGGAACCGTCCTTCACCGGCAACCTGCTCTTGATTTCGAACAGGTCCGCGGTCTTGAGGAGAAGGCCGCCACGGCCTTTCATGCGCACGGTCTGGCCGACCGCAAAGAGATGCGAGGGGGTGTCGTTGCGCGGCCGCGCATTCTGCTGGAAACGGATCATGCTGCATTCTCCCGGTCGCGCTTCAGCGCTGTTTCGAGGTCCAGGTAATCGATGGCGACGAGCTGGCTGGTGGGCGGGTTCTTCACCGCCCTTGCCGGCAAATGGATGAAGGTGGCGACTCGGCGCCAGGCAAGCCGCGACATGCCCTCGACCAGCTCTTCGTCGTGATCGATGTCGTAATCGCCAGCCGGCAATTGGCCCTCCAGCCCGCCGAGCACGAACGGTGCGGTGAAATGGGCGATGGAATGGGTGGTGCGGTCCGGCATTGTCCTGGCCTTGATAGTTTTACGCCTTGATATTTTTACGCCCTTGGGGGGCGCATGCGAAACGGCGATCCGGAAAGCAAAAAAGCGGGGACGAGCCCCGCTTTCCTATTTCCGGCAATCGCTGGAAATAAGCCGCTTTCGAGAGCTGCCAGTACATCCGTGGTCAGCGTTCATCGAATTCGGCCGGATCAGATTAGTTGCAAATTGGCGGCCGATTCGCGGCCCTTGGCGTCACGCTCCAACTCGAATTGCAGCTTCTGGCCTTCGGCGAGACCCGGGAAACCGGCGCGCTCCAATGCGCTGACATGGACGAAAACGTCTTTGCCGCCGTCGGCCGGCTGAATGAAGCCAAAGCCCTTCTGGCCATTGTAGAATTTCACGGTTCCGGTGTTCATGGATGTCTTTCGCGGATTGAGAAATCGTCGCACGGCCAATGTGCCGCGCGCCCGGTATCGATGATTTGGTATGAGATTGGCGGGTCGAGAACCTCTGACGCCGCGAGATGCCAATTCTGGCCCAAACGATGCATCTTATATAGATCGATCGGGCGGCGTCTTCAAGATGATTCATAAAATCCGCCCGCCTTGGATAAAAAATAGATCGCTATAAATACCAAAATAATTCTGCTAAGACTCCAGGATATTTCAAAAAATTATTGAGAGCTCACCGGGATATTTCCCGGACGCAGGTATTTTTATTTACTCCTGAACGAGGACAAATCCATGATTTACACAAGAAGCTCAAGGGGAAAGACCGCGGCGGTCAATCCGATCATCAAGCCGACCGCCATACATGCCATTGCCGTCGGTCCCACCGGCCAGCCGATGATCGCCAAGTCGGCACGGCTGACCATCAGAAGCGATGAGGCGGCACGGCGAACGATCGCCGACACCGATGGCACCGTGAGGCGGGCCAGGCAGGTTGCCGGGACCAATCGTCTGATCTGATCGCCCTCACGACGGATAGGGCTGGGAACCACGCAAAGCCTTGAACCTGCCGCGCCAATGGCTTAGATCGCGGCAGGCGGACAAACACGGCAGGTTTCCCATCAACAGAGATCAGAGAAGAGCGGCGGGTGCGGGAGCGAGGTCTGGCGCTGGGGGGCAGCCGCCGCTGGGGCTCGACCAGTATGTGCAGCAGGCGCTGCAACTGCATCAGGCCGGGCGCCGTCAGGAAGCCGAGGCGATCTACCGGCAGGTGCTGGCGCGTCAGCCCAAGCACGCGGCCGCGGCGCATTTCCTGGGGTTGCTGCTGCACCAGACCGGGCGCAGCGACGAAGGGCTGGATCTCATCGAACAATCGGTGCAGTTGCAGCCGACGAATCCCGATTTCCTCAACAATTTCGGCACGGTGATGCGCGATCTCGGCCGCCCTGCCGCGGCCATCGATTTCTTCCGTGGCGCGGTGGATCTGCGGCCGGACCAGCTCGCTGCGCGTGACAATCTCGGTTCGTCGCTGAAGCAGGTCGGCCAGTTCGATGAGGCCGAAGAGATCTATCGTGGCACGGTCGCACGCAACCCATTTCATGTTCGCGCCCGCATCGGGCTTGCCGAAACGCTGCAGGAGGCCGGGCGGCTGGACGAGGCGCTGGCGGTTTTCCAGGAGGCACTGACCATTCGCCCCAAGGATGCCGATCTGTTGCACGGGCTCGGCGTCGGGTTGATGGAAAAGGGCAAGCTCGATGAAGCTGCCGATCTGTTCCGGCAGGCGTTGGCGGTTAATCCCGGCATGGCCACGGCCTGGCTGATGCTGGCGCAGGTCAAGCGCCAGCAGGAGCGCGACGCCGAATTGGCCGGCATGGAAGCCCAGCATGCCAAGGCGCCGCAGGGCAGCCTGGCACGCATGCAGCTGTCCTTCGGGCTCGGCAAGGCCAATGACGATCTGAAGGACTACAACATGGCCTTCGACTATTTCGCCGAAGGCAATGCCATTCGCCGCAAGGGGATCAACTATGATCCCGTCAGGACGCGCGCGGAATTCGAGGCGATGAAGACGGTGTTCGACGCCGGCTTCTTCGAACGGCACAAGCAGAGCCCGATCACCGATGACGCGCCGATCTTCATCGTCGGCATGCCGCGTTCGGGTACGACGCTGGTCGAGCAGATCATCGCCAGCCATCCGCAGGTCTATGGCGCGGGCGAGCTCAGCATCCTGAAGAAGGCGGTCGGCAAACAGTTCCCGGCAACGATGCCGGGCGGCTTCCCCTGGGGCGTGGCGGAAACGGACGACGCCGATTTCGCCGAGGCAGGCCGGGCCTATCTCGACATGCTGCACGCCCGGTTCCCGCATATGCGCCATGTCACCGACAAGATGCCGGGCAACTTCCTGCTCGTCGGCTTCATCCACATGATGATGCCGAAGGCCAGGATCATCCATTGCGCCCGCGATGCGGCGGCGACCTGCCTGTCGATCTACAAGGTGCATTTCCGCGGCGACAGCCATCGCTACGGCTATGATCTCGGCGAACTCGCCGACTTCCACAATCTCTACACCGACATCATGGCGCATTGGCACAGTGTGCTGCCGGGTGTCGTGCACGATGTGCGCTACGAGGATTTCGTCGCCGACCAGGAAGGGCAGAGCCGGGCGCTCATCGACCATCTCGGCCTGCCATGGGACGATGCCGTGCTGTCGTTCCACCAGACGGACCGGCCTGTGCGCACCGCATCGGCTGCGCAAGTGCGCCAGCCGATGTACCAGGGGTCCGTCGACCTATGGAAGCGCTATGGCGACAGGCTGAAGCCGCTGCTGGACAAGCTCGGCGGGTAACAGATTGGCAACAGGCGCTCACTGCGCCAGCTGCTCAAAGCTCCATGAACGGCTGGAAGCCGCCGAAGATCATGCGCTTGCCGTCGAACGGCATGGTCGACCAGTCGGATTGCAGGCGCGGATCGGCCATCACCTTGGCCATGACCGCATCGCGGCTCTGCCTGGATTCGTAAACGGCCCAGGAGAAGATGACGACCTCGTCGTCCTTGGCCTGGACGGCACGCGGGAACGAGGTCAGCTCGCCATAGGGCACGTCGTCGCCGATACATTCGACATAGGCCAGCGCGCCGTGTTCCATCCATATCGGGCCTGCGAGGTTGGCGAGCTTCTTGTAGTCGTCAAGTTTGGCCTTAGGCACGGCAAGCACGAAACCATCGACATAGGACATGGTGGAACTCCTCATTGGTGGGGTACTTCCTTCTCCCCCTTGTGGGAGAAGGTGGATCGGCGCGCAGCGCCGAGACGGATGAGGGGCGTTCCAGCTTGGCGCCAAATTACCCCTCACCCGGATTGCCAACCGAATTGCGAAAGGCAATTCGGGGCAATCCGACCTCTCCCACAAGGGGAGAGGTGAAAAGCTTCCGCCTTATTTCACCGGCGCATTCATGGCCCAAGCGACGCCGAACGGATCGTTGAGCTGACCCCAGCGGTCGCCCCAGAACATCACTTGCAGTGGCGTGACCACCTCGCAGCCGGCATCGACGGCGCGCTGCCACCAGGTATCGATATCGCCATCGCCGAGATGGAGCTGCAGCGTGTAGCCCTGCGCCTTCTGATGCGGATGGCCGTGTTCGGGATAGGCGTCGCAAAGCATCAGCGTCGAGCCGTTGATGTGGAGATGGATGTGCATGGTGCGGCCCTGCTCGTCGGCCGGATAGGCAAAGACCTGCTCGGCGCCAAAGGCCGTTTTGTAGAATTCGGCAGCCTTGAAGGCGCCGTCCACCTGCAGATAGGGGGTCAATCCGCCGAGCACTTCTGCCCTGGGCTGAACGGGGGTCTGGTCGGTCATCTCTTGCTCCTCTTTGCGCTTGGCTTGGCTTTGCCAATCCCAGGACGCACGGGACGACGGCGATCCTACATGGCGGCGAAATTTTTTTCGCAGGCGGGGCCCGGACAGGCCGGGCAACCGGAGGGTTTGAACGACAGGCACATGGGCCGGTTCGTCGCGGTCATATGATCTTGGCCGAGAAGGTCGCCGCGCGACGGCTGTCTCGCGCATCCAGGATTTCCGGAAAGCCGATATCCTTGCGCAGTTCGGCCGGCAGCGAGAGCAGGATGCGTTCGCTGCGGTGGCGGGCACGCGCCGCCGCATATTGGGTTGCGATGCGACCGATGGATGAAAGGACGGACATGATGCATTCTCCCTGGGTTGACGCCGGCATCATCGTGTCGGCATCCCAAGGACGAGGCAGGTTCAGGCAATCCGACACAGCGTCGCAATTTTTGTTACGACCCGGGATTCGACCCAGAGTAAGACCTACGCAACCTTAAGCGTCGGGATCGCTGAGACATCAACCTCGCGCTCGGCGTGCCAGGCATCGAAAGCCGCCTGCATCCGAAGCCAGATCGCGGCTCCGTCGCCGAACAGCTTCCCAAGGCGGGCGGCCACGGCCGGCGAAACCGGCTTCTTTTCGCGAATGATGTCATAGAGCTGCTGCCGGGAGATCCCGAGCAGATTTGCAATTTCCACCTTGGTCTTTCCGGTTGCCGGGATAATGTCCTCAAGCAGCGCTCCCGGGTGGGAGGGACAACGCTCAAGAGGACGCATCGGCTTGTTCTCGGTCATAAGTCGAACTTCTCCAATCTGGCCGCCTCAGTGGTATTGCTCGAAATCGACGCGGGCGGCGTCCTTGCCGTCGAACTCGAATGTGATGCACCACGGGCCGTTGACGTGGACCGTGTAGCGGATGGGATCGAAGCCTTTGAGCTGGTGAAAATCGAAGCCGGGGAGGTTCATCTCCTCCGGTTTCTCCGAAGCTTCCAGGCGGTCAAGTCGAACAAGAACGCGCTTGTGCATCTTGGCGTCGATCTTGCCTGACTTTCCGGTTTGAAAGAGGTCCGACAGCGCCTTGTTCTTGAAGGACTTGATCATGGATGTATGTAAACAGATCGCTTACACAAATCAAGAGTCTGTAAGCAAATAGCCTACGGCCAATCGATCGCTCTCAACCCGCCATATCCGCCACCTCGCGGAAAAAGTCCTCGGGATCCTCCACCTCGGTCAGCTTCCGCTTCTCGATCAGCCAGAAGCGGTTGCCGATGGCGCGGATGAAGGAGCGGTCGTGCGAGGCGAGCACGCAGCTTGCCTGGTGCTTGAGCAATTCCTCCTCCAGCGCTTCCTGGCCGTCGATGTCGAGATGGTTGGTCGGCTCGTCGAGCAAATAGAAGTTGGGATTGGCGAGCCTGAGCGCCAGCATCATCAGCCGTGCCTTCTGGCCGCCGGACAACACGCCGATCTTCTTCTCCTGCATCTCGATGACCACGCCGGCGCCGGCAAGCAGCGAGCGGGCGCGTTGCTCGCCGACATCGTAGCGGCGAGAGACCATGGCCAGCGGCGTGTCGTCGCCGCTGATGCCCGACAGCGCCTGATCGCTGTAGCCGAGCACCGTCGACGGCGTCACCTTCACATTCTGAACGGCGTCCGGCTCGAGGATGGCGTTGCGGATCAGGGTGACGAAGCGCGACTTGCCGACGCCATTGCGGCCGAGCAGCACGATGCGGTCCCCCTGGCAGATGTGGCGCTTGCCGGTTTTGAACAGCAGCGTGCCGTCGGGCGTTTCAACCGCCGCGTCGTCGAGCGTGATCAGCACTTTGGCGTGGGTGCCGCGATTGGCCAGTCTTATTGCCCCGGCCGACTTCTCGCGATGCGCCGGATTCGCCGCCTCTTCCAGTCTTTCCGCCCGCTGGTTGAGCTGCTTGGTCTTGACCGTCAAAAGATCGCTGCCCGAATTGATGCCGATGTTGTTGAGCTTGGCGGCCTGGCGGCGCAGTTGCTGCGCCACCTTCATGTCGCGCTGGAACTTGCGCTCGGTCGAGGCGTCGACCTCGTCGAGCGCCTGCCGGGCGCGGGAGTAGGGCAGCGCAAACACCGGCGACTGTTCCGGGCGCAGGAACAGGGTGCGGTTGGTGGTGGCGTCGAGGAAGGCGCGGTCATGGCTGGCGATGACGACAGGCACCTCGCGCGGCAGCGCGTTCATCCAGCTCTCCAACTGGCTGATGCGGGCGAGGTCGAGATGGTTGGTCGGCTCGTCGAGCAAGAGCATATCCGGATCGGTGACCCAGACGCGGGCGATCAGCGCCAGCCTCTGCCAGCCGCCGCTCAGCGCGCGCATTTCTCGCTCGCGCATTGCCTCCGGCACATCAAGCGAATCCAGCACCACATCGACGCGCCACATCTCGCTGTCGGCCTGCTCGGGCGGCAGGGCGTCGGCCACCACCTGATGGAAGGTGCGGCCGAGCAAGGCAGGGGCAACGGACTGTTCGACATGGCCGACGCGCAGGCCGCGCGTGCGGGTGATGTCGCCCGACGTCGGCTCGATCTCGCCGGTCAGGCATTTGAGCAAGGTCGACTTGCCGCGACCGTTGGCGGCGACGATGCCGAGCCGGTCGCCAGTGCCGATGGTGAGGTCGAGATTGGAAAACAGCGGCGCACTCATGGCGACGCCGAGGGATTTGAGGCTGATCAGGGCCATTATGATTTCTCTGGTCTTGCCGTGTCCGGCTCAGTGCACTTTGACGGTGCGCTTGCTGGCCATCAGGCTCGGCATTGCAGCACCACGAAGGGCAGACCAAAAAATCGAAGCGGGAAAAACCCGGACCGTCCCTGGTCAGCCCTGCAAGCAAGCTCGCAGGGCAGAAATCGGGCCACGCTGACGATGGTGACGATGAAACGTGAACACGTGAGCCCTCCTTTCGAGACGTTCGAGTGCAGAGCCCAAGGTTCTGTTCTCTTGTTAAAGCATGATCTTGCCCGAAAACCGGATTCCACTTTTCGGGATCATGCTAGAGGCGATTACACCAAAGGTTGGGCCGATGGCAAGACGGCCGCTTCCGTCCGGCGCGGGAACGGGTCCAGCACCAGCATGCAGCCGCCGATGATCGCCGTCGCGCCGAAGCTCTGGACGACGGTCAGCTGCTCGCCGAGCAGAAGCGTTCCGGCCAGCACCGCTATCGTCGTAACCGCGAATTCGACGCTGATCGTCCTGGTGGCGCCGATGCTGGCAACCAGCCGGAAATAGACGATGTAGGTCAGCGCGCTCATCACGCAGGCGAGAAGGGCGAGGTAGAGGAAGTCGACGGGGCGTGGCATGGCTGGCACCGGTACTGCCAGCAGCAGCGGCAGCGTCATCAGGCCGCCGAACAGAAAAGCGGCGCCGGTGAGCTCGAACGAGCCCGCCGCGCGCAGGTGGCGGTTGGCGTAGTTGCTGCCGAAGGCGGCGGAGAAGGAGCTGAACAGCGAGGCGGCGCAGCCGAACGCGAAGGGTGCCGTGATCGGGACGGCGGGAAAGCCGACCAGCACGGTGATGCCGGCGGCGCCGAGCAGCAGGCCGGCCAGTCCGCGAACAGTGATGCGTTCAAGCCCCCACAATTGGCCGAGGATCATCGAGAACAGCGGGATCGCGGCAACAAGGATCGCCGCCATCGCGGTGCCGATGCGTGGGGTGGCGTAGGACAGGCCGATCAGTTGCGCCGCGACCGTCGTCGCGCCAACCACGGCGAAGTGCTGCCAGCCGGCGCTGAAATCGAGCCGTCGCCGCGTCGCCGCCGCGAGCAGGAAAAGCGTGATGCCGGCGATCAGTGCGCGCAAGGTGACCGCACCGACCCAGCCGAAGGCATGCACAACCTTGAGCAGGACAAGGAAGGACAGGCCCCAGGTGATGGCCAGGAAGATGTAGGCGGCGATATCCCTGGGTTTCATGGGTGGGCCGGCGGAATGTTGCGTTGAGAGGCGGAATTGCAGCCGTGCGTATCGTTTCCGCCGCTCGGCGGCAAGGAATGGCTCATGGTCCAGAGGTGGTTGCGGCTGGGCGAAGCGGGATGTTAGGGGCGGAGCGCTTTGCCTTCTCCCACTGTGGGAGAAGCGCAACCATTAGCTCAGACGACGGTTTGCGGGTGGATTTTTGCTCCAGGGAATACCAACGTCTCACTCCGCTGGAACACCCCTCAACCGTCTCGGCGCTGCGCGCCGATCCACCTTCTCCCACAGGGGGAGAAGGAAGCGGCAGCTACCGTCCCGGCCGACCTGTCTTGCCCGGCCGGCGCTTCTCTCGGCGGGCGTCGCCTGGATCCTCATACGAACCGATGCCGGCGCGCTGGCGAATGATTGGTTTGTCGTCGCGATCCTTCGCGCCCCCTTCTGCCCTGCCGGGCATCTCCCCCGGTTGGGGGGAGATTGGCTGCGGCTTGGTGGGCAGCTTTCCTTCGACCGGCTTTTCCGTTCGCCGCACGGTCATCTCGTCGAGCGAGTTCTTCTTGAACAGCGGCTTGGTGGCTTCGCCTGGAATGCCGAAGTCGGAGCCGTGTGCCTCGGACGCCGACTGTTTCTTGAACAGCGAGCGCGATACGGCACCTGCCGGCGTCGGCATGTCGGTGCCGGGACCCATGTCGTCGATCGAGGGTTTGGCAAACAGCGGCTTCTTGACCGGGACAGCGCCGTCGGCGCCCATCTCGTCGAGATCAGGCTTGCGGAAGAGGTTGGGCCGGGCAGCCTTGGCCGCCTCTTCGGCGGCACGCGCTTCCTCGAACTTGCGGAAACGCTCCTGTTCCTCCGCCGTACGATGTTTGGCCACGCCCTTGTTGTGCTTGCCCTTTTCGCGGCCCGAGGCGGGGCTTTGGCCTTCCACCTCGCGCGCCAGCGGATCGTCGGAAATCGACAGTTCCATCTCGCGCAGCCGCTTGATCTCGTCGCGGATGCGGGCTGCCTTCTCGAAATCGAGGTTGGCGGCGGCGTCGCGCATCTGCTTGTCCATGGCGTCGAGATGGGCCTTGAGGTTGTTGCCCATCATGGCGCCGGCGCTGTCGGTGAACTGCGAGATGTCGGCGCGGACGTGGTCCTTCTCGTAGACCGAATCCAGAATGTCGGAGATGCGCGACTTGACCGATTCGGGCGTGATGCCGTTGGCCGCGTTCCATTCCATCTGCTTTTCGCGGCGGCGGTTGGTTTCGGCCATCGCCCTTTCCATCGAGCCGGTGACCTGGTCGGCGTAGAGAATGACCTTGCCGTCGACATTGCGGGCAGCGCGGCCGATGGTCTGGATCAGCGACGTCTCGGAGCGCAGGAACCCTTCCTTGTCGGCGTCGAGAATGGCGACGAAGCCGCATTCGGGAATATCGAGGCCCTCGCGCAGCAGGTTGATGCCGACCAGCACGTCGAAGGCGCCGAGGCGCAAATCGCGCAGGATCTCGATGCGTTCCAGCGTATCGATGTCGGAGTGCATGTAGCGCACGCGCACGCCCTGCTCATGCAGGTATTCGGTCAGGTCCTCGGCCATGCGCTTGGTCAGCACGGTGACCAGCGTGCGGTAGCCGGCCTTGGTGGTCTCGCGGATCTCGCCGACGACATCGTCGACCTGGCTTTTCGCCGGGCGCACTTCGACCGGTGGGTCGATCAGGCCGGTCGGGCGGATGACCTGCTCGGCAAAGACGCCGCCGGCCTGCTCCATCTCCCAGCCGCCCGGCGTTGCCGAGACCGCGACGGACAGCGGGCGCATGGCGTCCCATTCCTCGAAACGCAGCGGCCGGTTGTCCATGCAGGACGGCAGGCGGAAGCCGTATTCGGCCAGCGTCGCCTTGCGCCTGAAGTCGCCCCGATACATGCCGCCGATCTGCGGCACGGTGACGTGGCTTTCGTCGATGAAGACCAGCGCATTGTCGGGAATGTATTCGAACAAGGTCGGCGGCGGATCGCCGGGCTGGCGGCCGGTGAGATAGCGCGAATAGTTCTCGATGCCGGCGCAGGAGCCTGTGGCTTCCAGCATTTCGAGGTCGAAGCGGCAGCGCTGTTCCAGCCGCTGCGCTTCCAGCAGGCGGCCGGCGCGTTCCAGTTCCACAAGACGCTGCTTGAGTTCTTCCTTGATCGACTTGATCGCTTGGTTCAGCGTCGGGCGCGGCGTCACATAGTGCGAATTGGCGTAGATCTTGACGCTTTTCAGCTCGCCGGTCTTCTGGCCGGTCAACGGGTCGAACTCGGTGATCTGCTCGATCTCGTCGCCGAACATCGAGATGCGCCAGGCGCGGTCTTCCAGGTGGGCCGGGAAGATCTCGATCGTGTCGCCACGCACACGGAACGAGCCGCGGACGAAGTTGATGTCCTGGCGCTTGTATTGCTGGGCGACGAGGTCGGCGAGCAGCGCGCGCTGGTCGAGCCGGTCGCCGATCTGCATCTGGAAGGTCATTGCCGTATAGGTCTCGACCGAGCCGATACCGTAGATGCAGGACACCGAGGCGACGATGATGACGTCGTCGCGCTCGAGCAGCGAGCGCGTCGCCGAATGGCGCATGCGGTCGATCTGCTCGTTGATCGAGGACTCCTTCTCGATGAAGGTGTCGGTGCGCGGGACGTAGGCTTCCGGCTGGTAATAGTCGTAGTAGGAGACGAAATACTCCACCGCGTTGTCGGGGAAGAATTTCTTGAACTCGGAATAGAGCTGCGCGGCAAGCGTCTTGTTCGGCGCCAGGATCAAAGCGGGGCGCTGCGTCTCCTCGATCACCTTGGCCATGGTGAAGGTCTTGCCGGAGCCGGTGACGCCGAGCAGCACCTGGGTGCGGTCGTTGTTGTCGATGCCTTCGACAAGGTCCTTGATGGCGGTCGGCTGGTCGCCGGCCGGCTCGAAGTCCGACACCATCTTGATGGCGATGCCGCCTTCGGATTTTTCCGGCCGGGCAGGGCGGTGCGGTGTCCACAGCACGCCGTCCTTGTGCAGCGGATTGCCGGATTCGATCAATGCGGAGAGGGCGGCCACCGTCGCGGTGACGCCGCTCGAGGTCATCGTCTCGGCCTCTTCCAGCGAGACGTCGAGGCCGGCGACGGGATTGAGGCCGGCGGCGGTGCGCTCGCGGGCGGTGGCCGCGCCGCCCATCGAGGTGCCGCGCGCCGTGCGTCCCGGGGCGGCGGAGCGTTCGGGAATCTTCTTCGAAGGCTTTGGCGATTTGCCGCCGTCGCCCTTGCCGGTCTGGCGCCCTTCCTTCTCCGCCTCCTGCTCTATCTGCTCGGCCCAGTCGGCGATCGAACCGGTCAGCGGCATGCCCGACAGCTCGGGTTGCGGCATCTCGGCGAAGCCGCCTTTGCGCAGCGGTTCGGAGGCGTCGAGGAAATCGGTCAGCGGACTGCGCCGCTTGGGCGCGGCGCGGTCGTCATTCGCCGTCGGCGGCGTTTTCTTGTCGGGGGATCTGGCCATGTCCCGAATATGGGAGGTCTTGGCCAAAATGGAAAGAGTGGGATGGGGCGGGGCACGCCGCCAGACGCGGCTCCTGACAGAAGGCTGTCAGGAGGAGAAAGCCACGGCCCGTGCCTGTCCGACGCCGATCAGGCGCCGCTTCCGTTGGATGCTACCCGCGTCGCCGATCCGTTCAGGCGCGGCACGACGACCAGGCGCTTGATCTTGCCCTTCTTGTAGGCGGCGAGGAAGCGCGCATAGTCCTTGAAGGCAACGCAGCCGCTGGACTGTCCGTAGCGGCCGCGAAGCAGGTAGCTATGGGCCAGGAAGCCGTCGCGATTGTATTTGTTGCGGCCATCGACCGGGGTGAGGCGCAACGCCTCGACACCGTGAAAGCGCGCCTCGCGCAGCGACAGATTGTAGGTGTTGGGCGGCGTCGGTCCACGGTTCTTCTGGTTGACATAGCGCGGCTGGTCCGTCATGGCGCCGACGCCCGAATGCGCTTCGAGCCTCTCGCCGTCCGGCATGTAAACCATGCCGGCGCTGATGTCATAGACTGCAACGCCGTGTCCGGCACCGCTTCCGGCGCTCGGCCCGTTGAACAGGTTTCTGAACGCCTGGCCAAGGCCGCCCGAAGGCGTGTCCGGCTTGGCATAGGCCAGCACGTCGCCGCCTTGGCGGCCTTGCCTGGCCTGTTGGGCCGGCTTTGCCTGGGGAGCCGGCTTCTGCTGCGCGATCTTGGGCTGTGGAGCCGGCTTGTCCTGCTCCACGGCCTTGTCCTGTTCCACCACCTTGGGCTGCTGCGGCCCGTCATATTGCGGCCGGCGGGTCGGCAGCGGCACGTCGTCGGTGAGCGCGTCCGGCAGCGAGGCGGCGTCGCCGGGCTGCGCCTTTTGGGTCTCGACAGGCGCGACCGCGACATCGGCCGAGGCGCCGGTCATCGGCAGCGGCGAGGCGAAGGCTTCGTCCTGGACCGGCATCGACTGGACGAGAGCGAGCGCCAACTGAGCGTTGTCAGGTGTCTCCGGCTGGGCAAAACCCGTCGGCGCAGGCGCGGTCTGCACGACAACGGAGCCGGTGCCGGCTCGGGCGAAGCGTTCCGCCGCGGGCGGTGGAATGTCGTCCGACAGGCTGGCGACGACCTGGACGGACGGCACCAGCGACGCCTGGGTAATCTGGGCCCCGATGCTGGAAATCACCGGGCGGGCGTCGGCCGTGGCGACAGGCTTGCCGGCGCCGGCAAAGGCAGCCGCGAGCTTGGTCGGCGACAGCGATGCTTCCATGCGTTCGAAGCGCTCCTGCGCCTTCGACTTCAAGACCGCCGGCTTTGCCGATGCCACGAGGCGTGCGGATTTCTCCGCGTGGGGGCTCACCCTGGCCAGCTTGAAACAGCTGGCGCCGCATTGCACGGCATGATCGTGCAGGGCTTCTGCGCCGCCATGGGCATTGGCCAGCACGAACGGCGCCGAGGATGTCAGGAAATGTTGTTTCAGCGGATCGGCCAGCGCCAGCGAGCCCGGCATGGACAGCGTCTGCGGCAGGCCGCCCGACGTCGCCGACAGCGAGGCGCCGACCGAACTGAGGCCGGCCATGGTGCCGATCAGCCAAAGGCCCACGGCAGCGCTGACGCCGGGCACGGCGACCCAGCGGACGATCCGTTTAGGGGTGAAGGATGAGGAACGTGGAGCGTCGCAGGCATTCTCGCCCTCCCAACGCGTGTCCCCGACAATGTTTCTACTCAAGAACGCCATGCCACCAATCTTGCTCCAATCGGCTCCCACGTCCGCGGCTGTGATAGCCGCGACGACCATTCTGTGAGTGATCCCAGGTGGTCCCCGACGCGTTTTCCGCGCCTGTCGTTAGTTGCCGATTGCTTCAAAATATGGACAAAGTTGGTTAACCAATCCCTCTCAAAACCAACAGAGAGACGTGGACTTTGTGCCGAAAAAGGCTTGTCCACGACCATGCACGCGGTATTGCAGCCCTTCCAATCCTGTTTTGCTGCCCGTTTTTGTCCGGCAAGTCAAGCAAAACAGCCCTCGCTAATTTGTGCGGGTGGCTGTTCGGCCGGTCATGCCACGATGGCGGGCGCTCGTTGCGTGGCGTCGGGAAGGCCTTGGGCACCGTCAAAAACTGTTGCCCGCCTGCCACAAATTCTTGGCCCGGACGGCTGTCTCGCGACGGCCATTGACTCGTTTTGGGAGCCGGTGCACTCCGTTCAAGTGCTTGGTTTGGAGTGGCAAAGGCCACTTTGGAGGCTTTTCCATGAAGCGTCGGGACTTCTTGGCGCTGTCGGCGGGTGCTGCGGTGTTTTCCATTCTTCCGGCCACCGTCAGGGCCAATGTACCGGTGCCCTACGACCGCAACGCCGAAGTGCCGTTCAAGGACAAAAAGTCGTTCATCGACTGGATGGTGGCCAATCGCGGCGAGGATCCGAAGTTCCTGGCCGAGCGGTTCGATCGCTTCCAGATCATGGTCTACAACAAGGACGTGCTGGACGACCGCAACAAGCGCGCCTTCCTCCTGACGCCTCGCGAAGAATTCGTGCTGCCCCAGAATCTGGGCCGCGCCTATGACCATGCCTTCCTCGACATCGGCTATGGCGTGACCATTTCGGGTCCGCACCTGGTCGGGCGCATGACGACATCCATAGACGTGCAGTTCGGCGAAGCCGTGCTCGAGGTCGGCACCGGCTCGGGCTACCAGTCGGCGTATCTCGCCAACCTCACCGACAAGGTGCACACGATAGAGATCATCAACCCGCTGGCGCAGCGCACCCGCCGCACCTACGACGCGCTGATCGAGCGCGGCTACAGCGAGTTCGGCTCGGTCACCAGCCGCAACGCCGACGGTTATTATGGCTGGGAAAGCGTCGGCCCGTTCGACAAGATCATCGTCACCTGCGGCATCGACCACATCCCGCCATCGCTGCTGCAGCAGCTCAAGCCGAATGGCGTGATGGTCATTCCGGTCGGTCCGCCGGGCGCCCAGCACGTGCTCAAGGTGATCAAGCAGCAGCTTGCCGACGGCACCTTCAACATCGTCCGCTCGGACATCTACAATGGCAAGGTGGTACCGTTCGTGCCGTTCACGAAGCTCGAAGGCGACCAGATCGTCGGCACGCACAACGCCTGAGCATTGCCGCATCAAGGGACCTGAATGGCAGCCGTCATATCGAATTCCCGCCCGGCTCTTCCTTCCCTGAAGGCCGTTCCTCCGCTCGAGGCGCCTCGGCTCGCGCACTATCTCGCGGTCGGGCTGATCGCCGGAGCCATCATCGCATTGCAGATAGCGGTGATGCGGGTGTTCGCCGTCGGCAGCTGGTCGCATTTCGGCTCGCTGGTGGTCAGCCTCGCCATGCTCGGCTTCTCGCTGTCCAGCGTCGTCATCTTCGCCGGCAAGGGCTGGTTCGACCGCCACTGGCAAGGTGCGGCCACCGCCGCCTTGCTGCTGATCGGCCCGCTTGCCGTCGGCTCCAACCTCGTCGCCCAGACGGTGCCGTTCAACGCCATCTTCCTGGTCTCCGACCCCGAACAGAAATGGCGGCTGCTGGCCAATTTCCTGCTCTATCTCCTGCCCTTCCTGGCCGGTGCGTTCTTTCTCGGCATCGTCTTCCTGAAGAGCCGCACCGCCTTCGGCCGCGTCTATTTCGCCGATCTCACCGGTTCGGGTCTCGCCGGCCTCGTCGTGCTGGTGTCGATGTATCTGTTTTCGCCGGAAATCATCATCGTCGTGCCGCTGCTGTTGTGGGCCGCCGGTTCGCTGCTGTGGTTCGCCGCTTTCGGCGCCTGGAAGAGCGTCGTTGCCGGCGTGGTCGTGGCAGTGCTGTCGATATCGGGCTACCTGATGCTGCCCGGCCTGCTCGGCATACAAGACATCGCGGTGTCGCAATACAAGGGCGTCGCCTACGCCCGCAACTTCCCGGACGGCAAGCGCATCTACCGCAGCGTCTCGCCGTTCGGCGACCTGCAGGTCTATGCCAGCTCCTACATGCATTTCGCGCCGGGCCTGAGCGACAACGCAGCCTTCGGCATGCCCGAGGTGCCGGCCAACACCTATGTCGGCATGTATCGTGACGGCGACGGGCCGGAAGGCATCATGCGCAACCTGGCGCCGGCGGAGCAGGTCTATTTCCGCTACCTGCCGATGCACTATCCCTATGTCATCAAGGGCAAGCCGAAAACCTTCGTCGTGCAGTTCGGCGGCGGCATCTCCACGCAGGCCGCGCTCAATGCCGGATCGACCTCGGTGACCGTCGCCGAGAGCAACCCGATGACGTTGCGGGCGTTCCGCGATCCGGTGCTCAGGGATGTCACCGGCGATATCCTGGCCGAGCCGCGGCTCAAGGTGATCGACTATGACGGCCGCCTGTTCCTCGCCAACACCGCCGAGCGCTACGACGTCATCGACCTCAGCCTCGCCGACAGTGTCGGCCTGTCCAATCCAGGCGGTTTCGCCATCTCGGAGAAGTACGCCTACACGCACGAGGCGATGCTGAGCTACATGCACGCGCTGGCCGATGGCGGCGTGCTGTCGGTGACCTTGTGGAACAAGGAAGAGCCGCCGAAATCGGTGCTGAAGCTCTATGCGACCATCGCCGAAGCGGCCAGGACATTCGATCCGCAGGGCGCGGCCAATGACGTCTTCGCGGTGTCGAGCTATCTCTCGACGACGACGGTGCTGTTCAAGCGCGGCGGCTTCACCGAGACCGAAATCAAGACGCTGCGCGACTACACCAAGTCGATGTCCTGGGAGGAAGTCTATTATCCGGGCATGGTCTATGATGGGGCCGGTGCGCAAAAGGTGCTCGATGATTACCGCGCCTCGATCTTCGGCAGCGGACAGGACGCGACGCTGACGCAGCCCGCCGCCGATGCGACAGCACCCGCCGACGCGTCTGCACCCGGGAATCCCAACTGCGACCCGACGGCGCCTGCCGATCCAACGCTCGATGCCTGTGCGGGCGCCGGCGGCGATGCCGGTCCGCAGGTCCTGCCGGCGACGGAACTGCAGCGCATGACCTGGCACGCGCTTTTGACCGGCGGCTGGGAAAAGCTCGCCGGCGATTATGTCTTTGACGCGCGTGCGCTCAGCAACGACCAGCCCTATTTCGCCGCCTATGTGAAGGTCGCCGACCTGCCGCGCACGCTGGACCGGCTCGATCTGTTCCAGGACGATTGGGGTTATCTCTTGATCTGGGCGACGCTCGGCATCGCCTGCCTCACGGCGGCGTCGCTGGTGCTTTTGCCAGTCATCTTCGGCTGGCGCATCGTGTTCTCGCGCTCGCGCGGCAAGCTCGGCACTATCCTCTATTTCGCTTGCCTCGGCCTCGGCTATATCATGGTCGAGGTCGGGCTGATCAGCCGCTTCACCGTGGCGCTCGCCAATCCGACGGTGTCGGCTTCGGTGCTGATCTCGTCGATGTTGGTGTTTTCCGGCCTGGGCAGCTTGTTTGCGGAGCGCATCTTCGACCGCGCCAGGACGCTGCTGCCGGTGGTTCTGCTGGCCGTCTGCGTGCTGCTGCTAGCCTACGGTTTCTATTTGTCACCGGTGCTCGACCGGATCGGCGCCTATCCCTATGCGGTGCGGCTGCTGCTCTGCTTCCTTTTGGTGTCGCCGCCGGCCTTCCTGATGGGCATGCCGATGGCCACCGCGATGACCTGGCTGGCGCGGCTCGGCAAGGAGCATCTGTTCGTGTGGGCGTGGGGCATCAATGGCTGTTTCTCGGTGATCGGCTCGGCCGCAGTGCCGATCGTCGCCACCAGTTTCGGTCTCAGCGCCGTGCTGCAATGGGCCGCGATCGCGTATCTCGTCGCCATCCCGGCGTTCTTTGCCGTGCTGTTGCCCTCGAAGGCGCCGGCTGTCCGGTTGGTGACGGCCTGATGGTCGACCGGCGCGCCGTCGTCGCCGCATTGCTGGCCACGGCGGCGTTTCCGATGGCAAGCCAGGGCGCGCGCTTGCACAAGGCGATATCCACCATCGTGCCGTTCAAGGCGTCACCCTTTCCCTATCGCGGAAAATTGCCCGACGGCTCGGGGCCGTTTCTGGACGTGACCGCCAACGGCAGGTTTGGCCACACCTCGCCGCGCGGCGGCATCTACTGGGAAGACGAGACCTATTCCGACCGCTCGACGCTGCTGGCCGTGCCGAAGGGGTTCGATCCGGCCAAATCGGCGGTGATCGTGGTGTTCTTCCACGGCAATGGCGCCACCTTGCAGCGCGACGTGGTCGGCCGCCAGCGGGTCGTCGCACAGGTTGAGGCGTCTGGCCTCAACGCCGTTGTGGTGGCGCCGCAATTCGCTAGCAACGCGCAGGACTCCAGCGCCGGCAATTTCTGGACGTCGGGCTATTTTGCTGGGTTCATGGCCGAGGCGGCGCAGGGGCTGGCCAAGCTGACCGGCGCCAAGGCGACGACATTCGAGGCCATGCCGGTGGTGCTGGTCGCCTATAGCGGCGGCTACAACCCGGCCGCCTTCGTGCTTGGGAACGGTGACATCAGCGGTCGCTTGCTCGGCGTCATCCTGCTCGACGCGGTGTTCGACGAGGCCGACATTTTCGCCAACTGGATCACGCATCACCGCAAGAGTTTTTTCGTCAGCGCCTATGGCCGGTCCTCGGCCGCCGGCAATGCGGAGATCCGGCAGTTGCTGGCCAGCCAGGGCATCAACGCCAGTTCCGATCCGCCGCGCCGGCTCGAGGCTGGCGCCATCGCCTTCCTCGCCTCGGATGCCGCCCACGATACGTTCGTCACGCGGGCGTTCGTAAACGACCCGCTGCAGTGGTTGCTCGGCAGGCTGCACGGGTTCCCGCGTTAAGGCAGGCTCACGCGGGCAGGGCGCCATCGACACCGATGTCGGCGATACCAGCCAGTTCGGCGGCAACGGTGGCGGCACGGCGCGCCTTGGGACCATGCCGTGGCCAGACTAGCCGGCGCTTGATGGACAGCGCCGGCACGTCACGGGCGATCTCGACGAGATGGCCAGGCTCGAGATGGCGTCGCAACACCAGTTCGCTCGCCAGCAGCGCGCCCATGCCGGCGATCGCCGCTTGCGCCGCGACGATCGTCAACCCGAAACGCGGACCCTGGTCGATGGCTTTCGGCTGCCGGCCAGCAGCCGCGAACCAGTCACGCCAGGAGGGATAGACGTCGTCGCCCATCGTCGGGTCGATGTGCAGCAGCGGCATCCTGTCCAGCACCTCGGCCGCATCCGGCCTGACATGGCCGGGAACCAAGGTGGGCGCGCAGGCCGGGATCACCCGTTCGGTGAACAGGTCGAGCGATGCGAGGTCCGGTGCGGCACCCCGGCGATAGCTGATGGCGAGGTTGACGCCTTCCTCCTGCATGGCATCGTGCGCGACGGAGGCGACGATGCGGACATCCAGCCTGCCCAGTGTTGCCCGCACCTTGTTGAGCCGGGGTGCCAGCCAGAGCGAGGCGAAGGACGGATCGGCCGCGATGGTGAAGGTCTCGGCCCGCCGTTCGAAGCGCAGCCGCCGCATGCCGGAGGCGAGCGCGTCGAAGCCGCGGTCGATGTCGGGCAATGCGGCCTCGGCAGCGCGGGTCAGGGCAATGCCGTTGCCCTCGCGCCGGACCAGCTTGACGCCGAGCCGCTCTTCCAACTGCCGGATCTGGTGGCCGATGGCGCCGGGCGTCACGCCCAACTCCTCGGCGGCGCGCGTCAGGCTGCCGGCCCTGGCGGCGGCCAGCAGTGCGCGCAATCCGGAGAGTGGCAAGTCCCGCAACGTCGTCATGTTCTGAATTTATCTCAAAAGTTGGAGAAAGGAACTCGTTTGAAAGGCGGTTTTCCTTTGCCTAGGCTGGTCGAAGAAATTCAAACCACAGGGGACACCAGATGCTCGACACGCCAAAGCATGCAAGCCAGCCAGGACATGCCGGCTCTCAAGCGATGCCGATCCGGGCCATGCGAGCCGAGGGTGCGCGGATCGCCATCGAACTGGCGGATGGCCGCGCTGCAACACTCTCGACGCGCTGGCTGCGGCTTGCCTGCGAATGCGAGCAATGTGGCGACACCGCTTCGGGCAAGAGGTGGCTGACGCCGGCCGATGTCGGCAAGGCCGTCCGTGCCGAGAGTTTCGATGTATCGAGCCCCGGGCAGGTCACCGCGATCTGGCAGGATGGGCATGTCTCGCGCTACGATGCGGCTTTGCTCGCCGGCCATGCCGGCGGTCCAGGCCCGGTTCGGTTCCAGCCGCAACTGTGGAACAGCGATCTTACTGCCCGGCTCGGCCGCTTCGCCTTCGACGCGGTGGTGGCGGACGACGAAGCGCTGTTCCAGTCGCTGCGGGCGCTGAGGGATCACGGCATCGCCATGCTGACCGGGGTTCCGGCCGAGACGGAGGCGACGGCGCGGGTCGCCGGCCGCTACGGGCCAATTCGGGAGACCAGCTACGGCAAGGTGTTCGATCTCATCTCGCGGCCGGATGCGCGGGTGGCGGGCGAGACGGCGCGGGCGCAGATCCCGCACACGGACGAGCCGTTCCGCTATGCACCGCCAGGCTTCATTTTCTTCCACGCCATCCGCACCGGTGCGGGCACCGGCGGCACGTCACTGATGGTCGACGGTTTTCATATCGCCGAACTGATGCGAAACAGGACGCCCGGCCTGTTCGAGCTGTTGACGCGGCATGGCGTCACCTTTCATCGCGAGCACGCCGGCGAGGTGTTCTTCAGCGCCGAGGCGCATGTCATCAGCCTCGACGCGGCAGGCGCGGTTACCGGCATCCGCTACAATGACCGCTGCCTGGCGCCGCAATGGGCGCCTGAAGACCGCATCGACGGCCTGATCGAGGCATTGGCCGAACTGACACGGCTGATCTGCGATCCACAAAACCAGTTCCAGCACCAGTTGCAGCCGGGCGAAGTGCTGGTCTTCGACAACCAGCGCGTCCTGCATGGCCGCAGCGCCTTCGATCCGGCCCTTGCCATGCGGCATCTCAGAAGCTGCAACATCGACCGCGACGGCGTGCACAGCGCATTTCGCTCGCTGGCCCGACGGTTCGCGCCGGAGGAGGCCGAGGCGGTGCTGTATCAGGGGGCAATTTTCTGAGAGCCACGGGACAGGATTTCCTCGCCTCCGCTTTGCGCTGCGGCATGCAGCTTGGCGCATGCATTGTCTTATGCTGCGCTGGTCGACCCCCACTCCGTCTCGGCTTCGCCGAGCCACCTGCGGGGCGAGCCACGGGTCTCGCCCGTCCTTCGGACCCCCCGATCGACGGGGTAGAGGAAGGCGCCAAGTTCTTTGCCGTTAACGCTCGTCCAGCAACGCTCCCTTCCTTTCCCTCCGGAGGGGGGAAAGGTGGCGCTGCGAAGCAGCGACGGATTTGGGGAACCACCTGGCAATCAAGCCTCGCGCCAATCGGTCCCGCCAGTCACAGAAGGTATGTGCATGGCATAGCCACTTTGCGGGGGGCGAGGAACCCAAGTTCCGTTAAGCCGTCAATTGAACCACAGCGCGAACGTCAAAAATCCACCGCCGCCGAACTGACGCTGGATCTGGTCGAAATCCTCGCTGGTCAGGATCTTGCCGGTCTCCAGGTAGGGAGCGATGCCTGGGCCGGTGATCGACAGCACGAGGTCGAAGGGCTTCGGCTCGTCGAAGAAGCGCTTCATGTTGATGCCCTTGCCGGTGATGCGGAAATGCGGCAGCAGCGCCCGGCCTTCGAGCAGGTCCTCGGCCATGGTCAAGGTGGCGAGCCATGCCTGCACCTGCTCCTCGCCGACTTCGAGACCGGTGAGCGGGTTCTCGCCCTTCTGCTGCGGGCCGGGCAGCCATTCGCGGTCATTGTCTTTCTCGGCGCGGATCGCCCTCCAGTCCTCGCGCGACAGGCGGATCATTTCGAGCAGCTCCTGGCGTGCGGCCTTGCGGCGCTCCGGCTCGACCACTGGCCAGTTGATCATATGCACCATCGAGATGAAATCGGCGATGCGCCATTCTGACGAGAAGATGCTCGAGCCCATCTCGCTGGGCGGGGGCACGAGAATATCCTGCAGCGGCAGCTTGGCGCGCGGGAACAGCATGTGGAAGGAGCCGTCGAAGGTGCCCTTGAAATCATGCGCCAGCCAGAAATCGGCCTGCGCCATCAGGAATTCGGCATAGCCCTGGAGCCAGTAACCGTCGGCGCGGTCGAAGCGGAAGGTCAGCGTGGGTGCGGCGTCGCCCTGTGAAACGCCGCCGTGCGACAGCGCGGCCATGATCGCGGCCGTGCTTTCATCAGGCGCGATCGTGCCGTCCTCGTTGAGGTCGATGCCGACATGGGTAAGGTCGATGACCATGCCGATATCGGCCTCGGCGGGGACCGAGCCCAATGTCGCGGCGGATTTTGCCAGGCGGTCGCGGAAGGCGAGCAGGATGGCGCGGAATTGTTCGTAGGTCAGCGGCTCGGGATTGGGATTAGTCGGCACCGGCAGCTGCATCAGCGGCAGCATGAAGGATTGCGGGCTCTCGAAGCCATGGCGGTGCAGACCGGTGGCGAGCAACTCAAGTGCTGTGAAGAATTCGCCGGCGCCGGCGGCATAGGCCGATGCCGGGTCTTTTGGCGCGGCGGCCTCCAGCGTCGACAGGGCGCCATCGCGCGCGGCCACGGTCTTGGCCTCGAACAGCGCGGTTGCCGCTTCGGGCATGGCGGCGCTGGCGGAAGACAAGCTGGCGAAGGATAAGGGGAGAAGCACCATGAAGGCGGCTGCCAGCAGGCCTGCTGTTCGTGTCATTCTTTCCCTCCCACGTGGTGTTGCGGGCGACCATACACGAATGTCGGCCTTCGCGCTTCAACCTGTCCGGCGGACGGTCTACACAGGGCAAACGATTGGGCTTTGCGTGTCGAACTATCCGCTCTCCTACAAGCTGTCCTGGCTGCCGCGTTTCCTGAAGCCGTCGCTCGGCGGCGATGCCGGCGGGTTTGCGCCTGCGGCTGCAACGTTGATGGACCCCCCGCCGAAGCGGACGGTGCGGCTGGCCTTCATCGGCGATATCTCGGCGGTGGCCAATCGCAGCGCTCCGGACTGCGATCCGGCGATCAAGGCGCTGCTAGGTGCCGCCGATCTGGTGATCGGCAATTGCGAAAGCCCTGTCGTGGACAGGCCAAGTGCCGTTCTGGGCACCAAGCTCGGCACGCATCATGCGATGAGCGAGCGATTTCTGGCCGAGGCGCTGTCTTCGATCGGGATCGCGCGCGAAAAACTGGTGCTGTCGCTGGCCAACAATCATGTGCTCGACCAGGGCGTCGCCGGCTTCGACGATACGGTGGCGGCGCTGAAGCGGCTCGGTATCCGCACCATCGGCCTGGCGGCCAATGGCCCGGTGCAGCCTGTCGAAGCGGGACCGCTGACCGTCGGCTTTGCCGCCTTCACGCTGTGGCGCAATGCGGGCGAAGACCTGTTCGCCGGCCGCGTGTCGATGGGCAGCGACCCGACAGGCTGGCCGCGTGACGGCTGCGATCTCCTCTGCGCCGTGCCGCATTGGGACTGGGAGTTCCGCCACTTTCCACGCGCCGAAACGCGAGCGCTTGCCATGCGGCTGGCCGGGCAGGGCGTCGGCCTGATCGCCGGCCATCACGCCCATGTCGTGCAGCCGGTGGAGCGGATCGGTGAGACGGTCGTCGCCTATGGACTTGGCGATTTCCTCGGCACCGCCCTTGCCCACCAGCCATGGCCGGGGCGCATTGGCGGGATTTTCGTCGTCGATGTCGGTGCCGATGCCGGGACGCGTGGGATGGTTGCGGCCTACCGGCTGCATCCCTTTGTGCGGCTGCGGAGCGGAGATCATGAGCGGCTGGTGCCGGTGGAGGGGTTGGAGGGGGCGATGAGGGAAAGGGTCGAACGGCGGTTGAGTGCGGTTTTCCCTTCTCCCCTTGCGGGAGAAGGTGGCCGCGAAGCGGCCGGATGAGGGGTGTTCCAGGGAACACCAGCGTCTCATTCCGCTGGAACACCCCTCATCCGTCTCGGCGCTGTCGCG
The DNA here is from genome assembly GCF_020165775.1 of Mesorhizobium sp. B263B2A. Lineage (NCBI taxonomy): Bacteria > Pseudomonadati > Pseudomonadota > Alphaproteobacteria > Hyphomicrobiales > Phyllobacteriaceae > Mesorhizobium > Mesorhizobium sp. B263B2A. The sequence continues at coordinate 182,708 of NZ_JAIUIU010000013.1, forward strand.
CCGATCCACCTTCTCCCACAAGGGGAGAAGGGAAGAACTCCGCCTCCGATCACAAACCGGTGAGCGCTGTAACGAAGCGGCAAGGTATTGGCGGCGTGGGCCGGCTTGGCCTAACATGCCAGTATATCGGCTCTTGGAGCAGAACGCGATGTCAGGCCCCGTGTTGCGTGTGTCCATTTTGCGTTGCGATGCCACGAAGTTCGCGCTGTTGCGAAGGATGATGCTGGACGTCGAGGCAGCGCTGCGGCCCGGCATCGAGGCTATGCCCGGGCTGCTGGACTTCTACGCTGGCGCGGACGAAGCGACATCGTCGCTGATCAACACCAGTGTGTGGGACACGCTGGAGCATGCCAGGCAACTCGATACCTTCCAGCCCATGCTGGATGCAGGAAAACGATTTGTCGCGGAAGGCGCGACGTTTGAGCGGCCGATCATGCACTACACGCCACTGTGGCGTTTTGGGCAGTTCGCATAAGCCTGAGTAATGGCTCCCTCTTCCTTCTCCCCTTGCGGGAGAAGGTGTCGCCGAAGGCGACGGATGAGGGGTGCTCCAGCTTGGCAAAGACGGAGATCCTTCGCGCACCCCTCAACCGTCTCGGCGCTGACGCGCCGATCCACCTTCTCCCGCAAGGGGAGAAGGGAAGAACTCCAGCTCCGATCACAAACCGGTGAGCGCTGTAACGAAGCGGCGGAGGGCGGCGAAGTGGGGATATCGGCGGCGCATCGCAGCGCCGTCCCCACGGAGCAAAGTCGATGCCGAGATTATCAGCCGGAAGGTTCGCCCTGTTGTCCAGCCTGGGCGCGCTTGCGCTCGCGGCTAGCCTCGGTGCGGCGGCCGCGCAGCCGCTCACCGTGGTCGAGCTGTTCACCAGCCAGGGCTGTTCGTCCTGCCCGCCGGCCAACGCCAACCTCATCAAGGTCAAGGACCAGCCCGGCGTGCTGGCGCTGTCCTTCAACGTCACCTACTGGGATTATCTCGGCTGGAAGGACACGTTCGGCAGACAGGAATTCACCCAGCGCCAGGTCCGCTACGAGCCGGCGCTCGGTCGCGACGGGCCGTTCACGCCGCAAGTGGTGGTCAATGGCCATGCCGACGGCGTCGGCGCCGCGTCCGGCGAAATCCAGCGCCTGATCTCCAGCGCCGGCCACACCAAGGGCCCGTCGCTGTCGCTTGATGGCGGCAAGGCGGTGATCGGCGCCGGTTCGGTGCCGGGCGGCAAGGCCGATGTCTGGCTGGTGCGCTACACCAAGGGCGTCGTCGAGGTGCCGGTGGCGCGCGGCGAAAACACCGGCCGCACGCTGCCGCACGCCAATGTCGTGCATGCGCTGACAAGGCTCGGCAGCTGGACCGGTGACGTCACCGCGCTCGATCTGCCGGCGGCTTCGGGCGGCTTGAGCACCGCCGTGCTGGTGCAATCGCCAGGCGGCGGGCCGATCCTGGCCGCGGCGACCAACTAAAGAATTCCAGGAAAAGTGCGAAGCGGTTTTCCGCTCCCGCAGAATTTGCGCAACGCCGCACGAGCGGCGCCGCAAGACCCCGGCCGCCAAAGCGCGAGCCCACCCAAGGAGACCACCATGACCGTTCTTTCCCGCCTGACGCTGCCGGCGCTCGCTCTCGCTCTATGCTCGACGGCACTGCTGGCCGGTGGCATCGCCCGCGCCGACGACGCCACCAACGCGATGAAGCCGGCTGCCAATGCCATGAAGCCGGCAACCGATGCGATGAAGCCGGCAGATCCGATGGCCACCAACGCCATGAAGCCGGCAGCGGATGCGATGAAGCCTGCGGCGGACGCCATGAAACCCGCTGCCGACGCGATGAAGCCGGCGGCGGATGCCATGGCTCCGGCCAACTGAACATTGGCCGTGGCCGCTGTCCCTGGCGGGCTCCCTGTCCAGCCGGGGACAGTCCCTGGAGTTCTCGTAAAGTGCATGTCCGGCAAGTGCATGGCGCACACGAATGTGAGCCCATTCCGCAACTCACGGATCGCGCCGTCGTATCTGATCCAATAGACTGGTCCCAATGCAAGCCATAAGGAGTGCAACCATGATCAATACCAAGAACCGTTCGATCGGCTTTGCCAGGGGCGCGCTGGCAGCCTTGGCGCTCGCCGCCGTGGGCGCCACCTTCTGGCTGACGCCGGCCGTATCGGCGGAGGACGCCGTGGTGATCCCGCCGCCCGCGATGGACGAAAAGGCCGCCACCGGCAGCGAAAAGGCAATCTTCGCCGGCGGCTGCTTCTGGGGCGTGCAGGGCGTGTTCCAGCACGTCAAGGGCGTCAGCATGGCCGTTTCCGGCTACACCGGCGGCGCCAAAGACGACGCCGTGTACGAGACGGTCGGCTCCGGCCGCACCGGCCACGCCGAATCCGTCGAGATCACCTATGATCCCTCGAAGGTCACCTACGGCCAGCTGCTGCAGGTCTACTTCTCGGTCGCCCACAACCCGACCCAGCTCAACTACCAGGGTCCGGATTCCGGCACCCAGTACCGCTCGACGATCTTCGCCGAAAACGATGCGCAAAAGAAGATCGCGCAGAGCTACATCGCCCAGCTCGACCAGGCCAAGCTGTATCCCGGGCCGATCGTCACCACGATCGAGACCGGCAAGACCTTCTACCCGGCCGAGAACTACCACCAGGACTTCCTGACGCTGAACCCGACCTATCCCTACATCGTCTACAACGACCTGCCCAAGGTGGCGAACCTGAAGGCGCTGTTTCCCAATCTCTACAGCGAGAAGCCGGTGCTGGTGCAGGCCGCCAGCAACTGAGGCATCCAGCGGTTTGCAGGCAAACGGATGAAGGTTTGCGCGGGGAGCTAACACTCCCCGCGCCCCCGGGACCAACCGGTAGGCCACCCGCCCCCAGCCCAGTATATGGGCTGACGCCGATCGGTCCTTGGCCTGGCGTGGGCACGCTTGGGATCGTCCCACACCAGGGCTGAAGCAATTCCAGGAAAAGCGTCAGACAAGTGATGGAGCCGGGCGCGATGCCGGCATTCCGGTTCAGTCGCTCATCGTCACCGCGTCGCACGACACGTTCGGGTTCATGTCGGCGAAGGTGCCGGTCGGGTTCTTCTTCCACGCCCAGACATGCAGCTCGTAGAACGGTCCAAGGCCATAGCGGTTGGGCGCGCTGTTGAAGTTGAACAGCTGGCCTTCGAGCGAGGCCGGCCCTTTCGAGGTGATGTATTCCACCGCCACCAGCTGCAGCTTGCCGTTGGCCATCGGCTCGTACATCACGGCCTCGGGCTTTGCCAGATCGACCGCATCGTCCTTCAGGTAGGCCGCGTTGACATAATGGATGCCCATGGCGCCGCCGGTGATGCCGCTGGCGCAAGGGATCGGCGCGTAGCCTTCGCCGACGGCGGTCAAGACGCTCTCGAAGCGGCTGTTGGCCGCCCGCACCTTCGCATCGAGCCCGCCGCTGTCATGGGCACTCGCCGCCGTTGCCGCGATCGACAGGACCGACAGGTTGATGAGGTGCTTGGTCCACAGATGGATGTTCATTGTCTCTCCATTCATCGTTGAGGGTGCACAGGAGCGGCCTGCCGCTCCTGCTGCGAAGTTGGATCTGGACTGGATCAGCGGTTCGACCGGGTGAAGTCCCAATATTGCGGCAGCTCCACGAGCTCCGGCAGGCCGATGTCGCGTCTCAGATAGTCGCCCTGCGGAGGCAAGCGGCGCCGGCGCGGGCGCAATGGTGGCAACAGCAACGAGGCGAGCCGCCGGAGAACGCGGCCCCCGAAGGGGGC
>NZ_JAIUIU010000014.1:0-183306 GCF_020165775.1 Mesorhizobium sp. B263B2A
CGGACCGCCCGAGCAACCCTCGGACGCGCAGTGTAGGGTGAGCCACCTCACCGGCAGAAGCGGACATACGGTCTTACACTTGACCGCAACCTTCGTGAGCAGATGCTGATCGAGAGTAAGACCGTATGTCCGCTTCTGCCGGTGAGGTGGCTCGCCCTACACTGCGCGTCCGAGGGTTACTCGGGCGGGCCGAGCCGATCCTCATCACAGTAGGACGAGCCGTGGCAGATTATAGGGGAGCAAGATTATAGGGAAGCATTTGTCGGACTCGATGTCAGGTGGACCTTCGCCGACTTCCACTCGGGTATTAGAACGGCCGCCGGCAGCGGCTTCAAGGCGGCCCGCTCGATCTCCTCGAACAGTTCGCGGCGGCTTTGGCCGACATGGCGCATCGGCCGATTGTTCAGATTCTCTAGCAGTTAGGCGATCGCCGCGTTGAGCTCGGCGTTCGAGAAGAAGGATCAACGACGCCGCGACCGCGGGCGGACACCAGAACTCTCCGGGCCTGACAAAATGCGCCACAGCTGCTTCGCCGGAACGTCGGCACGCAGCTTTGTCAGAGCGCGCCGCGCTGCAACGGCTGCAGCGTTAATCGTTGAATCTTAAACTAAAGCTTAGCGAATCTTTGCAACCGCAGGCCGCCGACAGTGATAACTTCACCGCCAAATCTGAGGTCCGGGAGCGATAAGGAGCTGATGCTTTTTACGCTCGGACCACCGCATAGCATGCAATAAAGGTCAGGGCCAATGACAAGAAGAGCGCTCATCATGGTTGAAGGCCATAGGAGTATGGGTCTGCTATTCGTCCAAGCGGCCCAGCGTCTTGGTCTTCATCCAATTACCCTGTCGGCTGATCCAGCTCCGTACGGCTACCTTGCAGCAGAAAGCGTTGATACAATCCCTGTCGATACAGCCAATCTCGATGCGCTGATCCACGTATGTTCCCGGCTGCGTGCGACCTATAAGATTGCAGGCATTACGGGCGCCGAGGAAGAGATTTATGCGATGGTTGGCAAGCTCTGCCGGCACTTCGACCTACCGGGCCCGGACCCCGAATCGGTTGAACGATGCTGTGATAAATTCCTTCAACGTCAGCTCCTCGCTGAGGCTGGCGTGGCAATGCCTGCTTATCGCTTGGCAATGAACACCGCGGATGCAGAAATCGCTGCCGCCGAAATTGGCCTCCCAGTGATTCTCAAACCGGCCGTAGGCACCGGCAGCAGCGGTGTCCGATTGTGCCGCAATGTGGACGAAGTAGCCGAACATACCACCTATCTGTTGGGCGGTAAGTACACATGGCGGTCTTCCCCGAGAATACTCGTGGAAGAATTCGCACAAGGACCTTATTATGCCACCCATATTATGGGAAATGAGGTTATTGGGATTGAGGCTGCTGACTTCGACCGTCCACCCCATTTTGTCTTTCGTGAGGGCATCTATCCGGCACCGCTTACTGGTCACGAGCAGAAACGCATGGCCGATGTATCGCTGAGCTGTTTGCGCGCTCTCGGCCTTGGCTGGGGGCCAAGCTTCGTTGAACTCCGGTGGACGAAGGTTGGTCCAGTCGTCATTGAAGTCAATCCGCGCCTTGGTGGCGGTCCTCAACACATCCAGCTGGCTGACGGTGTCGATCTCATTACGGAGCACATCAAGCTTGTCATCGGCAATGAATGGAATTTGCGCAAAACGCACTCAAACGTTGCGGGCTGGCGGAACCTACTTCCCGACCGCGATGGCACCCTCGATTGGATCGACAACGGCAGTCAGGCCGCTGCTGTACCAGGTGTCGCTGAGGTCAAATTCTATGTTGAACCCAACAAGCCGATCGTCAGGAAAGGTGATTACCGAGACTCTCTCGGATCTGTCATGGCCGTTTCGCCCAACCTTGCTCAGACCCAGGCAATACTTCAGCGTGCCGTCGACTTAGTTAGCTGGTCGATCACACCATTTCCGAGTGTGAATGAACAGGAACAGCCTGCAGCCCCTTACTCCTAGCGCAGTTAGGTAGCGCGGAGCGGATGGAGTGTGAATCGTCCGGGCTCTTTTTTCCAGGCCTTGCAGATGATCGATATGCACCGGAACAAAGCTGTTGTCGCACTTGCCGCCAAGATGGCGCATGTCTGGGTTGTCCTGACCAAGCGCTCTTCGAACGCAGGGACCCCTGCTTTCGTCTGACGCTCCGGCTCCATTGCAATTCTCGGGAATGATGACGAAACAGTGGCGCTGACGCTATTGTGGCAGGAGTATCGCGCCGTCCATCCCGACGGCTACGGCTACACCTGGTTCTGCGAGCACTTCGCCGCTTTCGAACGCCGGACGAGCGCGACATTCAGCAATCGGCATGCGGCGGGCGCGGTGATGCAGACGGGCTATTCCGGGCACACGGTCCCGGTGATCGATCCGGCGACCGGCGTCATTTACCGGCGCAGATTTTTGTCGCGGTGCTGGGCGCATCCAATCTGACCTTCGCCTTTGGGAGCCTCATTCAAAAGCTGCCGGACGGGATCGAGGGCCAGCTACAAGCGACCCCAGCCCGCGTGTCGGACAGGCTCCTAGGCCATGCCCTGCTGTGCAGCATCACCACCGAGGAATCGACTAATTCCGTCGTGTAACAGATCTTGCATGAAAAACTCACAAGTCTTCGCGATCGCAGGTATCTGACTGTGGTAGATTAAGCCGGGGTACAGCAAAAAGCTGTGATGTTGCTTTTACGCCTCAGACGCCCAACAGCACACAACATCGGAGTTAACAGCCATGGCGAGAAGAGCGCTCATCCTGATTGAAGGCTCAAGGAGCAATGGTCCGTTATATATCCAGGCGGCCCAGCGTCTAGGTCTTCATCCAGTTACCCTTTCAGCCGATCCAGACCGGTATAACTATCTTGCGGTGGAAAACGTTGAGGCAATCCGGGTCAATACAGACGATCTCGATGCGCTGATCCGCGAATGTTCCTGGTTGCATGCAACGTACGGCATTGCTGGCATTACTGGGTTTGCGGGTGACGACGAGTCGGTCTATGCGACAGTTGGCAAGCTCTGCCGGCATTTCAATCTACCAGGACCGAACCCCGCATCGATTGAACGATGCTGCGACAAATTCACTCAACGTCAGCTCCTTGCGGAGGCTGGGGTTCCGATACCTGCATATCGCCTCGCAGCGAATGCGGCGGAGGTTGAAAGCTGCGCTGCGGAGCTCGGCCTGCCGGTAGTTCTGAAGCCTACGGTAGGCAGCGGCAGCATCGGTGTCCGATTGGGCCGTACCGTCGAAGAGGTGGCTCAATATACAGCCTTTCTGTTGGGCGGGAAGCACGTATTGCAGTCTTCGTCGAGGATACTGGTCGAAGAATTCGCACAAGGCCCCCATTATATTGTTCATATAATGGGAAATGAGGTGTTTGGGATTGAGGCCGCTGATTTCGACCGCCCACCGCATTTCGTCTTCCGTGAAGGCATCTTTCCAGCACCGCTTGCTGATGAGGAGCATGAGCGTATCGCCAACGTTTCGCTGAGTTGTTTGCCAGCTCTCGACCTTGGCTGGGGACCAACGTGCGTTGAACTCCGGTGGACCAAGCGGGGCCCGGTCGTCATTGAAGTCAATCCGCGTCTTGGTGGCGGTCCTGATGCGGTTCAGCTGGCCTACGGCGTCGATCTCATCGCCGAGCACATCAAGCTTGTCATTGGTAAGGAATGGGATTTGCGCAGAAGGCAGTCTCACATTGCTGCCTGGCGGTGCCTGCTTCCTGATCGCGATGGCATCCTCGATTGGATTGATGGCGACAGTCTGGCGGCTGCTGTACCAGGTGTCGCCGCGGTCAAATTGTATGTTGAACCCAAGACGCCGATTGTCAGGCAAGGTGATTACCGAGACTCGCTAGGATGGGTCATAGCTGTTTCCCCGCGCCTTGCTGAGACCGAGATCGCCCTTCAGCGTGCTGTCGATTTAATCAATTGGTCGATCACACCGTTTCCACCAGTTGGGGACTAGTAATAATCTTCAGTTCGTTCTTCTGGGCCGGAAGCGAAGGTGCGGCAGATAGGAGATAATGAAAGCTTTATCGCAGTAGGGGAGAAGTATTTTCTGATTTTACCAAGTCCTGACACGGAATCCAGGATCGGGGAGAGCAGCAAGGGACTTCAGCGCCTAGTTGTGCCCGCCACAAGTCTGGCCGCTAAGCAGCGACGAAGAGCTTCGCGTGAGATTTGGACCTGCAATGAGCGGTGCTTCTGAAATATGAGCCCGTACATCAAAGCCGCGGCCCGTACACTTTGGCCAGGGTTAGGAAATTCGTTGCGATTAACGGAAGGCGAAGCGCTGATGCCGCCACGCGCGCACTTTCGGTAGCTGTGAGCAAGTAGTTGTCGAGACTGGACGGCCTTGTTGGCCGGCCTTTCGGCGTTGATGTCATTGAGGAAGCGAATGAACTACTGGTGGCGGTGCCGCTGCATGTTGCGGCCGCGCCGTCGAGCAAGTTGGTCACGGCAAAGAGAGCGGTGGTGCCGTGCTACTTCTAGTCATGCGCCATGGTGCCCCCGCCTCCCAGCTTCATGGACAGGCCAGGCTGGGGCTTCGGTCCGGCGCCTGGATCTGCAAAATTTCATCAGACGGCGGACCGACGTAAAGCCCGAGACATCGCGCCGTTTGTCGACAAATGTCGGATCGTTGGAGAGCTTGAACTGCCGCGAGCGGTGTGGCTGAAGACCATACGCCTTCCCGATGCGCTGGCTGGCGCTGGCGCTGATGTCGGCTACCTTCGCCATCATGGCGGCCGTCCAGCGCGTCGTCTCGGCGGGCGGGTCTTCGAGCGTGAGCGCAACAACGCGTTCGGCGACATCCGGGCCGAGCGGGGGGTGCGCGAGGGCCGCTTCTTGTGCGCAGCAGTTTTTCAAAGCCTTCCTCTGCGAAGCGCTCGCTGTCAACCGCCAGACGTTTTGGACTTGCCGGTCCGCCGCATGATTTCGACGGTGCCAACACCATCGGCGCTCAACAGCACGGTCTCGGCACGCCAGACATTCTTCTGCGGACTGTTGCGGTCGATGACCAGGGCGGTCAGCCGCCGATGATCAGAAGGCGAGACGGCTAGAGATATTCTACCGCGCATGATGCACAGGCAGCAGGTAATTCTACCCCAGAACTCTTATGTCAGGCGGAGACCATTAGGTGCCTTCAGCAATACCAGCGTGCATTAACCGCGCCTATCAGTGAATCTTAAAAAACGACAGCATCCCGAAACAAGGGAGTTCATAGAAATCTAAACCAAGGAGCGCGCATTCAAAGGTTATGGCTCAAACTTTGTTAAGCTTCCGTAAACTATAAAGTGCCAGCCCAGAGAGGAATCTTCCGATGTACACCCTCGAAACGTCCCACCTCATCCTAAGGTGTCCGTCGCATTGCGACGAGATTCTTCTGCATGGACTGCATAGCGATCCGTTCGTGGTAAACGCCATCAGAGACGGAGTCTCTCCGACAATAGAGCAGACGAAAGCTGAGCTTCTTCAGTTCATCAATCATTGGCAGCATCATCGTTTCGGCTATTGGATAATCGATATCAAAGACGAGGGTAAGGCCAAAAAATTCGCTGGTTACTGTGGACTTGTACGGGGAGACTCCGTAGAGGAGAGCAACGTGTAAATTGTAACCCGCCTCCACCTTGCTGCCTCCGGGAAAGGCATCGCGGTCGAAGCTGGGAGAGCGGTAGTGCAATTTGCTTTCGACTATTTAGAAATTAATAAAGTGACTGCGTTCGTTCGCCCAGGTAACACTCGCTCGCTCATCAAAAATCTGAAGATTGGGTTTCACTACGTAGATGACATAGTGTTCGAGAAAGGGACTAGAAGGCGCCTAGAGGTTTCTCCTAAAACTGCTGTAAGATCCGACAGTTTACGTGTGTTTGATTGCAGAGAGACGGGAATCACTCGAAATCCGTAGCGCTACGCCCGGCCCGCATTGAACACAGTCGCACGATTGGTGGCGGCGCCTCCTTCTCGTACTCGGTCGTAGCCATTCCCCGCTGTGATTGAGGCCCGGACAACGCCAAATTAGTAGACTAGATTGTCGCCGTTCGATCTCCGTCCCGATATCATCAATTTCGCGATCCATTCGGCGTCGCTGAGTGGCCAGAAGGCGATCTGCCCCTGCTTTCGGAGCGGACCAGGAAAACTCCCTGTTCCGCAAGGTTAGCATCCAAGCGATGAAGGCCGCTGTTCTTCATCCATGATATCGGAAGATCCGCCGGAAATCGGCGCGAAGACCTAACACGCTGCGTCTTACTCTCGGTCAGGCCGAATTGTATCGCCGGCCGCGTGCCGCTTCGCAGATCGGCGCTGCGTTCGACAGCTATCCATCTCGCTTTTAGATGACGACATATACAAACTGCATTTGACGACCGCTTGCGAGTGATGCTGATTGGTAGGCGGAAAGTCGTCATAAGAGCCTGCAATTGGGAACGTCAGACTTTCCGAGATTTGCCCACAGGCGCGGATCCGCCTCGCCACTAATTTAAGGGGAACTGGAACATGACAGTCTCTCGACGCGACCTAATTAAAGTGGGCTTGGTCACCGGAACGGCTTTATCAATCCCTTCGGTCCTGCGGGCGCAGACATCGCCAGCCTCAGCGCGGACGGTGCATATGGTGAAGGGCGACCTGCGTGTGTTTGACCCGATCTGGACGGCGACGAACATCACCGCCGACCACGGGGCGGCGATTTACGACACGCTGTTCTCGCTCGACTCCAAGTTTATGCCGCGGCCGCAAATGGTAGGGAAATGGGGCGTTTCAGACGACAAGAAGACTTATACATTCGAATTGCGGGAGGGGCTCAGCTGGCACGACGGCACCCCCGTGACCGCGGCGGATTGTGTGGCCTCGATCCGTCGCTGGGGCCAGGTGCATCCCGGCGGCCAGCTGATCATGGCTCGCGCCAGCGATATCTCGACGAAGGACGGGAAGACCTTCACGATCGCGCTCAAGGAATCGCTTGGGATTTTGATCGATATCCTGGCAGACCTTACGCCGCCATGCCTTTTCATAATGCGCGAGAAGGATGCGAATCGCCCCGCGACGGAGCAGGTGACCACGAATATCGGATCGGGCCCGTTCAGGTTCAATGAAGCTCTTGCCAAGCCAGGCGCGAGCATCACCTATGATCGCAATGAAAAATACGTTCCACGCAAGGAGCCGACCGAGGGATTGGCCGGGGGGAAGGTCGTCAATGTCGATCGCGTCATCTGGGATGTTATCGCTGACCAGCAGACGGCAATGGCGGCTTTGCAAGCAGGCGAGGTCGATTACGTAGAGTCGCCACCAGCCGATCTGTTCTCGGTGATCGAGGGCGATCTCAATCTTGCACTTCAGGTTCTGGACAAGCAGGGCTGGGACGTGGTGCTTCGCATGAACTTCCTGCATCCGCCGTTCAATAACATCAAGGCGCGCCAAGGGGTGCTTCACCTCATTGATCAGGAAGCGTTCATGCGGATCATGTACCCAGACCCAAAATACGTCGACACCGTCACTTCGATATTCGGCAAGGATACGCTCGTGTCCAACGAGGAGGACACGGGATGGTACAAGAAGGGTGGTGACCCGGAAAAAGCCAAGCAGCTATTCAAGGAGGCTGGATACGCCGGCGAGAAGGTGGTCATTCTCGATCCGACCGACTGGCGCGAGTCCGACAATGCCTCGCAGTTTCTGGCAGCTGAACTGCGCAAGATCGGCATCAATGCCGAGCTTGCGCCTATGGATTGGGGCGGACTGACCGCGCGCCGAGCGAAAAAGGACCCCGTTGAGAACGGCGGCTGGAGTATGTTTATCACGGCCGAATTCGATTATTCGCTAGGTAATCCGCTCGCCAGCCCCCTTCTCCTCGCGAATGGAGACGACGCTTGGTACGGCTGGCCGAAGAACGATGAGTATGAGGCGCTGCGGGCCAAATGGGCAGATGTCGCAACGCTCGATGAGCGAAAGGCACTGGCCCGCAAGATGCAACCAATCTGGTGGGACTTTGTCGGCGACGTGAGGTTGGGAACATATGTCTCGCCGGTCGCGCACCGCAAGTCACTCACAGATCTCATCGGCATGCCGCAGATAGTCCCCATGTGGAACATGCGGAAAGCCTCCGCCTAATGGCGGCCTACATCCTGCGCAGATTGGTTTCGGCGATCGCTGTCATGGTGATGGTCGGGATCTTCGTCTTTCTGCTGCTCAGGATGGCGCCCGGCGACCCGGCAGCGATCATCGCCGGCAAGTCGGCGACGGCCGACATGATCGCCGGCATCCGCGAAAAGCTCGGCCTGAACGATCCCATGCCGGTTCAGTTCATGCATTGGGTGCGCGACATGCTGGGCGGCGATTTCGGCACCTCGATCTTTGCGGGCCGACCCGTTCTCGATCTGATGTCGCAGCGGCTTGAGCCGACCCTTTCGCTGTCGATGCTGACGATGATCCTTTCGGTGACGGTCGGAGTCTCATTCGGCATTCTTGCCGCGTGGCGAACCGGCGGGCTCATCGACCGCCTGCTCGCGGTCTTCTCGGCATTTGGCTATTCGGTCCCGGTCTTTGTCATCGGCTATTTTCTGATATATTTCTTCGCCATCAGAACACATTGGCTGCCGGTTCAGGGCTACCTGCCGATCGAGAGTGGCCTCGGGCCGTGGTTCGTGCATCTGGTGCTGCCCACCGTGGCGTTAAGTCTTGGCTTCATTGCGTTCATCGCCCGGGTGACGCGGGCGAGCATGCTTGAGGTGCTGTCGGAAGACTACATACGAACGGCGGCCGCCAAGGGCGCTTCGTCCTATGCCATGCTTATCCACCACGCCCTCAAGAATGCCGGCGTCCCGATCCTGACGGTGATCGGCATCAGCTTCGCCTATCTGATCGGCGGCGTGGTCCTCACCGAAACGGTGTTCAACATACCCGGCATCGGCCGGCTGGTCGTCGATGCTATCAGCAACCGCGACTATCCGATCATCCAGAGCGTGCTGATCGTGACCTCGGGTCTATACGTGCTCATCAACCTCACGGTCGATCTGGCCTACACCCTGATCGATCCTCGTATACGGTACTGATATGACGATTTTGTCGGCACCAGTTGAAGATGTCCCGGCGAGGCGACTGCGCCTGTCTGATCTTCCGCGTCTAGCAAGGCGTCATCCGCTCGTCCTGACAGGCGGCGGCCTACTGGGGCTTCTGATCATCCTGACGCTGGCGGCGCGGGTTTACGCCGGCGATCCGGGGAACATGGATCCGTTCAAGCGGCTGCAGCCGGCTTCCGCCGAAATGTGGTTCGGCAGCGACAATCTCGGGCGGGATGTGTTTGCGCGAACGATCTTCGGGGCCCGCATCTCGCTCCTGGTCGGGCTGCTGTCGGCGGCGAGCGCTTCCCTGATCGGGCTCCTGATCGGTGTCATCGCTGGTTACAGCCGCAGCTTCGACAATGTCGTCATGCGGATCATGGACGGGCTGATGTCGATCCCGACGATCCTGCTGGCGATTGCGCTCATTTCTCTAACAGGTCCGGGGCTCGGCATCCTGATCGTCGCGATCGCGATCCCCGAGACCCCAGCCGTCGCACGGCTGGTCCGGTCGGTGGTGCTGGGGGTTCGCGAGCGCCCCTATGTTGAGGCCGCGCTGTGCGGCGGGGCGCGCCTGACAAGGGTGCTGTGGCGTCATATCCTGCCCAGCACTATTCCGGCGCTGATGGTGCAGGGCGCTACTGTCTGCGCCAGCGCGATCCTGACGGAGGCGGGGCTCAGCTTTCTTGGCGTAGGCGTTCCGCCCGAGATTCCGAGCTGGGGCAACATGATCGCCAGCTCGCGGCTTTATCTCGCCATCGCGCCGTTGACGATCTTTGCCCCCGGTATCTGCCTGGCCGTCACCGTCCTTGCCGTCAACCTGCTCGGGGACGGCCTGCGCGACCTGTTCGATCCCCGCGCCAGGCAGAGGCGCTGACACGCAGATGCATCAAAGGCTAGGAAACGACCTGCTGCTCGAGGTGCGAGACCTCGAAACGCATTTCTTTGGCGAAGACAGCGTCACCCGTGCGCTGGGCGGCATCAGTTTCCAGGTCAAGAAAGGCGAGACGCTCGGCGTCGTCGGCGAATCCGGATGCGGGAAGAGCGTGACGGCCCTGTCGATCCTTCGCCTGTTGCCAAAGCGGGGCGCCAGGACCGTTGGCGGCGAGGTCCGCTTCCAGGGTCGCGACCTGCTTGGACTGTCCGATCGGGAGATGCGCAAGATCCGCGGCGACCGGATCGCCATGATCTTCCAGGAGCCGATGACGAGCTTAAACCCGGTCTATACGGTCGGGCACCAGATCGCCGAAGCGGTTCAGATCCACACCAAGGCTTCCCGCCCGGCGGCCATGAAGAAAGCCGAAGAGATGCTACGTCTCGTCCGCATCGCGGACCCTGAGCGTCGCGTCAACAACTACCCCCATGAAATGTCGGGCGGCATGCGCCAGCGCGCCATGATCGCCATGGCTCTGGCCTGCTCGCCGGAACTGTTGATCGCCGATGAGCCGACGACGGCGCTCGACGTCACCATCCAGGCGCAGATCCTGCGGCTGATCGTCGATCTGAAGGAGCGCACGGGAACGGCCGTGATGTTCATCACACATGACCTCGGCGTCGTCGCCGAGACCTGCCAGCGCGTGATTGTGATGTATGCCGGTCGTATCGTGGAACAGGCCAACGTCATCGACCTGTTTGCGCGACCGGCGCATCCTTACACTCAAGGGCTTATGCGATCGGTGCCCGACCGGCGGCGCGGCCGCGAGCACCGCCTGCCGGAGATACCCGGCGTGGTGCCAAACCTGCGCGAGCCCATTGTCGGCTGCAGCTTTGCACCACGCTGCCCCTTCGCGATCGATATTTGCCGCGAGAAGACACCCATCCTGCGTGATGTCGGGTCGAGCCAGGCCGCAGCTTGTTGGCGCGCCGAAGAGGTAATGGGCGCATGAACGGTCCTCTGCTGAAAGTCGAGAATCTGACCAAGCATTATCCGCTTGGCTCGGGCCTATTCAAGAAAAGCATTCCGATGATCCGGGCGGTGGAGGATGTATCCTTCAGCGTCGAGGCGGGGGAGACGCTGTGCATCGTCGGCGAATCCGGCTGCGGCAAGTCCACAGTCGCGCGACTGCTGATGCGGCTCGTCGAGCCGACCGGCGGACGCGTGCTGATCGAGGGAACCGATATTGCTGGCCTCACAAAAGGCGCGCTGCGCGCCTGGCGCCGTCGCATGCAGATGGTCTTTCAGGATCCTTACTCGTCGCTGAACCCGCGCCTTACCGCCGGACAGATCATCACGGAACCCGTCGAGAATTTCGAGCGCCTCAGCCGAAGGCAGCGCAACGCACTCGCTGCGGATCTACTCCGAAAAGTCGGAATGTCGCGCGAGATGATGCACAGGCTTCCGTCCGAATTGTCGGGCGGTCAGCGTCAGCGGCTCGGCATTGCACGCGCCCTGTCGCTCAACCCCTCTCTCATCATCGCCGACGAAGCGGTGTCTGCCCTCGACGTCTCCGTGCAGGCACAGATCCTGAACCTGCTCCTGGATCTCCAGCAGCAGATGGGCATCGCCTTTGTCTTCATCTCACATGACCTTGGCGTCGTGGAGCATATCGGCCACAGCGTCGCGGTCATGTATCTCGGGCGGCTCGTGGAGCTTGCGCCGTGCGAGGCGCTCTTTGCCAAGCCGGTCCATCCCTACACCGAGGCTCTGATCGCGGCAGCACCGGTCCCGGATCCGACACGCGTTCGGCTGGAGGCGCCCGTCGAGGGTGAGGTGCCAAGTCCCATTCATCCGCCTAGCGGGTGCGCGTTTCATCCGCGCTGCCCGCTCGCGGTCGAACGTTGCCGTGTCGAAGTCCCGGCTTTGGTGCCTATGGGAGATGGGCGGGTCGTGGCTTGTCATGTGCGCGCTCCGCTGCAAGACATCCTCCATCTAATGCCTGTGCCGGGGGATCATTCGCTCGATCCGATGGTTATGTCAGAAACTTTCGCCGCTCGAACATCTCGAGAGCGCCGCTGACATGACCACCCAATCCAATGTAGCGAAAAGAAGAGAAGAAGGACTATGGAAGAAAATTCACACGTGAGCAGTTCTCATCTGGTCCAGCAGGACGGCAACTACGATACGGTTGGTTCAATTCAAACGAACGTTGAAGATGGCTTCACGATGGTAGCAGTCGGCGACCTAATCGTGTCTCGAGCGGTGACAAAATCTCAAGATCCCGGCTTCGGCGCTATCGTCAAAATCCTTCAGGATGCTGATGTCACTTTTGGCAATCTGGAAGTCAACATCTTTGACAGCAGATCTTTCAAGGGATATCCCCAGGCTGAATACGGCGGCGCGTATCACCTCAGCTTGCCGGAGGTCGGACCCGACTTGAAGGCGATGGGGTTCGACATCGTGGGCCGCGCGAACAACCATACTCTTGACTGGGGCATTGAAGGCATGCGCGAGACGAGCCGGGTGCTCGATGAGAGCGGTGTTGTCCATGCGGGGACGGGCGAGAACCTTGCACAAGCTGGTGCTGCGCGTTTCTTCGAAACGGCACGCGGTCGCGTGGGGTTGGTGTCGTTGGCCACAACATTTGCGCCAATGTTTCGTGCGTGCGATCCCGCTGGCGAGGCCCCTGGTAGACCCGGCCTCAACCCGCTTCGCTTGGCGCAAAACATCGTGGTCCCGTCGGATATGCTGAAAAATCTAAGGCAAGTGCGCGATGGATTGCCCGTTTATTACCAATCCGAATGTGAGCCAACATGCGTCGTGATCGCTGGAGTGACCTTCAAGGCGGGCGACAAGGCGGGATACAGCTATGAACCCGACTCGCGCGATGTCGCCGACATCCTGCGGAACGTTCGCCGCGGCAAGCAGTTCTCTGACTTCTGCATTGTCACCAACCACTGCCACGAGCCTGGTAATTTGAGCCAAGAACCGCCAGATTACGAGCAATCCTTTGCGCGCAAAATGATCGACGCCGGAGCGGACGCGTACGTTGGACACGGGCCCCATCTGCTGCGAGGCATCGAAATCTATCGGGGCCGGCCGATTTTCTATAGCCTGGGTAATTTCTTCGAGGACGACCTTGGGACCCCGACCGGCGCCGACATGTTTGACGAATATGCTAAGGACCCGCGCGTCCATACTGATGCGGAGGTGAAGGTCGCCGAGATGGCAAAAGGGTTCACAGACCCGATCTTCTATGAAAGCATTGTCACGGTAAGCCGTTTCGAGCGGAACCAACTTGCCGAATTGCGGCTATATCCCATCGAACTCGGCCACTCCAAACGGTTTGCCGACCGGGGAATCCCTCAGTTCGCCTCGGCACCTCAAGCCAAGGCCATCCTAGAGCGCCTACGGATTTTATCCGAGCCGTTCGGGACCGAGATCAACATCGAAAACGATGTTGGAGTGATCAGATTGACCCCGGCGCGCTGAGGGCTCGACCAAGTTGCCGCATCTGATTGGGCATTTACATCTGCTGAAATAGAGGACGTGGCAGGCTCGGTGGTGCTTTAGAATCTGCAGAAGCCCTACAAGAACCCGCCTCGTGGCCAGACACGATGGCAGTCCTTTGTAGGCACAGGTATCAACGGTTCACCGCTCCCGTTTTCTCTTTTTTGGACATCGACTAGCCGTGGTCCCAGCTAAGCGGCCTCCATCTAAAAGCGCGATGGCACCGTGCCGGACATTATATTGGCGAATTGACGATCGTGTGGCGCATACTTCGAGCGCGGGAAAATGCAAATGCATAACGGCAACCGAACCCGGCTGCCAGATCGCCTGAATACTCGCAATAGGTTGAACAATGAGCGAAGCACCACATCTTACGTTTGATCTCGAGACGCCCGGCGTGAGCAGGGGGCATCTTGTTGTCCCGGGAGGCGCCGACTCCGGAGAGCTTTCGCTTCCGATCTTCAGTCTCAATAAAGGTGAGGGACCGCGCCTCCTTGTCACCGGCGGAAACCATGGCAATGAACTGGAGGGGCCACTTGTCGCGCGACGGCTTATTGAGTGGCTGCCAGAAGCGCAAACCTGTGGAAGGGTTATCGTCCTACCGGTGCTCAATCCATTGGCCGTGCAGGCATGGAGCCGCAATACTCCGCTCGACGGGTTGAATCTCAATCGCGTGTTTCCGGGCCGCGGCGACGGGTCAGTGACCGAACGAATCGCTGATGCGGTGTCCCGCGTATTGTTGCCAATGGCCGACACGATATTTGATCTGCACAGCTTCGGACCAGCGTGGGATTTTCCACCGGCCGCCACGACGCATCCGATTGCCGATCGCGATCTCATGGCCAGGACGGTGAGAATGGCGGAAGCGTTCAAATTGCCCGTGACTTTGGTCTGGGAATATAACGACACGGTTGGAATGTTCGATATCCTGGCCCAAAACCAGGGCAAGGTATTTGTTTGCACTGAATTTGGTGGCGGCACGGTAGGTGCGGATAATCTCGCGATCTTCGAGGCTGGAGTGCGTAACGCGCTCATCGCGCTCGGGTTGGTCGAGGGCAAAGCCGAATATCCAACATTCCTTGAAAAGAAATCCGGTCAAATACTTGAAACTCGTCCGTCCGACGAGTTGAAATCGCCTGCAACCGGTATCTTCGAACCTCGCTGCTCGGTGTTGGACGAAGTGAAGCAGGGAGCTCTCATAGGAATCCTGCATCCGATGGATTCGCTGTCCGCTAAGCCCATTGGTATCCGCGCGCCTGGAACATCCATCGTCTTAGCCATCCGATCGGGCAGGCATGTGCACGTCAACGAAGAGGTAGCAATCGTCGCGCGACCGCAGAAGATCTAAGATCAAATGCCGACCGGCCAGCGCCCCGCCGGCCAGCAGCGTAACGAATTTTATCCCCTCAGAATGAATCGGGTGACTGAATTGCAGATCAAAGACGTGGTCCTTGCGCCTGGCAACGGTGCATTCTTCTATGATGATCAAGCTGCCATCAGGTCCGGCGCCGTCCAGGATGGTTTCATCTATGTCGGCGTACCGACAACGCCTGGGTTCAAGTCGATTCGCATTCCAGCATCATCGCTCAGCGTCGGGCTTGTCCTTGCCGACGACACCGTCGTTTGGGGCGACATGATGAACGTCCAGTACTCTGGTGCCGGCGGACGCGATCCGCTCTTCGATCCGAATCAAATCTCCGATTTGTCGTGGCGGGTCGTGGTCCCGCGGCTTCTCGATGTCGATGCATCTCTTTATCTGGATGCCTGTGCGAAGGTTTTCGAACCCTACGAACATAAGCCGTTGCCACTCGCGATTCAGTATGGCGTCAGCCAAGCTCTCCTTCGCGCGGCCGCCCATCTTCATCATACGACGATGGCGGAGATCATATGCAATGAATTTGATCTGCCTCTACCGACACGTAGGGTTCCGATTTACTGCCAGAGCGGAGATGCTCGCGAAATCAATGTTGACAAGATGATTTTGAAGGGCGTGGATGTTCTTCCGCACGGATTGATCAACTCGCGCCAGAAATTCGGCGTCGACGGTCAGACCTTCATGGAATTCGTCAAATGGGTTGCAACTCGGACAGGTGAAATCGGCCACGCAGGTTATCATCCGGTCTTGCATTTCGATGTGTATGGCTGGATCGGCCAGGAAATCGGCCTGGAGCCGCGACGCGTTGCCGACTTTATCTGCAAGGTTGCAGAAACCGTTCCGGATTTCACGCTCAATATCGAGTCGCCGGCGGATTATGGTTCCACGCAAGCTCAAATTGAGAAATATGCCCGGATCGTATCGATCCTGGATGACCGGGGATCGGGCGCCCGCGTTGTCGTCGATGAGAGATGCAATACGCTTGAGGATATTCTGCTCTTTGCTGAAGCGAAGGCCGCGCACCTTGTTCAGATAAAGACGCCCGATGTCGGCTCCATGGCCGACACGGCTCGGGCCGTTCTCCTTTGCAAGGAAAATGGGGTCGGAGCGTATGTCGGCGGGAGCTGTACCGAGACAGATCTCTCCGCCCAGGGTTCGGTCCACGTATCGGTGGCAACCCAGGCCGACATGATGCTTGCAAAGCCGGGAATGGGTGTCGACGAGGCATTCTCAATTGTCGGGAATGAACAGAACCGGTTGCTGGCGGTCCTGAGGCGTCGGAATCAAAACGAAAACGTTGGATGAAAAGCACGGTGTCGCATGCAGAACTCTCTTGAGGGGATCACCGTCGTAGCGGTCGAGCAGGCCGTGGCCGCACCCTACGCATCGTCACGCCTTGCAGACGCGGGCGCCCGGGTCATCAAGATCGAGAGGCCCGAAGGTGATTTTGCCCGAAACTACGACAAGTTGGTCCAGGGACAGAGTGCTTACTTCGTCTGGCTCAATCGGGGCAAGGAGTCGGTCTGTCTGGACCTGAAGTTGGAAGCGGACCGCGCAGTCCTGGACGCGCTTATTACCGGTTCGGACGTCTTTATTCAGAATCTGAAACCGGGCAGTACCGAAAAACTCGGTTTTGGATCTGCCGATCTCCGCCGACGTTTTCCGCGGCTGATCACCTGCGATATCTCTGGTTTCGGGGACACAGGGCCATATTCCCATTTGAAGGCATATGATCTCATCGTCCAGGCTGAAACAGGTCTATGCGCGATCACGGGCAACCAGCAAGGACCAGCGCGTGTAGGGGTCTCTGTTTGCGACATCTCGGCGGGCATGACCGCGCATAGCGCCATTCTTCAGGCGCTGTATCACCGTGAGGTCACTGGCGAAGGGACAAGCATTCAGGTGTCACTGTTCGATTCCGTCGCCGATTGGATGAACGTGCCGGTTCTGCAGAACGACTACAGCGGCTATCACACAGTACGCGCCGGCGTGAAACACCCGTCGCTGGCTCCGTATGGCGCCTATCGTTGTGCCGATGACAAGGAAGTCATTTTTTCGGTTCAGAACGACCGCGAGTGGGTGAATTTCTGCGAGAAATTCCTGAAGCAGCCGTCGCTTACACGCGCACCTACTTTTGCAGACAATATGGAGCGGCTCGGACACCGTGCCCAACTTGACGAGATTATTGAAAGGCGGTTTTCCGAATTGTCCTGCCACGAAGCGATGCAGGAGCTTGAAGCGGCCGGTTTGGCATATGGGCGACTGAATGAAGTCGCGGATATTTCAAAACATCCCCATGTTCGCAGGGTTGGAATTGGCACACCTGAAGGAACTGTGGAGACGATAGCGCCGGCCGCAATCTTCAACTCTGAGCACCCGTCGCTGCGTCCAGTTCCAGCTCTTGGCGCCCACACGGAGAGCGTCCGCAAGGAGGTTTCAGCGCGTTTGCACGAAAGAGCTGTGTCAGCATGACCGCGCCGCTTGTCGGGAGCGACGCACTCGGGAGTCCGTGCTTGCTCCGGGCAAAGCACCGGCAGCCGGCCGGCAACCTCACTGGCATCGCTCTCGCTAATATCCGCGAGGCGAGTCCATGATCAAGGACAACCGTCCAGCCGCCGAAAGCTCGCTTCCCGTACCGCGCTGGAGATCCCTACTCTTTGTTCCCGCTCACGTTGCGCGTTTTGTGGCAACGGCCCATCAGCGGGGTGCTGATGGCCTCATTCTCGATCTCGAGGATTCCGTTCCGCAGGAGCAAAAAGGCGAGGCACGGCGGCAGCTTCCTGAATCTGTGGCAAAGGTGGGCAGTAAGGGCGCATCGGTTTTGGTCCGCGTGAACCGAGGTTTGCGCGTCTTGGCGGCCGATCTCGATGCAGCTGTGGTGGCCGGTGTCGATGCATTGGTTCTCCCCAAGACGGATTCGGCAGAGTGGGTTTTAGAGATCGCCAATGCGGTTTCGGAACTTGAACGGGAAAGAAATCTTCCCGTGGGACGCATACGTTTCCTCGCCCAGATCGAGACGCCTGGCGCTTTGCGAAAGCTCGCGACCATTGCGTCGGCGCATCCAAGGATGGTCGCAATGGCGCTTGGTCCTGAAGACTTCAGTGCCGCTGTTGGCGGCGTCCCGGGATTTGATCTGCTCCTGGCCCCGAGCCTTGCCGTGCTGTTCGCTGCCCGTGCGGCCGGATTGCTCCCTTTGGGCTTTATTGGAAGCATGGGCGAGTTCTCGGACACCTATAAACTTCGTGAAGCCGCGGCGCATGCGCGGCGGCTTGGCTTTGCCGGAGCTTTGGCGATCCATCCGGCACAAGTGGCCATTTTCAATGAGGCCTTTTCGCCGAGCGCACAGGAGCTCGAGTGGGCCCGTCGTGTTCTCGCGGCGCAAAAAGATGCGGCAGGGCAGGGTCGAGGCGCTTTCGCCTTCGAGGGAAAGATGGTCGATCCGCCGGTGATTCGAAGGGCCCAAGAAATTGCCGCCGCGGGTCCGGACACCGACTTGGACGTTTGAGTCTTGTGCGGCTGATTTAGAGCCGACTGGGTGCGCCGTGGCACAATTATTGCTGTCGCGCCATCGCATTTCGAGATAGATTGCCGAAATTGGAGTTCGCCCTCGGAAGAGTACCCGTGGAAATCAGACAATTAAGATACTTCGTCGGCGTGGTCGAAGCAGGCAGTTTCACGAAAGCCGCGGGCTTCCTTAATGTCGCCCAAAGCGCGCTAAGCCTGCATGTGCGTCAACTGGAGGAAGGCTTCGGGACTCAGCTGCTGATACGTGACAGGACTGGCGTGAGCGTCACAGCGTCAGGAGCCAAATTGCTCGAGCGGGCACGGGCGATCCTCAAAGAAATTCGACTTACTGAGGTGGAATTGACCAACACAGCTTCTTCCCCTGCCGGGGAGGTAACTATGGGCATTCCATCTGGAGCGGCTCGCGTTCTGAGCGGGCCGCTGCTTGAGGCAGTGAGGAACGAATTGCCCAAGGTGTCCCTCAAAATGGTGGAGGGTATGACTGGACCGCTAGAGGAGTGGATGGCTGCTGGACGCTTCAATCTGGCGGTTCTCTACCGCACCGCGGACAGTGTAGGGCGGATGACGGTGCTAGCGCGCGAAAACCTTTGTCTGGTGGTTCCGTCCGGTGAGCCACCCTTCGAAGATGCTATATCTCTTGCTGACCTGCATGCATTCCCGCTCGCGGTCCCCATGCGCAGCAATAACGTCAGACGTTCAGTCGCTGACGTCGTCGCACAACACGGTTGCGCGCTGGACGTCAAGTTTGAAGTGGACTCGCTCTCAACGATCATCAACATGGTTATAGACGGAAAGGCTTATTCTATTCTCGCTCCGTCCGCGGTTCAGAAAGAAGCCTCTCAAGGGCTGGTCCGGACCGTCAAGATCGTTGATCCGGCGATTACCCGATCCGTCGTGCTTGCTGTGAATCCGAAAGATGAGCGTTCTGCATCCGTTTGCGCGGTACGTAAGCTCATCACCAATGTGGCCAGAGAACTGATTGAGAGCCGCGGCTGGGCTGCAGTGGCTGCTGAGCCGACCTGATAACCGTTCAACTACGAAGCTGGGACATGACCGCTTCCCGCCATCAACATCAGATCGATCTGGATTCCAGATGGATTTCGGCACTAATCGATATTTGACCCTCCGCGACCATCGCGATGAAACTGGCTCAAGCGAGTTCAGTGTTTTTGACATCGAACGGCGCTTGTATGGCATGAATATTTCACTAAGTGGAGCGCGCGATGTCCGACGCTAGGAGCCACCACCTCTTTATCAACGGCAAATGGCGAGCCGGCGGTAGCAGAGCCACATTGCCGGTGGTTAATCCGGCGACGGAGAAGGTATTTGCTTCGGTGGCCTCGGCGACCGTGTCGGATTTGGATGAGGCTCTCGCTTCGACAGAACGGAGCCGCAAGGCGTGGTCCTCGCGGCCAGCCAAACATCGTGGCGAGATCCTCGTAGCAGCCGCCAGGATTCTAGCAGAGAGGGCTGGAGCCGCGGCCAGGGACCTGTCGGCCGAACAGGGAAAGACGATTGCCGAAGCGACAGGTGAGTATGTGCGCGCTGTCGAAACGCTGGAATGGAACGGCAGACATGCCGAGGAGCTGTCGACCCCGATTCCGATGGGTCCGAACCGGATGGTCGTCCCGGAGCCCCTTGGCGTCGTTGCTGCCTTTACCCCTTGGAACTATCCGGCCGTTCTCATCGCCCGCAAGCTCGCCCCTGCGCTTGCGGCAGGCTGCCCGGTGATCCTCAAAGGGGCTGAAGAGACACCGAGCGTGGCAGTCCATATTGTTGAATCGTTGCGCCAAGCAGGCGTTCCGGACGGCGTGGTCAATCTGGTCTTCGGTGTGCCGGTGCATATATCGCGGCATTTGCTCAGTTCGCCAATCGTGAAGGTTTTAACTTTCACCGGTTCAACCGCTGTTGGAAAACAGCTGGCCATGCTCGCGGCGAATAATTTGCAGCGCTGCATCCTCGAACTCGGTGGGCACTCCCCGGTTATTGTGTGCGAGGATGCCGACCTGGCAAAGGCCGTACCGGCTATTTCGGAATACAAGTTCGAGTGCGCGGGCCAGAGCTGCAATGCGCCCAGCAGGATTCTTGTCGCGCGGTCCCTCTATGAGGAATTTCTGTCCCGGATGACGGAGGCGGTCCGCAAGATCAGGATCGGCCTACCAGACGACGCTGCAACGGACATGGGTCCGATGGCGAACGCCCGGCGAATAGAAGCAATGCAGCGCCTGACCAAGGATGCGGTCGAACGAGGCGCCCGCATCCAAACCGGTGGCGCCCGCCTTGACCGACCGGGCTTTTACTGGCCGCCAACCATCCTGACGGCCGTACCGAAGGAAGCGAGAGTGCTTCATGAAGAGCCGTTCGGACCGATCCTCACTGTGGCGCCGTTCGATGCGCTCGAGGAGGCGATTGAGGAGGCCAACGCCACCGATTATGGCTTGGCCGCTTATTTCTTCACGGACGCTGCCAATACGCAGCGAAAGCTGATTAATGGCCTTTCGGCAGGCGCTGTCAGTGTGAATTACCTGAAAGGGGTCTCGGCAGACGCGCCCTATGGGGGAGTCAAGCAGAGTGGCTACGGATATGAAGGCGGCGAACAGGGGGTGCGAAGCTTCCAAATCCTCAAAATGGTCAACGGTCTCAGCTCATTTGGATGAAATCGGTGGGAAGTAGAACACGGACCATCGCCGGCAAGGATATCACAAGGAGCGTTGCCGACGCCCTTCAGTACATCTCGTATTACCATCCTCCAGATTACATCCGGTCTCTTTCGCAGGCCTACGTGAGTGAACAGAGTCGAGCGGCGAAGAATGCCATCGGACAGATCCTGGCTAATTCCCGCATGGCGGCCTTCGGACGGCGGCCGATGTGCCAGGACACCGGTCTTGTGGTGTGCTTCGCCAAGGTCGGTATGGACGTCCGCATCAACTCAGCAGCCAGTTTCGCAGACCTCGTGAATGACGGTGTCCGTCAGGCATATCTCGACCCGGACAATCCGCTTCGGGCATCAATTGTTGCCGATCCGCTTGCCCGACGGATGAACACCCGTGACAACACGCCGGCAGTCGTCCACGTTGACCTTGTGCAAGGTAACAAGATTGAGATCACCATTGCGGCAAAAGGCGGCGGTTCGGAGAACAAGGCCCGTTTCACCACTCTGAACCCAAGCGCATCCGTTGCCGATTGGGTGGTCGACACGGTGGCGACCCTCGGCAGCGGATGGTGCCCCCCCGGCCTGATCTCTGTTGGCGTCGGTGGTAGCGCTGAAAAGGCGATGCTGCTGGCCAAAGAGGCCATGAACGAGCCCATCGATATGGTGGAACTGATTGCCAGGGGAGCGTCCAGCCCAGAGGAGGGGCTGCGGATTGAGCTTTATGAGCGGATCAACGCGCTTGGTATTGGGGCCCAAGGCCTTGGTGGTCTGACGACAGTCGTTGACGTCAAGGTTGCGACCTATCCTACTCATGCGGCGTCCAAGCCCGTTGCCCTCATCCCGCAATGTGCCGCCAACCGGCACCTGAAGTTTACTTTGGACGGCTATGGACCCATCCGACTCCAGCCGCCCGATCTGAGCGAATGGCCCGAAATTGGAACGGACGAATTGAGGCCAGCCGGCGTACGCAGGATCAATCTTGATACGCTGGCGAAGGAAGAGACAGCATCGTGGCGCTGCGGGGAAACCCTCCTTTTATCCGGAACGATGCTGACGGGCCGTGACGCAGCCCACAAGCGGATCGTCGAGTTGATCGACGCCGGCAAGCCGCTTCCGTTCGATCTGCAGGGACGCGTTATCTACTACGTTGGACCCGTCCGCGCGGTGGGAGATGAAGTCGTCGGACCGGCTGGGCCAACGACCTCCAGCCGAATGGACGATTTTACGGAAAAGGTACTAGCCGAAACCGGGCTTTTCGCGATGGTGGGCAAAGCGGAGAGAGGGCGGGCGGCAATACAGTCGATTGCAAGATACAAAACGCCGTATCTCATCGCGGTGGGAGGGGCTGCCTACCTGATCTCAAAATCAATTAAGTCAGCGCGGCTTGTGGCCTTCGAAGACCTTGGCATGGAAGCTGTCTATGAATTCGAGGTGAAGGACATGCCTGTCATCGCAGCTGTCGATGTCGAGGGAAACTCCATTCATGATTCCGGACCTCTTGAGTGGCGAAAGCGCATGGCTGCGGACAGCATCGCACGCAACATCGGCGTTTGAACCCTTCGTGACCAAGAGCCGGTCGTTCCAACCCAATTCCAGTGTCGGCAACGGCATAAGAGCTGAAGTCATGAAGGCAAAACCCAATCCTCTGCGCCTGGACGCCTGGGATATCCGCATTCTTTCAGCGATTCAGTCAGACGGTAGGATTTCAAAAAGCGAGCTTGCGAAGCGCGTCCATCTTTCGGCGTCGGCTTGCTCGGAACGTCTCCGTGCACTCGAGGCCGAAGGAATTATTGAGGGATTCTACGCACGGCTCAGTCCAGCCCTCATTGGCGGCATGGTCTTTGTAATGGTGGAGGTCGTGCTGGACCGTCATCGCCTTGAGGACCAAAGACACTTCGAGGTCGCGATCCAAGATTTTCCCGAAATCTTGGATTGCTGGGCAATTGGGGGAAGGATCGATTATCTGATGCGCGTCGCAACACTTTCCATGGCTACCTATCAAGATTTTATGGAGGGGCTGCTGCAGGCAGGGCTGGGGATTGATCAATATTACAGCCTTGTGGTGACCAAACCTGTGAAATCGAATGCACCGATCCCCTTGTCCTCACTAAGACAGCGGTAGACGCCCAGGCCTGATTCCGCGGGTTTGGACCTCCATTCCGCGAATTCCGTGGCGAAACACGCGCATTCCCGTGAAACCCGAAGGAGCGCTTCCCGTATAAGAGGCAACTGGTCGAGCCTGCCCGTAATCAACGGGAGAAGAGGGATGTGCGCGCCTGAGATATCTTGAAACCAAGCAACTGCGAGAGACGGATCCATGGCTGCCAAAGAGAAGTTCAAGTTCAAAATCGAAAACGAAAATTACGATTGGGACAACCGGTTCATAACCGGCGCCGAGGTGCGAGGCGTAGGCCCTGGCATACCGGATAGCATGGACCTTTATGTGAAAAGGCCAGGCCAGCCTGGCCAGTTAGTTGGGCACGAGGACCCGATCGACTTGCTGCCACCGGGGATCGAAAAGTTCTACGCGCAGGATGCAAGTTCCGAAGCCGGAATTGAATAATGCCCCTGTTGTTCGATTCTGATTACGAGACACTCCACAAAGCCGGCGTCAATTTTGAAGAAGAGGAGGGCGCCCGTTTCCTAATATTCAAAAGATTTCCGCTGCCGAAAGGGGTTTACCTGGCAGATGCAAAATCTGCAAACGCTGTCGATGTGTTGTATGAGATTCCGCAGAATTACAATAGCTCGGGTGGGGACATGTTCTGGGTTCACCCACGACTTCACCGGGCTGACGGCAAGCCAATACCAAATACTGGCGGACCTGGTTCCAATGAGGATTCGCGTACGCACAAGGCGACAGTGTTTTGCCGGTGGTCCAGACACTGGCATAAAAATGCCTGGAAGCCAAAGGTCGACGACGTCCAGACAATTATGGACCGGATCTCATGGGCGTTTAAGTACCCGGACGCGAGGCGTTCATGAACGGATATCGGATTTCGATTATCGGTTCCCTCGACGATAGGCTCAAGAGCTGGTTGACCGGGCACCCCGACCGTGACGAGCGGGGCGCGCTCGTCCTCTTCCGCAAAATTGAGAGAACCGTACTGGGTCTGCCGCCGTCAACGCGTTTTGTGGCCGTTGACGCGATTGAGATGGATGGCGACTGGGTGCTGGACAGCTCCCCGGTGCACTTGCGCATCAATCTCCGCAAGTTCCAAGATATCTACTTTCGCTGCGAGCAGGAGCGGCTTGAGCTGGGGTTTGTCCACAGTCACCCAAGGGGCGCTCTGGATTTCTCGACGAAGGATGATCAGAACGAACAAAGCATTCTGAGGGGATACGCTGGCTGCAATGGCCCTGAGGTATCACTTGTCGCGATGATTTTGGCCGACGGACATTGGCGTGCCAGAGTTCGGACGGGTGCGGCCCCTCACGGAGTGGCTGACGTCCGGCATGTGTGTGTGCTCGGGACGCAGCTGTCAGTTCACATCGGCAAGAAGGTCGATGCTGCACCATCGGAAGTGCTAAAGCGACAAGAAGCTGCATTTGGCGAACCATTCAACGAGAAGCTCAGATCGTTGCGCGTAGCAATCGTCGGAGGAGGGGGAACAGGGTCTTCAGTCGCCACACTTATCGCTCGCGCGGGTGTAGGCGAACTCATCATTGTAGACGGCGATTTGCTCGAAGCTAGCAATCTCAACCGCGTTCGCGGATATCGCCGCTGCGATGTAGGCGAGAGCAAAGCTGCTACGTTAGCCCGATATGTTCGGGATCTGGGCCTGAGAGTGACTGTCGTTGCCATTGAGGGGTATGTGAACGAGTCTCCAGAAGCGGTCGATGCCATTTCCAGCGCCGACTTGGTGTTCGGTTGTACTGATGATGTCGCTGGGAGAGAAATTCTCAATCAGGCGGTTTACTATTACTGCCAAGGACTCATCGACTGCGGGCTCACAGGCAATATTGGTCTTGACCAGGACCGTCAGCCGTACCTACGTGATCATAGAGGGCGGGTTAGCACAGTTCTTCCCGAATCTGGTGGGTGCTTAAGATGCCAAGGCGTCGTCACCGAGGAAAAGCTCGATTACGAGAGTGCACTGAAGGCGCGTCCGGAGCTGGCGGAGCTGGATCCAGAGACGCTCCGGGAAGAGTATTATCTGATCGGGGGCGGGGAGCGGGCGCCCGGAGTAGGTCCCTTCACCAGTGCGACCGCCGACATGGCCGTAGCGACCTTGTTTGATCTGGTGCGCCCCTATCGGCGGCTTGCGAGCGACATTCGCCGCGACAATATATGGTACGATTTCGTGCACATGGTAATTTACAGCAATATGCCAAAAGACAACGCTGGTTGTTTTTGCTGCGGTCCAGACGGTTTATTGCTCGCACGCGAGAATGGCTACCGGCTCGGTATGCCGTCACTCGGCAAGCTGTGTTGATTCGCATGTGGTCTTGGTTGTTAAGTTTCCTACGGTGGGCAGAGGAAATCATTCTCGGTCCACGTGGTCCAAAAACACCGGCGGACCGAGTTCCTTCTGAGGCATCGCTCGCGGACGTATCTTTCGCTCGCAATGATGTGGTTGAAAAAACGCCGCCGAATGACGCGGTTCGGCCGGGACAGTTCATAAGCGTCGTGCATAAAGGCCGACCATACTGGGCACTCTTTAGGTGTCCCTGTGGGTGTGGCGATGTGGTTTCATTGCCAACCCACGCGCCACATAACCCCAGGTGGCGCATTGAGGTGAGCGTGGAGGGCCGGCCAACGTTGCATCCCTCCGTTTGGAGAACCAAAGGATGCCTAAGCCATTTCTGGCTCAGCGACGGGAAAGTCTATTGGTGTGAAGACACCGGTGTCGAGCCTTGGCGAGCCCGACCAGACATATACGCAAGAAATCTCTAGAGTGGGTCCTGGAGCCGCGGACGCGTTTGCGGTAAGGCCCGCGCGGCTTCACCGGGCGACGCACCCTTGTCATGGAGATGGGCCGCGCCACCGCGGGTCTCGGCAACGGCCTTCATCGGGAACTGTCCCTCGGCTGCAACAAGCGCCGCAAGTCGGTTTATTTTGAGTCCGACCCGGCCAGCGCGTCCTTGAGGATCTCCACTTGCATGGTCTTGCGGCCGGGAAGCCGCTCGAGGTCGCGAACGTGCTCTTCAAGCCCCGCACTTCTGAACTCCAAAGATTCGTCAGATCCCACCGCAGCCGCTGCAATTCAATCCGTCGATATTCGTCAGCCGCCTGTGCTTGAGTATATCTAAGCCTCCCACATTAGCCGACTGTCCGGTCCAAACGGGCCCAGTCCAGGCAAAGGTACACCAGCTCAGTTGATTTCCACGGCATCTGATCCCGATTCCGCGAATTCGTCTGCAAAAAACATCCATTCCCGCGAAATTCCAGCGGTGTTTCCGGTATACTGCTTGCCAATGAGCTGGCCGGCCAAATGCCCCCGCCATTGTATCGCGAGGAGAGGGACATGCGCTTGAGCAATCTGGGAACCGAGCAACTCCGGGAGAAGGATAGAAGCTTCGTCTTTCATCCTTCTACGCATCTGGCCAAGCACAGCCGAGGCGAAACGCCAAATAGGATCATGGCCGGTGCGGAAGGCGTTTATATCTGGGACACCGAAGGCCGAAGGAGCCTCGACGGTTTCGGAGGCCTCTACTGCGTGAATATGGGTTATGGATGCACGGAGATCGCCGAGGCTATTGCCAGGCAAGCGCACGAATTGCCGTTCGCACACGTCTATGCCAGCCAAGGTACGGAGCCGGTCGCCCTTTTGGCAGAGGCCGTGGTCGAGTATTTCGGTCAGAACATGCGAAGGGTCTATTTTGGCCTCTCTGGTTCCGACGCTAACGAAACCAACATCAAGCTGGTCTGGTACTATAATAATATCCTCGCCCGGCCCGAAAAGAAAAAGATCATCTCGCGAAATCGCGGCTATCACGGATCTGGGCTGGTCACCGGTAGCCTGACCGGCCTTCCGTTTTTTCACAATTTCTTCGACCTGCCTCTGGATTTGGTGCGCCATACCACCACGCCACACTACTACCGCCAGGCGCGCATCGAGGAGAGCGAGGAAGCTTTCTCCCGGCGCTGTGCCGATGAGCTTGAAGCCTTGATCCTGGCTGAAGGACCAGAAACGGTTGCAGCCTTTATCGGAGAGCCGGTACTTGGGACAGGAGGTATTGTGCCGCCCCCCACAGGGTACTGGACGGCCATTCAAGCGGTGCTCGATAAGTACGATATCCTTCTGATCGCTGATGAAGTGGTCTGCGGCTTCGGGCGGACCGGCGAGAAGTTCGGTTCTCACCTGTATAACATGCGTCCGGATTTCGTGACCATCGCCAAGGGGCTGAGTTCCGCCTACCTCCCCATCTCCGGGTCGATCATTGGCGACCGAGTCTGGTCGGTTTTGGAACAAGGAACTGAGAAGCACGGCGCACTTGGCCATGGATGGACATATTCCGGTCACACGCTTTGTGCTGCGGCCGCGCTTGCCAATATTCGACTGCTAAAAGAAAGAAACATCCTGGAACATGTGAAGGATGTCGGACCGTACTGGCAGGCCCGCATGAAAGCCGAACTGGCGGGACATCCCATCGTCGGCGAAGTTCGCGGAGTGGGTATCCTATCCGCGGTAGAGATGATGCGGGACCCGAAACAAAGGATACCATTCGATCCTGACCTTCAGGTCGGGGTGCGCACTGCAGCTGCTCTGTTTGAAAATGGTGTGATCGGACGGGCCATGCCGCATGGCGACATCCTCGGCTATGCGCCACCTCTGATCATTACCCGAAAAGAGATCGACATCATCGTCGGTGCGACCGCGAAATCAGTCGATGCCACATATCGCGCGCTGAAGGCTGAGGGTGCCGTATGATCTTCCAAAGGCGACGGGATTGAGCACTGGCGTGACCATGTGCCAGAATGCTGTCATATCATCCCATGAAAACTCTGCACGGACCAGTCGTAAAGATCCGGCTGCGTCAGGGGCCGTCCTTGGGTGATGCTGGCTTGACTGCATTCTGTTGCGCCGAGCAAACCAAATAGTTGAATTCAAGACATCTGATCCTGAGCATGCTCCGGACCACTTTACTCGCAAGTTGTAACCGACCAGTTCTGCCGCCACTGTCCTGTCCCCCAACAACCAGGGCCTTTGTGCGGCGCGCCCTGCCGGTGTACCTCCCCGCCGGCAGGGCGCCCTTTTTGATTCACCCCATCACCATCATTAAGGGCGGCCGGAAATCAGGCGTTCAAAGATGATTTGCGTATTAGGATGCAGATCGAAACTTAGACGCGACTTTACACCATTGCAGCGCGCCATCCCCACCATTCAACGGAGCGGCCACGCCGAAGATATCGTCCTCAATCATCGATTGCAGCAGAACAATCGCGGCGGTGAATTCTCACACCTCAAACCCAGTGTGGCCATATCTGCTGATCAGCTCCGAGACGCCTGCGAAGTCAATGACAGTTGTCCGGCCATGCACGCGGCGGCCGGGAGGCGTGCAGAAAGAGGAAGAAGCGAGCGCGACTATGACGAGGGACATGCCACTTGTTTTCGAGAC
This sequence comes from Mesorhizobium sp. B263B2A, assembly GCF_020165775.1. Taxonomy (NCBI): domain Bacteria; kingdom Pseudomonadati; phylum Pseudomonadota; class Alphaproteobacteria; order Hyphomicrobiales; family Phyllobacteriaceae; genus Mesorhizobium; species Mesorhizobium sp. B263B2A. The sequence continues at coordinate 28,570 of NZ_JAIUIU010000014.1, forward strand.
ATTCCTTGAAAGACTGTCACAGAGTGTCGATGAAGCAGATTTCCGGGAAGCCTTGGCTGAGGCGGCGGCAAGATTTGACCTACTCTCTTTTGCGTACCTGTCTTTGCCATCACTGCCTTCCGGCAAGCCAAGGCTAATTTCGAATTACCCACCTCGCTGGGCCATGCAGTATCTGGAAAATCAGTATGAGAAGCTCGATCCTGTCATCTTGCGTGCTCGAAATGGCGGCCGCCCGTTTCAATGGGGATCGGATTTGTGGGGCGGTAAGATGTCGCCGGCTCAACAGCAGCTATTTGATGAGGCGGCCCGATTCAGCATCCGCTGCGGATTGACGATCCCAATCGTCGATCTACGAGGCCGCACTGCCGCGGTTACGTTCGCCGCCGATGAGCCTCGTCCAGTATTTCTTCGGGTCATCGAGCGGTACGAACAAGCTCTTCAGCTGATGGCCACCTGCTTTCATCGCTGCGTTCGCCGCAAACTGCCGGGCGATCGAACCGTGGATGGGATCTTGCTGACATCGCGCGAATATATGTGCCTGCGGTCGGCAGCGCGCGGCAATTCGGCCTGGGTAACCGGCCGCATCTTGGGCATTAAGCCGCGCACCATCGCATTCCATTTGGAGAATGCCAAGAAGAAGCTGGGCGTGCGCACGCAAAATCAAGCCATAGCCCTTTTGGGGTCCCAAGGGAGCTCGATCCTCTGAGTAGCTCTTTGGTCCGCTGTGCTCGGGTCATCGGTCGCAGCATTTTAACAGCGGCGAAGGGATGCTGAGTCCCTTTGCCGCCCGGCGCAGTCAGGCGCGATGCAGTCGTATATTCCCGTCACACTTTGCACTCAAAGGGCTCAGTCGGCGTCTCGTTCCGACGCTAGTCCGCGTTGCATGGCTATGAGAATAGCTCGCCCCATACTGCTGACGTCAAGCGTCAACCGTGGCGGGCGCCCGGTATTTGAACATCCAGCTTCGCCGAAAACCTACACAGTTGTTACTCGTGGGAGGAGCGGCACTCGATGACGTGCTGCTGTGGCTACTGCCCATCCAAACGGAACGCGATTCCTTTTGTCGCATCAGACCCCCAACCGGCCAAAACCGATGCCCATGAACCGAATTGAGGCTGCCGTTGGCCGTTCCTGGATGCCTCATCAGGCGCCGAGGAGGGGGCTGTAGCCGAAGCAGTGGCGGCCACTGGGCGAGCACTGCGCAATTTCTCAGCTGTCGAACAATTCCTTGTACCCGCTTGTCATCACCCAGTTTGCACGGTCGAGATGACTGCGAACAGCCTTCCTCGCACGCTCCGGTTCTCGTCTCGGATCAATGCCGAGGATCAGATGTGCCATTTCCTCTTCGCTAGCATCGTCGCCGGATGCATCGAGGAGCCTCATGTAGGTTGTAAAGTGCTCCTTGTCGTAGGCTGTGATGCCGTCTGACCAGGGCACTTCGTCGGTAATCGCCATGTCCGATTTAGGCTGTAACATTGCTGATCCTAGCTCCAGATGATCGCCTCGGCGACTTCTCTCCCGGCAAAATGTGAATTACATATTATAGTTGATAAACTCAAGTCGCCTGATCCGGTGGCTTGCGTGCATGGATATGCGCAAGTTGATCGGACGGAATGTGCAGCGGATCAGGCAAAGGAAGCGTCTGACCCAGGAGCAGCTTGCCGACATTTCCGGCTTCAGCCAGCAGTACATCAGCGGTTTGGAGAAGGGCCGAAGAAATCCGACGATCATCACGATCTATGAACTGGCGTTGGCGCTCGGCGTCAGCCACATGGATCTGGTACGGCCCGACAAACAGGCCTGAAGTGGCGGTTCATGTAATTACTAGGAGCCAGCGCCTGACGGCGCTCACTGGCTCTCACTGGAGGTCCGATCTCCCCCGGGGCGACCAGCTATCGCCGCCAGCCCTTTGCCGATGAGTGTTCGGCGGGGCTCGCGGGCAAGGTGACTGAGAGAACCAGCGCTACGACGTTACAGTCGAGGTTACGACGTTCTGATCAAAGGTGGGCGCGACGCATGCTGATCGCGTACCTCGACAGGCGTCCTTGTGCTGGGCGTTCTGCAGAAGTCGTCACGGGAAACTGAAACTAACCCGAGGAAGGGGGAACGCTAACGGGCGCCTGAGGGGGCCCGTTGGCTCAAAGCGCTCACGAGGCCGCGGTATCATCGGTACGTGACACCTGCGCCGATCAGCCAGGGATCGAGCTCCGCCTTGCCCGTCTGGCTGTTACCGGCCACGGTGACTTCGAAGTCCGGCTTCAGGAAAAGCTTCTTCACGTCGAAGTTGACGCCCCAGTGCTGGTCGAGCTTGTAGTCGAACCCGACCTGCAGCGCGGTGCCGAAGGTGTTCTTGACCTTGAGATCATCGGCGCTGCCGGCCTTGATAAAGGATCGTATAGTTCACGCCGGCGCCGACATAGGGCTTGAAGGCGCCGAAATCGGTAAAATGATACTGGAATGTGAGCGTGGGCGGCAGCAGCCAAACCTTACCAACCTTGCCTAGCCCCATCGAGCCTTGGCCATTGATGTTGGCAAAGGTGGCGCCGAGTATGGGTTCGGCGGCGACGTTGTCCGAGAATATCGAGTTCAGGCGTCACCGTGTTCGAATAGGAAAGACCGGAGCCAGACACCCCATTGACGTAGCCCGAATCCCCAGTGATGACCCCCAAAGCGCGCAGGCGGATCTGCCAGGGCTTGGCCATTCCGCGACCGAAGGACCCTCGTCGGGGCCGCACGGTTCTGGAAGGTCTGACGCGACCGCCTGCTGTCCGATCAGCATCAGGACGACAGCCGCTGTTGCTGCCCGCGCAGGTTCATTCGCTTTGTTGACTGATATCTCTTGCTCTTCAGAACTAACGAATTATCATGCAACTAGTCTATTTGATTAAGATAGATGGAGCTGTGCGCGCATTCTGACCAACTGTGATCGCGTTATTGCTTTTGTCGCAGTCCTCGACCTGTGCTCCTTCGTTCGTGCTTGCTTTCGTCGTGCTCCCGGTCGTCCATACACGTTACCGGCGTGCCAGCCGATCGCGCCGCCAAGCAAAATGTCGCCTAAGCCAATGAACGCGCCCGGGTCGGATTCCTGCCGTAGCTGTGCCCGCCCGGGCTGGTCCCGCAGAAGCAACCGGATAGGCACCGTATTAACCTAGCCGAATGTGGTCCCCCGAGGAGCGCAGGCGGATATGCCAAGAGCTTGACTCCTAGATTGGTGTCGTAGACGGGCACGGGTAAGCGCAACGGGACGGGGGAGGCGGGGAGGCGCAGGTACTTGTGGATGACTCGTCGCGACAACCTGCTGTGCCAGCAGCATCAGGACAACGGCCGTTACTACTCCCTGCGCCAGTTTCATTTATTTGATCCCATGATATTGCTCCTTGCTCTTCAGAAAATGGTAGACTGCGATAGTCCTGCAGTATTGATTGAGGTCGACAGCGTACGGGGGCGCATTTGCGCAAACCGTGCTCGCATTATTTTGCACCTTTGCCGCACCCCTCGACCTGTACTCAGTCATCCGAAGTTCGCTCTCCCCGAGCTCCCGATCCTTTGTGAAAGCTATCGGCGTGCCAGCCGATCGCGCTGCGAAGGAAATTGATGCCAAGACTAATGAATCCAGCGCGCTCCCGATTGTCTTTACCGTGCCCGTGCCCGCCTGCGACGGGCTCGTAGAAATAAGCCGGATAGCCGAGGGCCTGCAGCTTTGCGGCCATCTTGCGCGCGTGGCCCGGGTGAACGCGGTCGTCACGCTTCGTGGTGGCGAGCAGGATCGGCGGATAGGGCTGTCCCGGCGTGGCGGCGTGATAGGCGGAGATTTCCTTCAGGAAAGCCCAATCCTCAGCCTTGTCCGGATCGCCATATTCGTCGATCCAGCTCGCGCCGGCCAGGAGCTTGGTGTAGCGGCGCATGTCGATAAGCGGAACCGTGCAGAACAGCGCGCCGAAATGCTCGGGATAGCGAGTAAGCATGTTGGCGATCAGCAGGCCGCCATTCGAGCCGCCCTCAGCGGCAATCCGCCTCGGTAGTGTGATGCCCCTTCGTACGAGGTCGGCTGCTACGGCAGCGAAATCGTCATGGGCGAGACGCTTGCCCTCCCTCCGTCCGGCATCGTGCCAGCGGGTGCCGAACTCGCCGCCCCCGCGGATATTTGCCACCACACACGTGCCGCCGCGTTCGAGCCACAGCTTGCCGAGCGAGGAGTTGTAGTGGGGCAGGAGCGATATGCCGAACCCGCCATACGCGGAAAGGTGAACCGGGGCATCTCCGTTCCCGTTCGCCGGACCGACCTGCATATAGGGAATCAATTCATCATCGATCGAGACTGCCTCGTGGCGCGTGACCACCAGTCCGGATGCGTCGAAATTCTCCGGGCTGCGCTTCAGGACCACTGGAGCGCCAAGAGGCGGCGCATCATTGAGATCGAGTAGGAGCAGTTGCGACGGTGTGATCGGGTCCTGAGCCGAAACGAGGACCTCTCCATTGGTCTCGTGATCTGCCGCATCGAGGGACCAGAGGTGGACGGTCCCTTGCGCGGGCACCGTGTCCAGGGCTCGGCGCGTCCATTCCTGGCGACCCGGGGTGAACACCTCGAAACGCGGAGCGAGGTTCTCGAGGTAGGCGACAATGAGCTTCCCGTCATTCCAGAAGAATGACTGCAGACAGCGCCTCTCGCCCGGTTCAAACAGGGTGCTGAAACGGCGTTCGCCACCGATGAAAGAAGAAAGCGAGATGCCGATCAGCGCGTCCGCGGGATGGGTGGTCCCTCTCACTGTCCAGGGCTTGCGCGGCTTTACCGCCAGCCAATCACCGAAGCTGGCCCACCAGGCATCCCGAGGAAGGTTGATCTCAAGCTTCGGCCCGCTCCTGTCGCCGATTTGGACTATCTGCTTGAAGAAGCCAGTATTCTCGATGAACCAAAGGCGCTCGTTCTCGACCGTGCGGTCCAGATGACCAGACACGCTTAGGGATTCGGAACCCGTCTTGAAGATTACCGGCGCGGTGAGGGGATCGGCGCCACGCTTCCACAACCGCACGGCCCGCGCGAAGCCGGAACGGGTGGCCATGTCATGACCAAGCGCACTGAAAAGCAGAAGCGTGTCAGGGTCGAGCCAATTTATCCCGCCCTTGGCCTCTGGGAGATTGAACCCGTCGGCGACAATGCTCAAAGAGCTAAGGTCGAATTCGCGATGCACGACCGCGTCGCTGCCCCCGCGCGACAGGCGCAAGACGGCTCTTTCGCGCGTCTCAGGCTCGATCGACGCGCCGCCCCAGACCCAGTCTTCTCCGTCGCTAGCGGCCAGGGCGTCCAGATCGACCAGTAGCTCCCACTGGGGATCCGCATTCATGTAAGCGGCAAGGGTGGTCCGGCGCCACAACCCGCGCGGGTTTCCGGCATCTTGCCAGAAATTATAGAGGTACTGACCGCGGCGCGTGACGAGCGGAATCCTGTCGAAACGGTCGAACATCACTCTAAGCGCCGCCCGGTCGCGCTCGAACTGCGTTCCCGCGAAGTGCTTCAGGGTCTTTGCCGACTGGCTGGCGGTCCACGCAAGTGCCCGTTCGCCTTCTACATCTTCGAGCCAAAGATGGGGGTCATCGTCGGGCGCATTCAGCGTTGGGCGAAAATCGAATTCGCTCATGACCGAAAGACCTGAGAAATGAAAGCGGAAGGGCTCTCGTCCGCTCGAGACGGCCCAATGTTTGCGGCGGTGTCCGCATGTTCGAAAAGCGTGATCATGGATGAGTTCTTCCCAACCGGTGGCGTCGCAGTGCTCCTGCACATAGGACCGCAGCTCTCGTGCCAACTCGGAAGCCCTTACGGAACAATGCGATCGCTCTGACAGCGCCGTGTCAGATGTCAGACATCGTCGCGAATGCGACAACGAGTGCACCGCGTAATCACCGGATCAACTCAGGCCCGATAGCTGACACCGTGCAGCTCACAAGGAATTTGGTTGGCCGCCGACATCTTCGCTCCGGAAGGCTTCGCGTATGCGAGTCAATGGCGGCCACCATGATGCGATGGACGAGTGAGCGACGAAGACCGGCTGCCACCTGTGGGTTTAGACCCCGCCGGCGGCAAAAACCGGAGCCAGGCAAGGAATTGGACGCCGCTTGGGCGATCTGAGGGTTGCCCAAGCTCTACCGCAATCTCGGCCTGCACCGTCCCCTTGATTGGATTCTTGAAGTCTGTCGATCAAGCCAGCAAGCTGTTCGGGCGAATGCAGTGGACTGGTCGCCAAGGCAGGTTGGGGTGATGTCGGGCCGCCGTCCGATATGCGATACGCGGGTTCAGGAGGGGCGGTAGAGTCCATGAGAGAAAATTCCCCCAGGAGACCTCCCGATCACTGACCTTATAGCGCTAGCGCTATGACAACTTGCCCATAACCAGCGTGCAATCCACCGCGGCGCCCACTGCCCCTCAAGGAAAATCTGGCACGGGTCTCACGAGCCGATCACGGACTTGAAATCAATTGCGTTGGCCTGCACAGGCCGGGGTGGCTGCCGCTATGCGGATGCGACGGCCTGGATGCGTGGTGCGCGCGCCTTCTACTCTCGACAGTGCCGATGGCACACGGTTCGACGAAATGCCTCTATCGAGGTCTGGTGCGCTCAGCGCCGGCATTGGCTGAAAAGGTCCAGAGGCCGGCCCAGGCTGCACGGGAGCACTCAATCCCATTCAACCCGTTCTTCGCAACGGCTTGCCCGCGGACACGTCGGTATGAAGCACGTTCCCAAGTCCTTCGAGGTTAAGCGAACACCGAAATGCCGACTCGGTCGCAGCGCTACTGTTCGGCATAAAGTCTATTTTGCGTCATCGAAAAAAAGTAATTGATCAGCTTTTACGGCTGTTTCTGGGTAAACCTCTAAATATCTCATTGTATTGTTGTCATGTATACGGTCGCGAACATAGAAAAATCCTATCTTAATGTTCTTACGAAGCGAACGTATGTTCGTTGGTCGAACGAATGAAGTCACTTTCTCCAGTTTTAAATATTCAAAAGCAAATTGGACAACCGCCCTGCCGGCCTCGACTGCTATCCCCTTTCCCGAAGCCGCAAGGTTGAGACAAGTTACTATTTCAACATTATTCGGATCTTCTGGAAGGTACAGGCCGCTGCGAGCCAACCCACAGTAGCCAGCGAATTTGTTGCCTTGGTCTGGATCTTTGACGAACAGCATCCATAAGCCGAAACGATTGTTCTGCCAATGATTAATGAACTCAAATAGTGCAGCTTTCGACTGCTCAATCGTCGGAGCGAGTCCACCCCTGGCGTTAACCACGAACGGATCGCTACGAAGGCCATGCAAAAGAAGCTCGTCGCTATGCGACGGCGGCCTCAGGAATAGGTGTGGCGTTTCTAAGATGTGCATAAGCAGATGCCTTGTTTCTAAAAACTTAAAGTTAGGGGCACCTAAAGAAGGTGCAGTATGGTTCCTAGATGGAACGTGCAGCTTGATTCCAAGAATACTCATTACTTGGATAAAATTCTGGTAAATCTCTGCAAAAATATTGTTTCAGAAATGCAGAAGGCTGATAAAACCCGCCGAGAGGCGCATCCATTTTCACGAAGATTTATCTTAAGTCACACAATGAGGTTGCGTACTTGCGCAGAAATGGAGAACGACGCCCTTGGCATAGGCCCACCTCCGACCGCTCGGTGGGCGCGCAGCTGTGTTTCGCGATTGCGTGACAGCAAACGCCTTGCTCGCCCGCTTCGGTGATCACCATCCGCGGTCACAGCTCCCGACGTCGCGAAAAGCGTCACTCCGGCCTTGCGACGGCCTCGAGACCACGAAACCGCAAGCAGATGAGATCAGTCTTCGTTTCGCCCAAGGAGCCGAATCCTTACTTCGCTTGACAGTACACCCGGACCAAGGGCAGTGGGGACAAGTCTGCCTCGGAAATCAGCGGCATCCAGGGGCAAGCGAAGCTCAGCCGCTGCATTCCACAGCGCTCTGAAAACCCCGGCGTGAGCACCACCCAAGAAGCGATTGCGGGCCTCGCCGGTCTGTTTTTCGGTCCTCTGAGCAGTCGCCTTCACCTGTACAACTATACAGGATGCCCTAGCGTGAATCTTGGTCTCCAATGGCGGGGAACTTCCCCCAGGAGACCTCCATGGCCAAGCTTATATCGCTGGCGCTACGACGACCTGCGCACAATCAACTAGAAACCCACCGCTGCGGCACGCGGTCTTCAAGGAACGTCAGGAATGCGGCGCAGGAACCGGCCACTGGCGGCGAGCCAACTCACTTGGCCAGCTCGGGCCGTGCTGGCTGCGCTGGTTCGGTCATGTCGCCGCTATTTGCCGGCGTGTTCGGCCCTGAACGGTGCCGACCGCAACAGCTTCGACGAAACGCATTCGTCGAGGTCTGGTGGCCCCTGCGCCGGTGCTTTGCCAACCGGCATGATGTTTCGACCTGCCTGGGGGCTGGCAGGGGAGCAAAATGATGCCTGCAGTTCTCGTGAATGGCGCCGATGGGGCTGATTGGCGCGATGAAAGATCATACGATTACACCTCAGCTCTGACGCCGCGCGAATGGGCCTGGGAGTTCTTACGCCGGAATCCAGCATTCCAGCCTGATGTGACCACAGCAAGCCGGCAGGCCAATACTTTGTCGTACCGACCTTTTCTCAATGTGGTCACCGTGGCCTGCGAACTGTCACGCTGGGGTGTTCTGTTTCGCCGAGTCTCATGGGCGCAATTCGGTCGTATTCTGGTCTCCGCTATGGTGCGCTCATGTGCTGCCGGTCATTGCAGAACAGCTGTCCGCGTGGTCGGGCACAGCGCCGTTCGAGCTCTCGGCATTGCCGTGCCGTTCGACGGTTCTGCTAGCCCCCGACAAGGGCCAGCATGTTCTTCTTCGGGATACCAAGCACACGCTCCAACTCGCCGTCTCTGGCGCGGATATCTTGCACCCCGTTTGCCTCCGTACCGAGGCCATCTGGCCCGAGACCCTTTCGAAGCACCGTCTTAGGGCGATCGAGTCCCTCAATCGTCTAAATGTGGGTCAACAGCTTCCTGCCCGCTTATTCCCGCCAGAAAAGCGGGGTCCTCGTTTGACCTTCGTTCTTCGTGCGCTCGACGGCTCACTTGCTGGGGCGTCACATCGCGAGCTCGCCGAAGCGCTGATTGGTCAACAGCGCGTCCATGCCGACTGGAGGGATCCTCGCGATCATCTGCGCGACCGCATTCGCCGCGCTGTCTCTCGTGGCCGCGCCCTCATGCATGGAGGGTACAGGGATTTCCTTTTTTGAAAAGTGACGGTCCGCCCCGTACATCAGCCGGCGAACAGTTCGGATCCAGAACGTCAGTTCGCCCGGTCCCACTTGGCGGGGAAAGACCTTACAGGTGCGCTCTGGTTCAACCCGTCAGTCGATGCCGAGAGGCACGTTCGAATGTTCCACAGGTGACAATGTCGAGTACGCAACGGAGAAAAAAGCTGCCGCGTCGGGTATACGCTATACGCAGCGGCCGAGCCAGTTCTTCCCAGCAACGGCAGACCGCCGGCATGGCTACGTGGGTGTAGTTCGACTAACTTGTCATGCTTATCACTTCTTTTGCGGCCAGCTTTCCACCAGATTGCGCTGGGTTGACGGCCCGGAACGTAGAGGGAGCACGTTCAGGCTTGGTGTCGGGGTGCCTTCGGCTTGTTGGTTCAGATGATCTGGCCCAGATCCGCAAGGCAATCGACCACGTAATCCGGTCTGAATGGAAACCGCTCTATGTCAGCCAGTTTGGTCACTCCAGTAAGCACAAGGGCTGTTTTCAGGCCCGATTCCAGCCCTGCGAGCACGTCGGTATCCATGCGGTCCCCGACCATGATGGTATCGACAGCTCGCACTCCCAGCCGGTCGAGCGCATTGCGCATCATGAACGGGTTCGGCTTCCCGACGAAATAGGGCTGACGGCCGGTGGCCTTCTCTATTAGTGCTGCGACTGCCCCGCACGCCGGATGGGAGCCTCGTTCGGTCGGGCCAGTCGCATCTGGATTGGTGGCGAGAAAACGCGCTCCCTTCGCCACAAGCTCGGCGCCAGTTGCGATCTGCTCATAGTGGTACGAAATTGTATCCCCGAGGACCACGAACTCGGGCGAAAACTCCGTTATCCGGCAGCCTGCCTGCCGCAGAGCCTCAACCAGACCGTGGTCGCCGATGACATAGGCAGATGATCCGGGCTTTTGCAGTTCCATGAACCGCGCAGTGGCGAGCGCCGATGTGTAGATGTGCTCTGGCTGCACGGCGAAGCCAACCGCTCTTAGACGCTCGGCATGATCTTCGGGTGTGAAGCGCGAGTTGTTGGTGAAGATCTGAAACGGCTCACCCGTGGCGATTAGCCCGGCCACATAGCCGACCGAGCCAGCAATCGGTTGGCCGCCGCGGACCAGGACTCCGTCCATGTCGAGCAGATGCGCTGTGATCATTGGATATCAACCCTCGATGTCTTTCGTGCATGCACGGCCTGAGCACGGCTTGTGTCACTGATCTTCTCCAGGCGAGAATGCCGGCGACTGTACCGATTGAGAGCGATGCGCGAAGGGCGCCCAGTTGGCCGTGCGGCAATAAGGAGGTTGCGGCGTAAACGTGTCGGGCGCACCGCTCGCCGTGCCGACGCCCTGCGCCGTCGGCTGCCGACTTCGCTGCGTCAACGCAGCTGATGGACAATGCGTCTCTAGTTCCCAGCGAACCACAAGCCTGGCGAGACGTGCCGCGCTTGGATCAGGATGCGCAACCTGCCGTCCGCTTGTGGCACCTTGCCTCGTCGCTGTAGAGGCGGTTCACGTAGCACGGCGTCTAGATCTCACTTAAGGCGCGCAGGCCAGGGGCGCGGTGAACGACCCGAAACCAGCCGGAAGAAGGTTCGCCAAAGCGTTCGATCATCCCTTTGGTTCATTCTGCGCCTGAGGCGGCCCATCCCATAGAGATCAGATGCCGCCCATGCAGAGGTATTTCATTTCGAGGTAGTCTTCGAGCCCGTGGCGGGAACCCTCTCGCCCAATGCCGGACTGCTTGATGCCACCAAAGGGCGCCGCTTCCGAAGACATACGCCCCGTGTTGATGCCAACCATGCCGTATTCCAACGCCTCGGCAACGCGCCAGACACGCTTCAGATTGGAGGCATAGAAATAGGCGGCGAGGCCGTAGATCGTGTCGTTGGCCTCACGCACTACCTGATCCGCATCGGTGAATTGAATGATCGGAGCCAGTGGCCCGAAAGTCTCCTCTTGCGCAACCGCCATGCTGCTGGAAATTTCAGTGAGGACTGTCGGTTTGAAGAAGGTCCCATCCTTGCCAATACGTTCGCCCCCGCATCGAATTGTCCCACCCTTGGCAACGGCATCTGCGATGTGGGACTCGATCTTGGCCAAAGCATGCAAGTCGATGAGCGGTCCGACGTCCACTGCCGGAGCGAAGCCGTCGCCGACCGACAAGGACCGGGCTTTCTCCACGAACTTTTCGACGAATTCATCGTGAACGCTCGATTGGACGTAAAGCCGGTTCGCTGAAACGCAAGTCTGGCCGGCGTTGCGGAACTTCGCCTGGATCGCGCCGTCAACCGCAGCGTCGATGTCGGCGTCGTCGAAGACGATGAAAGGGGCATTGCCGCCGAGCTCGAGACTGACCTTCTTGATCTGGTCCGAGCACTGGCGCATGAGCAGCCGGCCAACCTCGGTCGAGCCTGTGAAGCTGATCTTTCGAACCTTGGGATTAGAGCAAAGTTCGCGTCCGACGTCATCACCTTCAGATGCATAAACTAGGTTGACGACGCCTTCGGGAAAGCCGGCCTGGTGCGCGAGGGCGAACATTGCACCTGCCACAAGCGGCGTCTGTTCAGCAGGCTTAAGCACGATCGCGCAGCCCGCCGCCAGGGCTGGCGAGATCTTGCGCGCCACCATCGACGCCGGGAAATTCCAAGGCGTAATCGTGCCGACCACACCGATCGGCTGCTTGATCACCAGCATGCGACGGTCTGTCGACGGCGCGGGGATCGTCTCGCCATAGATGCGATTGGCCTCTTCGGCGTACCATTGCAGATACGCGGCCGCGTGCGAAACCTCCGACTTGGCTTCGGCAACGGGCTTGCCCATCTCTGCAGTGAGTATCGCGGCAAGATCGTCGGTGTGGTCAATGATCAGCTGATGCCAACGCCACAAAGCGTCACTGCGTTCTCGGGCGGCCAGCCCCGCCCATCCTGGCTGCGCCAGGTAAGCCTTCTCGATCGCAGCGCGCGTTTCTTCCACACCCATGTCGGGAAGCACCGCCAGCACTTCGCCGCTCGATGGATTGATGACTTCGAATGTGCGCTCGCTAGCCGGCGCGCCAAGCGCCGGCAAGCGATCGATGGCGCCAAACAGGTCCGGGGATTTCAGGTGGCGGATCATCGGTAGGCATAGGGGCATACCGGGTTCCTCTTAAACGCGGCGGATGAGTTGTCGGGCGGGTGTCGGTCTATTCCGCACCTGCGGGTTCCTTATAGGGCCTCCGCCAGACAGCTAGTAGACCATCCCCGAATTTGAAAGGTCGAATTGCTCAAGGCTTTAGTCTGGTTGGTGGTCTCATTAGGAGACAAACCGAACAGTGGATATGGGCTTGCCCAAGCGCAGGTATTACGTGGCGCTCTTCCGCTCTGCGTCTACGCCGCAGGGGCCCACAGTGAAGGTCACATCTTGGATGCCGAAGCCATCAGCAGTCTCGGCATCCCTCAGTGGCCTGACGGATAACCTGCGCTACTTGGCGCAACCGGCTCCCTCGGCGGTCTGGCAGAGGTTCGGACGGAGGCGGAGTCCATCACATGCAACTCGCTTATATTGGCGTTGGCGAGCTCACCTTGTCACCTTTCGACGTGCGAGACGGCAAGCGGGCGCCGGACATATCCGATGTCGTGCCGTCCATCCGCCGGCGCAGCATCCTCCAGTCGCTGTTGGTCCCAAAAACGGCAGTCCAGACACTTTCGACATCGTCGCCGGACGGCGGCGTCACCACGCCGCAAAGACAAATCGCCGATGAGCGCAAGCCGGGAAGACCTGCGCGCCATCATGAACCGGCGACGATGTGGCCGCTCTCTCACCCTCGCTAATCGAGAACATCGGGTGAAGTCGCGCAACGGGTTCGCCCAGTTGCCCAAGGCAGGCGGCGCCGTGGCGCAATCGGCAATACCTGCCGCCGCGAGCTCGAGGCCGAGAGAGCGCATAGTTGACGCTAGCGACCAAGGAACGGGTAGAAGGAATGGCTGTCGCTGTTCAACAACCTACGCGCCGCGCCGCGGGCCGAATGGAGGCATGGCTGCACGGGACAGTTGATGCCACCGAAGTTCGCGCTGTTTGCGATCTATCCCCGCCAGATCCTCCTCGATCTCTTTGGCGAGGAGAGCTATTTCACCGCCGACGTCGATACGGCGATTGCGAGGCGCCAGGCAGGCTATCTCGACGCCGGACGGTCCGATGTTGTTGTTATGGAAGCCAATCACTGTTCCATTTCTGGGAGTACAAGACGGACGATGCCAAAGACGAAGGGCGGCACAGCCCGCCTACAATTGGGTTCATACCATCTGCCAAGTCATTTGCGGTTTCTCGGCTTCTTTCAGTGGAAAGGCGCACCAAGAGCGGGGCATACCTCAATACAAGCGTCCGCAGCCTTCAACATACGTTCACTTGGGTTAAATCCTGGCAGCATTTGCCCCAGGATCATAGCGTTGAGGAACAGCGAACCGCCCAGACGCGGATGAGTCGTGTGCCCTATCGCCAAACTGTAGTTTGAAGGCCTACCACCATAGCGGAATGCAATATTCCGCGCATTTGAGAGGCCAGATACACCGCGTCTCTTTTTACCTTCAGCACTCATTGTTTTCTCTTCTGTTTATGCTCTCATCGAGAGATGGGTAACCAAAAGACAAGAAAAATTGTGCAGTAAATTACGCCAACGTAATCAACCGCGTATGCTACCGTGCTCGTTCTCTTCATCCTTGCCGGCAGAGAGAACGCAATTATCCTTTGAGTTCCTTCCCGCTGAAACCTTCCGAAGCTTTGACTTCGCTGTCCGGCAACAAGGCGAAACACCTCGCTCGATGTTGCCACCTCCAATTTGCAAAGGCCGTGCCAACACCTCAGCGCCCAATAAGCGCCGTTTGCTTTGAAAACCTCGACGGTGCTCAGATATAGGTTGTAGTGAACCTGACATTTTGCCTGCCGCAGAGTCGCGCTCGTTGACGCTCATTCCGGAGAGAAGCTGGCCCGGGCTGCGATCGACCGGCTCTGTCATTGGTGACCGCCAGAACCGAAGCGGTGGTCGCGAAGGTCAGCGCCGTCGCAAAATGTGGCCTTGTGCACCCAGCCAGACCGAAGTTCCACGTTACCGGCGATGGGCAAAGTTCGAGGCGAAGTGTGAGTTGCCCCTCATTTCGCCGATGCTGCGTCCTCGACGCACTTGCGGGACAAAATGGATGCGTGGGCAGCGCAGGGCCAGCTGAGCCATCAGTATTTTGCGAGACCTGACGCGAGCGTCATCTTGAGTGAATCAATGTGAGCGCATTCTTTGGTGGGTGATCATCGGATGACTTCTCTTTAGTCTGTGAGGCGTTTGCGGGATCGCACATGCCGTGCCAAACAGGAAACTCGTCTCGGCAACGTGAGTAATCGGACTCTGCTATGTTGCCGATCCAACATTGTCCGACATCGAACGCCAGTTTAAGGGAAGCGCTTGCCGCTTAAGGTGATATCGTCGTACCGGGGCATAGCGGCGCTCGCCGGCAGCATGAGTAAAATTCACGACAGAAGGATCGCCGACCGCGTGGCTAGCGCTGGGCCCGCAACACCGCGCTTCGGACAGGACCTTGGCCAATCGACCGCGTCGCCACCATCGTAAGTTCGCGTACAGCCGCGAGGTTTTTGGCCTCGGTCGGATAATATCGCCGACAGGGTCAAGACCCAGAAGAGTTGCCGCACGCCGTCGCGATGGGAGCAGCCTACATGCCGGCATAGACTAGAGGTGCCGCTGAGCGGTTTGAGGGAGTGGCATACCTTGCGCGTCTGGTGCAGAAATTGCTTGCGTCACGCCGAAGTAAGGTCGGCCACGCTAATCCGCCGGCATGGCAAAGGCGCGCTAATCGGCACGGTCGAGGGCAGTTGACTGCCCGGGAATTGGGCCGGCTCCTCGCCAGCGACAATGCCAGCGAGTTCATCTCGAATGCCATCCTTTCCCGAGCGGGTCAGAACCGGTCGAATGTCATTACATTGCGCACGGCCCGTCGCCATCGCCATGTGGCGCGCCGAGCTGCAACACCGCGCGGCGGTACAGGCGTGAGAGCTGGAAGCATGCAGCGATCCGCCGATATCGACCGCCGGGCGGTCCAACTCGCCGGCGGCATGATTGATCGCCGCCGCCAATCAGATGCTCGAGGAAATGCCCGTTCGCCGAATTTCCCGGGCGGGCTCGTCGGCGCTGCCGATCTTGTACCGCACCATATGGGTGATAGTTGGCGCGCGGTGATCGGGGACTAGGACCACTTCCATGCCTTTGTCGAGCAGAAAATTCGTCGCCTTGATGTCATCGCTGGCCGCCATAACCGAAGCGCCAGACCGAAGGTTCATCGACCGCCTAGCTTGTAGTTGCCGGGCGATGCGCAAAGTTCGAGGCAAAGGAGTTGCCCCTCATTTTGCCGATGCTGCGTCCTCGACGCCCTTGCGGGACAAACTGGATCGGTGGGCAGCGCAGGGCCAACTGAGCCATCAGTATTTTGCGAGGCCAGACGCGAGCGTCATCTTGAGTGAATCAATGTGAGGGCATTCTTTGGTGGGTGATCATCGGATGACTTCTCTTTAGTCTGTGAGGCGTTTGCGGGATCGCGCACATGCCGTGCCAAACAAGAAACTCGTCTCGGCAACGTGAGTAATCGGATTCTGCTATGTTGCCGATCCGACATTGTCCGACATCGAACGCCAGTTTACGGGAAGCGCTTGCCGCTTAAGGTGATATCGTCGGCGTCACCGGGGCATGGCGGCGCTCGCCGGCAGCATGAGTAAAATTCACGACAGAAGGATCGCCGACCGCGTGGCTAGCGCTGGGCCCGCGAAACCGCGCTTTGGACAGGACCTTGGCCCAATCGACCGCGTGGCCACCATCGTAAGTTCGCGTACAGCCGCGGCCAAGATCCTTGCCGTCTTCGACGAGCGTAGTGGCATCAGGGGGGCCGGGCGACAGTTCGAGGGCGGAGTCTTTCTGAACGTGACTCTACGCTCAACGCCGCGTGACGCAAATGTCCTGAGGTTGTCAGGCTGCTGTCAGGTCCGGGTGTCACAAGCCGGCTGTTACTGCCCTGCCATTCACCGTTAATTGGAACTCCCCATGATTAATCTAAAAGCCGGCCGGATCGCCCTTTCAGCCCTACTGCTGCTGGTTTCCCTGCTGGCGAAATATGGTCCAACTGTCACACACTTAGTGCTCCAGCACGAATACAATAGCCAGCTCCGCAAGGATAGGGAGAAGGTCATTTCAGACCGGCACGACGCACTCTTCAACGACCCAGCTGCGCCAACTGCTGGCAACCCAAATGGCGACCACCATATCGCCGTATTTTTGGACTCCAACGACCCGCAGCGCCGCGCGGTAGACCGTACGATCCAGCAAGCCCTCAAGCATGATCCCGAGCTGAAGGTTTACTACATACCTTATTCGAGCACGAGACCGGGTTCCAAATTTGCTGCACGGGCGGTGCTCGCCGCCAGCAAACAGGGAAAATTTGAGGCGTTCCATCACCGCCTAATGGCTACTAGCCTCCGGCTCAGCGGATCCGACATTTTGGATATCGCACGAGACGAGGGCCTCGACGTTGAGCGACTCAAGCGGGACATCAAGGACCCCGGAATCGTAAACACCGTCAAGCACAATTCCGCGCTCGCCAAGAAGCTGTCCATCCACGGCGGGCCGGCGGTCGTTGTCGGCAAACGAGTGGTTTCAGGTGCGGCTAACATGCACTATTTGGACCGCTACCTCGCCAACGAGCGGGAAAAGCATAGGCGTCCTGCCGGATCACCAACTTCGGCATTTTGACAGGGCTGGCCGCCGGTGCAACCTCTCTGGCCACGAGTGCCGCCTCTCGTGCCGGGCCAAATCTCAATATGGCCCGGCAACGCGGTAGTGGGCGGCCCGCGCGGTGCTATGCAACGCACCGGGCAAAGGGCAATGACTAAGCCGTCCTGAACATCGCATCGGAGTTCAACGTCTTTGCACCAATGCCCAGGAATGGTCGCCGCGACAAACAACGTCTGCGAACGGTCGCTGAGAGCCGCCGTCGTTCAACGAGAGATCACCAACGGCTATCCTGAGGAGGCGGCCCCATGAATCGCTGCACATCATCATTTGCTATTCTTGCTTTCGGCACGTTCTGCACAAATGGCGGCGCATTCGACCATCTATTCAGTGCCCGACAGGAGCGTCGTGTTTCTTGGTGGCGTTGGCTACACCTGGCCGAAGGGCAACGAGTTTGTCTATGACGAAGGGGGCAATCGTGTCAGCAAATTGATCTGGGAAACCGGCGCGCCGGTGCTGACTAGGGCTAAAGGCCGAGGTCTGGAACAACTGGATCATTTCAGCAAGCCGTCTTCGGTTCTCCGGCAACAGCCATATGGAAGACTATGATTAGCTCAAGGAAGCGCCGAGCTCTGCCGAACGGGTTGGCTTGGGGCGGGGCCGTGGCATGCTTGTCTCACGCCAGTGGATTGGGATGTGGTGTGCCCCGCCAAAGCTGCCTTCCTCTGGCGAGCCGGCCCACCGCGGGTTTGGTTACCGCCCCTGTTTGACATTCCCGTTGCCCAGCAGCGTACAATGCTTCCTACGCCCAACCTGGTCGCTGCAGCAAACCAGGGTCATCGAGGGATTCGAATAATCGCCTCAAAACCATCCCCGCGACCCGTGGCAGGCGAGGCAAGTTCAAGGCTGCCACCGACCTTCTTGATAACATAATTAGCGACGGGTAGACCCTGGCCTGGGACAGTTGCCCGAGTCGCCAGACGCACAAAACGCTCTGTTATCTCGTCAAGGTCTGGGAGGGGCACCACCGGTCCTGCGTTTACAATGGCGATGGTTCCATCAGCTCTGACGGAAACTGTCGTCGGGATATCGGGCAGTCCATGTGTGAGTGCGTTGTCGATGAGGCATCGAAGCACGACGGGAATTCTAACGGCGTGGTCTGCTTTGCACTCCCAGGCGGGGCAGCCGTCGACGTCAAGGATTAGCCGTCCGGCAAACCACGGCTTTTTCAAGAAGTCATCAACGACTGACCGAACCTTTTGGACAAGATCGACAGGGTCTCCGAGGCCGTTCCGTGATTCTTCCACGAAACTGTACCCCAAGCCACGCAGTGTCGCTATTCGGTCCCTGCCGATCTTCTTGCGGAGCCGGCTAACATAAACCTCCACGGTATTGCTCTCACTTTCCGAACCTAAGGAAAGGAGTTCTTCCTCGATCTTCCTCTTCAAAACTACCGCTCCGGGTCGGGATAGAACGCAGTCGAGAATCGCCCATTCGCGTGCAGTCAGGTTGACCGGCTGCCCGTCGAGGGCGACGCGCCGCTCAGCCGCGTTTATGGACAGCGCCCCGACAGAATATGGCTTCGGGAAGTTCCCGTGACTACGCGCCACGGCATGAATGCGCGCGGAAAGTTCGCGGGGATCGAACGGCTTGACCAAGTAGTCGGCGGCACCAGCATTGAGCCCCTCGATGCGGTCCTCGACCGTATGGCGAGCTGTCACGATGATGACGGGTGTCGAATCACGCCCCTTCCTCATCTCCCGCAAGTAGTCCAGGCCGTTACCGTCTGGCAGGTTAATATCGAGCAGAACAAGCCCGTAGGGAATCCCACTTGCGTGATACCGCGCTTCGGACAGGTCCTTGGCCCATTCAACCGCGTGGCCATCAGCTATCATATGTTCTCGTACAGCGCTGCCAAAGTCCTCGCTGTCTTCAATGAGCAAAATTCGCATGCCGAGCTCCAATAATTGGGCAGGGTTCGTGCCCTATTGACGGAACCTGACAATAGGCTGAACGCCGTAGCGCAAATGTTCCGGCGGCTTTCAGGCTGCCGTCAGGTGCGCGTGCCAGAAGGGCGGTGATTATAACAACCGATTAGAGGCAAGTTATGAACGTCATCTTGATCACGGCACTTTCTCTTTATGCGACCATCGTCGGTGCTGCACCGGCCGCCGGGAACTTAGAGGTTGGGATCGCCGAATGGCAACCGCGCCAAGCCGTACTGACCAAGCCTGAAGCGGAGCAAAGGCACCTCCGTTTGATTAGAGGGAAGACGGCGGGTCAGATGGCGTCGAGTCGATGGGCAACCGTCGAAACGCACTTCGACCGCGTAGCTTCGCGCGTGTGGGTGGTGCCGGCGCAGGGGGCTAAGGATAAAGCGATGCGTCACCTACAATGTCTGGAAGCCCTGTCTTAGGATTGTTCCACTGTAGCCTCGAGATTGGCCTAGTGGTGTTATTCTTCGTGGATGAAATATGATCAGCACGAGCGAACTGCCAATGCCCGCTGCGGCCCTCATCATCGAAATCCCGCCTTATTCATGCGCCCGCGATGCCAAGGATGCACTGTCATATCCTGAGTGCAGGATCTTCAAGTCCTGAGTGCATGACCAAGCGTAAATCGCGCTACCTGGCCACAATCCGTCGGGAGCATGGAAGAGGATCTTGCTAACCTAGACAGCACTCGTGGCCATCACCGGCTGGCAGCATCCGAAGGGGGCGAGGGGGCCCGTGTCTGCTTGCAAATCCGTCGGCTCAGATCGCGCTTTTTTATCGGCGGCGGGCTCGGAAGGGTCAGTACAACGAGAACTTCGTTCGAGCCATCACCATTCAATGTCTGAATGCGCCGCCCACGCGTGCGTCGCTTGACAGGAAACCGTCGTCAGAATGCGGCCAAAGCAAACGTCCAAAATTCGCAATTGCATTGGAAGGAGCGTTGTTCCGGCCTGCCTTCTCTTGGGTCCCATCGCGTTGGCCCTAGGACTGCTGCTGCTGCTAACTGCCTAGGAAAGGGACAATGAATGCTCGCCCGCTGCTTCAGGATTTTCGTCGCCGAGTGTTCGCGTTCCCAATCATGCTTCCGCGTCGCTCGCCACTTCGCAGCGGAAAAAGCTCTTGCCGGAGCCAATCTCCGTTCGGGCAGGTGGCAGTGTGCGCCGCCACCGCTGAATGAACCGACAGGGCAGGGCGGCGAAGATTACCCGGCTCCTTCCTGCGACGCGGCGGCTTCCTGCCGTCTCTTAAGTTGGATGTGCACGTATTCGCGCTTCATTGACCATAAGCCGGATCGGGCTGGCGTAGGTATTTCAGCGGCCTTCTAGGTGCCCCGCCGCCACGTGCGGACGACGCCCGCATCAACCGGCGGGCAGATGCGCCGAGGGCAACAAGCGCGCCTGACGTAATGCCGCCAGATCGGCCGAGCCGGTGCAGAAACAGGCGACGGCCAACTGGCGGATGACGATCTCGAAATGCGCGACAACCGCCTCGGTGGACACCGTCGCCGCGCGCAGCACGCCGGCCGCCTGCCCAGCGATGTCCGCGCCCAGGCGAATGGCCTTGGCCACGTCGACGCCGTCGCGGATTCCGCCCGACGCGATCAGCTTCACCGCCGGCAGCGCCCGACGTACCGCCTGCACGCTGGCCGGGGTCGGAATCCCCCAATCGGCGAAGGCCAGCGCCACTGCACGGTCGGCGGCATCGCGGGCGCGCTCGCCCTCCACCGCGGCCCAACAGGTGCCGCCGGCGCCGGCGACATCGATCACCGCCACGCCCGCCTCGACGAGCACACAGGCCACCGAGGCGGACAGGCCCGACCCCACTTCCTTGGCCACGATCGGCACGCCCACGCAACGCGCGGCGCGAGCGATCTGCGCCAGGACGCCGCGCCAGTCGCTGTCGCCCTCCGGCTGTACCGCTTCCTGCAGCGGATTGAGATGGACGATGAGTCCATCGGCCTCCAGCGCAGCGCCAGTTCGCGATAGAACGTCACGATCAGCATTTCGTCCTGCGGATCGCGGCCGGTGCGGGCGCTGGTCTCACGCAGGCTCGGGTGGATGCGCTGCAGGATGTACTGGCCGCCCCTGACCGCTTCCATCGCATGCTCGTCGGCGAACCCGGTCAGGGAACGCCCCCACTCCAGCACCTGCTGCAACGCCCGTTCGGTCTGGATCATGGCGACGCTCCTGCTCCCCCGGCCAGGACGCGCCGCCCCCAATGAAGCGCCAGCCACAACCCGGCGAGTTCGGCCACGCGCACGACCCGGATGGGGCAATACAGTTCCTTGCCGATCCACAGCGGCGTCTGCGGTAAGGCATGCGCCGCATGGCGGGCGAGCATCCACTCCAGCGCACGCCCCACCGCCTGCGCGATGCGCCGGCGCTCTGTCGGCTCTTCGCTCCCGTCCATCACGTGCAACGCGAACAGCGCATAGGCGGTTTCCTCGAATGTGGACGCGCGACCGGCGCCCCAGCCGCCGTCGTCACGCTGCGCCTGCAGCAGCGCCGCTAGCGCGCGCTCGTCGCGCCACTGGGGCTTGCCTTGCGCCAGCGCAGCGACCGCATGCGCGGTGGGATACAGCCACGAAACGTGCCATTTTTCGTTGTCCCATAGACCGTGTGGGTTGCGATTGGCCTCGACGTAGGCGCCGGTGCCGGCGTCGGGCTTTCCCAATAGTCGCAATGCATGCAGGGCATGTATGTTGGTCGACACTGAGGCATTGCGCTCGCCGGGAAAGGTGACGAACAGCTCGCCGATTTCGAAATGGCGCAACGCATCGACCGCCGGGTCGCGGCCTGCAAGGCGCAGGACGCACAACGCAACGGCGGTGTCGTCCGCATCGGCCGCGAAGTGCAAGGCCGGGCCCAGACCGCGCACGCCCAGGCGGGCGTCGAGCTGCGCGACGATCACGCGCATCGCCTCGGCGAGCGCGGGATGCGCGAACAGCCCGGCCAGATGCAGGGTGTACAGCGACCAGCATGGCTCAAACACATTGATCGGCCAGACGCTGGGAACGACACCTTCGATGCAGCTGCGCGTC
Source organism: Mesorhizobium sp. B263B2A (assembly GCF_020165775.1). Classification (NCBI taxonomy): domain Bacteria; kingdom Pseudomonadati; phylum Pseudomonadota; class Alphaproteobacteria; order Hyphomicrobiales; family Phyllobacteriaceae; genus Mesorhizobium; species Mesorhizobium sp. B263B2A. The sequence goes on from NZ_JAIUIU010000014.1 coordinate 50,627, forward strand.
GCCCGCGATGCCGCCTGCAGATACGCGTCGGCGCACCCGACCTGCGGCCTGCTCCCTTGTGTCACGGCGTGCGCACGCCACGCGGCGGTGGCCGCCGGACTGATGCCGATGCTGCCGTCTTCATCCGGGCATGCGGTGGTCGGCGACGTCCCCCAGGCTTCCCAGGAGTGCAGCAATGGATGGCCGCTCGGCAACGTCGCCACCGCCCCCAGCTTGACCAGGCAGGCTTGCCGCAACGGCAACAGCGCCGGGTGGCGCGGAAACGCCATGCTGCCCAGCAAGGATGCGGCCTCGCCGCACAACTGCGGCAGGATCAGCTCCGCGCCGATCGGCGCGTCTTCCGGCACCGCATGCGCGTAGGGATCGGGTTGGCGTTCGAGGAACCGGGTTGCAGCCTGGACTGCGTCGGCAGCGCCGGGAAGAGGGTCAGCGCGCTGCAATGCCAGCAACGCCGCCCACGTGGGCGCATGGCGAAACAGCGGGAAGTCCGCGCTTCCCCATCCGCCATCGGCCTGTTGCTGCGCGATCAGCCAGGCGTATGCGTCCTGCCGACCGGTGACGTTGCCGTGGAACTGCAGCGCTCGCGCCGTGTCGTAGACGGACGGACCGACGCTGCCGCCGTCGCTCATCTCGCTCAGCAAGTGGCGCAATTCGGAAAGGATCTGTTCGGACAGCGCGTTCACGCGGGATGTTCCTTCTGCAGAAGGTTGACGAGAACCAAGATCGGGCAGACGCCGCGCACGTCGCCGCAGGCCCGTCGCGGCCAGGCGCGTGGGCAGCGCCGGACGGCCGCCCTGCTCCGGCGCGGCGACGCGCGGCTGGCGTCGGTTCGCCCAATAGGCTAGCGCCGCGCGCCGCGTGACACGGCCGTGCTGGGCAACCGCTGCGATCGGCGCCGCGGACTCGGACAGAGTGCAGCATCCACCGCTGTCGCCGGCCGATCGCGCGGCACAGGGGCGACTCCATGCGGACGGGGCGCCTCATGCGCATGGCGCGTGCTTTAACAGATACGCGGTGGCCCGCTGCAGCATCTGCGCCAACGGTTCCGCACGCGGCCCCAGCGGGGCGATGGCCTCCCCGGCGTCGCGCAACAGATCCAGCGCAAACTGGCGCGCTGCTTGCAGCCCCATGATCGACGCGCAGGTCGGCTTCTGCGCCGCAGCGTCCTTGCCGGGTGTCTTGCCCAGCGTCGCGGCATCCGCTGTCGCGTCGAGAATGTCGTCAACCACCTGCAGCGCCAGGCCGAAACAGGCGCTGTAGCGATCGAGCGCACTGTACAGCGCGGCGTGCGCGGCATCCTCCGTGATGGCGCATAGCGCGCCCATGCGAACGGACGCGCGCACCAGCGCTCCGCTCTTCATCCGGTGCATCGCCACGATCCTGTCCAGCTCGACATGCTTTCCGACCAGCGACAGATCCTTGGCCTGCCCGCCTGCGGCACCCTCGGCGGACACCGCCTGTGCCAGTTCGTGCACGAGCGCGATACGGTTGTCGCCCGGCGCATCCAGGCTCGCCAGGGTGAGGAAGGCGTGCGCCTGCAGCGCATCGCCGACCAGGATCGCAGTGGCTTCGCCGAACTTGACGTGCACAGTCGGAAGGCCGCGGCGAAGCACGTCGTTGTCCATCGCGGGCAGGTCGTCGTGGACCAGGGTACAGGCGTGGATCATCTCGATGGCGGCGCCGACGTCCTCGAGCACGTGCGCCGGCGTATCGGCCAGTGCGCCGGCAGCCAGACAGAGCAAGGCGCGCGTGCGCTTCCCGCCATGCAAGGTGGCGTAGCGCATCGCCGCCATCAGCTCGGTCTCGCCATCGTCTTCGGCGCACAGAAGACGCGCCAGCGCCTGTTCGACCCCCTTTGCGCCGTCCTGCATCCAGATCTCCGGCAGCAGCCTGCCGGATGCGCCGCGCGCCTGCGCGCCCAATCCCCCGATCGCGGAAACGCCAGTTCGGTCGTCATGTGGCTTGGAACCGGCTTGCATGTTGTTCATGTCCTTGTGCCTGACAGGAGACGGCCTCGGAGAGCGGCGACCGCCGCGCTGTTGCCGGCGTCGCACCGAGCGCGCGCGCCGAGTGCAGCAATGCTGCGCGTCGCTCGCCGCTGCCTCGCCACACGGGGCATGCGATGCCAGCTCATGAGAATCCGATGCGGATTTTCATGGACGGATTTGCGGTCGGGTAATAGCGCCGGCCTTTTTCGACGTCGCTCAGCAACCGCGGCCGCACCCCGGCCTTGTGCATGGTCAGGGCCAAGGCGATGCAGAACTGCACTAGTTCCAGCCATACCAGGTGGTAGCCGATGCAGACGTGTGGGCCGGTACCGAACTGCAGCATGTCCACCGGCCGGATCGGGTCCGTGCGTTGCAGCCATCGCGCCAGGCGGAACTGATCAGGCGCCTCGTGCAGCAGCGCCGAGGTCGAGAAATGCAGCAGCGGGATGCACAGATGGGTACCCGCGGGAATGCGCCATTGGCCGAGTTGCAATTCCTGCAGCGCTTGACGCGGCAGGAGCGTGACCGCCGGATGCAGGCGCAGCGTCTCGCGGAACAGCGCCTCGGCGACCGGACACTGCGCTAGGTCCGCGTGCCGGGTCGGCACCGCGCCCACGCGTTGCGCCTCTTCGACCAGGGCGTCCCACAGCACAGGCTGCCGCGCCAGCTCGATCACCATCCAGGCCATCGTCGAGGCGGTGGTCTCGTGACCGCCAAGCAGCAGCAAGCGGATATTGGCGACCAGGACGTCATCGGAGAGCGCATCGTCGCTGCGATCGAAGGCGCTCACCATGTCCTTGATCAACCCGGTGCGCGCGGCATGCGCGCGCGCGTCGCGGATGAACTGGCGCAACTGCGCGTCGATCCAGTCGCGGGCGGCGCGGCCGCGCCGCAAGGGCAGTCCGGGCAGGTCGATCGGGGGCGCGACGATCAACTGCACCAGGTGCCGGTACTTGCGATGCCATCCCGGCAGGTCCTGCGCGGGGACTCCCATGAGGCGGAAGATGAGCTTTAGCATCAGGTCGCCGGTTTCACGCAGGATGGCTACGTCGCCGCGGTCGCGCCACGCCTGCACACGCGCCCGGATGACGGGCTCGAACAGGTCGCCGATGCCGGCCTGGGTCAGCCCCTTGGGCAGGAACGCCGGCTTGATCGCATCGCGCGCCTGCCGGTGCGCGCCGCCGTCCTGGGCGACCATCGTTCCACCAAGCAATTCGGGCGCGATCCCTTCGATCAGCGCCGAGGACACGTCCTTGTGCCGAAGCAGTGCGAACGCGTCCGGATCCATGCAGGTCATCAGGTGTCCGGCAGGGCCGAAATCCAGCCAGAAGTAGCTGCCCAGCGTCCGTTCCGCGCGCCGCAGCAGGCGCGGCAGGTCGCAGATGATGGCGGGAAGATGCCCGACCAGGGGGAAAGCGCCGGGCACGACCGGGATGTCGTGCCGCAGCCGGTGGCGACGGTTCAGCGGGTTGAGCAGCATGTTCATCAGCTCCATCAGCAGCGCGGCGCCGCGGCCGCTTCGACGGTGTCGCCGGCAGGCCGCGCGGCGCGGCTGTTGCCACCGTCGGCGTACGTCCGCACATGCGCCAGCATGGCGTGCGAGGCCGACAGCATGTTCATCGCCGCCTTCGACGCGGGGTAGGACGTCTGGGCGGTGTCACCGCTGAGCCCTGGCACGACGACATGTTGACGATCGCGCCACCGCCGCGGGCGATCAGCCGTCGGATGGCCTGCCGGCAGCAGAGCAGCGTGCCGCGCAGATTGGTCGCCATGGTCTGATCCAGACCGCCAGATCCAGGTCGAGCATCGCGCGCTCGCGCGGGGTCAGATGCATAGCTCGCGTTGTTCACGCAGCCGACCTCACCGAAATGCCGCTCCGCCGTCTGGAACAGCGCTGCCACCGCCTGCGCATCGGCGATGTCCATGGCCAGGGCCAGCGCGTGGCCCGCTTCGGCCGTGATCTGCGCGGTGCAGGCGATGGTCGCCGAGCCATCAATGTCGGCCACCACCACTCTGCCGCCCTCGGCGCGATGGCGAGGGCGCATGCCTTGCCGATGCCGGCGCTGGCGCCGGTCACCACGGCCACCTTGCCTTCAAACCGTCCCATCGTGTCCTTCTGGATTGTTGGTCTTTCGCGGCATGCCGCTCGGGTTCCGCCGAGAAGGCGCAGCGTCGGCGCTGGCGCGCTCGTCATCGCCAGCGTCGCTTTCGATGACCCGAATGGCGGCGACCGGGCACTGGCTGGCCGCGAGCCGCACGGCGACGTGCAACGCCTGCGGGACCGTCGCCACGCACACTTCAGCCACGCCGTCCGGTTCGCGCTGGCGAAAGGTGCCCGGCAGCGTAAGCACGCACTGCCCGGTGGTTCCGCACAGATCCTGGTCGACCACGACGCGCATCTCAGCCCCCTGCCTGCGCATTCAGCCGCACCGGCAGCGCGAGGAACGTCCTAAGGAACGCGGAGGGCTCCCGGGTCGGCTGCTCGGCCAATGCCAGCGTGGGGAAGCGCGCCTGGATCCGCGGCAGGCTCTCGGCCAACTGCATCCGGGCCAGTTGCGCACCGGGGCAGAAGTGGATGCCGTGGCCGAAGCTGAGCATGATCTTCCCGTCGGTCGACATGCCCGGATTGGTGCCGTAGAACCGCACGGCATCGAAGCGGTCGGGATCGGCGAAGGCGTCCGGGTCGCGATTGCCGGCCGCGATCAGCACGCGAACGTCCGCGTTCTTCGGGATCACCACGCCGCCCAGTTCGATGTCGCGCTGGGCGATACGCGGAGTGGCGCTGAACAGGACGGGCGCGTCGCGGCGCAGGACTTCTTCGACGAATGCCTTCACCTCCACGGCGTCTCCCTGCAGCCAATGCCGCTGTTCGGGATAAGCCAGCATCGCCAGGACCGCGTGGTCGATGGCCGCAGCAGTGGTGGTGAAGCCGCCCAGCAGCATGCCCCACAGCATGCTGATCAACTCTGCATCCGATAGCGTGTCGGCATCGTCGTCGTGTGCGCCGACCAGCATCGACACGATGTCATGGCGGGGATCGGTGCGCTTGCGCTGTATGAGGTCGCCGAAGTAGGCCTGCACCCTGGCGCTGCCTGCGTCCGCCGCGGCGAGCTGGGGATCGCTGGCGTGCGGGCTCAGGCCTTCCACAATGGCGCCGATGCCGGCGGCGAGCCCGAACATGTCGTCCTGGGGCAGGCCGAACAGTTCGGCGAAGACCAGCATGGGCAAGGCCAGCGCGAATTCCCGATGCAGATCCACCGCCTCCCCGCGCTCCAGCGCGGGCGCCATGCCGTCCAGGCGCGCTGCGACGATGCGCGCGATGCTCGGCCGCAGGTTGTCGATCTGGCGCATGGTGAAATCGCGAGAGATCAGCCGGCGCAGACGCGTATGCGTCGGTGGGTCCTTCATCGCTATCGTGGACGCCATTAGATTGAGGGACAGGCTGGTCGCCGCACGCGGGAAATAGCGCGCCAGTTCGCCAGGCGCCGGTCCCCGAAATGCATCGCCCGTGGCCGTGAGCGCCCAGTAAATGTCGGCGTGGCGGCTCAACAGAAAGAGGCCCGAGGCCGCGCGATGCACCGGATCGTGCTCGCGCTACCACCGCATAAACGGATACGGGTCGTGGATGCACGCTGGCGACGCCAGTTCGGCGAAGGCGTCCCGGCATGCTGTCTTGGTTTCTTGCACGTCCATCTTAGTTACCTCTTGGCTGGCTGATCTGACCGGCGCGCGCCAGGGTGGTAGGCAGTATAGTCATAGGAGGTGAAGGCGTCGTGCGAGCCACCGATCTCGGCCACCGCGCGGTCAAACTCGCCGGCGACGTGATTGGCCGTCGCCTTGATGTCATCGGTAGCCGCCAGAACCGGAGCGGTGCTCACGAAGGCCAGCGCGGTCGCAAAAAGAGCCAGACTGAAGGTTTGCTGACGGCGTCTCTTGGTGACCGGCCGATGGGCAAGTTTTGAGGCAAAGTGAGTTGTCCCTTATGTTGAGGGTGCTGCGTGCTCGTCCCTTTAGTGGGAGATAGTGGAGCGGTGGGTAGCCCCGAGCCAGATGAGGCATCAACATGTTTCGAGGCCTGACACGAGCGTCATCTTTGAGCTAATCTGGGAAACGTGAGACGGTATTTTTTTGGGGATCATTGGATGACTCTCCTCGGCTCGTGACGTGTTTGCGATGACTGCGCACGAACCGTGCCAAATGAGAAAACCCCGTTTCGGCGATGTGATTGTCGGACTCAGCTATGTGACGTATCCGACATTGTCGGACATCTTACACCGCCCGAAATGGGAAGCCCTCGCCGCTTAAAAAGGTGGCTAGGTGAGCTACCCTTCGGAGATGTCCAATATCGTGGCGTTAGCGCGCGCCTGTAGTTGCTGGTCGTCCGCGTACTCCTGCCCACATCGGCCGATCGCTGGTCCCCTAACACGACTCCAAACAGCGATAGACGCGGTCTGGAATTTACCGGAGCGTTGCAGGACTTGTTTTGCCATTCGGAACGCCAGCGCGGGGAGACGCTTCCGCGAGAGGCGGTCATGATGGAGCTTGCGAGCCGATTTGCGATTTGACCGGGGCTTTTGCTATTTTCGCTTTTGCTGCCCCTAAAATCTCAGATATGAAGCGGACCTGGCCTATGGCCTGCCTACATTGAATGGTTACAAAGGAATACGACTATGGCGACTGGAACGGTGAAGTGGTTCAACAGCACCAAGGGATTCGGTTTTATCCAGCCTGACAACGGAGGTCAGGACGTTTTCGTTCACATTTCCGCTGTCGAACGAGCGGGCCTTTCGACCCTTAATGAGGGCCAGAAGATCAACTACGAGGTCGAACAGGACCGCCGTACCGGCAAGTCCTCCGCAGGCAGTCTCAGCAAAGCTGGCTGATCTTTTTCTGCCTCTGCCCGGCAAGAGCCGGGCAGAAGTGCCACTGACCGCGCCATAGGAGCGGGCAAGAAACGGATCTCCCGCTGACCGGGCGGCGGTTTGCGGGAAGCTGCCAAGTTCTACTGAAATAAGATGTTTGCAAGTGAGGAGGGGCGGGTCCCAGCCCTCTTATTTTTTCTGCTGTAGATTCTCACGTAGCAGATGCCGACGGCGACCGCGCGCATCAGAACGAATCTGGACAACGAGACCAAGCTGCGAGCTTCTTGTGGGTCCGCTCGCTTCCACCGATCAATGCTATATTTTCGGTCATGAACCCGTGCGTGTGATTTTCATGAATGAGGGCTCTGACGCATTATCGATCGAGCGTGCCGAGGAAATGAACCAGCAATTCAGCCAGCCTCCAGCGGTCGACACCTCCGCGATCAAGCGGGTAGGGTACATTGGCCCTGAGGGGACCTGGACACATCAAGCCTCGCTAGACCTCTTTGGCGACCAAGTTGAACTCGTTCCGTTCAACGACGGATTGTTCGAAGCATATGAGAATGGCTGCGTCGACGTTGCATGCGTTCCAGCTACGACCTCTCTGGTCGGAACCACTCTCTACCTCGACCAAGTCCTGCGCTTGAGGTCTCCCAGGGTCATCGCCGAGTACCCGAAGGTCTTGAGCTATAGCCTGATGGCCAGCAAGGATGCGAGTTTCTCGATGAGTCACTAAGGTGCTTGGCCACGCCGTAGCCTTGCAGGAGGTGGCCGGGTCGCTCGACGAGAACATGCCCAATGTCGAGCGAGAGAGCCGTAAGGGAGCGACATCTTTAGTCGCTAAGCCTCGCCCTCGACAGCGGCATTTGGTCCTGCGCTTGGTGCCAAGCTGTACAATCTGCAGATATTGCGAACAGGAATTGAAGAAGGGCTGCATAACGTTAAGCGGTGGTGGGTGCTCGGGGGCAGGACCCCTGCGCCGACAGGATTTGACCGGACGACACTTCACCTCCGCGTTTCAGAGCAATCTCAGTTGTGTCCTGAACATGTTCTCGAAGGATAATTTAGCCGTTCTCAATGTCTATGAGCGTCCGACATGCGAGCGGCTGGACACCCATAAATATGTCATCGATGTCGCTGGCCATGTTTTGACGCACCCGGCGCTGGCTGCGTTGGCGGATATTGATGGCTTTAGAATTCTCGGGTCCTCCCACGTTGCTATTAGCTAAGGCTAGGGTAGTTTCTGCCCATAACTCCAAAACTGTTGATCCTCATCACTGATGAGAAGACACGACCGTGCCGCGCGTCCACGAGATCATCGCGCCGACGATCTTGTCGTTTTCGCTCAGTTTTCTTGCCTGCGAAAGTAGTATTCATAAGCACAAGACGTCGACCGGCCGGGCATCTCGCAAAACAAGTCACCATCGATGACTGTGTCGCGTTATCGGCGACACGCTCGTCCATTCGGGACCGTCAAACACTTCAATCCGCGCAGGGGGCGCCGTGACCGGGGCCTGCGGCGGTTTTAGGAGCTTGCCGTTCGGCACGAGCTTATCGCTTTGGCACCTCACGCTGATTGGCTGTGCTGTGGAACAACCCGGTCGAGAAAAGCATCGAATGCGGCAGCAACAGCGCGAACTACGAAACGATGCTCCTGCCGCACCCGGATGAAACCGTTTTCAATGTCCACTATCCCATCCTCAGCCAGCTTCGCCAAGCGTTCAGCAGCCGAATCGAGAAGGCGAGTTGGATCGAATCCAAAGGCCGCACAAATTGCCGGCACATCGGCCCGCAAATCGCACATCAGCCGCTCTATGATCACGGCTCGCACGCGGTCGTCGTCTGTGAGCCGGTAGCCTTTTGACGTCGCCAAACGGCCAGCTGCTATGTGCCGGCTGTAGGACTCACGTGTTACCTCGTTCTGGACGTAACCCTCGCCGACCCGCCCGATAGCCGACGCGCCGAAACCGATCAGGGTTTTGCAGGTGTCGGCCGAGTAACCCAGCGAGTTACGCCGTAGCCGACCACTGGTCTGCGCCAGCGTAAGTTCGTCGTCCGGCAAGGCGAAATGGTCGAGGCCGATCTCTTGGTAGCCGGCGGCGACCAGCGTCTCGGCCACGGCCGCAGCCTGTTCGGCGCGGGCGACGCTGTCCGGCAGCGCAGTCGTCTCGATCAGGCGCTGATTCTTTATCACCGATGGAATGTGCGCGTAGCCGAACACCGCAAGCCGGTTGGGGCGCATGGCGACAGTTGCCGCCGCAGTCTGGACGCAGGACTCTACTGTCTGATTCGGAAGACCGAAAATGAGATCGACGTTGATGCCGCTTACCCCATGCCGGCGCAGCTCTTCGACGGCAGCGGCCGTCTGCGCCTCGCTCTGGACGCGGTTTATCGCTTTTTGAACAATCGGATCAAAGCTCTGCACTCCGAGACTCGCGCGGCTCACATTGGCTGCTCCCATTGCTTCGGCAATCTCGGCCGTGAAGGTGCGCGGGTCAATTTCGACGGCGATTGTCGCGGACTCCCTGAACGCGAAGCGGCGGCGCAGGAGTTGGATCATGGCCAAGAACTCCGCTGCTCCGATCAGGGTCGGGGTTCCACCGCCGAAATGCACGTCGTTCACGACGAGCCCCTGCTGCACTTGCTGCCAGACCAAACGGATCTCGTCACGCAGAACGGCCAGATAATCGAGGATCGGACCCTGATTGCGGGCAATCGTGGTTGGGAAGCCGCAATACCAGCAAATCGATCGGCAGAACGGAATGTGGAGATAGAGAGACACCGGATCGTCAGCCGGCAGACCTCTTAGCCATTCCTGATAGCTTTCGGGCCTGACGGTGGCGGTGAACTCCGGCACAGTCGGATAGATGGTGTACCAAGGCAGGAGAGCCTCGCGATATTCTTTCAGGATAGAGGTCTGCAACAGTTTCCGTCCCAAGCTGAAAAGTTGGTCCTTTTACCGCCGCGGTCTCCTGTGTCCCTGCGCTATGTCAATTCCATTCCGCTTCGCGCGTGTAATCACGCCCTGCAAGGAAAAGGCGGGATTTGATCCCGCCTTTCTATGTTTCGCTCGCATCATGCCGATCGAGCTGCCAGCCCCTCAACGGGTCTGGATTGAGGAAGTCACGCTGGTACCTTCTTTCTAGACCGCTTCTCGGGCGCCGAGACTTCAGGCTCTTTCGGTTTGCGCCCAAGTCCCATTGTCTTGGCCAGGGCAGAGCGCGCAGCCGCATAGTTCGGCGCGACCATGGGATAGTCCGCCGGCAGACCCCATTTGGCGCGATATTCATCGGGTGTCAGCCCGTAATGGGTCGACAGATGGCGCTTTAGCGATTTGAATTTCTTGCCGTCCTCAAGGGAAATAATGTAGTCCGGCGTCACCGATTTTCTGATCGGGACGGCCGGCGTCAACGCCGTCGGCTCTTGTGCGGAGACGCGACCGGCCGCCGTGCGTTTCAAAGCTTCGTGCACTTGGCCGATCAGGGCAGGCAACTCCCCCACCGGGACGGGATTGTTGGAAACATAGGCTGAGACAACATCCGCGGTAAGGTCGATGAGGTTGTTGGCGTTTTCGAAGTCTTCTTCTGGCATGAAACTCTCCAGTGGATTGGTCTGCGGAGCGTGGCCTTCTAGTGATGATTTCCGACGAACGCAACAAATCTCGCGACAGGATTGTTCGGTGCTCGTCCAACATCGAGGTCTATAGCGCCAGTTACAAGCTGTCGCGACGCTGATCTCCTCGGAAATCGCCGTCCATAAGCGCCCGGTATCCGCCGTTCAGTCGCGATCTTGTCGGTTGAGTTGCGAGAGGACGACGCAGAAAAATTGTAAGCACCAAGAGCCGTGCACCTGGAAGACCTTGCGCGTACGAAACAGGTCGGCGTTGCGCCAGCGTGGGGCGACAGGCAACAGAACCGACCAAGCCCTCAGCGAACAAATAGCGATTGCGCGCCCGCCACTGTTGGTATCGGGGGCCGTCGGGGATAAATCGCAGTCACTATTTTCGCCGCTCGATCATCTTGGTCGACAGGCACCATTCCCTTGATCCACGGATCTAGCGCAGGGCGTTCGCAGGCCGCATGTGGAGAATGGTTTCCGTGCACATAGTCGGACTCTATCTATGAAAATTCTATTGCCTGGCGGTGGCTGTTGCGCTTGTGGCGGCCACAGCTTTGCTGAGCAGTCCCTTCCGCCAGACCTCAGGGAAACGGCACTGGCCATCTTCAAGCCCTTGCCATCCATACTGGCAGTCACCAACAACCCAAGCACACCGGAGAAGGTTGCCCTCGGCAAGGCGCTGTACTTCGATCCACGCCTCTCGTCCCCAGGCGTTTTCTCCTGCACTTCGTGCCACAACCTGGCCACCGGGGCGACGACAATCGTGAAACTTCGATTGGCCATGGTTGGCAGAAGGGGCAGCGCGACGCGCCGACGGTGTTTAACTCTGTCTTCAACAAATCACATTTTTGGGACGGTCGCGCCGAAGACCTGAAAGCTCAGGCCAAAGGGCCGATACAGGCCGGTGTCGAAATGGCCAACACACCGCATCGAGTGGTCGAGACGTTCAAATCGATGCCGCAATATGTGGAGTTGTTCCAATCTGCTTTCCCGGAGCAAGCCGATCCCATCACCCTCGAAAACGTGGCCATTGCACTCGCAGCCTACGAGGCGACACTGGTCGCGCCGGCCCCCTTCGACGCCTACCTCAATGGCGATGACACCCCCATTGATCCCGAAGCGAAACAGGGCTTGGCCCTTTTTATGGAAAAGGACTGCTCCTCCTGCCATTCCGGTGGGGAAGGCTATTATCCATTCGGCCTCGTAGAGTAGCCTGGCGCCGACATCCTGCCGGAGAACGACAAGGGACGATTTGCCGTCACCAATGTACCAGATGATCCTATGTTTTCCGCGTGCCATCGCTGCGCAACGTAGCAATCACCGCGGTATACTTTCATTCGGACAAGGTCTGGGACCTGAGCGAGGCGGTCGCCATCATGGGCACCACCCAGCTTGGCCAAGAGCTAGCGCAAATCGAAATCGATCGGATCGGTGCCTACCTTCATTCGGTGACCGGAAAGCGACCGGAGATCACAAATCCCGTCTTGCCAACTGAAACGCCCACAACACCTCGACCTCGATCCTAGGCATTGCGAAACAGGTGATCGCGTCGGAGCCAGTGAGCGTTCCTTGACCCATCTGGCGAATTGCCACAGGCGCTGCCGTCCGATTGGGCCGTGATAGGTCGCGGCGCGATTGAGCGTCGCACGTTGATGGCAGGAGCCATGGTTTTGCACCAGCCATGCTCCCGCTCTTGGAGATCTTCGGCAGGCCAGGGCGCTGTCCGTCAGCATTAGGCCGGCCAATCGCCTCACCAGTCCATCACCACCTTGCCCGAACTACCGCTGCGCATCGCATCGAAGCCGGCCTGAAAATCGTCGATTCCGATGCGGTGGGTGATCAGGCCGGAAACATCCAGCGGGCCCTGCACAAGCGCGATCATCTTGTACCAGGTCTCGAACATCTCGCGGCCGTAGATGCCCTTGAGATGCAGCATCTTGAAGATGACCTTGTTCCAGTCGATCTCGAAGCCGGTCGGCGCGATGCCCAGAATGGCGATCTTGCCACCATTGTTCATGGTGTCGATCATGTCGCGGAAGGCGGGGGCTGCGCCCGACATTTCGAGGCCGACATCAAAACCCTCGGTCATGCCGAGTGCCGGCATGACATCGCGCAGCTTTTCCTTCGAAGCATCCACGACATGCTGGACGCCGAGTTTTTTGGCAAGCGCCAGCCGCACCGGATTGATGTCGGTGATGACCACTTTTCGCGCGCCGACGCATTGGGCGACGAGCGCGCCCATGATGCCGATCGGCCCGGCGCCGGTGACCAGCACGTCCTCGCCGACCAGATCGAATGACAAAGCGGTGTGAACGGCATTGCCCAGCGGATCGAAGATCGCGGCGATCTCGTAGGGCACATCATCGGGGATCGGCACGACATTGTGCTGCGGGATCGCCAGATACTCGCCGAAGGCACCCGGCCGGTTGACGCCGACGCCGAGCGTATTGCGGCAGAGATGCCCTCGCCCGGCACGGCAGTTGCGACAATGACCGCAGACGGTGTGGCCTTCGCCCGACACGCGCTGGCCGAGCTTGTATTCGGTGACCGCCGCGCCGAAATCGGCGACGGTGCCGACGAATTCATGGCCGGTAACCATCGGCACCGGCACCGTCTTTTGCGCCCACTGGTCCCAATTGTAGATATGCACGTCTGTGCCGCAGATCGCCGTCTTTTTGATCTTGATCAGCACGTCGTTGGGGCCGATCTCCGGCACCGGCACCTCTTCCATCCAGATGCCCGGTTCGGCCTTGGCTTTCACCAGCGCCTTCATCATGTTCGACATCAGATGCTCCTTACACCTTGGTTTGATTCCACTCTCGCCTCTCCTCTGGTAGCCGCACAACGGAAAGGTGGGGTTCGGAGAGCACAGCTGAGATTTCTGGACCGATGGGTATGTCGAGGCTGCCATGGTGTCGAAGCAACACTCCACCGCGAGCGGCGCGTGAAGATCCAGTTCCAGCGAACCTCAGCGGAAACCGAGCAAGCGCCGCGCCAGATGCAGCGAAGTTTCAATTCAAACGATGAGGAATGAGAGTAGCTTGCGGCTCGGGCTATGTTGTCGATGTCCGCCACATGCGGCGCAATCACTCTACACGATGCTCTCGATGGTCGATCTCACCGCGATATCTCAATAGTGCGGACGCACAGGCGGCATCCGCAAACGTGCCCCTCGGTGAAGTGTCTGCTGACCGCTGGCTGTGTCAGAGCCAGAAGCTCATGGACGAAGCCGCCTTCTCCCACCTCGTGCTCTAGATCATCCGTCCTCTGACCAGAAGCGGCTTCCCAGATAGCCCCGCCGCTCAGTCGTCCAGCGGGCCTTCGGCTGGACGACAATGCCGAGCCCCCCTCGTGTCTACCGACCTGCGCGCGGCTTCTCGATGGCGTCCTTTCTGCCTCAAATTATCCGCGAAGCCCGCTGGTCACATATTTGCCGTCACAGGGACCCAGCGGCCTGCGCCTGGGCCTTCTCCCGCAGCGCCCCTGCTGCAGCGACCATGTTGATGAGGGCAGGGCGGATCTCCTCCCATTTCCTTGTTTTGAGACCACAGTCCGGATTGACCCACAGTTGGCTATCCGACAGTCGCTCGCGGGCAAGTTGGGCGAGATGCAAAATCTCGCCGACTTCTGGGACACGTGGTGAGTGAATGTCGTAGACGCCAGGACCGATTTCGTTCGGATATTAGGACTTCGTGAAGGCGTCTAGCAGTTCCATTTTGGAGCGCGACGTCTCGATCGAGATGACGTCCGCGTCCAGTTCAGCGATAGAATCGATGATCATTGAACTCCGAGTAGCACATATGCTGTGAATTTGGGTCGCGTCCTCCACGCCGGTAGAAGCGAGGCCGAAGCATTCGACAGCCCAGCCGAGATAATGTTTCCATAGGTACAGCCGATCTCCCCCCTTGAGGGTCCCTTGAGGGGGAGATGCCCGGCAGCACCTTGCCGATATGCCCCCTACAACAACCCCGCCTGCTCAGCCTCGCGGCACAGATTCTGCCGAGGCCTGGGGCCGATCTGCTGGATCACCAAGCCGGCCGCCAGTGAGCCAAGGTCGCCGCAGGTCTGCAGGTCGCGGCCTTGCGTGTAGCCATGCAGGAAGCCGGCGGCATAGAGATCGCCGGCGCCCGTCGTGTCGACCAGTTCCTTGATGGCGGTCGCCTTGATCACCACCGTCTCGTCGCCGCGCACGATCACGGAGCCTTTTTCCGAGCGGGTCACGGCGGCGATCTGGCAATCCTTGCGGATCTGCGCCAGCGCCTCGTCGAACGAGGATGTCTGGTAGAGCGATTTGATCTCGTGGCTGTTGGCAAAGACGATGTCGACCGTGCCCGAACGCATCAGCTCGAGGAATTCGTCGCGGTAGCGGTCGACGCAGAACGAATCCGACAGCGTCATCGACACTTCGCGGCCTGCCGCGTGCGCCAGCTTCGCCGTCTGGCGGATCGCTTCCTTGGCGCGCGGCGGGTCCCACAGATAGCCTTCGAAATAGGTGACCTTGGCGCCAGAAGCCTTATCGGCCTCGACATCCTCCGGCCCAAGCTCGACGCAGGCGCCGAGATAGGTGTTCATCGAACGCTCGCCGTCAGGGGTGACGAAGATCATCGACCGCGCCGTCGGCGGCTCGCCCTTGAGCGGCGTGGTGTCGAAGGCGACGCCCTGTGCATGGATGTCGTGCGCGTAGATTTCGCCCAGCGCATCGTTGGAGACCTTGCCGAAGAAGGCGGCGCGGCCGCCAAAGCTGGCGACGCCGGCCGCCGTGTTGCCGGCGCTGCCGCCGGAGGCTTCGATCGCCGGGCCCATGCGGCTGTAGAGCAGTTCGGCGCGGTGGGTGTCGATGAGGTTCATCGCGCCCTTGATGATGCCGTTGGTCTCCAGGAATTCCTCGTCGCACTGGGCAATGATGTCGACAATGGCATTGCCGATGCAAAGCACGTCATAATCCGGCATCAAAATCTCCGCCAAAAACCCGAGCCGGCTTCTTGCCACGCCGGCCCGGGGTGTTTCTTTCGAGTGTGGAATGGGTCGTCCTTTGCCGAAAGGATCCAATACCGACGCATCAAGCAGCTGCGGGTCCTGCCTCACGCGACAGGTCGTCAGCTCTGTCCGTCTTTTCCCAGGTGAACTCCGGCTCTTCGCGGCCGAAGTGTCCGTATGTCGCGGTCTTGCGGTAAATCGGCCGTAAGAGATCCAGCGCCTTGATGATGCCTTTCGGCCGGAGATCGAAAAGCTCAAGGACGGCGCGTTCGATCCGTTTTTCATCAATCTTTGCGATTCCGAATGTATTGATGAGGACTGAGACCGGTGCGGCCACACCGATCGCGTAAGCAAGCTGAACCTCGCACACCTCCGCAAGTCCGCTGGCAACGACGTTTTTTGCGACGTACCGCGCGGCATAGGCGGCCGACCGATCAACCTTGGACGGGTCCTTGCCCGAAAAGGCACCGCCGCCGTGACGCCCCATGCCGCCGTAGGAATCGACGATGATCTTGCGGCCGGTAAGCCCGCAATCGCCTCGCGGCCCGCCGACCACGAACCGGCCGGTTGGATTGACCAGGAACCTTATTCCCGTCGTATCCAGGTCATGGGGCAAGACCGGCCTTATGATCTCCTCAATGACGCCTTCGCGGACGGTGGCCTGTGAGACCTCATCATCATGCTGCGTCGACAGGACTATGGTATCGAGCGCTACCGGTCGCAAACCTTCATAGCGGACGGACACCTGAGATTTAACGTCCGGGCGGAGCCAGCCAAGGCGTCCAGTTTGGCGCACCTCTGCCTGTTTTTTCGTCAAATCGTGAGCAAGTTGGATTGGCAAAGGCATTAATGTTTCGGTCTCGTTGCATGCGTACCCGAACATGAGGCCCTGATCTCCCGCTCCCTGCTCGAGATCCTGCCCTCGTCCCTCGTCGACCCCCTGGCTGATGTCAGGCGACTGCTCGGTCAGGGCCAAGATCACCGCGCAACGACGGCCCGTCAAAGCCGATCGCATCGTCGTCATATCCAATGTCCAAAATGATATCGCGGGCAACTTGGCTGTAGTCGATCTGCGCGTGGCTGGTGATCTCGCCAGCCAGAACGACCATCCCTGACTTCACCAACGCTTCACAAGCAACGCGAGCCTGAGGATCCTTGCGAAGAATCGCATCGAGGACGCCATCTGAGATATTGTCGGCCATCTTGTCGGGATGTCCCGCGCCGACGGATTCGGAGGAGAACACGAATTGTCTGGTCATGGAATATCCTCGCTTCAAACGTTGGAATTAAATGTGACAGCTGATCCGGCCATCTTATCTGTCGGAGATGCCAGGTACGTCGAACGCAGCGCAGAAGTCGGCCGTCACTGCTGGCGTGCCTAACCGAATGCCGCTGGTGAGCGCGGGATGCCGCCGGTCGCCCGGCACCATGTTGAAATTCGTGATGATACCTGCTTGCGACAAGCGCTCGGCATAGGCTTTCCCGGACAGCGGCCGGTCCCGTAGATCAAGGATCAGCATGTGATTGTCAGTGCCCCCCGTGACGAGTTCATAACCTCGCTCCAGAAGCGCCTGGGCCAGAGCCTTGGCGTTGTTGACGATCTGCTGACCGTACACTCGGAACGACGGATTCCCTGCTTCGTGCAGAGCGACAGCTAGCGCTGCAATCGTATTCATGTGCGGTCCGCCCTGCAGGAGAGGGAACACGGCACGGTCTATGCGTTTGGCCAGATTGTGTTTGCTCTTGGAATGATAGAGTGCCTGATAGCGGTCTTCATTCCTTGACAGTATGAAGCCACCGCGGGGACCGCGTATCGATTTGTGAGAGGTGCTGGTGACCACATCGCAATGGCCTACAGGATTGGGGTGCACTCCTGCGACAACGAGGCCGCTGATGTGGGCGATGTCGGCCACCAGGTAGGAGTTCACCTCCGAAGCAATTTTGGCCATTGCCTCGTAGTCAAAGATACGCGGATAGGTGCGGTACTTTTCCGAATGTCATGATTTTGAGCGCCTTCTTGAAATCCGCCCCAGGCGTCATTGGCGTCGAGCCGATCGCTCTCAGTCCAACTGGCCCGGAAAATTCACTTTTCGCCCAGCTTCGAGATTGCGCACGATATTTTCGACTGCGATCTGGTAGAACTCACCGACATGGAAGGCCATGGCACCATCAAGGTTTCGTTGGTGATATGAAATGATGCCGATCACGCAATTCACCAGAGCGACTACAGCGGACTCGTCCAAGGGGTAGTCGGCGTAGATGGCATTCGGATCACTGAAATAGCGCTTATCGAGATGCGCGAAGAACTTGTCCCGCCGGCCCATGATCATCGCAATCGTCGTCCTGTGGGCTTCCAGCTCATTGAGCTGTTCCTTGATCAGGCTTGGAGATGGTGTCCCCGATTTCCAGGCGATGTGCATCTGGTTGTCGAGGCAAAACTCGAGGAACCTGAATAAGCTGCGGTCGCTGCGCCTTGGACTTTCAAGCAGCTTGGCAGTGGCAAGATGGAGATCGACTTCGATCGAGCGCATGATCTGGTAAAGTAGTGGTTCTATTCGCCAGAGCCTGTCCCCGTGCTCTTCGCATTGTTTCAATAGGGACGAATACGTTGCCAGCTTGATCACCAGACCCGGTGGGTTGTTCCCATGGACAAGCGCGGCATAGCGCCCGAGGCGCTCTTCATAGTTGGCCTGAATCTGTGCCTTCATCGATCGTCGTTCCTTCCGGAAAGAACCGGCAATCGCACGCACAAACCTGTTTCGGCGCAACCGCAATGAAAATTTGCCCGCCACCACCCATGCCGAGCGGCGGCAATTATTGCTGACGTTGAAGTGTGAGCCCGCTGTAGTGTCGCCATATTCTGCGCCATCAAGTATCTGGCTAACTAACATGTGGTCACATGCCACAAATTTTTGCCATAAGCATGATTGATTCCATTCAGAACTTGAAATTCAATGTCATGGTTTGGGAGAGATAATCCCGTTCAGCATTGCCATGAGGAGGGAAGAATGCGGAAAATGGGGGCATCCGATAACGGCAAGTTGAAAGTGCACGCCATTGCGGGGACACGCGTCGTGTTGCTGGCGCTGGATCTGTCCAAGGCGGATGCGCGGGGGTTGAGAGGCTTCGCGTTTCGACGCCGCGTCAATGGTGGTGAATGGTCGTGGCTGACAGGACTGAAGATATTCGAGAAGCTGTTCCCGCAGGGCGTCAAGGCTGCGGAGGATGGCAAGATACCGCGGTTCTTCACGAACGAGCATCCGATTCAAAGCTTTATGTGGAGCGACTATCAGGCCAATCCGCAGACCAGATATGAATTTGAAGTCTCGGCCATGTTCGGCGAGCCGGGTGCGCTTGAAGCCCGCCATACCGCAAGTATCGACATTACCACCGAGGCAGAAGACGACGGCAGACATGGTATCTGGTTCAATCGTGGTGCCATCGCCAGCCAGGCCTTCGCCGAAAAGTTCGGCAACAAGGCGCTCGGCGACGACGAGTATAACGATCCGGAAAACAAGGAGGTCGCGTGGTTGTCGCGCGGCCTGCTTGAAGCGTGTATCGCCCATATTCGGGAGACACCCGCGGGCGATGGGCTGCGCGTGGCGGCCTATGAGTTCACATATTTGCGCTTCGCGAAGGAGTTGAAGGCTGCTATCGACCGTGGCGTCGACGTACGCATAGTGTTCCACGACACAAAGGTCAACAACGCGAACGCAGAACTGGCTGGGCTAGCGGAGAAGGTTGGCAACCGCACGATACTGTTTCGGCGCACGAAAACCAAAATCCCCCACAACAAGTTCATCGTGCGTCTTGCTGGCGGGACCGACCCTGTCTCGGTCTGGACAGGCTCGACCAACTTCACGCCCTCCGGCTTTCTGGGGCAGACGAACGTCGGACATAAGGTGACCGATGCCGGGGTTGCAAAAACCTATTTTAAATTCTGGACCGGTCTCACCAGCGATCCCGATGACGACCACGCAACGGTTGCAGCTGTCGGTCTGACCCCCAACCCAGCCAATCTTGTCGGTCCTGGCGTCACGCTTGTGTTTTCACCGCGCACCAGCACGCGAATGCTCGATTGGTACGGCGCGCGTATCGCGGACGCAAAAACGTCCTCCATGTTTACGGGTGCCTTTTCCGTCGATCCCAAGATTCTGGCGCCCATGGCCGCGAAAGGGCCGTCGATGCGGTTCATTTTGCTCGAGCGGCCTCCGACCGAGGCAATCGAAAAGGCACAGCAGGAGAATCCAGCCGATCTGCAATTCTCGTACGGCGCCATCCTTGGCAAAGAGAAGATGGAAGTTGAAGAGCGGACTGGGCGTAGCGCCACGGGAAAAAAAGTCACCAAGATCGTGCCGATACCTCATTTCAAGATCGAAAGTTGGTTTCTCGATGAGGAACTGGAACGCCAGAGCGGCGATGGATTCGTCTTTTTCATCCACACCAAATTCCTGCTGATCGATCCTCTATCTCAGGATCCGCTGATCTGCACAGGATCGGCGAATTTTTCCGGAGGCTCCCTTACCGCAAATGACGAGAACATGCTGTTGATCCGCGGCGACACCCGGGTCGCTGATATCTACCTGACAGAGTTTGACCGGATATTTCGCCACTTCTACTCTCGCGACATCATCAACAAGATCGAAAAGTTGGGTGGCGAAGCCAAGGTTGGGATACTTGATCCATCGGGCAAATGGCTCATCGCCTACTATGCCGACGACAATGCCAAGTGTCACAAGCGACAAATGTTCTTCGCCGATCCGGACGCAAGTTGGAGCCAGGCGGCACCGGACGATCACGACATATTCAAGGGCGAAAAGAAGCTGCCTGTGATTTGACCTGAAATGGGCCCAAGCGTTCACCAGGCGAGCGCCACCTGCACGTCTGCGCACCTTCTGAAGCGATTGGTCCCGCGGGCCGCAAAATTTTCGTTGCGGCCTATCAAGACCGTTCGCGTAGCGCTAACGGCGCGGTGATGTTCGCTTGGTCGTTGCCTTTTGCGTCGCCTTGGCCCCCGGCTTCCGCCCAAGCCCGCTGGACTTTGCCAATGCAGAGCGTTGGGCCGCGTAATTCGGCGCGACCATCGGGTACTCTCGCGCCAGCCCCCACTTTTCACGGTATTGCTCAGGCGTCAGCCCGTAATGAACACTGAGGTGGCGCTTCAGCGACTTGAACTTTTTCCCATCCTCCAAGCAAATGATGAAGTCAGGCGTCACCGATCTCTTTGGATTGACCGCAGGCTGCGCGATCGGCTCTTGGGCTGCCGTTGGATGACCGATGCCCGACAGTGTCGAATGAACTAGACTGATGAGATCTGGGAGACCGGTCACTGGCAGGGCATTTTTGGCAACGTATGCCGAGACGATATCCGCGGTCAGTCCGACCAGATCGGCTTGCTCAGCTTCTTTTTCCTCGCTCAAAATATATTCTCCTGATGATACGCAATTGCCCAAGGGTGAATATGTAGTGCAAGTTTGAGCGCGCGCCAATCGCGGCAGCCAGAACCTCCTAAAGGTGCGGTCTATCCCCTAAGGCCGACCTAGTCGGCCTCTGCCGTACTTGTGCGCGCAGGCTGTGTGATGGTTGGTGAAAGCAGCGCGGTCATTTGCAGAAGCCAATGGGAGCGATGCGCACATGTAGAATTGCTCGGTCGAACCAAAGATGGGTCGGCGAGTCGGCATTGGCGGCGTTTCATTTGGCGCCCCTCGCCGGGGGCTGTCGGTCCCGCATCCCGCCTTGCGTCGGCGCTATGCTGATGCTCCTTCGGCCGCCCTGTTAAACCGTCTCAGGGTCACGAACTTTCTCCAGCACCGCACTGCCTTTGGTCGCTATCGCGGTCATTTCGGTGCTTCCGTCTTGTACGCCATTGTCCCTCGACGAAAGCGCGGTTCCGTTGATGACCCCGCGCTGACGTCGGCGCTTTGGCAGGCGCTTGGGATTGCTTGCCCAGAGATGACAACCGCTTTGGCGCCAAGATGGCATCCATGAGTTTGGCATAAGCAGCGTGTCTGGCCTCTTTCTGGACAAACCCTTCGCATCTTGCCCGATATCGCTTTTGCTGCGTTTGGGGTGATAAACGTGAACCAGCTTGTCGCCGCGCCGGCACACTCCAAAATGCGGCTGGCAGTGTCCCCGGCGTGAACCTTGCTGATTAAATGACAGCCTGCCGACGCTTGGGTGGCCAAGCAAATGCGAAACCGCCATCCTTGATCGGCCACGCTAGGCCGAAACCGTTGTCGAACGCCAGCGCTCGATCATCAGCGTTCGTCACTTCAGTCTCTACAACTATCAACTGTTTGCCGTTCCACCGCTGGTGCTGCCGATAGTCAAGAAGTTGCCCAATGGCTGTTCGAATCGCGAACCTAAGGGTCGACGGTTCGGTTGGTTTGATCTCAACCATGACCTCATCTCGCTTGTCAGCTACGTACCTTAAGTCGTCGCAGAAGGTGGCCGGGAAGGTCACGCCAGGAAACCGATCCTTAAGATAGGCTTCGAACCGTCTTTGCAATCTGTTGTGGCGGGGATGGACCACGGCTTCATATTTTTCCACATAACGCGAATACGCATTGGATGCAGCTTCCCCAGCTCGTCGTTTTCTGCGGGTTGCCGACGACGGGCGCCTAGTTTCACGCTCGCCCTCAAGAAGTTTTCTGACAGACCGGACAAAATCGCGCGCATTGCGGTTTTTCGTATCTTCCGCGTACCACCAACTGACCTGGCCGCTCCAACCGGGACCTCGCTCAAGCTTCATGCGTCGTTCCGATGAAGGCAACAGCCTGACGTCCTTGATCCTGGCCTTGACACGGAAGCTGGTGATTTCATCCTCCACGTGCCGCACCGATGGGAATTGGCCGTTGAATTTTTGTCGATGACGGTAGATGCGCGCGTTTCGGTACCAACCGACCACACAGCGCGGATCGCTCCCCTGTGTCGGAGCCGTCCAGACTATATCGACGCCATCGAGGAAGTCGTCCTCGGGACCGGCCCCAAGGCGCTGGATGTTGACCTGCCGATCCTCTTCGCCCTTGATGGTTTCGAAGTGGCCGTAGACATACCCATCTTCACAGGCAACGAAGTTCAACTCCTCACCGCAAAAGCCTTCCAGAACTGGAAACCCGCCGCCGCCTTTCGGAGGATCGTTCGGATCCCTGCCGGCATAGTGGTTCATCCATGCAATGTTGCAGAAGAGCAATGGCATTCGTTGTTCCTTATGACTGATGCATTATCGCTTTGACTGGGAGAAACCGGGGCGAGCCAGATCCCTATGGGATGAAGCTCCTTCGGCTGGCGCGCGGCCAAAATCGTCGCCGTTGCTACTCGCAATATTGGTCTTCTTCAAATTGGTAGTCGCCAAGTTGGCGGCGCGCGGCAAGAACCGCATCGAGACGCCAGAAGACCGATCCATCCGCGATGCGCGCGTCGGTAAGCAGACTGCGCGGTCTTGTAATTGACAGGGCCCGCAAAAGGACCGCTCTTGCTTGTGCGTCCGGTGCGAAGTCCTGGAGCGAGCGCACAAGGTCGAATCCGCTTGGGTCGCCCGTCGGTCGCAGTTTGTGCGCCAGCGCGCGATAAAGGACATCAAGGCCTGCGTAAGAGAAGTGGTTGGAGGCGTACCTTACGAGGAGGTTGATCGTTGCTGGCGAACTCCCATGATCGCTCCTCAAAGCCGCCGACAGCGCCTGCGCGACTGACACATCCGTCACCTCAACGATTTGGACCCCGGTAAGCGGATCGGCGCTGCGTGGCGGTGCTATCTGAATGTCGTACTCAACGCCTTTTTCCAACCCTGAAACCCATCGATCTGGCATGGGCGTCCAACATGCTAGGTCTACCATCTCGGACGCGTATGCCGCGACATCACGGTCTTGCTTGATGCCGTTGTCCAGTCGAAGGACCAATTGAGCTAACGCCTCGGCACTGAGGAAGCGACCTTGAGCCGCTAGCACGCGCGCAGCAAGGCTGGCATCAATCGGCAAGCAGGACGAATTTTTACCAGACGTGCCAAGTACACAACCCCACAACGGTGTGCTCCACTCCTCGCTTAGCGGAAGCACGCGCGCGAAACGTGGCAACCAGGTCGGGTCCACCCAGAACATGTCGTGGTTGATAACGAGCAAGCCGTATCGCCGAATGATCAGATCGAGATCACGTCCGTTAAGTTCGCCGCGGCGGGCGAGCAGCAATATTGGTGGAAGTGACCAGGAGCTGGTGGCGGAGCCCTCTGCGGCTTGTCTTTCGGAGTCCTTTGCCATCAACCACATCATCATTCCGGCTCCGTTGCCCATGCCCGACGCTTGCGGGCCAGCAGCGAAGTATTCGACGATTTTTGTCGAAAGCTCGCACCAACTCGCCGCGCACCTGGCCAAGCGTGGAAAGACCGCGGCGTTCGGCGCCAAGGTGAGTTTGGGACTTCCCGCCACATCCTCGACGAACCGTAGAAAGGCGAGCCAGTCCGATGGTCTGACAACGTCGCGTTCTGCCCGAACGGAGGTCAACAGGATAGCGGCCTCCAACGAGCGTCGCCGCGCGTCCTCGTCCCGGAGCTCACCAAAAGCCAGGGCAAGCCCGGCGAGGTAAGTCCGCACAGCCTGATCGGAAAGCTCCGATAGGCCATAGTCGGCGACCGTTCGCACGTCGTCGACGTTGTAGAGATCATCGATTTCTGGACCGTTCAAAAGGAAATATGTCGCGGGGCAAGACCGCGCTCGATCAAGCAGCGCAGCTTCGAGCGCAAACTGGTAATCCCACAATCGGTCGCGCTTGACGTCCTTGGAATCACAGACGTCAATCACACCGCTGCGCGAAGAGACAAAATGCAGCCGTCGACCGGCGTCCTTAGACAATTCGGACGATAGCCGGAATTCCCAGTTTTCCTGGTCGCCTATCGGGTGACTGACAAGCCCACCTACACCGCCGCGCATCAGGGCTGTCCGCGCCTTGATGCGTTGCTCGTCCCAACGCGGCGAAGCAGGTTCGAGATCGTCGGCGGCAATCGCCAACTGCACTCCCGATCCCATCGCGCTCGGAAGCAATGAGGACATCCATGGCGGGCCGGGGCGTACCTCGATCCAGCCGTTCGGCTGCACGGCGATGTGATATTGCAGGAAGTACAGGAGCATGCAGATGGCGACTACAAGCGCTGCACTCCAACCGAAAACGCGCCGTACCCTTCCAGCCAAGGCTCGTCTGGGTTCGGGGGCTAAGGGCGGCCCAATGGTCTTGTCGGACCATTCGAGCGCAAGATGGCCGGAGCCACAAAGCTCCGGCGACTGCCTGCGACCGCCGGCGAAGAGGTAGGCAAGTTGCTCGGTACGCTCCCTCGCGAAAACAAAGAGCCGCGCCAGGTCGCTCGACGCCGATCCCCCGGGCGACGGCTGCGTAGCGGTCCCGGGCATTGCGGCCAGTGCAAAGAGCCGCTTGTCTACGAGCGCTTCGTGCAGGGCAATCGTGAACAGGCCTCGGCCGAGAGCAGGGTGCTCGTAAGCCAATTGCTGCGAAGTGGCGCCGGAGAGGACCAGGATGTTGTCGTCGCCAAGTCGACCCGATAGCGCTGCCCGAAAGTCCTTCGCAACGCCGCCGGCATGGCAAAAGTCAAAAACCGCCGAGACCTTCGCCGGTCTGGCAAGCATGACAAGATCGGCAAGCCCGGCGCCGGTGAGGTCTATTTGGTCAGGATTAGCCTCATAGGTGCAGAACCAGGTCTGGTCCGTGCTCTGGTCACCATGACCCGAAAGGACCAGGATGAGTTCGCAGCCTCCGACTTCTTCACTCGCGCCAATCTCTCGAAACATCGCTTCAAGCGACTTGCGGGTAAGGTTCTCGTCGTAAAGCCCTGTGGGGGCATCGCTGGAAGCCAGAACGGCGATCGCATTGGCCAGCGCGGAGGCTCCCTCCACAGAATAGCGAAGCCGAGACCGTGAACTCATGTAGATAGGGCTGGAAAAGCGATCGGCAGCTATACTACAAACGCTTCCGGAAGGATGCACATCGCTGGAGGATTGATCATGAGCGGCGGAGTAGCTTTGACCACTGCGCTCGGCGTTTTCCTGGTTGGTATTTTCGGAGGGTTCGTCGCTGAGCTTGTTCATTGGTATGGCCTAAGGACAAATCCGCGATTTCCAGAATACCTGAAAAGTGCACTCTACTGGATTATCACAGCGCTGATGATATTTGTATCCGGCGCTTTCACTTGGTTGAATTTTGGCAGTCAGGCGCAAGCATTGACTGCATTCCAGATCGGGCTCTTGACCCCGCTAATCCTGCAAAAGGTCATTGCGGGGGCCGCTGGCGCGGAAACGGCTCGCTCACCCCGAGCCAATGTGACCGATTTCTTCCGCGGCTAACAATCTTCGACGATCCACGAAGCATTAGCCGTCCGGGGCTCTGCATCGCGAAATTAGCGCGACTCGATTTTACTTGCCAAGTCGCCAGTTCGGGCAGACTATGCGGGTGTGGGTCTTCACGAGGAGGGATCGTAAGTCATGACGAAGATTACTCTCATCGAATCTGCTGACCGCGAGCCTACAATCAAGGTCAAGCCGGGCGTAACCATAGAGCAGGTTGAAGTCAGCGTTTCCGACGAAAAGGGCAATTCAAAGCCGCTTGCGACACTTTGCGGCTATGACGCAACCTACTGCGTGGCCCTGATCGAGCAGAGCTGACGGTTGGCAGCGTGCCATGTACTCCACATCACGCTACAATTTCTCGATCCCTACAAAGACCGGCAGTATCATTCTTTACAATGCGCGAACGGGAGCGTCGCGTCATTTTGCGGGGAGCGATGCTGCCGATCTCGGCTTCGCTCTTTGCAGGCACCCCGCAAAAATCGATCTCACCAATCTAGGGGAAGCGCTGTCGCAATCCTTGCTGAGCGGTGGATTTGTTGTTGAGCCGGGGTTCGACGAAATAAAGCAAATTCGGGAGCTCTTCCTGCAGACCAAGGCAGAGTCCCCAATCATTGTGACCATCACTACGACCAACAATTGCAATCTAGGGTGCTTCTACTGTTTTCAGAAGCGGGACGAATCCACGCTTGAGTTTGGCAATGTCGATAAGATCGTCGAGCGCGTTGAAAACATTCTGACTGCTTCCGGCAAGCCAGCCCTACACATTGATTGGTATGGCGGCGAGCCGATGTTGAATCGGGCCTTTCTGGAAAAGGCATCGTCACGGCTCCAGGCACTCTGCAATCAGTTGGGACGGCGGTACTCAGCGTCGATCTTGACCAACGGCACACTGTGGCCTGGCGATCCCTTGGCTTTCGCCCGCATCCACATGATTGAGCGCGTTCAGGTCACCTTCGACGGATTTGGCAAATCCCATAACAAGGTACGGCGCTACCGTCGCGGATTTTCCGGCGAGGATCAGTTTCAGGGCGCTATCAGACTGATTGAAGCTCTCAAACGGGATGTGACCGTTGATATCCGTTTCAACCTGGGTACGAAGAACAGTGCGGATCTCGTTTTGCTCGCCGAATTCGGGATGACAAACGGCTGGTTCGAGAAGGGGTCAAAGGCAACGCTGCAGATCGCTAAACTGACGCCTTACTCAACCGAGGTCGATTTCATCCGCAAGACTGAGCTGGCTTATGCGGAATTCGAGGCCGCCAGGGATGTCGTGCGCGCCATCGTCCCAGAAATCTATCTCGACAAGACAGCCGCATTGGATCGCTACCCCCACCCAAGAAGATCCGTGTGTGCTGCGATTGCCGAGGATTCGATCGTCATCGGCGCTGATGGATCCCTGTACAATTGCGGCCTCCAGGTTACCGAACCGCACCGCGCTGTCGGACAACTCGATCGAGAATCCACCGCACAACAAGCCACGCAGGAACAATGGTGGGACGGGTTCGATCCGACACGCAACGAAAAGTGCAGCACATGCTCCTTTCTGCCGCTGTGCTGGGGGGCTTGCCCAAAGCTTCACCTGGAGCGCGATACGGCATCGCTCGATCAACAGAGCGAATTCTGGCGGACCATGCTGCCGAGGCGATTGACATCCTCGCTCGGACTGCAGCTACCAACCGATTTTGCCTTAACCGCAACGGACCAATTCAAATCCGCGCCGCCCGATCGTCGCTAGGCTTGTGAGAAGTCAAGGCGGGGGTCGTGTCAACACTGATCGGATCGCGGGTCTTGCGAACTCCGCGCGACGGCGAATTTGCTCTACTGAAGCAGGGCTCTCAGGCTTTCTGGAGCGCCCTCGAGCGCGAAGGGGTTGAGGATCTGCCTTCGCCAAAACAACTGACGATCAATGACGCTAAGATTGGCTTCCTCGCAGACGCGATCCCACTGATCGCGGATCGTTGTGATCTGTGCCGCCGCGATCGCGGTGGCGTCCTCTTTAGACAACTGGAACACCGCATGTGCCTGAAGGCAGACCGCAACCTGGCTTGATCGGTTGTTGCCGAGGATCAACATCGCTTGGCCCGCCTCGTTGCCGGCGCGCGCCTGCGGGCAGATGTCGTAGGCAGGGGTCAGCTCCAGCTCGGAGCCATTCCAAAATGCGGCATGATTGCGGGCATGGTCGTCCGTGTTGCCGCAAAGGATATTGAAGACTACCCGCGAATACAGCTCCTTCAGCGTTTTCTTTGGATCGCTAAAGCGATGGCGGATGATCGGCGCCAGATCTTCATAGCTGGCATAGCGCGCCATCATCTCATCGAGGCCGAGCATCGTCAGTGCAGAAACCATGCTGCGGCGGCGCCATTGATCGCCTGACTTTTGCCGGTCGAAACGGGTGATGAGCAGGACATCCTTCCCTACGGTCTGTGTCAGGCGCACCGGTGCCGCATTGATCCCGACCATGCCGGCAAGCCGCATGGCGATGAACTCAGCCTTTACCACGCTGTAGACGTCGCCTTGAGAGGAGAATTTCGCGATGAATTTTGCATCCGCGTCGGCGATCAGTGCTTTCGGCCGGGCTCCGCCGATGGAGCTTCCATGAAACAAGGCCTGGTCCAGCTCGGACGTCAGCGGCACACCCTCTTCGACGCGGGCGGCAGCGCTCAAAAGCTCCTCCAGCGATGCGCTTCGCGATTGGCGTGGAACGTATCTGCTGGGCGACGCCTGGAAATCGAGCGCGCCTATGCGGTCAGATCCAGACTCCAACAGGTAAGTGAGCTCGTCCAGCGCCGCGGGATCGATCGCGTTGCCCTTTTTGCCCAGGATAAGGTTGATGATGACGCGCCGGCCCCAGGCATCAGGCGCTGCGTCGCGAATGCTGTTGGGCATCGAAAGACCAGGCGACAGCGGCAATCCGCCTGCCTTCAGCGGCAATTCGGGGTCGTAGATCGCGATCGCGTCTTCGCGGGCCAGGTAGGAACGGCCATAATTGAATAGCAGCTTGTCGCCGTCACGCGTCAACAGTCCGGCAACAACCGGCTCCGTCGCTTGTGGCAGCCAAATCCAGACAAAAGCCTCGCGGGGTGCGTTTTCAGAAGTCATCTTTCACCGGACCGGTTGACGTGCGTACGGCCTGGGGAAGAAGCGTCAGCGTTGCGGTGTTCGCCGCTATGTGCTGGGCAAACGTTGCCAGGTCGCTATCGAACAGCCTTACTCCCACGACGGCCGCGGCCTCGAAGACAGCGCCGATAGCGCAGCCGAGGTCGCCCCGTTCAATACGGTGGACGAGACCACGCGATAGACCGGCACGCTCACCGAGCTCCTCGACAGTTATGCGACGCTCGATGCGTGCGCGCCGGATGAGTTGCCCTAGGAGCAGCGCGGCGTCGCGGCTATAACGCGAATAAGACCTCGATGCGGGCTTAGCCATGATCATGTTCCATTAATGGTACTTTTTACCGCTTTGCGCTCCATTTATAGCGCAAAAATCCCTCTGACAAGCCATTGCTCGTCACGGAGTCTCATAAATAGGACGAAAAATAACTTTGCGACCTATTTATGGTACAATTAAGCTGCGGAAACGGCCTTTTTGCGGCCCAACATTAGGGCCTGCTAACGCGAAAGCGTCGACAACGGCAGCCTGCTATGCGTCACTGACGTCAGGGCGACTCATGGTGATTTTGAAGCTGAAATTTCTCCGCAGGAAACTTTAGATGACAAGCGGTTTTCCCCAGCCCTCTGCAAAAGATGCGGCCGCGGCCTATTTCAAGCGCCGGCTGACGATCAGCGATACTTCCAAACTCGACCCCGGGGTTGATGAGCCGGGGCTTCTCGCTCTTGCCGGTAACAAGATCGTTCTTGGCGAGCCTGGCATGGGCAAGAGCGAGCTCATGCGCGAGCTCGGACGGCAGTTAATCGTTGAACCGGTGACCGCGATCCGGTTCATCAACAGCAAGAACCCGGCCAAGCTGGTGGCGATGGGCAAGCCGATTTTGATTGATGGCCTCGACGAGGCCATGTCCAAGCGCGAGGGCGACGCCGTCGATGCAATCCTCGCCCAGCTCGAAGAGGCCGGTTCGCCGCCGTTCATCCTCTCGTGCCGCTCGCGCGAATGGCAGGCGCGCAGCATAACGGACCTGCGCCAACTCTACGGTGCCGATCCCATTGTGCTGACGCTCGAACCCTTCAACCGTTCAGAAGCGCGCGCCTATCTCGTTGCGCGGTATTCAACCGTGGATCCCAACCATGTGCTCGACCATCTCGCCTTACACGGATTGGAAGAGCTTTATCGAAATCCCTTGACGCTTGGCCTGACTGGACGGGTCGCCGAGACCGACGTGCAATTGCCGGGGACGCGGGCTGCCTTGTTCGAGCGCGTCTGTACATTGGTCTGGCCTGAGCACGATCCGGATCGCCAGAATATGGGATTGGCCCAACTCACTCAGGATGAAGCGCTTGATGCTGCAGGGGCAATTGCTGCTGGCCTTTTGTTTTCGGGCGCTGAAGCTGCGAGCGCTGCGGGCGCATCGCAGGTTCAGCAAGGTGATCTGCGACTGTCAGATTTGGAAAAGCTGCCGAGCGCCAAGGCCGCGCGGGCGATTTTTTCCTGCAAGCTATTTCACAGCGTTGGTCCTTCGCGGGCCAAACTTATTCACCGCGTCATCGCAGAGTATCTCGGCGCACGTTGGCTCTCGCGACAGGCCACCACTCCGCGGACGCAGCGCCGCGTTCTGGCACAATTGCAGGGCAGCGGCGGCGTTTCCGCAAGTCTGCGCGGCATTCATGCCTGGCTTGGCTACCATAGCCCGCCAATGGCCGAGCGGATCATCGCCGAAGACCCCTACGGTGTGCTTCGCTATGGGGAGACCGCTGCGCTGACCCCGCATCTGGCCGATTGTCTTTTCGAGGCGCTGCGCAGGCTCGCTCACGACGATCCGTATTTCCGGTCGGCCGATTGGGACATCAAGACGGCGGCGGGCCTGATGATCGCGGCCCTCAAGCCCAAGATCAAAGATATCATCGCGGCGGCAACGAGCAGTGTGCATCTGCGTTCGCTCTTGATAGAAGGATTGAAGGGCACATCCCTGGCCGCCGAGCTGGCCGACACGCTCGAAGTAATCGTCCTGTCGAGAGAGCGCTTTTACGCCGAGCGCGCCGACGCGGCGGACGCCCTCATGCCATATCGCGACCGCGCCTGGTGGCAGGCGACGGTGGCAGCTTTGGCTGATCAGGGCGGCGACACCTCGCGCCTTGCGCGCAAGCTGATCCAAGCCATTGAGGGCGATGTGCCAGACGCGGTGCTGGTCGCAACATTGTTCGGCGAATTAGGCTTAACAAGTTGTCCGCTGCCACGCCGCAGGGATCGGCGCGTCCACACAATCCGCCCATATCGGCGCCTGTTCGACACGATAGCTACGGCACGACTGGCCGGAATACTGGATTTGATCGCCGAATATGCGGAACTCTTGACCAACGACGATTGGCGGCAGGCCGGCGAAGTAGCAGACATCGTGGCTCAGCTGATCGTCCAGGCAATTGATAAAGGCATTACCGGACCGGCCCAAGCTCCTGCGCTGTGGCGCTGGCTCAAGATCATTGAACGGTCCCATCGCTCCCATCGTGAAGAATACCAGAGCCTGGCCGACCGATTGTCGACGCACGATGCGTTGCGACGCGCGGTCCAGGAGCACGTTCTTGCGACTGACCGCCGCAAGGATAGCCTGTGGGCGACCGAGCACCATTTACAACACCGTTTGGTCGGGCTCACAACACGACCAGGCGACATTGTCTGCGCGCTCGCTCGCTTGGCCGAAGGCGACACAAAAGACGCTGGCCTGCGTGAAGATTGGAAGGACTTGTTGCAGATTGCCAGGGGCCCAAGCGGGCTCGATCCCAATGTGCGGCTGGCCGCGGAAGCGTTCCGGCGCGGCGACAAGCAACTGGCTAGGTTCCTGCGCAAGCTCGAAAATCCCAAGAAGCCCGCCTGGAAGGTCCGTCACGACAAGAAGGAAGCCATTTGGGTGCGCGAGCAGAAGGCGGCCTTCGAAGTGGTACGCCACCAGTTGGAAAAGGTGCGCGACGATCTGCGCTCCGGCGGACTCACGGCAATCTTCGAGCCCGCCGAAGCCTATCTTGGCATGTCATCCCGCGATTTGCCGAATGACCTGCCGCCGGCCGAGCGTCTGGTCAGCCTCCTTGGACCGGCGCTGGGTGACGACGCACTGACCGGATTCGAGGCCGTTCTTCATCGCCCCGATCTGCCCACCGCCGCTGAAATCGCTGAGGGTTTCGCACATGGGACGTTCTATAACTACAGCGGCCCGATCATGGCCGGACTTTATGAGCGTCTGCGCACCGGGAAGAGCTTGGCCGACCTTCCGGGTTCTCTCAAACTGGCGGCCCTGCTGCTCAGCTACGACGATCACGGCTGGAGCGTTGAGAAT
This sequence comes from Mesorhizobium sp. B263B2A, assembly GCF_020165775.1. NCBI lineage: Bacteria > Pseudomonadati > Pseudomonadota > Alphaproteobacteria > Hyphomicrobiales > Phyllobacteriaceae > Mesorhizobium > Mesorhizobium sp. B263B2A. Next base: position 82,858 of record NZ_JAIUIU010000014.1, read on the forward strand.
GAACAGGAGCGGCTGCAAGCCGCGCTGGAGGCCGAGGTCATCCCCACTGCCGAATCCCGCATCGCATTCGCGCGGCTCTGGATGGAACCGGCGTTGGCAGCCGGCAGCGATCATGTCAGCGGGCTCTACAAGCTCGCCCACGATCCTGCCTGGCAGGCGACCGGAGCTGCGCTGGCCGCTGAATGGCTGACGGCGTTTCCCAACGTTCCCGAGCAGGTCGAAGTAGGGCTGGTCGACTGCCTGACCCAGGCTGGCGCGGTCGATGCACTGCGCGATATCGCAGAGGCGCGCGCCGCGATGGTGTTTCGCAATTTCGATCATATGCTGTCGTGGCTTGCAATTGATGTGCTGGTGCGTTTTGAGTTGGTGAGGCCGGATCTCAACACGATCGGTGCAGGTCATCCTAGGTTCATCTGGTTCCTGCGCAACCGAATCCAATTCGAGCGGGGCGGCGGTATGATGCCGCTGTCGGTCGCACAGGCGGAATGGATCATTACCGAGTTTCGTGGGCATTGGCCCTACGCAGTGCTCAACGGCGTCGGCTCGGGCGACACAAACGACTATGACGCAACTGACTTTCTGCGCTCCCTGCTTGGTCTGATCGCTGGCGACACCAGCGTCGAAGCAAGCCAAGCCATGGCGCGCCTCGTTGCCGGATCCAATGACGGCTATGCCGAGCTGATCCGGCACATGGCAGCAGAACAGCGGCAGAAGCGGGCGGAAGAGGATTTTTCAGGGCTGGCGCCGAGCGATTTGACAGCGCTCCTCGACGACGGACCGCCCGGCAATATCGAAGACTTGAAGGCGATAGTGCTGGAAGAGATGGACATCGCGCGGCGCAAGCTCGCCGGTGATGATCTCGATACGGTTGTAGAATTCTGGACGGATGCTGGCGTTCCGCGCGACGAGAACCGCTGCCGCGACCGGCTGGCGGCGATGATCGGACCGGAATTGGCCCGCTACGATATCCAGCGGATTACGGAGGCGGACATGCCTCAGACCAAGCGGGCGGATCTCGCCTTCGCGCGCGGCACGATGCAATTGCCCATCGAGGTCAAAGGTCAGTGGCACCCGAATGTCTGGGATGCGGCGACCGACCAGCTCGATGTTCAATATCTCGTCGACTGGCGCTCCGAACAACGCGGCATCTACTGCGTCCTGTGGTTCGGCAATATGCCCTCGGCGAGCGGTAGGCGATTGAAGGCCAGGCCCAACGGGCTTCCCGCGCCCGCGAGCGCCCAAGAGATGAAAGAAATGTTGAAGGCCGCGATTCCCGAGGCGCGCCAGCCACTGATCGAGGTGGTTGTCCTCGATCTAATCAGCGGAAGACGCTGAAACGGCGCTTCGAGCCATGTGAGAATATAGTGGAGTCAGGTTCGGTCGCTTCTATTCGCGGAAAGACACAGCATTAATACACAGCGCCACTGAGACTTAAATTGCTGGTCAGAGTGCCGAAGATATAGTAGAGGATGTTTAGCTGGGAGGGAGCTTATGGGGATCATCGAGACAGCAGCGCTGGGCGCCGTCGGCGGCATTCTGCCGGATATCATCAAGGCCATTCGCAAGCGCTTTGAGTCGACGCCGTCATATATCAAATCAAGCTACTATTGGTTCAGTGTGGTGTTGTTGGCGATCATCGGTGCGGTCGCGTCGATAGCGGCTCATGCCGGAACCGCTCAGGAAGCGCTGGCCTACGGAGCCAGTTCGTTCGCACTCCTCACACAGGTCGTGGGACAGACTGAGGAGAAGCATCTGGGAGGCGCGGACGAGGCGAGCCTGATACGCCAGATTCGCACCTGGTGGGGTTCGTGAAGCTCGCTGAAGCTTCCTCCCCGTCAAACCTTTTTCGGCGCTTCATTCGATTGACGGGTGCAGGTCCGGATCGCGACATTGGGCTTCCCTGGTTGCGGCTGCCATTCCTGGACCGCCCGTTCGACCTTTGGTCGCGAGATTCCAGATTGGCACTCAGGTCTGCTTTTCCAGCAGGCGAGATTGCCGCGGCGCTCGACGAACGCATGTTTGAGGATCGCGAACCGCTCTTCTTAAGGATCGGCGCGGGCGCCAGGGAATCCGCCGTCCCGTGGGAAGCGTTCCAGGCGGAAATCAGTCCGCTCAACCGCCACAAGCTCGCGCCCGTGCGGACTGTCGATGATGATCGCAGCTTCGGGTTCGCGGCGGTGCCGGAACGTATGAGAGTGCTTGCATTGGTCGGGCATCCAGGACCCGAACGCGCTTTTGACCCGCAAGCAGCCCATGATTTCCTTGCTGAAACCCTTGCGGCAGCCGCTACCGCGAGCGGCCGTATCGACGAATACGACCTGCTCCAGCTTCGCGCTGATGACCTCGACGCAGCAGTGGCGCTGGCACGGACGTTGAGGCCGAATGTGGTCATCTTCTTCGGCATCGGGCAAAGGGCACCCGCGCCGCAACTGCGCACGGCAGATGGCGACGACGGCTGGATGGCCGTTTCCGCGCTAGCGCAACGATTGTTTCCAACACCTCATTCGGCGCCGCCGTTCTGGATTTTCTGGGCCTGCTCACTCGGCGAACATGATGAGCAGACCTCCCAAAGTGTCGAGGGAGGTGCGGCGCTAACAGCGCTGCGCCAAAGCGGGGGTATTTCGGTCCTCGCCATGCGCTCGCGTATCCGCGTGCGCGCGGCACGCATCATGATCGAGGCGCTTTTGGGATCTTTCGCATCGGGAGAGCCTTTGGAGGTGGCGGCCGCCGTTAGCCGTGCTGCGGCTCTCAACGCCGATGTGATCTCTGACGGCCGGATGGACTACGCCGCGCCCGCCGTCTGGTCGCTTAGCGAGCCCGTGGACGCCGTCAGCTGGGGTGACGAGCCAGCGTTTCCGGCGTCCTGGGTGGCAGTGCGTCTTTTGTCAGGCGCCAACGAACTTCCCGCGCTTGCAAACGGGGTGGCTCCGATCGATGAGACGTCGTCGGCGCTCGCCCGCACCTGGACCCGGCCCGGTCGATATTTTGCGGTAACCGGTTCCGCGTCAATCGATCCGGGATCGCGCGCGCGGCTGCTTTCAGTTGGCGCAGCCCTGCGTCGTGATACAGGTCGGCCGGTCGTTCCGGTTTTGCCACGCTCAGGCGCGACTTTTGATCAACGCCTGCGGTTGTGGGCTGAGGACGCCTTTCGCCAGCTTGACCCCCGGCACCATGATCGCGAGATCGCCCAGGCAATTGCCGCCATTCGGGACACAGGTCTAAACGGGCTTGCCCGACTCCTTGCAATCCCCGACATTGTCGTTTTGCTGGGGGAAGTTCCCGATTCAGCGGTCGCATGGGACGTGCTTGTGACTGCGGCGGCGCTGAGTTCGGTGGTAGTCGCAGGTTCCGCTGTCCCTGACGCGGCCCGGCAATGGGCGATCGATCAGCTTATGATGGACATGGCCAACGAAGAGATCGAAGCCGCGGTGCGCGCGGAGCCATTGGTGTCGGCTATCCTGAGCGTCTCCGAGCGGGCGCTGGCCATGGGTGATGTCGGGCGCATAACTGGCGTGGAAGCAGCCCGACTTACCCGGCTCGATCCCTTTTGCGTACGCGTTGCAGGACAACGGGTGCTTGCAGAGACGGTTCGGCGCACCATGCTGCGATTGTTGCCGTCCGAAACAGTTGATGCAGCCCATCGCTCCTGCATAACAATGCTGCTTGATCGGCCGGTAGAGCACGATTTCGGCGCGCTGGTCGAAGTTGTTCGTCACTATGCTTCACTAAGAGAGGGAAGTCAGGCCGCAGAAGCGATCAATGCCGCTTGGCTTGCGGCTGGCGCTGGCTGGTCGATCTCGGATCGGGCACGACTGTTTGATCAAGCAACGCAAAGCCGCGTCTTGGTCGACGAGCTCGCCGCCGCCCCGTGGTTCTCAATCTGCGAAGCCGCCATTGTCTTGCAGCAATTCGCACTGGTCCGCACCATGCTTAGCGGCCGTAACTTTTCCACGCCTGTCGAAAAGGCGCGAAAACATGCGATGTTGTCGGAGTGTTTCAAGGCTGACGCCACGCAACCGCCAGCGCAACAAGCGATGCGCCGCGAGGCTGCGGCAGCGGTGGCCGAAGCCCAGGCGGCCGTCGACGCTGGTATCGCCGATGCCGCCGTCCAGTTGTCACAGTATCGCAACAACCTTGCCCGCATCAGCCAGTATTTTGATCATGACTATGATGGCGCGCTTGCGGTCTATGACACGATCCTCAAGGAGGTCGGGCCCTCAGCCTTCGCGAATCCAATCTTCGGGCACCTCTTTGCGGCGGCCAGCCGCAATGCTGCCGAATGCGTTCTCGATCCAGCCATGCGTCCGCTCGATCCGGTTATCCGCGACCGCGCCGAAGCACTTGTTCAGCAGGGCCTCGAGGTGGCCCGAGCGCTTCACCTTGCTGAAGTGGAAATGGAACTTCGCTACACTAGGGCACGCATCGCGGAGGCCGCCAATGACGATCAGACCGCTGCCCTTATTCTAGCCGGACTGTCCGATGGCGAGGCGCAACGCCGCTATCCGCTTCTCGCAGCCATCGCGGCGGACAGGTTGGCTTGGAACGAGATGCGCACCGGTCATCGCCGGTTCAGTTGGGACGATGCGCGCGCCAGGCTTCGGACATTGCGCTTGTTCGAGCATGCCTGGGCGCAACGGGTTGTCATAAGGAACCGCATAGATTGCGCGGATTGTCTGGCAGCAAGGGGCGCGCCGGATCGCGAGACCGCGATCGAGCTGCTCAAGGACAATGTGGCCGACATCAGACGCCTGCCAGGGCTGACAGGAGACGAAGACGCGCAGCGCGCGGCAAAAACCCATGCCGGCCTGGATGTCCTCACCGCGTCCGGGGGGACGGTTTGGGCCGCTTTTCTAGAATCCCCCCTGGCCGCCAAGGTGCCCGAGCCGTGGAAGCGGGGGACCGCCGAAGAAATCTGGCAAGGGAGGATCTGAATGGGAACGGGGGGATTTGGGGGCGGCAGCGGCTCGCTCGGCGGCGGAGGCGCCGGGTCGGCAGGATCGGGCGGTTCCCTGTTGCGGGCCATCACGTATCTGCGCGACATCGCACGAATGCTGACGGCCGACGGCGATCAGGCACGACTAACGCGCGAGATCAATGCATTGCTACGCGAACGAGGACGCGCGGGCTTCATGGCGGGGCTATTTCAAGACCCCTTTGCGACCACACTGCTCGACAGGTTGATAGAACTCAGCAGGGCAATGCAAGGGCAAAGATGGTCTGGCATCTTGGATCAGAGCGGCGTTGCCAAAGGTTCAGGATCGATCACCGCCTATTGCGACGTGGCGATTGACCAAGCTTTGCGCGAGCATGGCGACGCCGTCGATGAAAGGCATATCGACCGCGTCGGTCTGGCGTTTCGCTCGTTTCTTGCAACCGCCCTTGCGGGCGATAACCTGGCGGTGGCCGAACGAGGCGATGCGGCAGCGGTAGAAGTGGCCTTCGATCGGACCCGCTTCGCCGACCCGAATGACATTCGTCGCGGCTTTCTCGGGCAAATCATTGCCAAAAGCATTGTCGGTGAATCCTGCATAGACCTCGGGGCGTCGGAGTTGTCGGTCGAGCGCGCCGCCAATACGATCGCCGCCGCTATCCAGCAACGCTTTGAGGAGAAATTCGTCCGCACCCGCAAGGCTGCCAGCGGCGATCTGCTGGCGACCATAGGTGCCAACTATTCGAAACTGGTAATCGGATGATGAGCACGCCTCGGACCATTCCCGCCCATATCGAGATCGTCAAGGCGCCGCGGCGGGAGACACAGGTCATCGACCTCGACCTTGCAAGCATCCAGTGGCACAACGCGGCCGGCCTCGGTCCGCTTGGGCTCGATCCCCGAGCGCTTGATCTCCTGGAAGTGGCGCGCCTCGTCTGGGAAGTGGAGCGCTATATTCCCAAGCGTATTTCGAGCCAGCGCGTTCGATCGGTAAAGGTGGCTGTTTCGGTGCGCGAACCCTCAGCATGGACGACCGCAACCCATGCAGCCCTAACGGCGATCCTGCGCTTATTGGGCAACGCTGAATGGACGTTCGCGGTCTCCAAGCGAAAGACCTCGAACGCGCTCGATCGGCTTTCGTTGAATGGCTCACACACAGATCGCGTTCAGACCACCGCGTTGTTTTCGGCGGGCCTCGACAGCACCAGCGGGCTGGACTGGCTGCGCCGCAACGACACCGACGCTGCGCTCGCTTCCTTTTATGGCGCCAAGGCAAGGCAAACGGAGTTGGCCGATCAATTCGCTTTCAAACGCCATGTCCAGGTAGGATGCACGTGGTCCAATGGACGACGACGCATCGGCGGGCAGTTTCAATATCGCTCTTTCCTGTTCCTTGCGCTCGGCGCGTTGGTCGCGCGTTCCTATGGCGCCACGACGTTGCTCCAGTTCGAAAACGGCCCTTTGGCGATCGCGATGCCACCGGCGGCGACCTATCGGATGACCCGCCATGCACATCCCATGCTGCACACCTTGGCGAGCGGTCTGTTCTCAAACCTCTTCGGCGAACCGTTGTCGGTTCAGAACCCGTTTTTGACCACAACCAAACGCGAAGCCGCCGAGGCGATGAAGGCGCATCTTGGTGCCAAGCGGTTCGATAAGGCCATCCTCGAAACCGAGACCTGTTGGAACCTGGCGTCGCGCCAGGTGCTCGGCGCCATTACCAAGCGCATCGGTCAACCATGCGGACTTTGCATTCCCTGCGCGGTGCGCAGAACCGCTTTGCGCGGCCGAGATGTCCCGCACGCGGTCGATCTGACATCCAAAAAGGACCCGCACTTCACTGACGGCGATGCGCGTATCCATATCGACGCTTATCTGGCATGGGCACGAAAGCTCACCGCATCGTCCTATGGACCCGAGCGCTTCGCGTTCGAAGCGCCGCAGATCGTGCGAGAGGCGGTTACACATTCCCAGGGCAAGCTGACGATGGCAGAGATTTTTGACATCGAGCAACGCTTCGCCCGCGAGTTGATCGAGACGTTTCCGGTGCCTTGATGACCATTATCGGCCTACCGAATTTTCTTGTAGCACTCAGCATCAAGCAGCCCTGGGCGGAACTGATTTTGCTGGGCCGCAAAACCATCGAAGTGAGAAGCTGGCCGACCGACTTCCGGGGGCCGTTGATCTTGCACACCGGCAAGAAGCCGGAGCTGGAAGCCCTGTTTCGATATCCCGATATCGACGCAAGCTACTTGGGTGGGTTCGTCGGCGTGGCCGAGCTGGTGAACGTCGAACTGTTCACCCATGCCAGCTGGAGCCGTCTCAGGTCGGAGCATATGGTGCCTGGCCCTATGCCAGGCGAAGCCTTTGGCTGGCGTTTTCGGCATGTCCGCCGGTTGAAACGGCCAGTAGATGCCAGCGGCAGTCTCAAGTTGTTCCCAGTTTCGGAGAACGCAAGACAGGCCATGGAATTCTGACACGCGGACCGTCACGCCTGCTTTTGGCGCAGCGCAAACCCCGGTTCCGTCGTTTAATTCGCCTCGGACGCTGGCCACCGCAATGGCCGTTCCTGGTGCCTATCGAGAAGCCCGCGGCGTAGACCTATACAGGCGATGCGATGAAAGGGCTTGAGATCGAAAATCTCGGGCTCTGCAGGGCAGAAGTTGATCGCAAACGCTCATGGTCCCCTTACGCCCCAGCATTTACACGGGGCGCGAGCGCATGGCGTTCGTAGTCGAGGAGCAACCCGCATCTTCACTAGGCGTGCCTGCGATAAAGTCTTCAAGAAGCGCCCAAGAGAACAAACCTGGGAAGGAGTTGCGCGACCTCACCGGAGTGGTCGAGTCCGAATTTGTCCTCCCGCTCTACGCCGGTGACAACACGAACCGGGGCGCAGCAGATCGTCGTGGTCCTTGTGGCAAGAGCGGCTAGTCCCAGCAGCCCAAATCGGATTGCATCCAGGTTGAGCCATTGGTGGGATCGCGCCGAATCGTATTTTTCGATGGGACACCCCGGCCGGATGTCTCATGCCGTCTAAATCAATAGCATCCCGCATGATGGGCGTTTTGGCGGGTAAATTCCGGAAGTTTACTCTAAGTTTTTGATTTTATTGATAATATGGCGGAGAGAGCGGGGCCTGGCGATACAACTCCTCGGATAACTGATGTCAGCCTCCGAGGCTTCGTATCTAGCCTGAACCCGGGCGGCCGCCATTTTGGCCTCAAGGCGCGGCCTTCCCCAGCGTATCGGTATACGACACTACCGGACGGGGCCGAATACGTTTCGGCAGACGATCTGAATTTTCGTCCCCTGTCGGTGGTGATAGTGGGCATCAGCGCGGCGTGGCCGCGTTCAGTCTCCTGCGTTCCATCTTTCTGCCTAATCGTGCCGTGTCTGGTGTCGCCGGCCGTTTCCCCACGATGCTCATGTTCGGTGGTCACCGGATCAGTTGCCTCCTCTGATGCGTCGCTCCTCACCGATCGGGATGATCCAGCCGCCAGCGCGGTCAGGCCGAGAAAAATCATCGGGACCCCCTATCTGCGTCAGGCGGATGCGAACGGTTTGCAGCTCCGCGTCGATAGCGGCACGGATGAGATCGCGCTCGATGCCGACGAAGACCGGCCGGAGATTGAGGCGAGCGAGCGCCTCCTGATCGGCGGGCGCAACGTCGGTGTCAGCGACGGGTCCGGCACGGGTGACGATCCCTCCGATCAGTCCGCCCATGGTCGTGGCCTTTTCCAGCTCTCTCACCAACGTGGCATCCAGCAGCGCTCGGGCGCGTTGGAGATCCCCTTGGAGTCTTCGCGCGAACGGCTGGTGTGTGAGGCCGCGAAGCGCACTGGCTAGCTCAGCGTGCCCAAGCGACTTGATGAGATTGGCGATATGGAGGCGGAGAAGCCCGATGAAGAGCGCGTCTTTCTCCTCCGGCTTGATCGGCTCGCCTTCATCGATCGGATCGCGGACTGAGAGGTGGGCGTCCGTCGGATTTGGCGCCGCCATCCCCCAGCGGGTCGCGATGGCAATGCGCTTCACTGTGATCTTGCGGCCTCCAGCGGTGATATCTATCCGTCCGGCCTGAGCCCAGGCGCGGTTCAACGCTTTGGCCGGGCCGCCATTATCGTGGCAACCTTTCGCTTCGGCCACGGTCAAGGAGGACAGGTCGGATGCGCAGGCGATCCAGTCGGGCAGATCGCCGCGGGACAAGCGCGTGACTTTGACCTGCCGGCGGCGATCGAGGTCGATGATGCGGCTGCCGAGATGCGCGAAGATCGAAAGGTTGAAGTAGCGTTCCAGATAGGCGCGGGCAACGAAGCGGCCGAACAAGCCGGATAGCGCGACCTTCACCTCGCGGGCTTGCCCAAGCGGTTCCCGGAAGATGAAGGGCGTACCCGCGCCGGTTGGCGTCAACAGCGCGTCCAGGATAGACCACGCGCCATATGCAGCCCCTGGCGTCTGCAACACTTCGCGAATCCCGGCGTCCTCGATCTCCGAGACGTCGAGGTCGACGGTCGCGCCCGCGACAGGGCTGAATGTTGGCGGATCGAAATTGTGGAGGAAGGTCCTCGTCATAGCGCCAGCGCCAGCTTGGGATCGTCATGCTCGAAAGCGCTGGCCATTCGGCTGATTTCCGCCGATCGAGCGCCGACCGCCTTGGCTGTATCGCGCCAGGTCGCTGTCACGGTCGCGACCTCTTTGATAATCGCGCGGGCCTGCGGCAGGGTGAGCGCGAAAAATATCGACGCGTTCAAGCAGATCGAGCGAACAGGTGCCCTCATCGAGATCGATGTTCGTCGTCAGCACCCGGGCCTTGAGATCTGTCGGGACGGGATTGAGGTCGTATGCCGGCGAGAGAGACCACCCCGCCTTTCCCAGCCATAGGAAACCGTGATTGCGGAGGTGGTCGTCGACATTGGAAACCAGCACATTGAAGACGACCCGCCGATAGAGGGCATGCGCGTCCGTCTTCCCCTGGGCGCCGTGTTGAGCAAGGGCATCGACGATCTCCGGATAGCTGCCGCGCTCACCGTCCTTGGCGCCCATCATCGCCATCGCCGACAGGAACGGGATGCGGCTCGCACCGTCACGATCGAAGCGTCGCGACAACATGACTGGCTTGCCGGCGACCTCGATCAGCTCGTGTTGAGGCGTGGCAATACCTGCCTGGCCGGCCAGCCGCAGCGCGATCTGTTCCCAGGTCTCCATACTGTAGTCGTCGGTCTCCTTCGGGAATTTCGCTATGGAGAGGTGACCATGTTGGTCGATAACCGAGGCCTTCGGTCGGGCACCGCCCAGGGAGGAGCCTGGGGCAAAGATGAGCTGCAAGTCTTCATCCGTTTCCTCGTCTCGGAGGATCGTTCGGTGATCTGGAGCAAACGGCCAAGCTCGATTAAAGCAGGAACGCCCGTGCGGATCGGCGCTTGGAAAATCTCTTCGCCGACCCAGCGGAAGCGGAGGGCGCCAAGTCGCGTCTCGTCGGCGACGCTGAGCAGGTAGTCGCTTTCTACAAGCGTGCGAACCGCGCGGCCTTCTTGGTCGGCGAGGCGGCGTTCGGCGCGCTGCATGAGGCGCCGGCCCCAGGTATCCGGCGCTGAGTCGCCGATGGAGCCGAAAGTCACAAGACCTGCAGGGGGGGCGAAGGCTCCGCGGGTCAAAGCAAGAGCTGGCTCTAGCGAGAAGCGGTCCGGATCCTCAAGCCATGCTCCGTCATACTCGAAGAGGATGGTCTCGGTTCCCCGGACGCGATTGCTCCTCGCCAGTCCGATCGGGCGTGTGCGGCCGTCCAAATCGATATGGACCTCGAAGTCAGCCATCGCGCGACGATCCGGTTGGCCGCTGGAGGTGGACATGCTTGGGCAGGTCGGCACTGGCGAGCGCCTGACCGACGCTGTCGTTGCTGATGTCGGCGACCTGGCCCAGGCCCTCAAGGAGGCCGAGGGCCTGCAGGACGCCGGCATAGATGCCGACGCTGACGTTGGTGTCCCCGGCTTCGACCCTTTGCAGAGTCGAGCGAGAAGTGAAGGCGCGCTCGGCTACCACCGCCATCGGCAGCCGTCGGCGTCGACGGGCATCATGAATGTCAGCCCCAAGCTTGCGCAGCACGCGCCGCACCGCAGCCGGAGGGTTGTGTGGAGTGGGCATTATGTCACCTTCGCGCTACAGATTGGTCCGTTATGTAGCACGAAGACTACAATTCATCTAGCCCTTGAAGCCTCATCTCAATGGAGAACGAAGTTCTATTACCGCCGTCGTGACGGCATCGACGGGACCCCCCAGTCGTCGGCGATCGCGGCGAGCGTGGTCATCACGTCATCGAAGCTCGTTCGGACGACCTGAGTGAAAGGAGCGTCTGTCTCCGTCACTATGCGGTCGATCTGGGCAAGTGCAGGCGAGAGAGCGGCCGCGATGCGAACGGGTCATCTCGGCATGACGGAGAAATAGCATAGCATCGGCGCACATCGAGCCTCGCTTTTGCTTCGGGTGAACCAGTGAAGCACGACCGTGCCGCGATGCTGTGGGAGATACGACCGTGCCGCGATGCTGTGGGAGATATTGTTCGTGCAGGTGCGGCCGCTGCCCGCCTTAAAAACTGTCAAGAAAGGTGGCGAGCGCCCAGACCCGTATCAGGATCCACTAAGGCTCGGGTATTCAGGCTCCGCGCCTCCGACGCGACCATGCTCTGAAGCCGCACCTCCAAGATAATAGGTTTTCCTTCGCCGGATGGAGGCGGTCAGAAATCCAACGCTTTGGCCAGCATCGGTTCAAGAACCAGATCCGGCCGACCTCCCTTTTCGCGAAGCTCCATTGCCCTTATGATCTTCGTGCCTTCATGGCTGTGCTTCCAGTCCCGAGACGCTTCGGCCGCGACGACGAGGTAGTCGGTCTGGCCGCAGACGGTTTCCTTCCAATCACCGCCGCGTTCGCAAATCATCTCAGCGATTACCTTTCGCGGGCCAATGGCGAATTTTCCCGTGAGGACGAACATCCGACTCGGAATTACGAGCCGGCTTGCATCCTCCAAGGCGCCGTCAATGACACCCACATTGCCGAAGGTAGGCAGCCCCGTATCTGTCGCGCTGTCGCCGACAAGATGGGCAATCCACCCGCATATGTCTTCTGCCTCCTCGGCGGTTATGCGACGGTCAGAAATAGACCTTCTGGCAGTTTCTCCGAGAGACGCCACGCGGCTGTCTCTCTGCAGGACCACACTCGAGTCCAACCTGGACAGCAGTCTTTCGACCTCTGCGGGCGTGATGGAGTTGTCGCAGGCGATACCGGCACAGAACCCGTAGAACTCGTTGACTTCGTCCTTCTCGTCAGCGGCGATAAACTCCCGCGAGCGTATGCCGACTATTGTTTCAAGGATGGCGTAGATCTCTTCGGGCGCGTTACCCCACACATCCAGATCGCGAATGAGCTCGGCAGCATCGTCGTCGTGAAGAAGGGACAGGAACTGCTCAGCTTCGACCCTGAGTGGCGGCATCTCCGCGCTCTCGACCCGCTCGCTGGCCATCACGCCCTTCAAGAACCCGAGCCAGTACCCCAACGCCTTCCGGTGATTTGCCTGCGCATGGATTCTACCGAGCGCGGCCCCTTCGTGTTCGAGTTTACCGCCCCTTCCGCGGAACACTTCAACCATTGTCGCCCCCTCGACTCTTGGTTTCGATCTTAGCAGACATCAGAACACTCATCTATCCGCCGACCAGACAACGCGTGCCTAAACCGGAAGGCCTATCCCGTTAGCTCCCTGCTTTCGAGATGGTAGGGCCAGGTTGCCACCCCAGGAACGGCGTTTCGGCCGAGCGGTCGACCAAAGAAGACGCTCTGGACTCACCAAGGATCAGGCGCCTGAACCCGCTGCCTCCGACGCGCTCTGTCTCTCGCCCAGCCGTGCTCGTCCGCAAGGGACGCTCCGCTCAAGCCCTTGCGGACTGCGCGCGCCTGCGCATGGCGGGACGCGCGACGGCGGCTCCGGAGATCAGGCTTGGTTCCAGACCGCTTCGTGCGGGGAGCTAAAGCTCGAGATCGCCCTTTCGCCTACTGTGCCGACACCGTTCTGTCCCTGGCGCTGCCGTGCTCTTTGATTAAATCTGCCGAATTCTCGCGTATCCTGCGGCCGCGCATGTGAGCACAAGGTGGCGCCGGCGCTTCGACGAGCCACCCCACAAAAACCAGCGTCGGGATGGCGACCGAAATGCTGAGGCAAGAGACCGCCACTCCAGAATGAAAAGTTCGTCATGCATTCCCATGCCGTTATTGCGTCCCTGCCAGTCGCCGGGGCCGACCGTACTGTCCTTATCGAGGCCGCCAACACCGCGCTCGAAAGAGCCATAAGCGCATTGAGCCCGCCAACGAGAAGCTGACTCGCACCCTTTGGGATGCCGAGTCCTATATCCATAATGAAATCACCGCAGACATGTTGCCGATTTCACGGGACGACGCTGCGTACTTCGTGGACGTGTTCCTGATGCATCATGTCATTGGATTGGCTGTCGCAGCAGACGAAGAGGCCGCTGATATCCCGGCCGTGACCTCGCCGGAGGTGGCTGGACCTGCCTGCTGCAATCTCGCGGGCAGCGCAATCAATACAGCGGTCTATTGTAGCAGACGCTTTATGAAGGCGAACCTCGACGATCTCGTGCGGCGCTGCGCCGGCCCGACCCGCCGATTCAAGCGGAGTGGTGCTGAGGTTGCAGGAAAATGCCCCCCGCAGGACTCCTGGAGGGCAGGCACGGGCTGGGTGCCGTGCTCGTGGGCTGGAGGCGCGTCACAGCGGCGCAGGCCCCGCACCCGGAGGGCGTCATGACGATGACGGAGGCCGCCCCCCTTCCTTGGAGTCCATCACTACACCCTGAGATTCCTGGTGGATTCGGGATACGTCGAAACGACCTCGTGAGAGGGAAACTGGGCGCAAGAACACTCGGGCCGAATTCACTACGGCCGTGGCAGCACGGCCGCTCCAGAACGATTTCGTCCAAGCCAGGAACGGGCCAGGAGACTGGGACGCGGTTCGAGTCCTTGCCCCCGGCTCTCGGAAGCAGGATTTAACCCTGCGATCCGCACCTCGATGGGGAACAGTCGCAAAGTGCAACCGAAGCTTTTGAGCAAGTGCTCACGGCTGAAATCGGAATCCGCCGGGGACTATGGATGTATCTTCGGCACGGCGACTTCAAAGGAACCGCCTCGTTATGGGCCAAAACGTTTGTGATGACGTAAAGGTCAGGCCAGAGTTGCCACTCCCCGCACGCGGTGTCCCTCAGAGGCGCCTTTCGCGACCAGAATCGTCTGATCTTTTGTCGGAACCCTGACAAAGCCGTGTCGTTGCAAACAGACAGAAGCGGAGACTAAGAGCCAATATAGTGAACTAAACCGACTCTTTGAATTGGCTTGGCTCTTGCATTTTGAATCGGCGTTCATTCCGCAACGGAGCCGTTCGATGTCCGGAGCCCGACCAGAGCGACACCCTTCGACCATTTCCTGTTGCGGAACGAGCGGCGTTATTTCCGAGCCGATTGCATACGAAGTAATTGCTAAAATCTTTAAATCAATCTCACAGGAGGAGAAATGGCTGACGAATTCATCTACGACGAAAATTGGTCGGCAATGTATGAGCTACTTACATTGCTGCGAGGTAAGAATGATGAGGTCGGCGAGACTGTCGCCTTTCTTCAGCGATTTTCCAGCGGAGGGAGTGCTCTTGAACTCGGCATTGGCGACGGACGCGTGGCGGTGCCGTTGAGCGAGCGAGGCGTCAAGGTCGAAGGTATCGACAATTCGGACAGCATGTTGAACCTTCTCGCCAAGCGTACTGGCCTGATTAAGTTTTGGAAGGCAGATATTTCAAGATTTAGATCGGAGCACCGCTACAACTTGGTGTATTGCGTTTGGAATACATTCACGCAGGCCGTCACGCGCGAAGCGCAAATAGCTTGCCTCCGATCTGCCGTGGAGGCGTTAGATGATGGAGGGAATTTGGTGATAGATGTAGGCGTGCCGCCCTTGGATGGTTTCGTCAACGGCCAGAAAATTTCCACGCTCGTTGTGGATCATGAGAATACGATCATCGCTGCTGATGTGCACGATCCGCTAACCCAAAAATTGGTCTCAACCCTCCTCTGGTTTTCTGGTACGTCGGTCAAACGATTGCCCAATCGCGTTCGTTACGTCTATCATCAGGAACTCGATACCATGGCCGAATGCGTAGGGCTCAAGCTGGCGGAGCGTTGGGGAGATTGGGCAGGAGGTGCGTTCACCGAACAGTCCAAACGTCATATCTCTGTTTACCGCCGAGCGACGACCGGTCTATAAAATGAGTTATCTCCAACTAATGTAAGGCAACCCCCCCCCGGGCGGGTGATAAAGCCTGGCAGAGCCTCATTGAAACGACCGTGAGGTTGATGTGAGCGGAACAAGCGAGCTTGGCGGCATAAGAGTCTATGATCGGTTCTACCTATTCGCAATATGGTCTGTAGGAGTCAGCAGCGCGAAGCGCGAACGTGCATCAGCGAACAAGCGCGGCTCACGAACTCCGATGCCTTAACAACTCGATCGCGCGCCGAACGACCTCGCTGGCTTCCTGCAAGCACTTGACCACCTGACGCCGAAGGCCACTTCGATCGGAAAGTGCTGTCAGCATAATTCGGCCGTCGGCAATCGCCAATGCGCACGCATGGCTCGCACAGGTCTTCAAAGCGCATCGGCGATGGAAGGCCCAACAGCGATGTCCATGCCTTCAGTGAAATGACCAAATCTGAACGGCGTCAGCTTCGCGCTCACAGATCAACGGGAGGGTCCAATTACATCCTGTTCTGGCTGCTGAGCGCCAGCGAGCCAAATGGGGCGATCCTCCAATGCTGTTTCCTTTGCAAGCCGTTTGCACAACGTTTGCCAGAGGGGATCGCCGGCGAATGCTGGCAAGCTGCCCCATGCCTCCCTCAAAGGTATCTCGCCATAGCAGTCGATTAACCGCCCAAAATCGCAGCCAAGCTGGGTCATAAGACTGAACGGATCGATTCGACCCGGCGAGATCGTGCGATGCCCCCACAGACTCGGCTCTTGGTCAGACCCCAGCGAGACGGACAAGCTACTATTTGCAGGTGACGGAAACTCAGAGAGAGTAGACAGCAAGGCATAGCGCATAATCGGATAGTAAACGATCTGGCGACTGCCGCCGAGCACCCGCACTCCAGGGAGTATCGATGTTACAAAGAATGACAGGAGCATACTGGGTATGATTTCATGCTCGTTCAACGATTGGAGAAGCGCGTCAGGTGCGCACTGTACAGAGAAGGTCCCGCTTTCGTTCAAAAACAGGCCATCGCGCAGCCGCAGGGGAAATATGCGCCCCCCTAAAAAATGCCAAAAGAAGTCGGTTGTCGTCTTTGCCCAGCCGGCCCATTGGCCGCAATCAAACGACACGAAATGATTGAGCAGCCTCTTCGCAAAAGAGCTTGGTCCAAACAGCGTTGACGAAAGCCACGATGACGGGTCGCGAAGATGCTGGGCGACTAGGTCGCCCACGTCCAAATCATCGAACTGCAACAACTGTAGATCCGATGCGAAGAAACGGCGCCAGAGGCTCTGATTGGCTGTCTTGATAGCATCGGCGGCCGAGAGAAACTCATCATCGGGCAGGGCTCTTTTCAATTGCGCGGCCAGTTGGCTCGCGATCCTCGTCTGTTTGGCGCTCGTCAGAGCAAAGCGCTGCGGCGCATGACGTCCGCAAACACTGAGTCGACCCATTTTTCTGTTTGACAGCCCGAAGAGATTGAAGTGCTGACCTCCAAGCCGCAGCCAACCGGGGCCTTTCTTGTCGCTTTCTTGGAATTTTACAGTTGAACTCGAATGAGTCACATACCAGCTGTCTTTATGGGAGCGCAGCCCCATGGCACTAAAGATATGCGTGTAGAACGCATCGGGTTCAAAAGCCAGGTAACAGTGTGGGCCGGTCTGAATGACCGGTCGGCTTCGAAGCTGTGCACCGAGTTTTTCAATCTGCTGATGCCCATAGCCCAGACGAGAGGCACAATCTGCAAGTCGTAACTCCATCTGCTCTAGAGCATGCATACGGACAGGATCGGCGGCGGCGGGCTTAGCGTCATAAGCGGCATGCGCATACGCACGTGTCGGAAGCGTCGAGTAACGCGAGATGTGTGGCATAAGCCAAACCAATGCTTCAGCGACGGGTTTTGGAGATGGCGATTTCATAACACGTCATCCGGTGGGCTGTTGGGCTACCGTTTTGCTTGGTGGACAGATGAGAATACCGACTGTCCAAACCACGACGATGACAACTCCGAAATACGGGAGCCCGGCCGAGGGCAACAGCGTATCGCCGGCAAGTGCAGTCAAACCATACACAACCAATCCAAACCCCGTTGCAAGGGTTTGGATGCGCGCTGGCCGATCGACGGGAACCGCAATAAAGCCGACTGCGCCGCTGGTAACAATTGGATCATCCTTCCCGACAAAGTAATGAGGTGACTGTCTGTACGCTGTTGGTTTCAAGAAGCGCGAGCCATGTCGCGGACATGAAATACGAGTACCTGCCGATATTGGAGGCAAGCCACTGGCCAAGAATGTACTGGTCGTAACAATGGCATTTTAGGACGCGTTGGTCGTTGGCCGGCTTCGCTCAGCTTCCGGACGCTGCCAGGCGGCGGAACGGCGGGGGTTCGAAGGCCAATCCCGGCAGCGAAGCCGGGGTTTCTGTATAGACGTATTCATTTGGAATGCAGGGTGGGGCCATCGCCGAAATTACACGCCGAAGATTGTCCGCGTTGTTGCTAGCGGCAAGTGTGTAGAAATTGCCAGAATTCCATGTCACGCATCCGTATTTGAAGTGCGCGGCCACCGACTCTGACATTTCAGATAGCGTCGTCTCATTGAGGTTCATTTGCTTAAGAATGGATTCAGTTTTCTTTTTGATATCATCCTGAGTGAAGAAGCGCGCTTTATATCCGTAGTCTTTCTGGAGCTCCCGGCTCAAGTATGAGATGTCGTCGTCTTGCCGAAATTTTTCGAAGAAGAAGAATATCCCACCGTCTTTCAAGTGACGTTTCACAAAGCCAATCTGCGCCTTTCGATTGGGCGAATACATTTGAAATGTGGTGTCCTCCAAGATGATGTCGAATCCGTCGGCAAAGTGCCTGAGCGCCAACGTCCCAACCATTCGGCTCCGGGTCAAGTGATGAAATGGGCCGAGGAAGAATGTTGCATGCGCGGGCCGTCCGTGCAGAAAGAAGCTTTCCTCGTTTTCCTTATTGGGACTGCATGAAAGGGTCTGAATCTTGCCGTTACCCAGCTGGGCAAGCGTTCGAGCGAGTGTGCCTTCGGCGGCCCCCAGCAGATAGAACCGAGCCGGGAGGGTCTCATCCGCGATAGCGTCTGCATATCGCAAGAAGGCATCGCCAACTCGAACCTCCTCCTCAAGACGATAAGGAATGCTGGCATGATAGTGAGGGTCGAAGCGGCCCCAGATCTGGCGATGCGCGCCGGTGAAGCTTTGCAGCGACGCATCCCCTTGGAAAAGGCGCGCATCAACGCTCGGAACTTTGATCGGGGCTCCTGATCGCCCTGCTGCGGTCGCCGAAAAGAAATCGGCCATTTCATTCAATCGTGGTGCCTTATCGCAGTCCTTGAAAAAGTCTCCCACCCGCTGTTCCATTCCGCTCTTCCCAAGTGAATTGTTCGACGCACAGCTCCGGTACTTCGCGCATGGCTCCGTCACTAGACGCATCCGAGGCAGGCCGGCTTCGCCATAGTTATATCACATCACAATAAGTACTAATGTAAAAGTTAAGCTAAAATCAAATATAGGTCGCGACTTGGAAACAACACACTCTGGACATTAATTAACAATCTGCGCAAGGAGTGTTAGACTTAGTCCGCAGACCTCAAAATTGGATGTGCACATGAGTTACTCACGCGTTGACCGGTATCGCCTGGTCGAGCTTGCCGGTCCCGGGCAATGATCACGTTGTCGCCAACATGGGGTGATCGCTTTGATCTCCCGCGTCAGCATCCTCCGCGTTGAAGCACTGATTGAGCTCGACACCGGAGAAGCGACCGGCGCCTGCATCGCCGACAATCCCAGCATGTTGACCCGTTATCAGCATGCGACCCAAACAGGCGGAGCGGTAGCCGAGTCTGCCCGGTAAAAGGTCCGGTCAGAGGTCGTATATTCAATACTGGATCGTGATGGCCTGTGCTCACGGGGGATCAGGTAACGTTAGCATCACCAGCCCCCCTGCAGCCGCCCTGTCAGCAGAACCTTCACACATGAACCAAGAGCCGCTTGTCGCTTGCCCTGAACTTCATGTCGAAACCAAATCGATCGACCC
Source organism: Mesorhizobium sp. B263B2A (assembly GCF_020165775.1). Classification (NCBI taxonomy): domain Bacteria; kingdom Pseudomonadati; phylum Pseudomonadota; class Alphaproteobacteria; order Hyphomicrobiales; family Phyllobacteriaceae; genus Mesorhizobium; species Mesorhizobium sp. B263B2A. Next base: position 102,127 of record NZ_JAIUIU010000014.1, read on the forward strand.
AGATTTATCGCCTCTCAAATAATATCTCCGCCCAGATTCGACCGGCATAGGTACTCGTAGAGGGTGAAAAGCCGTTCGCCAATGACTCTTCCGCTCCCTAGAAGAGATGAGAAATTTCCCAAATTGGGCGACAAAATATGAGGTCATTCCATGGCAGAGGCCAGAACTGTGAACGGTAACTTGGTGTTCTACCGGGTCCAGAGCGCTTGGGTCTAGATAATCATAGCTCCTGAAAAGCACGGTTGGCGAGAGACATACCGGATCGTGTAGCGTCTGGATCACCGAGAAATATGAACGTTCAGCAAACAGGTTAAATCCCGAAAGATCAAATCCGCATTGGTTAAAGACGGAATTTTCCTCAAAGGCTTGCACGTCGGTGCAGAGGAACCCGAATTGCTGAATCCGATATGGCATCACTACTGTAGCAGGACTGGCGATTTGGCGGATGTCTTCCGCTATCGATTCATATCCCTCACCAACTACCCCAGAATCCAATGTTTCCGTAAAAATTATGTCAGGCGCCGAAGGAAGGTCGCCGTCCAGAATTGCTTGCCTTGAGGACTTTGCAATCACCGCGATGCGATCCTGCAAATCGTTGTTCCGGATAATCTCCCGCGCCGCCTCAGCAATTCGCTCATCCATCTCGCATGTGAATACCTTTCGGGCGCCATGCCTGGCGAAGAGCATCGCCGGAAGGCCAGCCCCGGTCCCGATTTCCACGACGGTCTTTCCTCTGAGATTACAGGATGCAATGGCCGCCTCTATTGCTGCATTTCGTGCGGAGTCGCGCATCATTCTGAAATGCCAGTTGGGAACCTGGGAATCTGCGTGAGCGCGGGATGGGATTTCGTGCATTTTTAATACCCTCTAAACCCCTATGGTGGGTGAATAAAAGCCAACGATCTCATCGCGAACAGCGATCGAGGGCGTCGCGCGCATTGTAGGGCTGCCTGTCAATCCTCTGAGACGAGCGAATGAGTGTTGCAGCTTGCGAAGGGGAAGCAGCAAGAATGGTGCCAAGGCACGCAAGCGCTAGAGACCCGGCCTGCCAATTCCGTCGCCTACAAAGAGTGCGTGAGTCTGCACCAGTTTTGGGAATGCGCCGGGTACCTGAACTCAGTGCCGATTTGTCGAATCCCCGACACGGTCATCTTTCGGCCTGAGTTCCTTAGCTGGTAGTCGCCCCGAGCCTCGAGCGTGTCGCCGAATACTCCGTCGCTTTACCCGGAGAGAAAGCGTGGCGGCGCGACAATCACGATCGAGGGGAAAGCACGAGTTCTGTTTGTCGTCTAGACGTCTGGGGTAACAAGGGGGGTTGAATGACCTACCTGCAATCCCGGTACCAGCGCAGCGACATACAGGAAAGCCCGGCATCGATCCTCTCGATCTCGGCGGTCTTCAGAGGCACGACCTTGTAACTCGCCTTTTCGAGCATCTCAATCGTGCGCGGGTAGCCCGCGCTGACCATGACGATGTCGTTGACGCGCAGCACGTTCGCCGCAGGCTCTTCGCCTTCCGGGACGATGAACTGGCGGAATTCCTTGAATACGGAAGCCTTCGCGAGGGCAGCGGTCGAAATCACGGTTTCATCGTCGAGCAGCGAGGAGGCCGTCTTGAAATGCAGAACGCCTTTCGGAGTCTCGGCAATCTGGGCCTTCCCGCCGAGTTGCTCGATACAGGAGACAAGGGCCTCTGCCCCGGCCTTGTCGGTGCGATCGGAAAGGCCTATCAGGACGCTATTTGGGGTGTACATGATATCCCCGCCGTCCGCTTGTCCCGGGGTAGGGAGTTCTAGCACGGTGTCGAACATATCGCGCAGGATCGGCGCGATCTCCGCGGTCTCGGCGACCCGGCTTGGCGTGCCGGGACGGAGCAGGATGGCGCCCCCGGTGAAAACGAGCGCCGGGTCTTCGACAAACAGGGAGTCTGGAAAGGCCTCAAGAGACGGCAGGACGCTCACTTCGACACCTGCATGCCGCAAGGCCGCAACGTATGCGTCGTGCTCGCCCTTGACGCCTTCATAGGTAGGACCGCCCCGATCATCGGCGCGTAGGCCGTTGACGACCGAGATCGAGGGTTCGCGAACGATTGCCGAGTTGAACTGATAGACCGATCTGGTTTGCGACATTTCCAATCCTATTTGTCAGTAGTGTTTCGCTGTGCGGCTTGCTTGGGCGGTGAATGACGTCTGTGCGGGCTGCGCCCTGCGCTTCGACAGGTGAATCCCTGCAAGCATGCACCGGACCGATCCACCCGCGAGTTCGATTGTCGAGACATCGAACGGCAATAGTCGCGCGGACTGCTCGATTGCCGATATCTGCTTCGCCTGCAGCGCCGCATGTGCTCGCCCGGAAATGGCAACAATGCGACCATCCGTGCCCTCCAGTTCAATGGCATTGCCGGCGAAGTCTTCGATCTGCTCGATCGAAAGCTCCACGATCTGACGACCGGTTTCCTCCAACCTCGCGACGACTTCCCGCCGCCGCCAGGGATCAGGGATCGACTGCGCCCCTAACAACGCGAAATCGGTGCCGACGCACATCAGGACATTGGTGTGATAGACCGCCTTGCCGCTGCGATCGACTGCGTCAAAGATCATTGGCTCGAAATTGAAGTGCGTGCAGAACCGTTCGAGCGCAACCTCGTTTGCCCTGTTGGAACGCACCACGTAGGCGACACGGGCAATGTGGTCGAGCACCATCGCACCGGTCCCTTCGAGGAAGACCCCGTCCTTCTCGAGGCCGGAATAATCGATGACATCCTGAACCCGGTACTCAGCCTTGAGCATCTCGATGATGTCGGTCCGGCGCTCTTGCCTTCGATTCTCCGAGTACATCGGATAGATCGCGACATGCCCGCCAGAATGGGTCGAAAACCAGTTGTTCGGAAAGACGGAGTCGGGTGTTGCGGCCGACTCATCCTCATAGAGGTGGACAGTGATCCCGGCCTCAGCGAGGCCGTCCGCCATACGCGTGGCTTCTTGATATGCCAGAGCGACCAGATCATCCGGCTTCCGCGTTTCATCGCGCACCTGGAACGTATTGTCTGCCGCAGTGACCGGATTCGGCGTGAAGTGATGAGGGCGGATCATCACGACGGCCCTCGGCGCCTGCATGGATACTTTGCTCATCCCAATGCACCGCTCAGCCGCACTGGAGCCGGTTGGGCGGCGCGCAGGATCATGCCGTACAAGTCGCGGGGTTCATCCGGGTCGGCGAGGAGATCGAGTTCTTCGTAGAGTCCGGTGTCCTTGAGGCGGTCGCGCACATAGCGCAGGGCCGAAAAATCCTCGATCGCGAAGCCCACGGAATCGAACAAAGTGATTTGGCGCTCGTCGCGGCGGCCGGGCTCGTTGCCGGCGATCACCTGCCAGAGCTCGACCACCAAGTGCTCGGGCGCGAGCTGTTGGATTTCGCCTTCGATGCGGGTCTGTGGGGCGTATTCCACGAAGATGTCGGAGCGCAGAAGAATGTCGCGGTGCAGTTCGGTCTTGCCTGGACAGTCGCCGCCGACCGCGTTGATGTGGACGCCGGGGCCAACCATGTTGTCTGTAAGGATGGTGGCACACTGCTTGTCGGCGGTGACGGTGGTAATGATATCGGCGCCTTCCACGGCCTCCTGCGAGGAGGCGCAGGCGGTGATGTCCAGGCCGATGCCGGCGAGGTTCTTCGCGCAGCGGCGCGTGGCAGCAGGATCGACGTCGTAGAGGCGCAGTCGATCGACGCCGACGATGGCCTTGAAGGCGATCGCCTGGAACTCGGACTGTGCGCCGTTGCCGATGATCGCCATGGTGCGAACGCCCTTCGGCGCGAGATGCTTCGCCGCGACCGCCGACATGGCCGCGGTGCGGAGCGCGGTGAGGATGGTCATCTCCGTGAGCAGCATTGGATAGCCGCTTCCGACATCGGCCAGAACGCCGAAGGCGGTGACGGTCTGGCGGCCGGAGCGCGTGTTCTTGGGATGGCCGTTGACATATTTGAAGCCGTAGGTTTCGCCGTCGCTCGTCGGCATCAGCTCGATGACGCCGTCCACGCTGTGGGACGCCACACGCGGCGTCTTGTCGAACAGCTCCCAGCGGCCGAAGTCTTCCTCGATATAGCCGGCGAGGTCGGTCAGGAAGCGCTCCACGCCGATCGTCAGAACCAGCTTCATCATATTGTCCACGCTCACGAAGGGAACGATGTTTAGCTTCTCGGGCATGGTTCAGTGGTTCCTTGTCGGGCGGTCCATGATGCGGCGGCCCATTAGACTGGCGGTGAGGTCGACCATCAGGATCGCGGTGCGGCCGCGCTCGTCGAGGAAGGGGTTGAGCTCGACGAGATCGAGGCTGGTGACGAGGCCGGAATCGTGCAGCATCTCCATCACCAGATGCGCCTCGCGGAAGGTCGCCCCGCCCGGCACGGTCGTGCCCACGGCCGGGGCGATTGACGGGTCTAGGAAATCGACGTCCAGGCTGACATGAAGCATGCCGTCCTCAGCCAGGATGCGCTGGAGAAAAGCGCGTAGCAGAGGAGCGATCCCGTGCTCGTCGATCATGCGCATGTCGTGGACTGTCACCCCGGCGAGTTTCAGCGCCTCACGCTCGGCCGGATCGACGCTGCGCACACCAAGCGTGCAGATGCGCGCCGGATCGACCGCAGCTGGCAGGTCTGGGAAATAGCCGTGAAAGCCTTTTTGCCCGCTGGCGTAGGCGAGCGGGACGCCGTGCAAGTTGCCGCTGACCGTAGTGTCGAGCGTGTGAAAGTCCGGGTGGGCATCCAGCCAAAGCACGAAGAGCGGCCGGCCCAACTCCTTGGCACGACGGGCAACTCCGGACAGCGTGCCGGCAGAGATACTGTGATCGCCGCCGAGAAAGATCGGCATTGCTTCTCGGCTCGCCGCATAGGCAGCTTCGGCGATCGCTCCGGTCCACGCCGAGACCTGCGGCAGCGCCTTCAGGCCGAGGTTCTCATGCGCCACGGGCGGAAGCGGTCCGGGCGCGACCGCCCCTGCGTCCTCCACTTCATGGCCGAGTTCCGTCAGCGCCTGCGCGAGTCCCGCGGCGCGCAACGCGCTCGGTCCCATATCACAGCCCATGCGTCCGGCCCCGTCCTGGACCGCCGCGCCAACGATCCTACACAGCATGTCGCCGCTCCCTATTGCTGCTGGCAGCGCGCTGGTTCGGCGCGTCACCCCACTCGAACCGGGATGCGAGCCTCGATACGGCTGAAAATCCATACGAGCAATCCCGTGAGAACCATGTATGTCAATGCAAGCAGAAGCAATGGCTCGTATATCACCAATGTATCCTGGCGAACGCGAGCTGAAACTGCATAAAGGTCGACAACCGTGATAGTAGCGACGAGCGGTGTCGATTTGAGTTGCATTACTGTTTCACCGGCCAACGTGGGCAACGCCTTGTGGATTGCCTGCGGCAACCAGACCCGGCGAAAAAGCTTCCAGCGGTTCATACCGAAAGCGCGTCCCGCCTCGAGCTGGCCGCTCGGCACGCCGGCAAAAGCACCGCGCATAACCTCGCCTACATAGCCTGCGAAGGACAGCGTTAGAGCCAGTACAGCGTATGGCCACGCCTGGCGAACGAGAGGCCAGATATCGGATTCGCGAATCCATGGATATTGCGGGAAGAGCGAGCCAAGCCCGTAATAGAGCAGCCAAATTTGCAGAAGCAACGGTGTGCCTCGAATGACGGTGCAGAAAGCTTTCGCTGGAAGACTGAGCCAACTAGGGCCCACTACTTGAGCGAGCCCAAGTGGCAATGCCAGAACGAAGCCGAAGACGCAGGTCACGATGAGGATCCAGATCGAACGCCATAAACCAGCAATCGCAAGCATGTAGTAGTCGGCCAACCAGTCCCAACGCATGAAGACGGCTGCTGCGGTGATCAAGACAAGGCCGATCACGATCAATACGACGCGGTGTGGCTCCAACCGTGCGAATGGGCGGCAGTTTGCCGCAACAGTCGTGAAATAGGCCATCAGCGGCTCTCCGCTATCGGCTGCCGGCCGCGCCTTGCCCAATGCTCGACCCGTCCGATGAGGACGTTGGAGATCAAAGTGAGCAGTAGATAAAGCACGCCAGCGGCCATGAAGAAGGTGAAATAGGCCTTTGTAGTGCCCGCAGCCTGCCGTGTTTCCAGAGTCAGTTCATTGAAGCCCACAACGGCCAGAAGTGCTGTGCCTTTGAACGCAACCAGCCAGAGATTTGCGAGACCCGGGATCGCGAAGGGCAGCATCGCCGGCAGAGTAATGCGTCGCATCAGCATCCTTGGGTTCATACCAAAGGCTCGCCCGGCCTCGATTTGGCCTTGCGGCACCGCGAGGATCGCGCCGCGCAGCACCTCCGTTGCGTACGCGCCCTGTACGAAGCCGAGCGCAACGATGCCTGCCATCGGCCCGCTGACGTCGATCCGTCCGTAACCGAGAGTTTCCAGGAGGCGGTTGATCAGGTCCGGAACCGCGAAATAGATAAGCAGAATTAGCACAAGTTCCGGTACCGCGCGGATGAGGGTGGTGTAGACTTGAAGCAAGTCGCGGCGCACAGGTCCGCCGTAAAGCTTGCCAAAAGCACCGCCAATGCCAATAACCAATCCCAAGGCGAATGCGCCGACACCGATCCCAATTGAATTAATGAATCCGCGAACCAGATTTCCGCCCCAGCCAGGCGGCGTAGGTGCAAGCAACTCGAACATGCTGGTCTGCGCCAGCGACAAAAAGACAGAATCGGTCAAGAACGCCTCCACCTTGAGGATTGACCCTCGCCAAGAGCCTGCCGTTCACTGGTGCGTGACGAAGGAGGCCGCCTGCCTCCGACTCAACAGGCAGAAGTATTTCGAGGGTCTACGTAACAGGAGAATTTCGTCTGTCATTCGCCGTAAATGTCGAATGAGAAGTACTTTTTCGTAATTTCATTGTACTTCCCGTTCGCGCGAATCCCCTTGATTGCGGCGTTTATCTTTTCCTTGAGCATGGTGTCTCCCTTGCGCAGACCCGCGCCCGCGCCCGGCGCGAAAATCTCGGGGTCATTGGCAACCTTGCCCTTTATCTCGCAGCAGGCCTTACCCTGGTCAGTCTTCATGAATTGATCAATGGTAAGCGGGCTAGCCAGAATGGCGTCGATCCTGCCGGCGACCAAGTCCTGGTTGGCCTCATCCTGTGTCTGGTACGTCTTCATCTCGGCCAAGCTGTCTTTGAAATGCTTGCTGGCATAGACCTCGGCATTGGTCGAGACCTGAATACCGAGGATCCTGCCCTTGAGGCCCTCAGGGGTAGGATCCACTGCAACGCCCTTGGGACCGGCAATCGTGTACCCGTTATCGCTATAGTACTTGTCGGAGAAATCGATCGTCTTCTTGCGCTTCTCTGTGATTGACATCGAACTCATGATGACATCGATTTTCTTTGACGTCAGGGAAGGAATGATCCCGTCCCAGGCGACCGGAGTGATGACACAATCGAGTTTTGCCTCGGCGCAGATCGCATCAATGATCTCAATTTCCCAGCCGACCCATTTTCCAGAGGCGTCCAGGGACGAGAATGGAGGGTAGGGCTCGGCCGCGATTCCGACCTTCACCTGTTCAGCTTGCGCCATCAAAGTAGATGCGCAGAAGATTGCCGCTGCGGCCGTCAATTTGGAAAGTATTCTCATTGTTTTCCCCTATAAGTCAGATGGTTTAGTCTGTTTTTCAGGCGCTAGCCCACTCTGCGGATGAATTGTTGAAGCCGCTCCGATTTCGGAGATCCGAAGATTGCGTCTGGTGGCCCTTCTTCCTCGACGCGGCCCTCGTGGAGAAATACCACGCGGGTCGCGACCTCGCGGGCAAATTTCATTTCATGCGTGACCAGGATCATGGTGCGACCTTCGCGGGCCAAATCGCCGATTACGCCCAGAACCTCACCGATGAGTTCGGGATCGAGTGATGAAGTCGGTTCGTCGAAGAGCATCACGCGTGGCTGGACCGCGAGAGCGCGCGCGATCGCGCCGCGCTGCTGCTGTCCGCCGGATAAAAATGCCGGGTATACGTGCCGTTTTTCCAGAAGCCCCACTCTCGCAAGCAGTTTCTCGGCTTCGATGATCGCCATTTCACGCTTGACGCCAAGCACATGGACCGGAACCTCGATCACATTTTCGATCAAGGTCATGTGGGTCCAGAGATTGAAGCTCTGAAAGACCATGCCGAGCCGGGAACGTACACGTTCAATCTGCTTTCGGTCCGCCGGGAGGGTGCTGCCATTTCCGTCAGGCTTGAGACGTATTTCCTCGCCGTTCACCCTGATAACGCCGCTGGTGGGGTTTTCCAGGCAGTTGATGCAGCGAAGTAAAGTGGATTTGCCGGAGCCGCTGCCCCCGATAATCGCCACCACATCGCCGTCGCGCGCAGATAGCGAGACCCCCTTCAACACATGAAGGGCGCCAAACTTCTTGTGCAAGTCCTCGACATGGATCGCCTCCGCGGCCGTGTCCGTCACCGCGTGGCGAGGAATTGCCATGATCGTGGCCGTCATTGCTGTGCGCCTGTATCGCCGAGCACAACATGAAAGGGCGAGACCAACAGCACTGTTCTGAGCGCCTTCATTTCGTTTCCTCTATTTCTGCGCCAATGTCTCAGACATAGACGCGCGGGATGTGGTCGCGGAGCTGGGCATAGAGACCGATGAGGTCCGTGCCCCATTGAGCGGCGACTTCCTCGTGAGTGATGGTCTGGTGCGCTTGCTGTCCGAGCAGGAGCACTTGGTCGCCAAATCTTGCATCAGGCACGTCCGTCAGATCGATGCGCAGGTGCTCGAGATGCGCGGGAGGGAGCAGGCGCGCGCGCTGCCCCCTCACCAGCGCCTCGGCCTGGGCTGGCACGTGACGCGGAAGGCCATCCCCCCACCCCATACCTAGGACGCCGATGGTCATTCCCGACCGAAAACCGGGTATGTCTGGTATAGGACCGAGAGAAGCGTCGATCCGCTTGACGGAAACGAGGCATGTCGAAATGGCCTTGAGCGCCGGCCGCAGGGTGACGGCCCGCATGGGTCGATCCGTCTCGGGAAGACCGATAAACAGGGCCCCGGGATCGACGGCATCGAGATCCATCGCGGGATGCCGAAGCACACCGGCAGTACTCGACATCATAATGATCGGGGGACGGGTGCCGGACGCCTCGGCATCCTGTAGAATCCGCTGCAGGCGGGAAAATTGCTCGCTAGCATCCGAAGTCACTGATGTGGGCAGCTCGCTGAGATGGGCGTAGAGCCCCTGTACTTCAACGTCGTTGCAGACGTGCGCGGCTGCGAGAAGCCGGCCTATCTCCTGCGGCGTGGCCCCAGCCCTGAAGAACCCGAGATCCGCCTTGACGAAAATACGGGTGACGCTCATGGCGGCGCGCCAGGACTCCAGCTCATTGAGGCTGGAAACGGTAACGGTGAGTCCGAGCGCTTCAATTGTTTTCGCCGATGTCGGTAGGGGACCGGGATAAAGCAAAACCGGGAGATCGATGCCCATTTCCCGGATGGCCATAGCATCGGGCAAGGTTGCGACAGCAAAGCCGTCAGCCCCCTCTGTTGCCAGTGTGCGGGCGACAGGTCCCGCTCCACAGCCATATCCATTGCGCTTTAAGCAGGCGAAAATCTTCACTGTCCGGGGAAGATGCCTACGCAGCTGACGGTAATTGTGCCTGATCGCGCCGAGGTCGATCTCGTAGCAGGCCTCCCGGGACGCCGCCTTTTTGCTCTGCACCGTCGCAATAGACGTTAACGCGCACATAGGTTCTGACGTTTTTCCCAACCGCTTTTTATTGCTTGTTTGCATGCGAAACGATGCGAGGAATCGCCAAAACCGTCAATTTATTAAGTTTTTGTGACACCCTATTAATTTTACTGATATGGCCACACACACGAGGCAGGCAAATGGCTGGATGACGCTCCGCGATGCAGGGCTGCTGCCTGGCAGGCCTGATCAGCAGCCTGCAAGCATCTTTGAGCGACGGCTTGCCGACACCTTGCTTGTTCCTCATTATGGACGCGGCGCTTCGGGCCCGCCTGGCCGGGTCATCCAGCCAGGCGGTGCTGTGGGCGATCAGAATGGACTGGGGGCTGCGCTAGGTGCTGGTGGTCGAGCTGGCTACGGGAGTGACAGCACCATTACAGGCGCGGGTTCACGACAGGGCTCAAGCAGCGCGGACTTGCCAATGTCGAGTTCGCGGTCTCCGACGGCCATCCGGCCCTCAGGGCGCGTTCAGGAAGTGCGGCCCCAACGGATAGCATGTGCACGACTTAGCCTAGCGCTGTGGTTCGCCAAGCGGAAAACCAAAAACTCGAAGCTTGGCGCAGAGCTGGGGTGAGAAATTCATGAGAGGTGGCCGAGGCGAACCGCTACTTCAATACGGACCATTTGCGCGAGCGCAGAGAAGGAAAGGCCTGGGGACATTCATCGCTTGAACGCGCTGCGGTTCCCTGTTCTGCTAACCCCCGGGGCGCAGCAGACAGTCGATGTCATTGCGACGCCATTCGCGGAACTTGATGAACCCAACTGTGACGGAGCGTTGTCCGCCAGATAATGAAACTCTGCAAGCGAGGCCGCCGAGCGTAAGGTCTTCTTGCACCTATGCAAAAGCCGCTGCCTTACCGCGCAAGTTGTCGACCGTGATCTCGGGCGGAATTGGGCAAATGTAGCGTCGCCCGCCAGTACGCTCCTTCAATTCCGCTTTTGCCCGGGCGATAAGATCGGGATTGCGCAGGCAATCTGCCGCGGTGGTCGCCATTGCTTTCGCCGCGAGCACCATTCCTTTATGGGCTGCTGGCAGATTCCCTTGCGTGACGAGCTGCCAAGTGTGGAACGGCGTACCTATAGCGAAGCAGGCAGTGCTGCACTGAACCGTGGGCACGATCCAGCTCACGTCGCCGACGTCAGTGCTGCCCATCATCATCCCTTCGCGCGCAGGAATGGGAAGTAGCCCGTCATGCAGCACCTGGCTCGCCAGCGAACGGTCGTAGAGCGCAACGCTCGCCACAATCTCCTCGTTCGTAAACGCGTTCTTCCGCAGTTGTTCGGCGAAGGCATAATCCGTATCGTCGAAGCCCGGGCCGCCGAGGCGACTCATGTTTTCGTACATAACCTCCTGCAGCACTTTGTTAGGCAGAACGTTCGAGTTTGCATCCATGATCTGCACCTCAACGGTGGTTTCCGTCATCAGCGCGGCGCCATCGGCGATCTTCTTGACGCGCTGGAACAGGTGCTCTGCATCCGGCAAATGCGGCGAACGCACCAGGTAGAGTGATTCCGCAAAAGCCTGTACCACGTTCGGCGCATCGCCACCCGTATTCGTAACGGCATAGTGGACGCGCGCATCCGAGGCCATGTGCTCGCGCATGTAATTTACGCCCACATTCATCAGCTCCACCGCGTCGAGCGCGCTGCGGCCAAGATGGGGAGAAACCGCCGCATGCGACGCCTGACCCGTGAAGCGGAAGCTAGCCTGAATGCACGCGAGAAACGAGGTGGACTGCACCTCGTTGACGACGTTTGGATGCCAGCAGAAGGCGGCATCGAGATCATCGAAGAGACCGGCCCGTGCCATGAAAGTCTTGCCCGATCCGCTCTCTTCCGCCGGGCAGCCGTAATAGCGCACCGTGCCCGCGATGGCGCCCGATGCAAGCGCATCCTTCAAGGCCACGGCTGCGAGCGCAGATCCGGAACCGAGAAGATTGTGCCCGCAACCATGCCCAGATGCGCCCTCCGTGGTAGGCATGCGCTCGGTAATGCCCGAAACTTGCCCGAGAGCCGGCAGCGCATCGAACTCCCCCAGAAAACCGACTGTTGGGCTACCGCTTCCATGTTCCGCCACGAAGGCAGTGGCCATGCCGCAGAGCTTTTTGGTAATGCGAAAGCCCTCGTGCTCCAGCAAGGCGATCTGCTCGGCGACCGCGCGATGCTCCTCGAAGGCGAGTTCCGGCATGGCCCAGATGCGGTCGCTGAGCGCACAGTAGTCGGCGCTCTTGGTGTCCACGCGCCGGGCGATTTCATAGACGCCCAGCCCATCGTTATGCATGTTCGGTTCTCCTCATTGTCCAAATGCGCATTTGGAACCGTTCGGCTGTAAGGGGGCGCCCCGTCATCAGTGCATTGGCACTATACGACACGATCATCAGGATGCGGGCCAGGTTGACGTGCATGGACGACGCTACCTGTTGGCGGCGACCTCGACGCTGCGGGAATTAGCTTTTGGCAGAAGAACGCGAGCATCTTCCAGCACTATTTCGGTTCCATACTTTTGCGAGCGTCGAGATAGGTCTTCGAGCATTGAACCAGCCAGCTCTTTTGATGCGGGCACGGGCACAAGACGCTCATGATACCTGTTGCTGCTCAGCCGCTGCTCCCCTCCAATCACGATTGGAGCGAGGTCGATTGACTCCAAGTGGTTGTTGCCATCGAAGCTGCACGTCGCGACGATACTTTTCCAGATATCTGGTGAACTCCATTCGTCCTCACCTTCGGGTAGATGAAACAGGAAATTTCCCAATCCGTAGAAGATCGGAGCCCCGCGGTAGATTTCGATCGGCTGCAGCACCGGTGCGCCGTGGCTGGCGAACGCATTCGCTCCCGCATCAATGCAGGATCGCGCGAAGAATTGAACCCATTCGGGAACCTCGCGCCAATCTGGTTCCCAATGATGATGATGAAGATAGGCGATGACAAAGGCACCGGCCAACGAGGCCTTCCGGATTGCGGCGAGCTGACCTCGTAAACTTTGCTCGTTGAAGATGATCCTTCGGCAGTTCTCGGAGGATCGGCGAAAAATGGTTCCGTAAAAGTCGATTTCATCGGACGATGTCAGTTCGCGAGGATCGTCCGGCTGCGTGTAGGTTCCGCGCTCCATAGAGTTGCTTAAAAACGTTTCCTGAATGGAACGCAGGTTCGCGAATTTCTCATCGTCAACCTCGAATACCCGCGAGACATCGAGTTTGTTCACCCCCGGTCGAGCGGGACGGGTACCTGCCGCATTGTCAGCGTACATTGTGGCTGGCCCTGGTCCGGCATCCATCGCGATGAGGGCGACCTTCCTCTTGCCGAGTTGCTTGATGCCGGCTTTGCTCGCGTCACTGGCGTCAACGCCAATTCCTGCACGCAGAAACTCACGCTCGTCTACTTCCTCAAGTGTCGAAAGCACTCCTGCGGGCCCAAGATCGAACGCATGATTATTGGAAAGAGCCAGTGCGCTAAAGCCAATATCCTTCAAATTATCCAACACGACAGGTGGAGAGCACTGGAAATAGGTGCCTTTCATCGGCCACCCACCATGCCGGCCGAGAATCGTGGTTTCTAAATTCGTGAATGAGGCATCGGCTTGCCGGATCAGTTCTTTGATCGTGGCGAAGCCGTCGTCCGATACATGCCGAATATCGTGGTAGATGAGGGACTGTCCGGTGAGGGCGAGGGTGAACGGCGAAGGCATGATTGAGTATCAACCCCTGTATGGGCAAATGTCATTAGCGGCCACTTTTTGTGGCAACCGATCGACTGCGGAGAAAGTGTTGGCTAGTTCCTTGATCCGGTAAGGATCGGCCGTGCGGATTTACGACAAGCGCGGGTAGTTGGTTGCGGGTGCGCAACGTCCGAGCTGGGGTCGGAACAGTTCCTGCCAGAGGCACGGAAATACGAATGCCGCATATGTGCTTTTCTAACGTTATAGTCCGCAATTTTTAGAGCTGTGTCCCCTGTGTTCGATTGTGAACTATCCGCTCTGCCAGGGGATGGGTGTTGCTGCATGCGTCATGTCAGCGTTCTCTCTGATGCGTCTGATCCACTGGTTTTGTTACGCCAGACGATGGGGAGAATCGGGAAAATGGTCAATTTATTAAGTTTTTGTGACACCCTATTAATTTTACTGATATAGCGGCCAAACGGAGCTCTGGCCCTGCGGCCACCAATTCGGACAAAGGCAATGGAAGAGATTTCCGGCCGAAACAGCAAGGCTGGGTTCAGGTCCGCTCAGATTTTTCGGGAGATCATGAGGACCGGTTCTACGAGGCGGGCCGCCCGAGAACTCGGGATTACCCAGTCGGCCGTAAGCCAGCATCTCAAGTTGTTTGAAGAAGCTGTTGGTGAGAAGCTTTTTGCGCGAGATCCCCGCGGCCTTGTTCCAACCACGCGCGCCATCGAAATTTACAACCGCATAGACAGATACTTTGAGACCCTCGGCCACATCGAGAGGGAAATCACCGATTCTTTCAGCGCCAAGCGAAACCTCCTGACGATTGCCGCACCGCATATATTCTCGTTGAGACTCATCCCCAAAATAATTCTTGCGCTAAATAATCTAGATTCGACTCTAGAATTTCATTATAGGGCCCAGCGATACGACGAGATAGCACAAAGCGTTGTGACGGGAGAGGCCGATATCGGGATTTCCCGACTGCCGTTAGATGAACGCTTCTTTGAGTGGAAGATAGTCGCCGAAAGCAAGAGTGTCTGCGTGTTGCAACCCGACCATCGCCTTGCTGAAAAGGACATCATAACTGTTGACGACCTCTCAGGGGAGCCCCTTATCGTTCTAGAGAGAGAATACACTTCTAACAAATTGGGCCTATTGACATACGGGCGGAGAGAACTTCCTTTATTGCCGAAGGTTCATTCGGACACAATAGGCTTGGATGCTTCCTTTGTCGCATATGGTATAGGTATTGCAATAGATAATGAATTTGTTGCACAGCAATATCAAATGTTTGATGTGAAAATCGTTCCTTTTGAGCCGTCAGCGAGATACGACTACGTGGTATTTTGGCGCCGCGGCAGCGATAATATTTCGCAAACGTCGCCAATTGTGGATACTTTCGTGGAGGTGATCCACCGTGAACAATCGTTCGGGCGTGAGGGGCCCAAAGCGGCTTTCCACCCCCATAGCATCTAATGCCGGAAAAATTGTACCTGAGTGGCTGTTTCGGTCGATTGCAGCGGTGACATCCCTACTTCGTGACATCCCTCCTTTTGGAGAGCTTCAGCACGCAATTCCGGGTGCCAACAACCGCCCTTTGTCTTGGTGCATTTGAAAAATTCACCTTGCCTGCTATGTTGTCTAGAATCCATTTTTGTTAAACGGACCTGAGGGAACCCCTATGACGAAGACAGCTGTACGGATGCGTCGCGGCCAAGGGCCAGTGGGCAAGCGGACGAGAACCCATCCCAAGCTGGCTGAGAAATTGCAGATGCGTCGATTGGCCAGGATTAACGCGGTCCTGCAGAGGGCGGAAGAATCTGGCCTGCGCGCTGAGAAGGACGGCAGGATTGCGGGGCGGGTGAGTGCTAATCTAATCAAGAAAGCCAAGGCTCGAACCGGATTGACGTCTGATACCGAGCTCGTCGAATTTGCATTGGCCAATGTGGCTCTGGAAGACAACTTCGCCGAGACCTTCAGGAAAACACGGGGGACTGTGGATCCGACGCTGAAGCTCGGATTCTGAATTGGCCGATTTCGACTTTGGTGCGGCCTTAAGGTGGTCGCGATTTGATCCTCAAAAAACCTTGAGCCGCCGCCCCGACACGGAGCTGCCGATCATCGGCAACCTCGGCGGGGCGGGGCAAGAACTGCTGCTGGACACCTGCGTCTATATCGACGGTTTGCAAGGCCGGGCGCCTGACGCAGTTGCCGACCTCCTCGATGTCAGGCAGGTCAACCATAGCACCGTAGCGATCCAGGAGCTGATGCACACTGTAGGCGTGCTTGATCCGAAACACTCGGGCACGAGTAAAGCTGTCAAGCAGATCGGGAGCATGATCAAGGACATGCCGTCCCATCGGGTTTTTGCACCAGATCCCGATGTCTTGGGCCGAGCCGCCCTTCTCTCAGGAATGCTGTGTCGCCTCCAGGGCTACAAGCATGATTCCAAGCTTCGGGCGCTTCAAGACTGCGTGCTGTTCCTGCATGCGCAGAAAATGGGATTTTCCGTTCTAACGGGCAACGTCAGTGATTTCGACTATTTGCTGCAGTTAATTCCGAAGGGTCGGGTTTTGATGTATCGGCCAATCTGAGTATAGCCGCCTTCCGCGCTTCTGGGCGAAGGCGGCAATGACTTGGCCACCTTCCGCAGTCGCCTGACCCGGGACTCCCATTCGCCCATGCAGGACGGCTCGAAGACCTGCGGCAGCCCTGGTCCGTTCCAAAAGCTCAATGCCAGACTTTCGTTATCGACAGGCAGGCCGCAGCATAATTTGGATGGGTCAAAGCGTCCAGATTGTCCATAGCCGATCTTAACTGTTCTTCCCAATCAATGTGACGAGAGACAATTCGGTCAGAAACTCCAATCCTCTCGCTGACAGGAGCTAGTGCCATCGAACGGGTCACACAGGCGGTTCAAGTGCGTACGAACTGAGCCAAGGAAGAGCTTTGCTCACTTCGAGGGAATTCGTTGACTCTGCAAACCGTGCGGCAGCCGATCAGGCGCTGCAAGTCGACCAGATGCGTGCCGCAGGCCAATCGAGGAACGCTTCATCGCCGGATTTCAGTCTGTACCAGGCCGGGCGTGCTCAGGATCACGTGACGGACCGCCTCATGGTAACGGACCTAACCAGTGCAACGACAACGGCGCAAGCGCCTGCTCGATCGTGCTTTCGACATCCGCCCTGTGGACCGGCTTCTCTTTGAGACGCTCAACCAGCACGGTTGCACCGGTGACAAAGCCCGGAGTGCAATAGCCGCACTGGAATGAAAAACGTTCGACGAAGGCCTTATCGCGGAGAGCCGGACGACATCGCCATTCGCGTCGCGTTCGGCATGCCCTTCTTATGTGCGGACGGACTTGCCATCGAAGAAATGCGCTGCGGTGATGCAGCTGCGGATCTGACGGTAACGTCCTTCCGGGTCCTCGAGAATGATCGCGCACGCGTGGCAGATGCCTTGGCCGCAGCCAAGCCGCGATCCCGTAAGGTTGAGATATTCGTGCAGGAAGTCGCACCTCCGATGTCTGTGTCCAGACCCCGACATCCCTGGCATGCGGCAGGCAATACCGGTTCCAGTTCCGGTCGGGTCCGTCCTCATAGAGCGGCAAAGCCTCGAGCAGGGCGTGGCCGACGCCCATGGCCAGGCTGCCTTGGAGCTGACACGAGACGAGTTCCGGCACGATTTGGTGCCGCCTTCGAGGATGGAATGATGCGAAAGGAGCTTCACGTCCCCCTGAGGCGGTGTCCACTGCGACTGCTGCGATCGTCGCCACGCCCGCGTAACAGGTGCCGGCGGCGTTCTGGCGCTGTACCGGCGGATAGAAGACTTGGCTGTTGGCGCCGCTTTCCGAACTGGTCAAAGCGCGCCAGCTGGTTTGAAGGCACTGATGACCTGCGGCGGCTTCCATTTTCTCGAGCGGCGCTCGCCTCACCTAGTACTCCCGACATTCCGGCATCGCTGACAAACGGCGCGGCCTTGCCCGGTCATGAAAGCGGCCTTGCCCGGTCATGAAAATCGCGGGCGTCTCTAACGCCGCAAGATTGAAGCGCATGACTTCTGCTTCGGATCCGCATGTCCTGACTGATCTGTCCTCTGTTGAGCCTTCAGAAGGAGATGGCCGAACTCCTCGCAGCCGAGCCGCGCCTGCTGGCTTGCGATTGTGTGTCGCCCCGCGTCCCGCCGAATTGACTTTGCGCGCTTTTCCCTTCCTGAAATCCGGCCACACTGACCGGGCGACTAATTTTCACAGCCAGGATAGCCTCCCATCTGCACAGCTCCCGCCAAACCCAGCAGCGCTAGGCGCTTTCCGAAACGTCCAGTCACGTTTTCAACGCGCGTGTTGGAAACGGTGAATCGTCGACACATTTCCGCCACGGTTTAGCCGCGCCGAAGCCACAATTTCCCACGACATAGCCGGCGTTGCCCTAGACGGTTCGGTCCGGCACCGGCTCAACAAGCCCCCCGCCCTAGGGTCAGTGCCGGATCGAACCACCCTCTTCTTGCGGGACACAGGTCCGAGCCTGAATGTGCTCAGCAGAAGTAAGCTGGTCCACTTCATGGCGAGGCGGTCTCCCAATCGCACAGGGCTGCAAACACCTGCACAGCAATAATGGTTTGCGGCGCGCATCGGCTTGAGGCGACTTAGGCCAGCTCTACGATGCTTTAGTGTGCGACTCATTCAAAGTAGCAAACTGACGCTAGTCAGAAAGCAAGCCTGCATACCGGTCGGCGCTGTCGATGCTCCTATAATAGTTGGTGTCTTCAACCGTGCCTGATTATCCTACGATCTCATCGACTTGCAGTGATCCTGTTAGATCTCGGTCGCTGCGCCTCGGCTCTGGCTGCAGATCGGCTCACTATTCCCATAGGCCGAAATAAGTTGGAACCGCGTCCCGGACTTCCCCACGTGAAAACACGCTGACCGTCGATGTTGCTCTCCACGTGCGGTCGCCCGCCCAGGATGTGAAATGCAGCTTTGCAGGATCGAAGGCGCGGGCCACGCAATGTATCCCTCTCATGTTCGTCCCTGCGATTGCTCTCCTTGTATCGCGGATCCATGCAGCGTTTGTGGATCATCTGCCGCACTAAGTGTGCCAAGAGAAAAAGCCTCTGACTAAACCGTTGTGGGCCGCCCATGCCATCCGAACCCGACATTGTTCCACAGCCGACACTGACGTCCTGGCTGGCCTAGGGCGTGGGACCTGAAGTTGCGACCACGAGCACAGAGCCGGCTCGGCGACGAGGCGAGGGCCATCGGCAAAAAGAGTAACAAACACCGTGTTGCACATGCACGCTGGAGAATACTTGATGGCGGTCGGATTCACTCCGTCAGGCGTGACAGTTAGCGTATCGTTTGCCTTCGCATCGCGCGGAAGTGTGCGTGCTCAGAGCGTAATAGCGCCGCGATCGCGACGGTAACCTGAAAACTCCTTGAGCCTTGATAAGGCGCTCAATTCGAGCTTGTGCCCAAGAACAGGCCTGTCGGCCAGGACGGCTGCGTGCGCGAGTCATGCCATCGCGTCTGCGCTTCGGCGCCACTTGAACCCTCCTTTATCCCCTTGCATCCGATCGAGGTGCAGCTGAAGAAACTGACCGTCTTTGCGTAACTGAAGTTTTCCTGAGTCCTGCATCGTCGTGGGGCGGGGAAGGAGAGGGGATGTTGCAGCCAAAGCAAGTAATGTCGATGGTGCGCCTGCATCAATGCGGTTGGAGCGCAAGGCTGCGTGGCCATTGCAGCTGGTCATGTTGCTGCGGAGCTGGCGCTGAATAGGCCGTCCGTTCCGGGGTGACTGCGCCAGGCGACCTCCCGTTGAGAAAACCCCGGGCACGAAGGCGTTGAACATGTCGCTGTCGCCCAGCTGACGGTTGACTCGCCAGCGGCTGGGGCTAACGCCGGGCACTCATAGGCGACAGGCGGCCGGGCCGAGAAGGGGCGGCATTGTGCGATGCCGCGCTGCCCGCCAGCGCGATTTTTCCCGCCCGTCCTTTGCACCTCGCCTGTCACCGGCCCCGTCGCGAGATTGCCATGAGCCTGCAGCAGGAAGGCCGGATGGTGGCAAAGCGCGGTGGTGCTATTGGCGGCCGCGCAAATTGCCGGGCCGCGGCTGATCAGCCGGAGCGGGCGGTGGTCGTTGTAGCAACGCTCGATCATCCACCCTGCGCTCAAAGGAGAAGCTGCCGCGAGGATATCACCCCGGGCTCTTGCAACGACCGGAAGGAGGAGGCGACAGAGCCGGGGCGTACCATTCATGCGCTTTGGCAGAAGTCACTCACGGCATTTGATGCCAGCCTCGTCATCTTGGCTGGGACGAGACTGGAACCTTCTGCCAGACTACAACTGTAACACCATATCGGTTCAGCAGGTCAGGCTTGGGTGATAACCTCATGCGTAGAATAACGACTTTGGAGACCGAGCAATGGATCGCGATAACAAACGGGCACGCGCAGCTGCAAGTTCATCCCAAGCCAGGGAACAAGCCAGGGAACCCTCTACCATCCTGTCCCTTACAGAGGGGCCATTAACGCAGGTAGCAGAACGGCTGGTAACCGCTAACCCGCGCGATACAGCGCGAAACCTTGCAGGCTTCAAAGGCCTCGGGAAGGAAGCGCGAACAGCCATTCGGGGTACTCAACCCGGGCAAGAAACTGAACTCGCAAAATTTGAAAGGCGGGGCAATCAGCTCGGACGATCAGCCGTCGAGCTGACTTGGAAGCTGACATCCGAATTGGGGTACCGGCCGGACAACGTTGCATTGGAGCAAGTCAGAGCGGTCAGCAATATAGCCAATTACCTAACGCCACACATGCAAGATGCTGTTGTCAATCGCATTGGCAACATGGATCCGGCCTCGCAAGCTCTCGGAGCTCTTAACGTTGCGCCCAACTTCGGCAAGTTCAATAACGAAAACCAATCTCGCATTCTTGATCAAGCCGTTGAATTGATGTCTGATCCGAACGGCAACATCAGGATGGTGGCACAGAATGCAATTATCCAGGCGTATCACCAGATGGATCCAAATCAGCAGGCCCAAGCTCACGCAGTTCCCGGCCTGGAACCCCTCTTGCGGCAAATGCCTCCGCCGCAGCATGCAGAGGAACGGCATGCGGATCTGGACGCCCACATAGCAGGCCTTGAGGCTGCGGTTCATGCGACAGGCACGCAAATCTCCTATGAACAGCTGCAGCGGGGTGGTCTAGTAGGGCAGGCCATAAACCGCAGCTACAGTCAGGCCCGAGCGGACCTGCAGGAGTCCACCAGGAACAGGGATCGCGGGGGCCGTTGAGATCTCGGCAACAGTAGACGCTTTCTCTCCCGAATTGCGTTCACGGCCTGGCTGTTTCCAAGTCGCTGGCCGTTGACGCACTAACTTGTGTAACTTTCAAAAAACCACGTCTGCCGGGTGGTGCGATGCAACCATTGCGCCACCCGCCTCGGCATCGATCTGTCGAGCGGCGACATCACGACGTCGGTTCGGTGTCTGAAGCCGCACCATGAGCTGCGGCAGGCAATGGAACAATGCCTTCAACCAAAACGACGACCCCCAACATAGCCGTTAGCATCGCCTGCTCGCTCGCCGTGGGGTTCTGTGCGGCAAGTCTGTACGCAACCTTCCTCCACGGCGGTGGCGGCGAGGCCTTGATGGCGTTTGATGTCCGTGCCTTTTGGTTTGAGACGCCCTTCTATCTGGGTTTCGCAACCCCCGTCTTCTATCGGGGCGCGGCTATCGTGCTCTCGACATCCGCGGTCGTCTTGCTGATTCAGCAGGTCGTATTGCGCCGCAAGCTCGAACACCACGGGACGGCTCGTTGGGCTCGAGTGGATGAAATGCGACGCACCGGATATCTGCGACGATACCGTGGCGTGAAAGGACCGGTATTTGGGAAGACGAGTGGCCCTTTCTGGCCTGGTTACTACCTGACCAATGGCGAGCAGCCTCACAGCCTCATCGTTGCACCGACCCGCGCTGGCAAGGGCGTCGGCGTAGTCATTCCAACGCTACTTACATTCAAAGGCTCAGTGATAGCTCTGGACGTCAAGGGGGAGCTCTTCGAGCTCACCTCGAGGGCGCGCAAAGCCGCAGGCGATGACGTGTTCAAATTCGCGCCGCTGGATTCGGAGCGGCGCACGAACTGCTACAATCCACTGTTGGACCTTATTGCGCTGCCTCCACAGCTCCAATTCACCGAAGCCCGCCGCTTGGCCGCAAACCTGATTACGGCCAAGGGGGAAGGCGCGGAAGGTTTCGTCAGCGGCGCGCGAGATATCTTTGTCGCGGGGATCCTTGCCTGCATCGAGCGGGGCACGCCGACAATCGGCGCCGTCTATGATCTCTTCGCCCAGCCGGGGGAAAAGTTTAAGCTCTTCGCGCAACTCGCCATGGAGACGCGAAACAAAGAGGCTCAACGCATCTTCGACGACATGGCCGGGAACGACACAAAAATCCTGACCTCCTACACTTCCGTGCTCGGCGATGGCGGGCTCAATCTCTGGGCGGATCCCGCTGTTAAGGCGGCCACAAGTCGCTCGGACTTTTCGGTCTATGATCTTCGCCGTCGCCGAACGTGCATCTATCTTTGTGTTGGTCCAAACGACCTTGAGGTGATCGCGCCTCTGATACGCTTGTTTTTTCAGCAAATCGTTTCAATTCTACAGCGGTCGCTGCCCCGCCCGGAGGAAAAGCACGAGGTTCTCTTCCTGCTCGATGAGTTCAAGCACTTGGGTAAGCTGGAGGCGATCGAGACCGCAATTACGACTATCGCGGGCTACAAGGGGCGTTTCATGCTCATCATCCAAAGCCTTTCGGCACTGACAGGGGCTTATGGAGAGGCTGGCAAGCAGAATTTTCTCAGCAATACCGGCCTGCAAGTGTTCATGGCAACGGCCGATGATGAGACCCCGAACTACATTTCCAAAGCCATCGGTGAATACACGTTTGAAGCCAAATCGATTTCCTACAGCCAGGCGCGAAGATTCGACTGGAACATTCAGAATTCGCATCAAGGTGCACCGCTGTTGCGTCCCGAACAGGTTCGGCTGCTCGACGACGACTACGAGATCGTTCTCATCAAAGGTCTGCCACCATTGCAATTGAGGAAGGTGCGATATTTTTCGGACCGCATTCTGAAACGCATCTTTGAAGGCCAGACAGGCGCCCTCCCGGAGCCGGCACCGTTGACGGAAGCAGAGGAGGAACTCTCCACAGACTTTCGACTCGATGAGCCGCCGCGTGGATTGGCGCAGGAATTTAACGATACCGTTTGATGTGAGGCTAGTGTGGACCCGCGAAAAAATCCATCCCGTGCAACAGCTTTGCCGCAGGACGCCGGCTTGGAAGGGCGGCAAGCGGGCGAGGCCCGGCGAGTGAGCGTGGCGCAGCAAGTGGCCGAGGCGTTCCGGCCGATGTTCGATGATCGAGCCGACGAGGCGCACAATGAAGGGGCCGTTCTGCGAGTGGAACAGGGGCTCCGCGACGTGCTTCACCAAGAGCAGGATGATCAAGCCGCTCAGCCAATCGTAACAGCCAGCCAACAGCAGATCCGACCCTTGTCGGATGCGCTTGACCAGGGCAACCACCGGCCACAGTTGGTCATCGTCAATGGTGAACATTTCACAGCGCTGTGGCCAGCGGAGAGGCTGGCGGCCCTGAATGCGCGGCAAGCCGTCGCCCTTCACCAGCAGCCGAGCCAAATCGGCCATTCGGGCGGCCGCGTGCCGATGCAGCCCCTCATGCAGCGGTTGGCTGAATTGCCATTGGCAGGGCTACCCGTTCAAGGCGCAAGGGCCGAACACATCAGAAGGATGCATGTGCAGGCCGCGCCCTCCGCAAAATTTGAAGCGCCCTCCGCTGCGATCGGGAGCTCCATAACCGTCTCGTTCGCCCTCCCCAAAGGCGTCTCCCATGGAACTCAACGCGTCCCACAGGCGATGCTCTCTTCCTCGGACCGCGATGGCCGCTTGCCTGATGCGGGTCCGGCCCGGCAAGTGGGCATTGAGCAGCACGTGGCCGCGCCGCGCCGCTCCAATCCGGCTCCTGTCGCGCCTCGAGTACGTCGTGACCCCAGCTATCGCCATGTGTCCGACGAACACTGGAACGTTATTGATAAGGCGATCGCCCAGGCTGCGGCTTCTCAGCAAGGCTATAGCAAGAGTAGGCTTCAAGCTCACGCTTATTCGCTTCGCCGATTAGCGAATCATTTCGGCGAGCGCGGCCAAGCGAATGATCTAACAAATCACCAATCCCTGGTCGACCACCTCGATACTTTCTTTCCGGACTACCCTGATATGAAGACGGCGTTGAACGTCCTGCGTGCGTATCATGAGCCGGACTATTCAGTTGCTGACCGGCCGGTGCCCGCAAAGGCGGACGCGCACCTCCTGGAAAAAGCGGCCGGTGACAGCGGGTTGGCTTCAAGCACCCGTGTTATCTATAGTCGTAGTCTTCGCAAATTTTCTGCGGCGCTTAACAAACAGGGTCAGACGATCACTGGGCTGGATCACAATGAGCGGGCGAAAATCGCCGAGAGCTTGTACCCAAACGATCGCTATCTCAGCCACGCGCTAGAGCGGATTCGCAAAGCGGACTCATACGCGCTTGCCAAGGCGAACCTATCGCTGTTCGATGATCGAGCCGACGTGGTGCCAACCAATACAGAGGCGCTTGTGCGAATCGAGCAGGGGTTGCACGGCGCGCTCCAGGAAGGGCAGAATGATCAAGCCGCCTCGTCTTTTTTCAACAACCCAAGCACGCCCGCTGGACGGGATAACCTCAACACAAGCATGTCGGACGCTTTCGCAAACTCTGGATGGGCCGGAGTTCAGGCCGCCGCTCCGCCAGTCCTAGCTGCCAGCCAACAGCAGATACAGCCCTTGCCGGATGCGCTTGATCAGGGCGCCCACCGGCCACCCCGGTGGGTCGCCACCAACAATGAACATTCCACAGCGCTGTGGCCAGCGGAGAGGCTGACGGCCCTGAATACGCCGCAAGTCGTCGCCTTTCAGCAGCAGCCGAGCCAAATCGGCAATTCAGGCGGCCGCGTGCCAATGCAGCCCCCCATGCAGCAGTTCGGTGAATTGCCCTTGGCTGGGATACCCGTTCCAGGCACAGGGGCCGAGCCCATCAGAAGGACGCAGCGGGCCGCGCCCTCCGCAAGGTCTGAGGCGCCCCCCGCGGCGATCGAGGACTTTATAGACCTTTCGTCCGCAGTCCCCGACGGCTTCTCCCATGGGACTCAACGCCTCCCAGAGGCGATGCTCCCTTTGCTGAATCACCATGGCCTCTTGCCGGATGCCGACAAGCCGGAATGGAACTTCGATATCAAAGGTCACGGCTACACCGCCCTGACGCCGGAGGGCGGCAACGCCGTTTGGCTCGTCCATCGCGGTGCGATGAGGGAAGCTGCAGCGGCAGCAGTACCGGCAAGGGCTCCAGAACCCGCCTTGCCAGCGACGCAGTCGGACACCTATCGCGGTGTTCCGTTGGTCGATCTGACCACCTCCTCCGAGGCACACATCGCAGCCCTTCCGTCAGGCTCGTTCAACCTCCCCGAAGGGGCGGTGCTCGGCCCCGACCTGCTGGGTGACGCCCATATCAGCAGGGATTACCAGTTGCTGGCGCAGAGCCTGCAGATGCACCACCCAGCACTCGCCGCCCGAACGCGGCTTGTGGATTCCTTGGTCTCCCAGCAACTGCGCCGTCACGACCGGGACCCGGACCCCATAGTGCTGTCCATCTATCATCAAAACGACGTCGCAGCCGACTTCGTGTTCCTGCCTGTGAACAGTGGCGATCCCATGGCTGCGGCGGGGAATGATGGACGCAACGAGCATTGGTCGCTGCTGCTCGTAGATCGCAGCGACCGGGATAAAGCGGTTGCCTATCACTACGACTCCATCCGTCGTCGCGATGGACTGCCATACAATGACGCGCCTGCACGAGAGCTCGCAGCCAGACTGGACGTGACCACCGTGGTGACACCCGCCATGGCCCTGCAGAACAACGGTGTTGATTGCGGCGTGTTCGTGGTGGACGGCACGCGCTCCCTGGTTGAGAGATTGGCGAACCAGGACTTGCCAGACCCGCAGCGGCCGCTGCACCTCGAGGCCCTCGTCCCCGATCGGCAGGCGCTGCAAAACCGACTGTGGCAGGGGCGCTTGCCCCACGAGGTTGCAAGCCCCGCGGAAGTGTTTGGAGCAGCCGGGTCGCAGGTGCGACACGCGGTGTTGCAAGCGCAGCAAGCCCGACAAGTCGCGCCAGCCTCGTTTGAACGGCACGTGAGCAGGACTCGCCACGTCCAGGCCGAGCTGACGAGTGCACTTGAAAGGAGCAACCGCGTGAACAGCGGGGGAGTCATCATAAACAATGAACACTACACAGCGCTGTTGACACCGGCGAAGAGGCAGAGGACTGAAAATCCGCAAATCCTCAGCACGGAGCGGCAAGCGCGTGCAGCAAACACGTCGTCCATCAGGCAAGACCCCGATCAAGCCCGAGCGGACCTCATGACTTCCTACAGAAGCAGAGAGCGCTCCGACGCGGGGCGTTGAGCTCGATGGCCGCGATGAAGCAGAACAGCTCTTTTGGCGACCACGTCCCAACAGCTGGCTGCGCAGGCCGGCTCGAGGTTCTGGACGGTCGGACGGGACGGCGGGTGCGCTCGGAGGCCGACAGAGCCCGGATTGCCGCCGAGAGCCTGATGCCGGAGGTGCAGGTGGCGGCGGTCGCCCGCAAGCATGGCGCGACCCACCGATTGGCGGCGTCGCCTTCGTCAGGGACAACTGGCACTGCCAGAAAGCATGGCGCCGATGTTCGCGCCGCTGATGGTGGATGAATCGTCGGCGCCTCAGCGGACGATGAGGCCACCGAAATCGGCGCAAGCGACCCTGGCCGAGCGCCAGGCTGCCTTGGCTAAATCCGAAGAGGCGCGGCGTCGCCTGGAGACCATCGTCGGTCAGCTCAATCACGAGAAGTTCGGCGCCAGGTCCGAGAAGCTGCATCCCGATCAATACCACCTGCCGCTCGAAGACGTGGAGATCGCGCAGGGCGTGCTCGACGCCGCGCAGGAAAGGGCGCAGCGGGTCATCCAGGGTCGTTCGGACGGCGCGTCCGGTTCACGCCCGCGCAACCGTGGTCACTTGCCGGCTCATCTGCCGCGAGTGGAACGGATCATCGAGCCCAGAGCACGCTGTGCCCCTGCGGCTGCGGCGAGATGGCTAAGGATCGGCGAGGATGTCAGCGAGCGGCTCGACGCGATCCCGGCGCAGTTGCGCGTGCTGGTCAGGCGCCGCCCGAAATACGCTTGCCGGCGCTGCTCGAGCGCGGTCGTGCAGGCGCATGCGCCCGAGCATATCGTGTCCGGCGGCCTGCCGACCGAGGCGCTAATCGCCCAGGTCATCGTCGCCAAGTTCGGTGGTCATTTGCCGTTCTACCGGCAGGCCGAAATCTACGCCCGCCAGGGGCATCCAACTGGATCGCGCCACACTGGGCAATTGGGCAGGCCGGGCCTGCTTCCATCTTAAGCCGAAGCCCAGGCATCTGTCTGACGCGGATCGCCTGTTCATTGACGCCTATGAGGGCTATGACCGGCTGAGATGCCTGGAACGGCCGCAACGACCGTGGCTGCTCGTCCATTGCTGGAGCCGCCTGCGCCGACGGTTTGTGAAGCTGGCGCGTAACACCAAGTCCCCGATCGCCGAAGCGGCGATACGCCAGATCGCGGCGCTCTACGCCATCGAGCCACCAGTGCGCGGCATCGCCTCAAGTCCGGCTTGCCGCTCGACAGGATTATTCCGCGCCGATCATCGCCGCCCTGAAACATGGTTCGAAAAGCAACTGTCGATGATCTCCTCCGGCTCCAGGTTGGCGGAAGACACCCGCTATGGGCTCGCTCACTGGGAGGGGCTCACCCGCTTCCTCGACGACGGCCGGCTCCAGCCCGACACCAACCCAGTCGAAAACGCCATCCGTCCAGTATGCGCGACCAGAAAAAATGCTCTGTTTGCTGGCCATGAAGTTGCGGCCGAAAACTGGGCACAGCTCTCATCCGTCGTGGCCACCTGCAGGCTCAACGACGTCAATCCCGTTGCCTACCTCGCCGAAACTCTCGACGCCATCATCAACGGCCATCCGCAGAGCCAGATCGAGGAACTCATGCCCTGGCGATTCCGGAAAACGTCAAGCCCAAATCCATAGGCGATCGGCGAGGCGCTTACGCTCGACAGGCGATACACACTTCTCAAATTGGGTCTCTCGCGCTTCGTTGGGAGGGTCGCATCGCGATCGACAGCAACACCGTCGAGCGCTCAATCCGTGCGATCGGGCTCAAACGACAAGAACGCGCGCTTCGCTGGCTCGAACTGCGGTGCCGAAATAAGGGGCGGTGATTGCATCGCTGAGACCCGCAAGCTCAATGGTGTCCAGCCACTCGGCTATCTCGCCGCCGTCCTCACCAGCATCGTCAACAGCCATCCCAACAGCCAGATCGACGACCTACGCCTTTGGCCTGTACCCCGGCGCCGAGCTAAAGGCCGTGGCCTGAGAACACCGCTTTGGCTTGATCAGCCTCCTTGTCAGCAATCGCCAGAATCGCCCCTGTCACGCGGCCAAGGTGCCTCCGTAGCTAACGTCCACGTCAGCGTTGAAGAAGTACCCCGCACCACGACTCGTCTTGACCAGGCGAGGATTGGCCGCATCAGCCTCGAGCTTCCGGCGCAAGCGCAAGATCAGGACATCGATACTTCGATCGTAGACCTCTTCACCACGCACACGGCTCGCGAGCAAAAGCCGTTCTCTGGATAGTACGCTGCGGGGGTTCTCCAGGAACGCGATCAGGAGATTGAACTCACATGCGGTAAGCTTGACCTCGCCACGCTCTGCACAGATCAGCCGCCGCTGTTTGACGCTGAGCTTCCAAGCTCCAAACCGGAATGAGCGATGATCTTTCGTTCGCGGACTGGAAATGCGCTGGCGTAGCGCTACGCGAATGCGGGCCAGGAACTCGCGCAGGCCGAAAGGCTTGGGAATGAAATCGGTTGCGCCGAGCTCCAGTGCAACGACTTTTTCGGCCTCATCGAGCCGGTCGCCGCTGATCACTATGATAGGCAAATCCGATTTTGTCGCCAGCTTGCGGACGATCGCAAGCCCATCCTCACGGCCCAGGTTGAGGTCAACGACCACAAGGTCGACCGGCTCATGAGATAGGACGTGGTTGAACTGCTTGCTATCGTTGACTGCAGTCACCTTCAAGGCATGCATCATGAGATACTCGGCGATGAGGCGTCGCATTGCGGCATCATCGTCAATGACAAGAACATGTTTCAACGGCTCACCTTCAATCTTGAATCCCCTTGATTCCAAAGCTGTTGCCCGGCAACCTTCTGGATCGACCCACCACAGCTGCCCCCGCTGCCACGCGCCGTTGCGTGCGGCCAATGTGAGGCCGTTGCTCGTCATGGTCTTTCATCCACAGCCAAATGACCGCATCAAGTCAGTCCGTGACCAGGAGACCAGGTCCAGTCGCCGGCATGACCCTGCCGTGGGATCCTTCAGCTCAAGCTCGAGCTCACCTGCAGGCCCGGCAACAGCACTCGACTTCGACGGCACGGACGCCCAGTTTCCTGACGTGTCCTTGAGTCGCCGCGGTTCTGGCGACGGCGGAGCTGCATCAACTCGAAATCCTGCCGCTCGTGCGTCCGGGCTCCGAAGCGGTGGCGGAGCGCGGCGTTTGATTGATCGCAGAGGCGGTGGCGCAAGAGCGGCCGTGTCGCTGCTGTAGCCTTGGGCCATGGTATGTCTCCTTCCAAGCGAGTTCTTCCGGGGGGAGGGGCCCGGCGTTCCAAACCCTGGTCCGCGCGACCGGCAGGTCGGTTGCGGTTACGGTTCCGAGCTAGCATTTATCAGTTGAACGCGACACCTCCCTTTGAGCTGGTCACTATTCTCGGCAGCGGCCTCGGACGCCGCCAAATGGGGTGCGGCTCGCCGAACAGCTGAATCAGGCTCGCACCAAGATGGGCTGCGCTGCTGCGTTTCCGCGCCCCGCGGACAGCCCCATCCAGCCAGCGCAGACGAGCTCGCGCGATGGACCTGCCCGTGCGGGGCCGCGCATGGCTGTCTCTTAAAGAGCTGGCAGCATACCGCAACGTGGGCACCGGCGCCTTCTTCGGTCCTCTCGCTGGACCGACCCACGGCATCCGCAGCCTGGACTAGCCTCCATTTTCTCCTTGATTCGACCTTGGCAGAAGATTCCATCACCATCCTGCCGCCGAAGCCGCGGATTACAGTCCAAAAGCAACAGGCGACCGGGACGGGCAATCCCGCACAGGACTCGTCGTACCAAGATCCTTTGCATGTCGCTGCTGGCTAATCGGATCCGCCAACCCGTGCTTGCGCAAGATGCTCACCCACACTGCCACGATCAAGGTCTTTGTTTCAGTTGAAGCCGAAAAGCTGAACTTGAACATCACACAGTAACAAACCGCCCCGATAAGCGTGTTCCGGACAGGGCCAGAACCCGTCGGGCGGCTTGGAAAGGTAGGTGATAGGAATGTTTATTGCAGTTTGGCCGCTGGCCATCGTTCTGTTGACATCCATGTCACTCCCAGCCGAGCCCGCGCCACTTTCGCCCCGTGAGTTCCACCGCCTGTCGCGCAAATGCGCTCCCTGGGTCGCGCCGTCCACCCTTGCCGCGATTGCCAAGATTGAAAGTGGCTTTGAAACGCTGGTGGCTCATGACAACACCACAGGTGAGCAGCTTCGCTGGATAGACCACCTGCAAGCCACGCGGGGCATCAAGGACCGACTCGAAGCACAACATTCCGTCGATGTTGGATTGATGCAAATAAACAGCAACAACTTTCCCACGCTCAATCTCACGCCGGAAAAGGCATTCGAGCCCTGCGCCTCGCTTTCGGCCGCCGCCCACTTGCTTGAAAGCCGGTATGCCGGCGGCACGACTGCCCCAGCGCAGCAACTGGCGCTTCGCCGTGCCATCTCGGCCTATAACACGGGTGACGTCACGCGTGGCTTTGCCAACGGTTATGTACGCAAGGTCGAGTTGGCCGCAAAGGACATGTCAGAGACAACGCAGGAGCCGACCGCCCAAGATGCGCCACACCTTGAGGCACCGGGTCGGAAAGCAGTGCCGCCTCTGCTCCAGCTGAACCAAAAGGCCAACCAAAAGCAGCCCCGCCAAAATTCCTGGGCCATCTGGGGCTCCTATCAGACAAACCGCTCCGGGGCCGATCCCTCCGGTCCGACAGACAGCCGGGCTGCCGATGAGCGGGAACCCTCGAACCCGAACAAACTCGTATTCGATTGAAACATGGAGATACAATGATCAAGCCACTCAAAATACTTCGTGCGCTTAAAACGCGTGTTCCTTCGCCTTTTTCCATGCTGCGAATGGCGGCTGAATACGCGCCGGCCGCTGCTGCGGGCGTGGCGTGGACGGTCTTCTCCAGCGGGCCGGCCGCGGCACAGGTGACCGGAGGGACGGATCCCGCCAAGATGGTCCAGAATATCTGCACCTTCATACTTGGTCCCTTCGGACAATCACTGGCCGTGCTCGGACTCGTGGCCATCGGGATCTCCTGGATGTTCGGTCGTGCTTCACTTGGCCTGGTTGCGGGTGTCGTTGGAGGAATCGTCATCATGTTTGGCGCCAGCTTCCTGGGCAAGGCGCTGATAGGCGCCGGCTGATGAGCGACCGGCTGGAAGTGAGCACCCTCTATGTGGCGGCGACACGCCCCGCACTGTTTTTGGGGGTGCCGCTGACGCTGGCCGGAGCGCTCATGATGTTGGCGGGACTCGTCATCATCATCCTTAAGAACCCGCTCTATGAAGTCGTGCTCGTGCCACTCTGGTTCGGAGCACGGCTGATTGTTGAGCGTGACTATAACGCCGCAAGCGTGGCGTTTCTCTATTTGCAGACCGCCGGCAGAAGCGTGGATGGGTCGGTCTGGGGCGGGGCGAGCGTCAGCGCGAATCCGATCAGAGTGCCGAAGCGCGGAAGAGGAATGGTGTGATGTTTGGCGCCAGTGGCAGGACCGAGAGATCTGGCGAGATCTATCTTCCGTATGTCGGTCATCTGAGCGACCAGGTTGTCCTTCTGGAAGACGGATCGATTATGGCCATGGCACATCTGAACGGGCTGCCATTTGATTTGGAAGACGCTGAGATGCGCAACTCGCGCTGCCGCGCGTTCAACACTCTCTTGCGCAACATCGCCGACGACAATGTCACGCTGTACGCCCATCTTGTGCGAAACAACGATGTGCCGGAGCCGGCATCGCGCCAGTTTCAAAGTGCATTCGCTGGCAGTCTGAGCGAGGCGTATGAGAGCCGTGTCCTGTCGGGCAAGCTCTTTCGCAACGACCATTTCCTCACTGTCGTCGTGTTCCCCCGCACCGCAATCGGCAAGATCGGCTGGCGTAGCGCAAAATCGTCCAGACGCAATGACAACGATCTGGCCACACAAATGCGAAGCCTGGAAGACCTCTGGCAGATCATTGCTGGCTCACTGGGCGGTTACGGTCTGCGCCGGTTGGGTGTTCGTGAGAAAGGCGACGTGCTCTTCACGGAAATCGGTGAGGCGCTTCGGTTGATAATGACGTGCCGGTTTCTTCCGGTTCCGATGGTTAGCGGCTCACTCGGCGCCTCGATCTACACTGACCAGGTCATCTGCGGGAAGCGGGCGCTTGAGATTCGACGGCCCGGGGGCAGCTCGGTGGGGTCATTGTTTTCGTTCCGTGAATATCCGGCGACGACGCGGCCCGGCATGCTAAATCCCTTGCTGTCGGCCAACTTCCCGCTTGTGCTCAGCCAGAGCTTTTCCTTCCTCACTCGGCCCCAAGCTCATGCGAAGCTTAGCCTTAAGTCCAGCCAGATGACGAGCGCCGGCGACAAGGCTCTCACCCAGATCAATGAACTTGCCGAAGCAGAGGACGCACTGGCAAGCAACGAGTTCGTCATGGGTTCGCATCATCTGAGCCTGTGCGTCTATGCCGAGAGCCTCAACAGCCTTGCAGATCGCGCAGCAAATGCCCGCGGAAGGCTGGCCGATGCGGGCGCCGTCATCGTCCAAGAGGGTATCGGTATGGAGGCCGCGTACTGGTCCCAACTTCCGGGGAACAACAGGTGGCGCACACGCCCCGGGGCCATCACCTCGCACAATTTTGCCGGGCTTGTGTCATTTGAGAACTTCCCAAACGGTTCCGCATCCGGCCACTGGGGCAAAGCTGTTGCGCGCTTCCGCACGAACGGTGGAACTTCTTTCGACTACATCCCCCATGAGAATGACGTGGGCATGACGGCGATATTCGGGCCAGTCGGCAAAGGCAAGACGACGCTGATGACCTTTATCCTCGCGATGCTTGAGCAAAGCGTGGTCGATCGCGATGGTGCCATCGTCTTTTTCGATAAGGACCGGGGTGGTGAACTGCTGGTGCGGGCCACGGGGGGGACATATCTAGCCTTGCGCAGAGGCGCTCCGAGCGGCTTGGCCCCTCTGCGTGGACTGGACAACACCTCCGCCTCGTTGGACTTTCTGCGCGAATGGTTGATGGCCCTTATCGAGAGTGACGGCCGCGGTCCGATCTCGCCGGAGGAAAGCCGTCGACTAGAACGTGGCATTGTTCGTCAACTTTCGTTCGAACCCGTGATGCGCTCAATTGCGGGCCTGCGCGAATTCCTGCTGCACGGCCCCTCCGAGGGCGCAGGAGCACGGCTGCAGCGGTGGTGTAGAGGGAATGCGCTTGGATGGGCCTTTGACGGCGATGTCGACGAAGTAAGGCTTGATGCCTCCATCACCGGCTTCGACATGACGCAGCTCCTGGAATATGAGGAGGTCTGTGCGCCGGCCGCCGCATATCTTCTGCACCGCGTGGGCGCCGTTGTCGATGGCCGTCGGTTCGTCATGAGCTGCGACGAATTTCGCTTCTATCTGCTCAACCCGCAGTTCTCGGCTGTTATCGACAAGTTCTTGCTCACCGTCCGCAAGAACAACGG
This sequence comes from Mesorhizobium sp. B263B2A, assembly GCF_020165775.1. Taxonomy (NCBI): domain Bacteria; kingdom Pseudomonadati; phylum Pseudomonadota; class Alphaproteobacteria; order Hyphomicrobiales; family Phyllobacteriaceae; genus Mesorhizobium; species Mesorhizobium sp. B263B2A. The sequence goes on from NZ_JAIUIU010000014.1 coordinate 135,544, forward strand.
GATGTTGATACTTGCAACGCAGCAGCCCGAACACGTGCTGGAATCGCCGCTGGGAGCCAGTCTCGTTGCGCAATGCATGACGAAGATTTTCTACCCGTCACCGACGGCGGACCGGGCTGCGTATGTCGATGGTTTGAAGTGCACCACGCAGGAGTTCGAGGCGATCCGCCACGGAATGGCAATTGGCAGCCGCAAGTTTTTGCTCAAGCGCGACAGCGGGAGTGTTGTTTGCGAATTCGACCTTGGCCAGATGCGCGAGTACGTAGCCGTACTCTCGGGGCGGGCCAACACCGTGCGCTTTGCCGACCAGCTTCGTGACCAGCACGGAGATGCCCCAAGCGGGTGGCTCGACGAGTTCATGGCTCGTTACCACGAAGTTCAAGACTGAAGGAGGAATATTCATGAGATTTGCCAAGCTTGCAGTGACGACGCTTGCTGTTTCCTTTCTGCTTAGCACACAGGCCAGGTCGCAATTTATCGTCAGCGACCCGGCATTGACAGTACAAGCGGGACTAACAGCGGGTTCCACTGCGGCGATGCTTATAAAATCGGCTCAGACGCTCGCTACCACGATCGAAATGGTAGAGATACTGAAGTCGTCATTTGCTGTCACGGGACTGCTGGGCGCACTGAACCAGGGAAACCACTACCCATCGAGCAATAAGCTGGACGGGCAGATGTTTGATGCTCGGGCGCCGGTTTCGACCATGGCGCGTACCATTGTGCAAGACCCAACCCGGAGAGTCACCGGCACCGATTCAGAAGCGAAACTGTTAGAGGAGCAAATCACTGGTGCCGCCAATGCGGCAGCTCTTGCAGCCGACACTCTGGACGTAATGGACAAGCGCCTTAAGGCTAACGACAACACGCCTGGTCAGCTTTCGCGCTCGCGAAATATTGTGCAGGCCACCGTGACCAACGGTCTGGTCCTCAAGCAGATTCACGATGCGGTCATCCAAAATGTCGAGGCCACGAGTCTGCTGACGATGACCACTGCACAAGGCAGCCTTCACGCCGTGGAGGAGGCCGCCACGCAGCGTCGCGAGCGCCAGGACACCGCCAAGATGTTTGGCACACTGCCGTGAACCACGCAAAGTTCGTCCGGCTCAACTGGGCTGATCAGGGACAAATCAGGCTCAGGCCATGAATTTCAAGATTGCCGCGCCATTCACGGCCATACACACGATCTTTGATCTGGCCTTTACCTCAGGGCTGCACAACGTGCTTGAAAAGATCCAAGAGGCGGTCAGCGCACCTCTGGTCGCGTGTGTAACGCTTTGGATAATAATACAAGGCTGTCTGGTCATGCGCGGTCAAGTCGATGCGCGCGGGAGTATCTCGCGCGTAATCATGGTGTCGATTGTCGTTGCCCTGATCTTGGACCAGTCCAACTACCAGCAGTACATTGAAACGTTCTTCGACGACACGATTCCAAGGTTTGCTCACCATATAAGTAGCAGCGACTTGCCATTCGTCGATATTCCTCGGAAGCTAGACTTTATGTTTGCTGCAAGTCAGTATGCTTTTCAGATGATTGCTTCCGAAATTGGGACAATGAATGGCCAGGACATACTTGCCTTCCAGGGAGCGCAATGGATTTTCTACGGCTCGCTGTGGACGGCGTTCGAGATCTACGATGCCGTTGGAATTCTGACGAAGCTGCTCTTGGCGATCGGACCCCTGGTCCTTGTCGGCTACCTTTTTGATCGCACGCGAGACATGGCCACCAGATGGATCGGCCAACTGCTCTCGTACGGGCTGCTGCTTCTCCTTCTCAACATCGTTGCGACGATAGTTATTGCGGCCGAAGCAGTCTCGCTGACAGCAATGCTTATCATAATCAAAATGTCGGGCACGACAGCAGCCAAGATCATCGGGCTTTACGAGCTCGACATGCTCTTCCTCGCTGGCGACGCTCTGATCATCGCGCTTCCGACGATCGCCAGCAGCATCGCCGGCGGCTCTTTGGCAGGCGAGAACCGACCTCTTAGCAACCTCAACCGCTACTTTGCCAAAACGGCGGGTGGTTAATCAATCAACCGGTGCCAAAAACATGAAACGCTATCTACTGTTGCTAATCCTCGCTTTGGCGGCCTGCAAGACAACCGATCGGCTTGCGACCTGCACGGGTACGCCATTCCAACTGAACGCGGGACAATGGGAAACCACTCCTGAGGATCTTCAGGTCGAGTGCGCGGAAGAGCCCAAGTGAAATTTCCTGAACATGCCCTTCTGGTGGAGAGAGAAACGCTAGCCGCTCACTACAAGAAGGTGGAAGCGTTTCAAACTTCACGAGCGAAGTCTGCGCGGCGCTTGTCAAAGGCGCTTATAGCCTTTGCCGCAGCGGCGGTCCTGGGAAATGTCGCCCAGGCATTTACCATCGCTGCCATGGTCCCGTTGGCCAAGCTCGTACCTGTGTTCCTCTGGGTGCGGCCGGACGGTACCGTTGACAGCGAAGTGTCAATCTCTCGACTGCCGGCAACCCAAGACCGAGCCGTCATAAACGCTTCGCTGTGGGAATATGTACGCCTGCGCGAGGGCTACACGGCAGATACAGCCCAATACGCCTATGACCTCGTCTCCAGTTTCAGCGCACCTTCTGTGCAACAGCAATATCAAGATTTCTTCAACTATCCCAACCCCACCTCGCCGCAGGTCACGGTTGGGAAGCGCGGCAAGCTCGAGGTCGGGCATATTTCATCAAATGACATCAGTCCCGACGTTCAGCAGATCCGATACAAACGTACGCTTGTTATCGATGGGCAGACGCCGATAGTGACCTCCTGGACTGCTACCATCCGCTACGAGCGCTTGACGGGTCTGCCTGGGCAATCGAGGCTCACCAATCCGGGAGGTCTACTCGTCACATCCTACCAAGCCTCGCAAGACACCGTATCGAACCTGGGCTTCGTGCAGCCATGACAAAAAGAGCATTTCTGGCGCTGGCCTGTTCACTCTTCCTAACGATGGAAGCGTGCGCCGAAGACACGCCACTTGCCGGCAAGCATGATGCGCGGATGCGCTACCTGGCTTACCGCCCCGACGAAGTGGTGCGCCTATCGACCGCAGTTGGGGCAACGCTGGTTGTCACATTCGCGGCAAACGAGACCGTCGCAGCCGTGGCTGTTTCCAATAGCAAAGACCTGGCTGCGCTCCCGCGCGCCAATTATCTCTTTTTCAAGGCTAGCCGGATGCTGTCGCCGCAGCCGGTCGTCGTGCTGGCCGAGAGCGAGTCCGGTACACGCAGATACGTCTTCAGTATTTCAACGAAAGCGATGCCCAAACTCGATGAGGAGCAACCAGACCTATACTACAGTGTGCAGTTCACCTATCCTGCTGATGAGGCTGCTGCTCAGAGAAAGGAAGCGGAAAGGCGCTCGATTCTTGGCCAGGCCCGGGCGAGAGTGCTGCAAGACGAGAGAGTTCGGGATTTGTTGAATCGGCCCGCCGCAGCTGCCAGTCCGGACGAAAGCAATTTTCACTACGTCGCAAAGGGCGATCGGTCGCTGGCGCCGCTGGAAGTCTTCGATAATGGCTTTACGACCGTATTTGGATTCGCAAGCAATTCCCGCATACCCTCCCTCTACGTTATCAATCCCGACGGCAAGGAAGCCGCTGCCAATTACACGGTCAAAGGCGACTATGTTGAAGTATCCGCCGTCGCCCGGGAATGGCGTCTGAGAGATGGCAACACGGTCTTGTCCATTTTCAACAGAGCTTATGACCCTGTGGGACGAGCGCCAGCGACCGGTACAGTGACACCCGACGTGTGGCGCGTTTTGAAAGGCTCGGGACGATGAATGAAACCGGCCCACAGGCGGGACATGATGTCCATGCATCCGGATCGATGGTCTCGGAGCCGGCCCGCCGGCATGTTTCGGGATCGCAGAAGTTGGCCGTCGCTGCTCTTGTTCTCATCTCGTCTCTATCGCTCATCTGGCTCGGAGGTCGTTCCAGCACACAAGACGAACCATCTCAGCCAAAGCCGCCAATTGTCGCCAACGTCGAGCCATTCCGTCCCGTGCCAATCGAGGTTGCTCCAGAACCTCCAGCACCCGCAGAGGCGGCCAAGGCGGCAGAGCCTGCGCCATCCACGCCGCCCCCACCAGCGGCAGATGATCCGCCGCCGGAGGAATCACCAATTTTCGCCTACAGCGGCAGCGGTCAAATGCCCAATGCCGATCAGCGGAGCGAAGACAAGCAAAATGATGCTCCGGGGACAGCGGATGAGATTTCAAACGGTGGCGATCTGTCAGGCCGATTGAAGCCAGATATACAGGAGCCGAGCCGGGCCACACTTTTGCCGCACCCTGATCTCGTGATTACTCAAGGAACGATCATTCCCTGCATTTTGCAAACTGCGGTCGACACAAATTTACCCGGCTATGTGAAGTGCGTCTTACCTAAAGCCGTCCGAGGCGCCACCAACAACGTCGTGCTCTTGGATCGCGGGACAACCGTGATTGGCGAGATCCAGCGCGGTCTCCAGCAGGGGGATGCGCGTGTATTCGTGCTGTGGACGCGCATCGAAACACCTGACCATGCCCTCGTTTCGATAGCATCGCCGGGCGCTGACGAGCTCGGCCGCTCCGGAATGCCTGGCACGGTGGACAATCACTTCCGGGAACGCTTTGGCGGAGCGATTCTCATGAGCGTCATCCAAGGCGCGTTTCAGGCGGCTGGTCAATATGCGGCCAGCTCTGGCGGAGGAAGCGGCACCAACAGCTTCCAGAGCAATGGTGGACAAGCCGTCGAGACGACATTGAGAGCGACGATCAACCTTCCCCCAACCCTGAAGAAAAACCAAGGAGACGCCGTATCCATCTTTGTGGCTCGGGACCTCGACTTCTCGGATGTATACGATCTTAGAGCGACTGCCGCAGCGCCATCCCCCCAACATCGCGAACGCCGGAGAAACAACAATGCAATCGGAGGCTGATCCTCAATTGCGTTTGCTTCTCGATCCCGTTCTGAAATGGCTTGAGGAGCCAAGAACCGAAGAGGTCGCTATCAACCGGCCTGGGGAAGCCTTTGTCCGACAGGCCGGCGTTTTCACGAAACATCCACTGCCGCTGTCTTATGACGATCTGGAGGACATCGCGATCCTCGCCGGAGCGCTGCGCAAGCAAGATGTCGGACCGCAAAGCCCCCTCTGTGCGACTGAGTTGCCGAACGGAGAGCGGCTGCAGATCTGTTTGCCCCCCGCAGTACCCTCAGGAACAATAAGCCTGACGATACGGCGTCCCTCAAGTCGTGTGACCGAACTCAAGGAAGTTTCTTCTCGCTACGAATATTCGCGTTGGAATCAATGGCGGTCACGAAAAGAGCGCCAAGAGCGGCAGGACGAAACGATTCTTCAGCACTACGACCATGGTGACTTGGAGCAATTTTTGCGAGCCTGCGTCTGCGGGCGGCTCACAATGCTGCTTTGCGGACCGACTGGAAGCGGCAAAACGACAATGAGCAAGACTTTGATCAACGCTATACCCCCGCATGAGAGGTTGATCAGCATCGAGGACACGCTCGAACTTGCAATCCCGCACGAGAACCATGTCCGCTTACTCTATCCAAAGGACCGAGCAGGCGCAGGTGCGGTGACGGCCGAGCAACTGTTGCAAGCCAGTTTGCGCATGCGGCCTGATCGAATATTGCTTGGCGAGATGCGCGATGACGCCGCTTGGGCCTACCTTAGTGAAGTCGTCTCCGGCCATGCGGGATCGATATCAACGATTCATGGGGCTGATCCGGTACAAGGTTTCAAAAAGCTCTTTTCACTCGTCAAGAGCAGCGCGCAAGGAGCCGCTGTCGAAGACCGCACGCTTCTTGACATGCTGTCGGCTGCCATTGACGTCATCATACCGTTCCGTACCCAAGGCGACGTGTATGAGGTAGGAGAGGTATGGCTCGCCGCCGATGCCCGGCGGCGGGGAGAGACAGTAGCCGACCTTCTCAACAAGCACTAAGGCTGGAACAACGTCTCGGGATCGGTAAGCCGGTGTCGACGCGTTATTCTGTTCTGCTTCGATATCTTTTTGACGGGCCTTCTCGCAGTGGTTGGATAGGCTGAGCGATTCGGCGGTATCATGCCATCATCATTGTACGAACCGCATGCGCCATTGTCCGGGATGAGACCGGCTTCGCTAGCCAAAGGACGAGGGCCTGATTAGCGGATATGACCGGCATGGAGTCGGTTTGGCCGACGACTATGACAGGCACCGTCATGAGGGTGGGGCATACGGATTCGGCCTGTCCTCGCTCCAGGAAAGGCGTTCTACCTAAAATCACCAGGTCTGCTGCCTTCCCGCTTTCGGTCCACTCGCAAAGACCTTCAAGGTTCGCGAAGCCGACCGGCTCATAACCCAGCGCGGCGATCTGGTCCCTGTAGATCTCCAACTCTGCTGGATCGGGCTCCACGACTGCAACGATTTCTCCGTTGCCAAGTGGTCCGTCGTACCGACCGAAAGCGATGTCAGCGGTGACTGGCTCCTCGTCGGAGGCCGGTAGGTAGATATCAAACCGCGTCCCTCGGCCAACAGCCGAGGTGACATCAAGGCATCCTGCGAGCGCGCTCACGTGCCTGTCAACCGCAGCAAGACCCAGCCCGGTCCCGCCGACGACAGAGCGCGTGGTAAAAAAGGGCTCAAAGACATGCGGAAGTATCGAACTTGCGATTCCCGGGCCATCGTCGCTGATGGAGAGGAGAACGTAATCTCCAGGTCTCAAGGTGCCCTGAGCCAGCGGCTTGGTTTGGCGCACCTGAGCGCGAGAAACGCTGACCTCGACACGGCCCTCGTTCAAGACAGCCTCCGACGCGTTCTTGCATAGATTCATGAGGATCTGCTGTATCTCGGTTGGGCTGCCCTCGACCACCGTTTGCCACTCGTTGATCTTGAAGTTCAACTGAACATCCGACCGAACTGTGACCCGCAGCAATGGCGCAAGATCCATGACAATTTCGGAGACGTTGAATGGCACTGCCACGCGCTGTCGGTTTCGGCTTAGTGACAGGATCTGGTCGACGATCAGCTTGGCTCGGTGTCCAGCTAAAATGATCTGGTCGATGTGATTACGGATTCTGGAGGGGCGACGCACAAGGCTTTGGGCAATCTCTGAATAGCCGATTATTGCCCCTAAAATGTTGTTGAACTCATGTGTAACGCCGCTTGCGATCGTGCCCACGGTCCTCAGCCTTTCCACATGCTCCCATCGACTCACCAGAAGGTCGCGTTCCGTATTTATACGTTGCAGTTCAAGATGGTTGCTCAAACGCACAATGGCGCTGGCAAGAACCCGCAGGTCGTCTGCCGAGGGGAGTGAGCGATCTCCTTCAAAAACAAGGATGCAAACCACAACCTGCTGATCGGAAGCCCTGCAGGCAACAATTTGACAAACACCGGAAAGCCCTAAGGCGGTCCGAACGACGCGAAACACTGGCCGTCCGGCGCGGACAAGTGAAACGACTTCATCAATAAGCGGCACGTTCCAGACGGGTGTGTACGTGTTCGCCACAAAGCACTCGGTATGCCTGCTGAGACTCGGATCCACTAGGGCGAGCGCGCATTGATCCGCATCGAAAACGCGTTGAACGACTCTGAGCGCTTCTTCGGTGGAAAAGCGCGCCGAGGCGTCCTTTGCTTTACTTTCGTTGAGGCGAGTTTCGATCTCACTCATTGCCTCTTCAAGCTCCAACCGCCTTTTCAGCCGGTTCGTCCGCAGAGGCTGCCTGGAGGGCGGAATCATCGCAAACAAGCAGAGGCATATGGACACCAAACCGAGGAAAAGTCGCATGCGCTGCGCGTGCGCGCTGGCCAAGCTGTAGCCCTCCAGATGCTCTCGCTCCAGTTCGGCGGCCTTGGAGAACGTGTCCGGAGATGCGATCTGATCGGCAGCTTCGTCCAACCTCCATGAAGAAGATAAGGCAGCTCCAGCCTTGCTCAGAACGAGCCTCGGTTCAGCCGAAAGCACGATCAGCATCGAAAGTTCAACCATGCCCGACGGTGCTCCCCCAAGGCGGCCAATCGAGCGAGCTAGCTGTGCAAGACAGCTTTGCATGAGCTGATTTTGTTCGACCAAGACTGAGACGGCAGCCTTTTTGCTTTCGATCGAATCTATGAGCTGCGCGAGCAATCTGGATTGCTCTGATCTCTCATCGGACGAAATCTCGAAAGAACGTTGCAAGTTTACACGAGTCTTTTGCAACGCTTGCCCGATAGAAGCAACCGAACGGTAGTCCAATGTCATATCCATCCCAGCGCGGGCGACGTCGCGCCGGAGCAATGCGTCATTGATCTGAATCGTTCGCAGCTGGCTTAGGATCGCGTGATCGATCTGCGGGGGCTGGCCCTGCGTCCCGACCAAGAGCGCAATCGAGGTGGCTAGGGCGATCATAATTGCTTTGTCGGAACTGAGCCAAGGAAACGGCGTTTGATCCGCGATGGACCCCTTGCGAAGGTCCGACATGAATTCCAGTTCATGGGCTCGGTATGCGGCCGGATGCTGCTGGAACAGGAAAGCCACGCCTACCTCTCCCCCTTATGAGAATGGCTTAACACCGTTACCGAACTTGGTCCTGGTGCGCTTCCAGCGCGAAATGAGCTCCCAAAGCGCCTACGCGACGCGGAGCACATCCTTACGATTCTGAAAGCAGATCAACATGACGCGCAGGCGGTTTTTACGCCGGGGCGTCAGCTTAGGCCCAGGATGAAGCGCCGATTGGGCGCGCGGATAGGGCGCGCGTTTTCGGGATATAGCGAGGTAAATCGCTCTATGTCTGCTGGGTCGACATCAACCGGTTCCGTCGCCACCATCCAGTCGACGTTTTCCGTGCATGGCGGCGTCGTCAAAGATCCTTCATATGTCCAGTAGCCAAGCGAAGCCGGCAGAAGCTCGTTCGGGTCGACTTCATCGACGGCTGCCTCTTCGCCTGACGTTGCAGGAAATGCGGCAGCAAGCCGGGCAAAGCTGGCATTTGTGGCGCCTGGCGTCAGAAACACGCTCAGAACACCCACAGTATCGCTGTTGCGGCCCTTATGGACAAAATGCGCTTCCATCGGGAAACTCTTACCTGCGACGTGGTGCTCGCTTGGTGCATGGAAATGGAACTGTAGCAGCTCATAGACACGATCCCCCCGAGTGAGCGTGCTGCCTTGCGGCAGGTTGATCTGAATGGTGTGGCCGTTGTTCACCATTCTGCCGCCGCCCCTGTGCCAACCTATGGCGATGTGCGGAATATCCGCTTTGACCGCGCCCCTGATATCGACCGGCGATTGCTGCATGCCCGCCGAGCAGACCAAATTCGTCTTGTCCAGATGCCCCCATTGTTCGGGGCCGACCGGCCCGGCATATCCCCATTCGGTGCTGGCCGCCCGCGCGGCTTCAGCGCAAATGGGACAAGCGCCGAGTGCAACGAAACCTTTGATCAGATTACGACGGTGCATGTTGCTGTGGCTCCTACTGAACACTTCAATTTGGCGTGGCATGGGAACTGCGGGCGCAGCTGTGATGTGGGCGACAGGGGCCGAACAGTTCGGCACGCCACCATCGCGGCCTCAGGGCGACCGACGGTCCCGCGCACGGCCGTGCTCGCCGGCCACATGCGGTTGTGACAGCTATTTTCCCCCGGTAGAGGATAGTCCCAGCTAGCCGGCTGTATCCATGCTCATTGTCTCCACGACCGCCGTTTGCCGTTCGGCTGCAGATCACATTGGCAACTCCACCGAAGATGGCGGCACCCGGGCCGCACTGGGTAAGCGATTCCACGCAACAACTCCGATGGCCCCACCAGGCCAACTGACGCTTCATATTCATCATCGGACAGCCGGAGAAATCGATTGCTTAGATAAAGAAGCATCCATGACGTGGATGCATACATTGCCATTGCCCAATTTGCGGTGCTGCTTGGGACGCCGGCTACGGATAGGAGGGTCGGCCATTTCCCGGCGACAACAACGCGGCTGAGAACTGGGCGAGGCGGCACGAAATTTGGCTAGACCTTATGCTGTCACGGCTTCCGGGACCAAAGGCTTGCGAGCCTGGGCAGTCGGCTGCGATTCAGATTGAGTTGCCCTGAAGACGGCCCAGCAGAACAAAATTCTCACTGATGTTGCGACGACGCCCGCCGAAACTCATCCTGAACCACTGAAGAAGGTTCAAGTGCCTGGACGAAGTGTCTAGGTGTTCTCAGCCCTTGCGTGCTCTCGATTCGGCAGCTTCATCGCCAGGTAGTAGCCCAACAGAGATGCAGATCGACCGGCGATGTCGCGGACCAGCTGTTGAGTTACCGAGCTTGGGAGTCTCGCTGAGCAGGTTCTGAAGCCCAGCAACGGAGTCCGGGCATGATCATGCGGGACGACATCTTGAAAGGCCAGACAGCGAGGCACCCGTCGGGCGCCGCCGTTCAAATTCATTCCGTTAGAACGAGCTTTGGAATCGCAGAACGCCGCCGAGCCTGTCCGCTTTGCCGACGTTAGCCGGGTTCGAGGCGACGGGAGTGAGCTTGGCGTAGTGGGCATAATCGACTTCGGCCCTGATTGTGAACCCTGGAATGGCCATATAGGCGAATTGCAGCCAGTCCGCAGTTGCTGAGCTGATCGCCTGAGACCTGGAGGTTCAACGACGTTTTCTCGTCGAAACCTGTAAGTGGCCCCTACCCACAAAGCCCAGTCGCCGCTCCATTCTTGTAGAAGCCGCGACCCTGAGCGGCGATCGCCCTGCTTGGGTCGTCGTTGGGATTGCCAAGGGAGCCGTAGCCGAACATACCGAATAACGACAATCATCTGTGACGTTGAGGTCGATGCGGACCTTGCCAGCCAAAGCGTTGTAGTTGCTGTCACGAGCGATGACGCCGGTGATCGCTCCGCCAGCCTGTGTCTGTCTCACGCCTAAGACGACGTGGGGAACATGGCCGTCAAGAGAACCGACCTCACCCGCCCCTTATTCAAGTGAAACCAGAGCTGAAAACCCATTGTCGGAATCCAGATAGTACTGAGCTACGTTGGTGTCGAAATCGCCAATACGCAACGAGTGCATTATTGAAGACGTTCCCGGAGTATCCGGCAAACGTGTCGAAGGCCGAGTCGTCCTTCCCGACACGCAGGCCACCAAGCTGGATCCAGGCGGAAGTCAACTTGGCGCCGCTGTTGAAGGCTGTTCGGCCAACCCTTCAGGTTCAGGCGAACGCCTTGGTATTTTCCTTCGCGCACGGGATCGACTGTCAGGGAGGCCGCATCGAAGACGATGCCTTCGTCGGGAGCTTCGACCTGGCAAATCCGGGTGAAGAGGTCGTGAATGGCGCCGGGGTCAGGGTCGCCTTGGCCGAGCAGGTCAAGATCGCCGGTTGGCCTGAAGACGTATTCGGGCCAGGTCACGAACAGCATTGCGCCCTTGAGTACATAGCGCTCGGACGCTTCGGTCATACTGAGGCGGAAAAGCAAGCGTTCGATCGCATACCGCGTCAGGATGCGCTGATAGTCGTCACCCTGTTGCCTAGAGTGCTGAAGAAGGCGGTCTCTTATTGAGGCGGCAGGATTCTTGAGAACCTTAGCCATCATTGTACGGCCTTGATATAGGGCTCGATCCGGGCGGTCACTCGATCAATGACCGCGTACTTCATCAGCTCACTCGCTATGGTCTTTCGTTGTTGCAGAGCGTCGCGGAGCGCCTCGACTGCGACGTCTTCGCCAACATGACGGCGATGCTTGAAGCAATCGGCAACCGTTTTTGCGACGCCATAGATCGCTACATCGACGCCTTCGACGCGGATGAACTCGACTCCGGATGCCAGGACTTCGCAGGTCGCCCGAACAATCTCCAGACGCAGGCCTGGAGTGTGCGGCGTCCTTGCCTTGTGTGGTATCGTCATCCACACCGCGTGCGGAAGCTGGGTCGTCAAACCGTGGTGACGAAGCGCGCTGATGAGGCTGACCACGCCGTTCGGCACAATACGTGCCGCTTCTGCCAGATCATGATCGGTGTCTTCGCCCATTCGCTCGGGATGCTGGTATAGACCGCGCCTGAGACGTACGATATCACCGGCCTCGGTAAGGCGCCTGAGATAGACCAGCGGGATGCCGGCCGCCGTAAAGTCGCGCGCACGCACGATGCCGCGATCTCGAACGAGATTCAGGGCGGTCTCACGGTGGGTCATACGATTTCGAGGCATTTGTTATCTATTGTCGGCAAAAATTTAGATTTGTCGACAGAAAAGAACAGTTGGGAAAACTCAACTGATGTCATATATTTCATATGACCATGGCGCAACAGGTTTCCCCGCTTGATCTTACCCCAAAGCACGTCCGGGCCGCCCGGGCTCTTTTGGCGTGGTCCCAGCACGACTTGGCCAAGCAAGCCGGCGTGGCGACCTCTACCGTTGCGGATTTCGAGCGGGGTCAACGTATCCCCGTCGCCAACAATGCCCAAGCAATTCGTACGGCGCTCGAAAATGCCGGCATCCGTTTCCTGCCGACGGGTGCGGTAATCGGACCAGCTATCCCGAATATCACCCCGTCCGAGCGAGCAGGCGCACCTATCCGCTGGGTGGATGCGGAAGATCTTTCGGTCTGGGCAAACCGAACAGAAGGCGTGCTGAGCATGCCAACCCTTGTTTCACATCTGATACGCGCTACCGCCGGCACCGCAGTTCACCTCCGCTTTCCAGCTGACGAAGGGGTCCAGCATCCGGGCTGGGACGGACAGACCTACACGGACACAGGAAACTCTTACGTGCCGAAAGGTGAGGCTGGTTGGGAGATCGGAAGCCAGCGTCGCGACATCGAAAGAAAGGTGACCGAGGATTACCGGAAGCGAACCGACGAGCCGGCGCCGTTCGATCCAGCCAATGCTAGCTTTGTGTTCGTCACTCCCCGCCACTGGCCCGGCAAGGATAAATGGGCAAAGGCCCGAGAGGCGGAAGGGCCTTGGGCAAACGTTCGTGTTTATGACGCCGACGACCTTGTCCACTGGATCGAACAAACACCGGTGGTTGGGCTGTGGTTGGCGGTTCGCCTGGGGAAGCGACCGGAGGACACTCGAGAGCTCGAGGAAGTCTGGGAAGAGTGGTCGCTCGCTGCGAAGTGGCCCCTGACCGAGGAGTTGGTCCTAAGTGATCGTGACGAGGAAGCAGCTGACCTTCTCCGCTGGCTTCGCAGCAAGCCATCCGTTTTCTCGCTCCAAGCTACGACCACAGATGAGGTCGTGTCGTTCTTTTACGCAACACTTGCGATGCTCCCGGACGAAGTGAAGGCCGCTTACAAGGCCCGATGCCTGGTGGCGACGACCGCTGCGGCGGCGCGAGCATTGGCAAACGCGCCAGGTCCTCTGATTGTCGTCATGACTGAACCAGACCCCGGCATCGCGCACGCGCTGGCGGGACGCGGCCACTATGTCCTGCAAGCCTATGACGAGCGGCCGATCTCCCGAGGTGACGTCCGTGCCCTACCGCGACCGTCGCGCGAGGGGATCGCTAGCGCTCTGGTTGCCGCTGGCATTGCGCAACCTCGTGCCGAGGCATACGCGCGCGACAGCGCACGCAATTTGGCTGTCCTGCGTCGCCTTATTCCCAGCGCGCCGGGGCGACGGCCACAGTGGGCGGAGGTTAGGCCGCCTCAAGCATTGTTGGCAGCACTTCTCGCGGGCGGCTGGGATGAGGACGCAGAGGCGGATAAGGCACGCCTTGCAGAGCTCGCTGACGAACCATATGACGCAATCGCCCGCGATCTGATGCCTTACGTCGGAAGATTTGACAGCCCACTGCAAAAGATCGGCTCGACCTGGCGTATCGCTTCGCCGCAAGATGCATGGTTCCTGCTTGCGCGGCATTTGACAGGGGTCGACATCAAGCGCTTCGAGGCTGCAGCCCATGCTGTCCTCGGCTCCGTAGATCCGCGGTTCGAGATGGACCCAGACGAGCGCTGGATGGCGAGTGTTCGCGGCGTCCAGCGCGACTATTCGGGAATGTTGCGCCATGGGATCGGACAAGTACTGATCCTGCTTGCTCTGTGGGGCGAGGAGATTAAGACGATACCGGACGCCGCACGCCGTGCTGATCATATTGTCGCGAAGCTGCTGGCGAATGCCACCAAACAGAGATGGTGGTCCCTATCTCGAGACTTCCGATTGTTGGCCGAGGCCTCACCGAGCGCCTTTCTTCGGGCCATCGAGGATAGCCTTGATCTGAACGACCCGCCAATCCGCGCCCTATTCGGCAGAGACGGGGAAGGTGTCTTTGGGGCAGAGCATTTGTCGGATCTTTTGTGGGCGCTCGAGTCCCTGGCCTGGTCGCCAGAGCTCATGCCGAAAGTGACCCATGTCCTGGCTCGGCTGGACGCCATCGACAACCCGCCCGGGCAATACGCGAACCGACCGGCCAACAGTCTCCGCGCGATTCATCTTCTCTGGCTGCCCCAAACCTATGCGACGCTCGACCTGCGGCTTCGGGCGCTCGACCTCATTCGCAAGCACGAGCGAGACGCCGCCTGGAAACTCATGTTGAGCCTGCTACCGCAGGGGCACGACACCTCCATCCCGTCGCCGATGCCGCTGTGGCGTGATTTTACCGTCGATGAAGTCGAGGTGGCTACATGGGCCACCATCGGGCGCGGAGCTGTGGCGATCACGGAGCGTGTGCTCGTCGACGTCGGCCTCGATGCCGCCAGGTGGACCGCGCTGCTCGACCGATTCGCTGACCTTTCACCGGACACGGAAGGTGGGTTCTCTACACTGGAGGCGGCTGAGCCGAGGATTACTAAGCAGATTGACCGCGCAGCAATATGGGCCGCCATGCGCCGTGTCCTCCATCACCATCGGCAATTTCCAGACGCCGAATGGTCCATGCCGAGTCAAGTGCTCGACCGACTTGAGGCGATTTACGAGCGCTTCGCACCCGCTGATCCAATAGAGCGCGTGGCATGGCTCTTTGAACAAGATGCGGGCTTGCCACGGCCTTCGGCCGAAGGTTGGAAGACGAATGAGCGTGAGGTCGATCTAGCGAGGAAAGATGCCGCACACGCCCTGTTCTCCAAAGACGGCATTCCAGCCATCCTCGCGCTCTCCCGCAAGGTTGGCACAGCGGGATACATCGGCAAGGCGCTCTTTGCTGGCGGTCTCTCCGAACCCGATCTCGAAGCGCTGTTGGAGTCGGCAATTCGAAGCGAAGATGCGCATGAGCGTGCTCTTGCCCACGGCCTGATCGTCTCTGCCTTTGCAGAGCGAAAGGAGCCATGGGCAGCTGAGTTGATCGCTAAGGCAACCAGTCGCTCTTGGGGCGACACCGCATTGCTTACGATCCTGCGCGCGCTTCCTGGGCGGCGTTGGACTTGGGACCAGGCTACCAGCGCTGGCGCTGAAATCGAAGAAACGTATTGGCGTCAGACGCCGGTGTTCTGGATGAGCGACGACCGTGACGAGGTCGGTTTCGCGATCCGCAAACTCATCTCCGTTGGTCGCGCGCGTCACGCTCTGCCGCTCGCGGCACGCGACAGCCGAACTGATCTGCTCTCAGATCTTCTCATCGAGGTGCTACTTGAGGCCGTCCGACAGCCGTTCGAGAGCGAGGGCGACAGGAACGAAGCGACGATGTTCCAGCACTACGTCGCCGAAATCCTCCAGGTGCTTGACAAACGTGATGACGTCGACAGCAATGCATTGGTCAAGGTCGAGTGGGCCTATCTACCGATTTTGACTCGCTCGCGCCGTCCGCCCAAGGTGCTTATGAAGGCGCTGTCGGAGCAGCCATCCTTCTTTGTCCAAATACTCAGCGCGGTATTCAAGGCGAGCGAGGAAAGCGGTGTCGTCGACGTTGAGCCGCAGGATCCCGAGCGAGCACGCGCCATCGCCACCCAGGCCTACCGACTTCTTGAGGAATGGGATCGGCTTCCCGGTACAAAAGATGATGGGACGATCGATAACGTTGCTCTTGAGGGGTGGATCAAGGAAGCTCGATCGCTCGCTAAGACCGCCGGCCGAGAAGATATCGCCGACAGTCGCATTGGCAACGTTTTGGCTGCCTCTCCTTTTGGAGCAGACGGCAACTGGCCGGCCGAAGCGGTCCGCGACGCAATCGATCTTTTCCGCAGCAAACCAATGATCAATGGCTTTTTGACCGGTAAGATGAACCGACGTGGCGTAACAATGCGATCGCCGCGCGACGGTGGGGAGCTGGAACGGAAGGAAGCCGCTAAATACCGCGGATGGTCGAATGCGATCTCTTTCGACCATCCGCATACGGCCAAGGCTCTCGACACGCTAGCGGACAATTATGAGGCTCAAGCACATCGCCACGATCAGAGTTCCGAGCGACTGGACTGGGAATGACTGCTGGGTTTCGGGCCTGGGATCGTGTGGCCAATGCTGTTTCACACGCGAACTGCTGTATGCCGAGCTTCTGGTTGGCCGCGCGGAATTCGGAGCTTTTGCAGCAAAGTAGGTCTCTCGGTCCGCCAGAAGCGCCAAAGGCCAGACCCCAATGCTCGACGCGTGGTCACGTCACCTCGGAGGGCGAGAAAAGAGTGTTGGGGAACGGGTACGCGCGGCCTCAGTCGTGCGTTCAATGGAAAGCACTGTGTGAGGAGGATCCTCCCCATCGTGCAGTGACAGGAGATGGTCACCGATTTCCTTATCCGCTGCCGTGAGCCGATGATTCAGGCGAAGAAAGTCCATCCAGGTCGGCGTGCGGAATGTCTCTGTCCAAATCGAAGGCGTTTGAAGATTTCGCTGCAGTGTCCAGTTTCGCGCACCGGCACGGCTCTGAACATGCCGCCTGGCGCGCATGTAGCCCAGAAAGGTCTCGATGTTCTCTTCGGGTATCCGATACTCCACCTTGACCACTATGGGTCCACTTCTGGGCTTCAAGTCGAGTGCCAGCTCCGGCGGGCGAAAATCCGAACTTTCCTGATCCGTTTCCTCCCATGGACCGACCGGTAACAGCATTCCCGCAGCCGCAACCAGCAACAGAGCGCCGGCGGCGCCCTCCAAAGCCCAGCCTAAGGAGTAGTTCTGTGCGACAGTACCCCAGATCCAGCTGCCAGCCGCCATCCCGCCTGCGCTCAAGGCGTAGTAGATCGACAGTGTCCGGCCGACCACCCATCTGGGGCTTGCCAGTTGCACCGACACGTCGATCCCAGTCCAGGTGATGAGCCAACCCGCGCCGCCGAGTGCCAGCGAAACGACCGCCACGGGGACCGATGATGTGAGTGCAAGCGAAAGGCAACATGCCGCACAAGCGACAGAGGCGAAGGACACCAGCCTGTTTTGAGACGTCATCCGCCTTAGAAAGCTATTGCTCATGCCCGCAATGAAAGCACCCATCCCGAAGCCGGCCAGCAAGATGCCGTAGATGATCGGGCCGCTCTTCAGCTGGTCCCGGACAAATAGAGGCAGCAATGCAAGGATGGAGATGCTTGCCAGGCCGAAAAGGGTTGCACGGGCAATCGCTGCCCTGATCTCCAGGGACATCACAGTGAAGCGCACTCCGTCATGAATTGCCATCGTCATGCGTTCACGAGGGAGAGGGGAAGTGCGAACCTTCCATCGTGTGCGCCATATCGCGGTTAGCGGCGCCAGATCACTCAGCGCTGCCAAGGCGAAAGCGGCAAGCGGTCCAAGAAATGCCAGGACCACGCCCCCCAAAGCCGGACCAACGCTGCGTACAATGTTGTATCCTACGGACATGAGGGTGACCGCGGCCGGGATGTCCCTTTTGTGAAGGATATCGCCAACAGATGCGTGCCAGGCCGGATCATTCAAGGCAAAGCCGCAGCCAGCCAGGAAACCCAATGCAAGAATTAGCCATGGACCGGCAAATCCCAGACCCACGGATATCATCAGCGTCGTTGAAGCCAATGCTATCAGGCAGTGCCCCGCAAACATCACCCATCGGCGGCTGAAGTTGTCGGCAATGGCTCCGGCAACGATTGAGAGGAGGAACACCGGCAAGGTGGATGCAGCCTGCACCAGCGCAACCATCAGGTCCGAAGCGGAAATCGTGGCCATCAGCCAGCTGATGGCCACCGTTTGCACGAGCCAACCGAGGCTGGATATTTGTGTGGCGGTCCAGATCGAGCGAAACACCGGGTTTCGAAAGGGAGCGAGCGTTGCTGAGGCAGGCAGATGGGTATTGTTTTCGGACTGCATGATCATTTGATGCCTTCGAGGGGCCGCTTGTTCAATTCTCGGCTGCCGGTGCTGCCGCTACAATATTGATCTATGGACCAGAAGGGCCGGACTTATCGACCAGGACGACTTCGTCGAGGTGAGGAGGGGTGATGAACTCTGTTGGCTCCGCTCTCCCATGCTGGCGCCGACAACCTTCGAAAGACAGCATTGCCGATCGTGCTGATCGACAGAATCATCTGCAACTTTGATCGCTCTGGCCTGACCACGCCAGCGCCCATGAAGCTTGTCGGCGACCATTTTTTCGTGCGCCCGTTCGTTCGTGTCATCGGTGACGGATCCTGTGCATGACCGCGTACGGCTAAATTCCTATGACGAGTGCGCCTCCGCTGAGACCGGCACCGGCCGCGGCAAGAAGAATCTTTTCGCCTGGCCGAAACGGCTGCGCCCGATGCGAAAGCGAGAGCGAGAGTGGGATCGTCGCGGCCGAAGAGTTGCCGTAATCGGCAATCGTCTTGACAATTGCTTCATCCGCTATGCCCAGATTCCTGCCGACCGCATCGAAGATCCGGGCATTGGCCTGGTGCGGCACGAAACGATCGATGTGTTGCGGCGGCATTCGGGCGGCCGTGAGCGCACCTCTCGAGCAGTCAGTCATCATCTCTACAGCCCTGGCGAACACTTCACGCCCGTCACTGATGGTCATACGGGTTTGCTCGAGGTCCAGCTCGCCATGAAACGGCGTGTTGCTGCCGCCGGCGGGAATCTGAATCAGCCCGTAGCGCGAGCCGTCCGAGGCCATCGCCGCGCCGAGAATGCCTCCGTCCGGCTCTTTGCACGGGGCAACCACCACCGCGCCGGCGGCATCCGCAAACAACACCGCGCTTGCGCGCTCGGCCGGATTGATGCGGCGGCTGAGGATATTGGCGGCAATCACCAGGCTCGCTTTGCCATGGAGGCGGGTGAACCCATCCGCCAACATCAAGGCATAGATGAAGCCGGCGCAGGCACCCGTCAGGTCAATCGCACCGGCGCGGTCGAGCCCGAGCCGGTGGGCCACCAGCGGCGCGCTCGGTGGCAGGAGATGGTCGGGCGTGGACGTGGCCAGCAACAGCAGGCCGATATCGTCACGGTCGACACCGGCATTCGCCAGCGCCATGTCGCCGGCGCGCGTGGCAAGGCCCGATAATGTGTCTTCGCCCGTTGCCCAGAAGCGCGACCGTATCCCGGTGCGCCGCTCGATCCAGCCGGGTTCGAGCCCGAGACGACCTTCGATTTCCGCGTTATTGACCTTGCGCGCCGGCGCGTGATGACCGAAACCGACGATGCGCGACGACCGGATCATGATCGCGAACCGAAGCGTTCGCCGGCCTCCTCTATGGCGTCATAGAGCCCGTCCAGTTCGTCGCCGGTGATGCAATAGGGCGGCAAAAGATAGAGGACATTTCCGAGCGGGCGCACCAGCATGCCACGTTCGAGGAAAAAAGCGCGCAGTTTCGGCCCGATCTCCGCCAGATATCCGGCCGAGCCGGTGCGCAGATCGAGGGCTAGGATCGTGCCGTTTGCTCGGCCCTCGGCGAAGAAGGGATTGTTTTGGAAGCGTTGCAGGCCATCGGCCTGTCTCGCACTTAAGGCCGCAATCCGCTTGGCGACCGGCTCGCACCGCCAGACCTCGACATTGGCAAGCGCGGCCGCGCAGGCGATCGGATTGGCGGTGTAGGAACTTGAGTGGAAAAAGGTCTTCTTTCGGTCCACGCAGTAGTGGGCCTCGAAGATGGCATCGCTGGCGAGCGTGGCTGCCAGCGGGACGGCGCCGCCAGTCAAGCCCTTCGAGGTGCACAATATGTCCGGTGAGATCGATGCCTGCTCGCAGGCGAACATGGTTCCGGTGCGCCCCCAGCCGGTCATCACTTCGTCGGCGATCAAGAGCGTGCCGGACGCTTCAGCGATCCGCTTCAATTCCGCCAGCACCCAGGCCGGATACATCAGCATGCCGCCGGCGCCAAGCACGAGCGGCTCGATGATCAGCGCGGCGGCGCGGCGGTCAAGAGACAGGGTCTCGAAACGATCCAGCGTTTCCTGCTCCCGCCCCGCGGCCGGAAAAGGAATGGTGTCGACCTCGAACAACAGCGGTTCGTAGGCGGCATTGAACACGCCCCGGGCGCCGACGCTCATCGTGCCGATCGTGTCGCCATGATAGCTGTGTTCCATGGCGACGATGCGCGAGCGCGGCGCGCCTGTGTTGCGGAAATAGCCGAGCGCCATCTTCAGTGCGACTTCAACGCTCGTGGAGCCGCTGTCGGAATAAAAGACCCAGTCGAGGCCTGGCGGCACCATTTCGATCAGCGCCGACGCCAATTGCTCTGCCGGCTCATGGGTGAGGCCGGCGAAGATCACCTGGTCAAGCATCTCGGTCGCAATCCGGATCGCTTCCATGATCCGTGGCTGGCGGTGCCCGTGAGTGACCACCCACCAGGAGGAGATTGCGTCGAGGATACGCCTTCCGTCATTCGTCTCCAGCCAAGCTCCGTCGGTGCGGACGACGGACAGCATGGGCGGCTCGATCGCGTGCTGGGTGAAGGGATGCCAGACGCGCGACCGCGGCATCACTCGCCTCCAGCCATCTGCGCAAGGTCGAAGCTTGCAAACATCGCCTTTCTCAGAGTTTCGCTCGTGAGCGGAGCGAGGTGTGGCAGTCTGCCGAGCTGACGCACCGCGCCCAACTCGGTGATTGTCTTTTGCGTATCGGCCGCCTCTTCACCGATGAAGACAACGCCGATCAGCGGGATCGAGCGAGCCCGCAGGGCTTCGATCGACAGCAGGCTGTGGTTGATCGTGCCGAGTTCAGTGCGGGCGCACAGGATCACCGGCAGCCGCCATTCAGCGAAGATGTCAATGAATCTTGTCTGTCGATTGATCGGCACCATCAGTCCGCCAGCGCCTTCGATGACGAGCGGTGTGGGCAGGACCGGAAATGAAAGATCGGCAGGCTCGATCGAGACACCGTCGATTTCGGCTGAACGGTGCGGCGACAAGGGGCTCCTCAAGCGGTGGGCCTCCGGCAGCACCCGCCCCGATGGCAGGCCAGCGAGCCGTTCGACCACCTCACTGTCGGTCTCACCTTCGAGACCCGATTGGACCGGCTTCCAGTAGAAGCCGTCGAGCAGACCTGCGAGCCCCGCGGCGAAAACGGTTTTGCCAATTCCCGTATCGGTTCCCGTGACGACGATGCGCTTGCTCATGCCGTGGTGGCCAATACTTCGGCAAGCGTCTCGACCATGACGCGAATGTCAGCCTTGCCCACGTTGAGCGTCAGCGAAATGCGCAGCCGCGAGGTACCCTCCGGCACCGCCGGCGGACGAATGCCGCGTAAGTCGAAGCCGCGAGCCTGCAGAGCCGCCGCGACAGCCATGGTGCGCGCCACGTCCCCAATGACAAATGGGTGGATCTGCGAACCGCTGGGCTTGGCTCCGCAATGCTCGGCCAGTTGCCGGCTTGCGAAGGCAACGTGCTCGTGCAAATCAACGCGGCGCATCGGCTCGTCGACCAGCATTGCGAGCGCTTCGCGCGCAGCCACTGCCATCAGCGGCGATGGTGCGGTGGCGTAGATAAACGGACGGCAGCGATTGACAATATAGTCGCACAGCACTCGCGGCCCGGTGACGAGCGCGCCCGATGCGCCGAGTGCCTTGCCGCATGTATGGAGAGCCACGATGTTGTCGCGGCCCTCGAACGCGGCGGCCAGCCCGCGGCCCCCCGGTCCCCAGACACCTGTGGCATGTGCCTCGTCGACCAGTATGAAGGCCTCGTGCCGATCGGCAAGCTCAACCAGGCTCTCCATCGGCGCGCAGTCGCCATCCATGCTGTAGAGGCTTTCAACGCCGATCCAGATGCGGCCAATGCCGCCTTCGGCGCGCCAGCGCCTGATCGCGTCCTCAAAAGCATCAATGTCATTGTGTGCCACCAGCCTGAACTCGGCGCGTCCTGCCCGGGCCCCTTCATGCATGCTGGCATGGGCGAGTTCATCGAGGATCAACAGGTCGCCCTTCTTCACCAGGGTGCTCAGGAGGGCGAAGTTGGCCATGTAGCCGCTGCCGAAGAACAGCGCCCGTTCGGCCCCGAAGAACGCGGCAGCATCTGACTCCAGCGCCTCATGCTCCGGCGCGTTGCCGCGCAGAAGCCGCGATCCGGTAGCGCCCACAGGGGTGCCCCGCTCGATTGCCGCCGCGACTGCATCGCCAAGTCTCTTGAAGGCAGCAAGCCCGAGATAATCGTTGGACGAGAAGTCGAGCCCGACCCGCGGCGCCAGTGCGCGCAGCCGGTCCTTGCGTGCCAACCCCTGCAAGGTTGCTTCAAAGCGGGCGAGCGGTGGCTCGTTCATTTCGCCTCGCCTCGCATCGGTTCGATGCCCAGACGTCTAAATAGACGAGTATCCTTGTCCTCTCCGGGATTGTCCGCAGTCAGCAGCGTGTCGCCGACAAAAATGGAATTGGCGCCGGCAAAGAAGCACAGCGCCTGGGTCTCGTCGCTCATCGCCGTCCTGCCGGCGGAGAGCCTTACATCAGACTTCGGCATCATGATCCGGGCGAGCGCAATGGTGCGGATGAAATCGATCGGATCGATGGGTTCGGCATCGGCGAGCGGCGTCCCCCTGATGGGGATCAGCATGTTGATCGGCACGCTTTCGGGCGGCTCGGGCAGGTTCGCCAGCGTCACCAGCATGTCCATGCGATCGGCCTTTTCCTCTCCCATCCCGACAATGCCGCCGCAGCAGACCTTGATCCCAGCCTCGCGCACGCGCCCAAGCGTTTCCAGCCGGTCGGCAAAGGTCCTGGTCGAAACGACCTTGCCGTAATAGCGCGCAGAGGTGTCGATGTTGTGGTTGTAGTAGTCGAGACCGGCCGCCTTCAGGCGCTGCGCCTGGCTGAGGTCGAGCATGCCGAGAGTCATGCAGGTCTCCAGGCCGAGCGCCTTCACGCCTTCGATCATGGCGAGCACGGCGTCCATGTCGCGCTCCTTCGGACTGCGCCAGGCAGCGCCCATGCAATAGCGGGTTGCGCCAGCATCTCGTGCCTTGGTCGCCTCCTCGACGACATGTTTGACCTCCATCAGCTTCGAGGCCTTCAGGCCGGTTTGGTGATGCGCAGACTGGCTGCAATAGCCGCAATCCTCCGGGCATCCGCCGGTCTTGATGCTGAGAAGCCGCGACAGCTGCACCCGGTTGCGATCGAAGTTCTGGCGATGGACCGTCTGCGCCAAGAAGAGCAGATCGTTGAACGGCATTCCGTATATAGCCTCGGCCTCTTTGCGGCTCCATCGGGCTAGTGCTGCCTCCATCGACTGCGTGGCAAAGTCCGAGTCGCACTCCTCGTTCATTTCCGTTGTCATCGTCAAAGCCTCTATTGCCGATCAGCGAGCGCACTCACCAGTCCGTCGAGTGGGAGCCCCTTCCGATTGGCTCGTCGGTGGGCGCAATATTGGGATCCGGAAGTAATGAAGGGTGAGCCGCATGAAGCGTGCTCTTTCGCGCCTTTTGGTGCGCGCAGCCCGAGCACGTTGCTCCCCATTGTGTTTCCCGTTAGTTCAAATGAGTGCTGATGTTCCCGCGAGTTGGCATGTCCAGGCCGATGTCGAGAATGGGCGCGCTGTGTGTCAGCCATCCGACCGAGATGAGATCAACACCCGTCGCAGCAATCGCCGGTGCCATTTTCGGTGTCACCCGGCCGGAAGCCTCCGTGACGGCGCGGCCCCCAACCATTGCCACGGCGCGGGCAAGGTCCTCAACCGACATGTTGTCGAGCAACACCGCGTCGACCCCCAGCGTGAGCGCTGTATCGAGCTGCTCGAGGGTCTCGACCTCGACCTCGATCTTCACCATGTGCCCCGCGGCAGCGCGCGCCCGCTCTATTGTCGTGCGAATGTCGCCGGCGATCGCGATGTGGTTGTCCTTGATCAGGAAGGCGTCGTCGAGCCCGAAGCGGTGATTGGCGCCGCCGCCGACGCGTACCGCATATTTCTCCAGCGCGCGCAGGCCGGGCGTCGTCTTTCGCGTGCACACGATCCTCGCCTTGTGGCCACGCACGGCTTCGACCATCGCTGCCGTGGCAGTGGCAATGCCGCTTAGATGACACAGAAAATTGAGCGCCGTGCGCTCGGCGGTGAGCAGGCCCCGCGCCGGTCCGCACAGCATGGCGATGATTTCGCCCCCCGCGACATCGCTGCCGTCAACTCTCCAGATTTGCATGTCGATCGCAGGTTCGACGAGCATGAAGGCGAAGGCGGCCAGATCGAGCCCGGCAACGATCCCCGTTTGTCGCGACTTCAGCACCAACGTGGCGGTGCGATCGCGCGGGATCACGGCCTCGCTGGTCAGATCGCCGCATCTGCCCAGGTCTTCGAGAAGAGCACCGCGCACGATCGGTTCGATCAGGGTTGAGGGAAGCGGTGAGAATTTCATGTCAGGGTACTCCGCATCGGCGCTCGCCAGCTGAGTGCGACGGCGGTCTGTATTGCGCTGCGCAGTGTCAGTCGTGACTGGCGCGCATCTGCATCGCGTCCGGCGAAATCGGAACGATAGTGCGAGCCGCGGCTCTCTTCGCGCCGCAGAGCCGCAATGGCGATCATCAGCGCGACCATGGCGGGGTCAGACGCCGCGCTGTCGTGAGCTGCAACCGGCAACAGGGTAGCCACCCCGTCGCGTAGCGTCTCGCCGTCGCGGACGATGCCGAGCGCGGCGGAGACGATTGGACGGATGCCGGAGGCGTCCGGCCGTTGAGGCACGAATGCCGAACACACGCGTGGTCGCCGGGTGTGTGATGCGTCGGCGACGCTTTCAGCAACCCAGCTCGCCGTCACCACTGCTTCGATAAGCGAGTTGCTGGCGAGCCGGTTCGCGCCGTGCAGACCCGTGCAAGCGACCTCGCCGCATGCCCACAGTCCCTCGATGGAGCTGCGGCCCGCAGCGTCTACTGCAACACCGCCCATGTGATAATGTGCGGCCGGGCGCACCGGGATCAGGTCGGTCGCCGGATCGATGCCGGCCTGGCGGCACAAATCGGCGATCGCCGGAAAGCGCTTGTCAAATCTGGGACCCAGACATTGCCTGGCGTCAAGAAACACACGGCGTCCGAGAGCGAGTTGGCGCCAAACCGCGCGCGCAACCACGTCGCGAGGCGCAAGCTCGCCCCCTGGGGTATCACCCAGGAAACGCTCTCCCTGCTCGTCGACGAGCACAGCACCCTCGCCACGCACCGCCTCGCTCACCAGCGGCATCGGCCGCCGCGGGCCCTCGAGGGCGGTCGGGTGGAATTGCACGAATTCCAGGTCGGCGAACTCCGCCCCGGCACAAGCGGCGAGCGCGAGCCCCTGTCCACATGAGCCAGGCGGGTTTGTCGTCTCGCTGAACAAGGCGCCGATGCCGCCGGTCGCCAGCACCGCGCGGCGCGTTGGCAAGGCGATTGCGCCCGTGCACCCGGCCGCGACCACGGCGATGATCGCCCCGTCTTCCACGACAAGCCGGCGGGCCTCGACGTTTTCCAGGACAGTGATGGAGGCTGTGCGCCGTGCTGCCGCGACCAGCGCGCGCACCAGTTCGCGACCGGTGGCATCGCCCGCCGCATGCACGATCCGCCGCTGCGAGTGCGCCGCCTCGAGCCCCAGCCGCAAGGCGCCATCAGCGCGTCGGTCGAATGCGACTCCAAACCGCTCTAGAGTCCTGATCGCTTCAGGTGCAGCTCGGACCACTCGCCGCACCGTTGCCTCGTCGCAGAGGCCGTCGCCGGCCGCCAGGGTGTCACAAAGATGAAGTTCGGGACTGTCTTCGCCGCCGACACTTGCAGCAAGACCGCCTTGGGCGAGCTCGCTGCAGGCTCCGGTTCCCAGCCCCGCATTAGATAGAAGCACAACCGGTTCCGGCGCCAGATGGAGCGCGGTCATCAGGCCTGCCAAACCAGAGCCGATGATCACCGGTGCCCCGCCAATGTCATGAACGTCGAGGCTCATATGGAAAGCATTCGCTCGACTGAGTGGCGCGCGCGCTCTGCAATCCCGGCGGCGATCCGAACCTCATGCCGGTTCTCTTCGAGCGCGGCGCGGATGTTGGCCAAGGTGATGCGCTTCATGTGCGGGCAGAGATTGCAAGGGCGGATGAACTCGATTTCGGGATGCGCGACCGCGACATTGTCGCTCATCGAACATTCGGTCAGCAGGACGACGCGCGCTGGTTTCTCCCGCTCGACATAATCCAACATGGCCGCAGTCGAGCCGGAGAATTCCGCTTGTGTGACAATCTCGGGCGGGCATTCTGGATGGGCGAGCACGATGACCCCAGGATGTGCATCGCGCAATTCCCGGATGTCGGTCGACGTGAAGCGCTCATGCACTTCGCAGTGGCCCTTCCAGGCGATGATCTCGACATCCGTGTCCGCCGCAACGTTTATCGCCAGGTATTGATCGGGCACCATGATCACGCGCGGCACGCCGAGAGATTCCACCACCGCGCGGGCATTGCCCGAGGTGCAGCAGATGTCCGACTCCGCTTTTACCGCTGCCGAAGTGTTGACGTAGGTGACAACCGGGACCCCCGGATAGCGCTGCCGTAGCTGCCGCACGTCCTCTGCCGTGATGGATTCGGCCAGCGAGCAACCGGCGCGGAGGTCCGGAATGAGGACCATCTTGTTAGGATTGAGCAGCTTGGCCGTCTCGGCCATGAAATGCACGCCGGCAACCACGATGACCTGCGCCTCGACCGTGGCCGCCTTGCGGGCCAGTGCGAGGCTGTCGCCGACGATGTCGGCCACGCAATGGAAGATCTCCGGCGTTTGGTAGTTGTGCGCAAGGATGACCGCGTTTCGATCGCGCTTCAGCGCAAGGATGGCTTCAAGGTCGTCGGTAAACGCCGGCCATTCGACTGGCGGAATCACCCGCCGGACGCGCTCGTACAGGGACGCAGCCGTAGGTAACGCCCCAGTCATCAGCGCCTCCGCTTATATTCGATCTGACAATAAGGGGAATATGTCTACCTTGACTATAAGTATGTCAAGCCCGCGCGAGCGGCAATTTTGTCCCGGCCCCAGCCCTGTCGTCGAGGACGGCATGCCGGAACCGATAGAGCTTTGCCGGTCGCCCGCCCGTCTCGAGGGAGGTCTCGCCAGTTTCCTCGACCAACTCTTGCTGCTCAACAAGCCTGCGGAAATTCGGCTTGTTGATGAGCCTCCCGGCGAGGGCCTCCACGGTCCGCTGCAGCTGAAGCAGCGTGAAGGACGGCCTCATGAGCTCGAAAACCACCGGCCGGTATTTGATCTTGGAGCGTAGCCGCGCAATGCCCGTCGCCAGGATTCGTCGATGGTCAGCGACCATTGCCTTGCCAGATGTCACCGCAGGCGTTGCGTCCCGCCCGCGGCCAGCCTCTTCGATCAGGGCAGATTCATAGAGCAACTCATAACGCTGTAGGGTGAGTTCCTCATTCCAATTGCGGTGGTCGAAACCGAAGGCAATCGCGGCGCGCTGCAGGCGTTCGCGTCGCGTGGTGGCGTCGCTGGCGCCCTCAGCCCACTCACTCAGGCGTGGTCGTAAGATATCGAGCACCACCGGCGTGCCGGAGCGATGATCTTCCCAGGGCAAATACTCGTACCAACTGCGCCACCCACAACTAGCGGAGCCCGCTGCCTGTTCCTTGCGAGTGAGTGCGAGATAGCTGATTGAGATGGCGCGTTCCTGGGGCTCGGCACCTATGCGGTCCCGATCGGCGAAGGTGTAGAGCTGCTCGATATAGCCGAGCGGGTGGCCGGTCTGTTGCTCGACCCAACCCCTCAGACCTGATTGCAGCGATCGATGCTCCAGCGCATAGGGGCCGGACGGAAGGGTATCCGCGTTCCCGATGGTGAGAAGACAGGGATCACTGTCAGTTACGGCGACGACAACGGCGATCAGGTCCACTTTTGCTTCGTCGGCCTTGACCGCGGCTCTGCCTTTTCTGGTTCCTTTTGCCTGATGGTTCATGTTCGCGAAGGTGAGTTGTTCCCGAATTCGGGGTTATCAATCGATTGAATTTAAGCGTTGCTGCACG
Organism: Mesorhizobium sp. B263B2A; assembly: GCF_020165775.1. Lineage (NCBI taxonomy): Bacteria > Pseudomonadati > Pseudomonadota > Alphaproteobacteria > Hyphomicrobiales > Phyllobacteriaceae > Mesorhizobium > Mesorhizobium sp. B263B2A. The sequence goes on from NZ_JAIUIU010000014.1 coordinate 163,715, forward strand.
AACGTCAACACCGCACAGCTGGACGATCTTTTTTGCACTTCGCACTCGCACAAAAATATGCCAAACGCGACACCCGCGGGGGGTAACGCTAGGGAAGGATGCATCGTTGAGTGCAACGGGTGAGACAAAGGCGATCACACCGCCGGATATCAGCGCGCGGAAAGGCCAGGCTCCACTCGTCTGCCTGACGGCATACACCACGCCGATAGCCAGATTGGTTGATCCACACTGCGACGTCGTTCTCGTTGGCGACAGCGTTGGCATGGTATTGCACGGCCTCTCATCGACGCTGGGCGTCACTCTCGACATGATGATCATGCACGGCCAGGCGGTGCGCCGCGGTCTGGTGCGATCATTGATGGTCGTTGACCTGCCATTCGGCTCCTATGAAGAGAGCCCCGTGCAGGCCTTCGGCAACGCTGCGCGCCTGATGGCGCAGACCGGTTGTGCGGCTGTGAAGCTCGAAGGCGGTGAGAAAATGGCCGAGACCATCCGCTTCCTCTGCGCCCGCGGCATCCCTGTCATGGCGCATGTCGGTTTAACGCCTCAGGCGGTCAATACGCTCGGTGGCTACCGCGTCCAGGGGCGGGGAGAAGATGCCGAGCGCATCAGGCGCGATGCCAATGCGGTTACGGAGGCCGGCGCATTCTCCGTGGTGCTGGAGAAGGTGCCCGAACCCCTCGCAAAACGCATCACTGCGGAGATCGCCGTCCCCACCATCGGCATCGGCGCCTCACTCGCCTGCGACGGCCAGATTCTGGTGAGCGACGATATGCTCGGGCTTTTCAGCTCCTTCCGGCCGAAATTCGTCAAGCGCTACGCCGAACTTGGCGAACAGGCCGATGCAGCGATTGCGGCTTATGCCGCTGACGTCAGGAGACGGTGCTTTCCGGCGGCGGAACATCTCTACACACACGAGGCGAGGGCCGGAGACGTCACATGAGCGTGCCGATCGTTCGAAGCACTGCCGAGCTCCGCGCTGTTACCGCGCGATGGCGTCGCTCAGGCGCCAAGGTCGCCCTTGTACCGACCATGGGGGCCTTGCATGAAGGTCATCTCAGTCTCGTGCGTGCTGCGCTTCAGAAGGCCGATCGGGTAGTCGTGACGCTGTTCGTCAACCCCAAGCAATTCAACAGTGCCACCGATCTTGATGCCTATCCTCGCACGGAAAACCAAGATGCTGCAAGGCTTGCGCCGCTCGGCGTGCATTTGCTCTATCTGCCGGATGCAGAAGAGATGTATCCGCCAGGCTTCGCCACGAGCATTTCGGTGTCCGGCATCAGCGAGGGCCTGTGCGGCAGCTTTCGGCCGGGCCATTTCGACGGCGTGGCGACAGTCGTTTCCAAGCTCTTCCTGCAGACCGGCGCTGACTTGGCCTGTTTTGGCGAAAAGGACTTTCAGCAGCTTCAGCTGGTCAGGCGCATGGTCGGCGACCTGGACATTCCAATCACCATCCTGGCCTGTCCGACAATCCGCGAAGCCGACGGTCTTGCACTGTCCTCGCGCAATCTTCGGCTCTCGCCAGCACAGCGCGCCATTGCCCCAAAGTTGGCAGCGGTCTTGCTGGGGGTGGCCGATCGGCTTGCGCGCGGCGCTCCTGTCCTTCCCACTCTTGCGGAAGCGCGCGCAGCAATCCTGGCTGCCGGCTATCGCGAAGTCGAGTACCTGGAACTTCGCCGCGAGGCAGATCTGCAACCGCTGACGAGCCTTGACCAACCGGCACGCTTGCTTGTCGCGGCATGGCTAGGCGACATACGGCTTATCGACAACATAGGAATGTCACCAATTGGTGCAACAAATTAGAGGCTCGCGGCGCTGCATCGCCGCACAACAGGCTCATTGACCAGGAGCAGAGCAATGCCCGCGATTAAGCCGACCAGCTCGCAAACGTCGAATGGATCGCCAATCATTTAGACGAAGGTCTGCGCCGAGCAACGGCACGGAGGTTTATGCAAAGCGCAGATGCATCGCGTGTTTGAAAATTTCCTCGAGCAACTCTCCGAAAGCGTCGATGCTGTCGATCTGTGTGAGACAATGGCGTCTGCCGCAGCCGCGTTAGACTTTCCGCTCTTTGCCTATTTCAGTTGCCCGTCAGCTTCCGGCCGGAAGCCGCGCTTGATTTCGAATTATCCCCCATCCTGGACATCGCGCTATATGCAATTGCGCTACCACAGGCATGATCCGGTGATCCTGCGCGGGCTTCAAGGCTGGGACACCTTTGATTGGGGTGTGGATTTAGCTCGGCAACATCTCCCGGCTTCACAGCAACGGATTCTGGAAGAAGCAGCTCGATTTGGCATTCGTTCCGGGTTGACCATGTCGATACATGACCATCGCGGCCGCTTTGCTGCGCTGACCTTGGCTTCCGACCAGCCCCGTCCGCCTCTCTTGCGGTCACTGACACGGTACGAGCAAGCATTGCAGCTGGTCGCGATCAGCTTTCATATATTTGCCCGGCGCAGGCTCGCCGAAGATTGCGTGGTCAATGGCGTAATCCTGACCCCGCGAGAATTCGAATGCTTGAAATGGGCGGCGGACGGCAAGTCGGCCTGGGATATCAGCCAGATTCTCAGCGTCTCGAAACGAACCGTGACCTTCCATCTGGAAAACGCCAAGGCAAAACTTGGCGTGCGAACCATCAACCAAGCCGTAGCACGGCTGGCTTCTTCCCGACATTCGAGATCCTGATTCCTTTCTGCGGATACCTGTAAAGGTCTACAGGCTGCATGATTGTCGGCTTTGCTCTTCGATGGCGGGACCACATCCTGCACGGAGGCGACAAATGATGCAGCTAATCACACCTGAGCTCTACGATGAGTTTTCAAGCGAGCTCAAAGAAATGTACGGACTGAGGCATCGCGTTTTCAAGGAAAGGCTGGATTGGGATGTTCAGACCGAAGAGGAACTGGAAACAGACGCATATGACGGGCTGAGGCCCGTCTATCTCCTTCTCAAAGGATCCGACTGGCGCATTCGCGGTTGCGTCCGTTTTTTGCCGACGACGGGACCGACAATGTTGCGCGACACGTTTCCGATGCTGCTTGGCGAGACCGCGGCGCCAGCGAGTGCCCGCATTTGGGAGAGCAGTCGTTTCGCACTCGATCTCCCTGCATCAACGCCCAAGGCTGGAGGGCTGGCCCAAGCAACCTACGAGCTATTCGCGGGCATGATCGAATTCGGCTTGTCGAACGAACTCACTCGGATCGTGACAGTGACCGATACGCGCATGGAACGGATCCTGCGTCTTGCAACTTGGCCGTTGGCGCGCATCGGGCATCCCAAGGCGGTGGGCAACACGGAGGCGGTCGCCGGCTTTCTCGAGGTTTCGCACGCTAGCCTCATGCGCATCCGCTGGAGGGGACGTTTGAACGGACCTGTATTATGGCAGCCGGTTCTCGGCCTGTCGGCATACGCTTAAGATCTTCCCACGCTTGAAGGCGTCATCGCGCTGCCGTTGGCCAAAGGCGTTTCAGAAGCTCACATGAGGCCTCTATCGACGGTCCGGGGGGTCCATATTGCGGCGAAGGCTGGCGGCTCCAGCAAGGGAGCGGTGCGCAACAGGAAGCTGACCTCAATCACCGCCCGCGCGCTTTCCAACGGAGCTACTAAAGGAATCAGCCTTACGGCTTTGATACCTACGTGAAGCGATGCAGCGCGCCACTGCGCGATGACGAGGAGGGGGCATCGCCGGCCGGGCCGGTCAAGCGGCCCGTGAAGGTGGAAAATCTTCTGCCCAGTCCGCGAGCGGACCGAGAAGGTCCCCCACCTTCCGCACCACGCCACTTGACAGTCCCGCCCGCCGCAGTGGGGCGGGCTCTCGCCATCCCCCCGGAAAGACCGGGGAGGCTTCGCTCGAAAGGGCTTTCCCGTCGGGAAACACACACTCAGGACACAGACCATGACCGAACTCGCAAACTTCATCCCCCTCAACGAGGACGGCACCTATCTCGATGGCGTCGTGCGCTGGCGTCTGTGCTAATCGAAACCACGTTCTTCCACAGGTGCAATCTTGCTTCTGTGAAATAAAATCACCTCGTACGAGCTTCCATATTCCGTCTTCACTCCATCCAAGCCGTATCTCTGCGCCAAGGGAGCCCATGCGCCTAGTTCATCGGGGAACACTTGATTACCCTGCTCGTCCATGACCGCTAATTTCAGGGGCTCTTTCGCCTCGACAACAAAGTACTTTCCAGAACTACCTGCATAGCCGCGTGCCGTGTTTACATCGTTTTCTGAGGTCATCCAAATTGCGTCGCCCGTGTGCCCGCTTTGCCCGCGACCGCCCCACACCCCATCCCTGTTAGCGTGGTTGAACTTTGTTCCCGCCGGAAGTTCTTCCATCTTCTTCCTCTCCCAACCAACTGAGGCTGCCTGATCTATGTGGTGAACGGTTTGTCCCTTGCCCTTAGCCGAAACCTGACTACTCGGTACGAGGACGATCACGGTCGCAGCAAGGATCATCCCCTTCCAGAAAGACGGGGGATGCACTCGATGAATCGGGATGGCCGCGGTGGCGGTCTCTTTCGGTGAGGATCTCATGTAAGGATTTCCTTGTGCTCGTTTGTGAATTGTCCGCCATCGCATCCATTTCGCGATCGTCAAGTCGAATGGAGTTGCCGTCAGGTCTGATGACCCGGCGGCGGTCTTCGCTGGCGGGTATGCCATGAGCGCGGCGAAGATCAGGCCGCCGGCCAGTTGTATCCAGTCAATGCTGGCGCCTGAAATAGCGATAGCAGGTTCCTGCGGCACCGGGCTGGCGGCCGGCCAAGCCAGTCCATCCGTAAAGCTCTGAGTAGCGGCAAGTTCCTTATGCAGATCAACCCGCTTGGGCCATTCGGGGTCATGCAGGCAGGCGAAATTCACGATCGAAGAGGCCTCGGGCATTCGGAAGGCAAGTGCATGTGACAGATGACGTATCCCGAGATAATTCACGCGTGCGACAATGTCCCGATCCAGCGTGCCCGAGACGCCTGCGGCATTGACGAGGCCGTCGATGCGTTCGGGGAACTGGGTAAGCGCTGCATCAATTTCTTCGGGAGAATCCTGATCGATGCGAAAGAACGCGTCCAGCATCACGACGGGATCCTCCAGATCGACTCCAATAAGACGCACGCCTTCGCACCGGGCGAGACGGGCGACTTCGGCGCCGACCCCGGAGCAGACACCGGTTACGACAACGGTTTTACCGGCAAGCTTCAACGGCTTCTCCATCTTTTCGCAAAGGACGGCGCTCTCGAATGTCTGATCAGGTCGCGGCGTCCTTGACCGCCGACGCCGATTGGTTGAACTCCTCGATGCCGCCTCAGACTCCCGGGCGTGCCGTTGCCCGACTCGGACGTTTCGTGCCTCAGCGATTGAAGCAGCGATACGGGCCGATGCACCGCAGGTGCTGTCGCTTATGTCGGTTCGGGTACGATCGACAAAACTGATTCTATGCATGGTGTTCATCCATACCGTAGATGCAAAGCGCCCGTCGGCTTGGACGGTTCAAGCGCAAAAGCCATGCCAACTGACAGAGCGCTTCGGCCTGGCTTGCTAAGGTATGGTTTGGCGCAGCCGGTGCCACCGAGAGACCTTCGGCCCTCGATCGCGAATGCGATACCCTCCTTTGCGGATGTCAGAAGCTGGAGAATAGAGTCCCCGCCTAATGGCCGCTCATGCTGAAGCGGTGGCCAAGATTCTCCTGAATTGCCCCTGACCGATAGTGAGTCGATTCCCTTACCTGGGCTGACAATGGGTTACGCAATTCAGGCCAGGCAACCAATCAGGCATGTCGAACTCGCGCGTTAAGGCCGTAGAGCGCAGCCGCAAACGCCAATATTGCTCAAGCCCTGCTACAACTTTGCAGCCGCCCGTCTATTCCGGTCGTCCGAAGAACTCTTTCCTGTGGCGAGCTGACAACAGACGCAACCCGGCGAGATTTCTCGCGACACGGAAGGGGCGCTTCAGAGCGCTTCTGCTTACGAAATACATCTGCATGAGGCTCGGAGTCTTATTGTGCGACCCCTGGTGTGCAACACGGTACACAGCGGCCCGGAACGGGAGGCAATTCAAGGGAGTTCCGCGCTTGGCCAGAGCTGGTGCTATACGGACGTGGCTGCCAAGCGTATCTTTGATCCATTCGATGGGGGCATCTTCGATTTTTGCCGGCAGCCCGTACAGATCCGAACGAATGATCAGCGATGTTCCGCAATAGTGACTGAACTGGTCACGACAGAGCAGAACATTGCCGCCATCGTCCCAGCGATACCCCTTGTCAATCCTCCAGCCGTTTTCGTTCGGATGCTTAGAAGCATACTGCACGATACGAGAGCTTACCAAATCGTCGTCGTCAACGATCATGAAGAAGCGGCTGCCAGCGGCATTGAGCATGCCGGCAAGAACACGGCGGCCTTTGTCGGCGCGGAATGAATCCAGAAAGTCGTTCTCAGTTGCATCGCCTCGCTCATGAATGTCGTTCGGTGGAAAGCTCACCCGGACCACCGAGAACTTATCGGGCATGACAGGAAGATCGGCCCCGTCATTGGCAACCACTATGCCTCGCCAATCGGGGTTGGTTTGATTGGCAATGGATGTGACGGTTTGGGCGAGGTTCCTCTTCAGGAGGCCCCAATCACGCGCGTTATCCTGATGCCTGACAGGAACAATGAACGTTACGGCAGTCATGACAGTCTCCAGTCTTTGACTGTGCCAACCGCCTGTTCTCTTGCCCATCTAATGCCGTCGTCATTCGACATTGCCTTGTAGGATAGATCGGTACCCCCTGAAAAAGCGTTCATGAACCGGCGAATTTTTCCGTAGTTGTTGTCCAGCACCGCGTGGGGGCGCCCTATGAGAATCGAACAGATGTGCACATGCAGGCGATCCGTAAGGATGGCCTTGCCACGGGAAATCTGCCGGATGCCGCGTCGAAAGCGGTTGTTGGCCGCGGCATTCAGTTTGCGCAACCGCACTTCTGAGGGGCTGAGGTGCAGCAACGCAGATGCCGCACCGAGCGCTTTTGCAACGCCCACCCTCGAGTGGCGCTCGGTGATCCAGTCCTCCCTTGGGATATGGGGATAGACAGAGAAATCGACCGCTCCGACCTGCTCCTTGTCCTGGCGAAGCATCGCGAGCACCGGGAAGCGGGGCGCATCAGGCTGCACACTGCCGATGCAAAAAGCCATGTCGGGGCAGAGATGCACCTGGCAATCGAACTTTTCCCGGGCGAACAGAAGGGATTCCTCGTCGCGCACCAGCAGCACGAAGTTCTTATGTCGGCCAATGGCGCGTCTGCTTTGCTCAAGCCGTTCCGGAGAGCTGTAATGGATCGATTGCGGAAACTGGACGATCTGCCGGTCGGGAAACAACTCCAGTATATGTTCCCGGAAGTCCTGGTGAGATACCCATAAGTCGCCGAAATTGCCGCCCCCATGGATAAATATGGGCCCACTCGGAGCCGTCCCCTTGAGTTCATCATGGGAAAAATCGTCCGTCGTGCAGACATAGGAAGGCCGCTTTGCGTAACGATCCTTCAAATAGGCAATCCCAGCCATATTGCCGAGTCGCCACAGTTCTTGATGTCGGGAAAATCCAGTATCGCTATCGGCTCATCGGGCCTGACGAACATCTTTAGGCAATCATGCGTTATGTCCTGCAGCGCAGCAATCAGTTCTAGTTCCTGAGCACCTGGCATCGTACCTCTCTTTTGAATTGACGAGCTGGAGATCACGCGTGGCTGACTTTGGACAGCACCTTGAAAGCGAGCTTTCTCACTTCGGTTTCCGGCCCATCCGGACGGCCCATAACGATCCAGAGAAAGAGACTGAAACCGCAATAGAGAGTTCCGCCGAGGCAGATGAGGACGGCGAGTTGGAGAACCAAGCCGGTCTGCGTGGTCTGAGCGCCAATGCAATGATCGGCGAGCGTTACACCTGCGGCCAGAACGGCCGAGCTGGCGAGCGCCCTGAAATTCGCCAACAACTGCGCCCTGACCGAGACATTGATGAGCCGCTCCACCACCACCATGTTGACGACAGCGCTGAACAGACCGGTGAGCACCCGGCTGAATATCAGCCCCGGAAGCCCCCAGCACCCCAAACCGATCGAAATCACCGGTATGCGGACAAGAAGCATCTGTGTATCACGCACGAACAGGGTCCGGGTCTGCCCCAGGCTGCAGCCCCATTCTGTCGGTGTCCTCTATGCCCAACTGCTCGGCACCGCGCCTGTCTCGCCATGGATGCGATCAAAGCTTCCTCGCGCTAGAACGGCGTGACTTGCGTGGGACCCGCCAACGCACCTCTCGCCAAGTCTCAGCACCACGGAGTTCCGGAATTTCCGGCCCGAGTCGCTGCTCGCGGACTTTGTCATCGCGTGTCTTCAATCGCGCGACCTCGTCTGGCCGCGAGCAGCACGCCACGCTGATTTTCGACATTTGCTGGAGCGTCCCGTTGCTTAAAGATAATCTTTGCGGATTCCGTTCAGCACCTCACCAAAGCGACTTTTCAAGCCGTCGAGCGAGCCATCGGGACTAAGCTGCGGTTCCCCGCGGCTGCTTCCCACAACCAGCTTGTGCACACCGCGCGGAAGCAGGCCCGAATTCAGGACCGTGCCGACGCCCACGAGCATTGTTTGTTGGTGCACCTCCCGGAATCCAGGCAACAGAAAGTCCCATAGCCAGAGATTGAGGTCGTCACCAAATTGCCGTGGCTCGATTCCCAATGATATGGAGTCATTTCGCCTCCGCAAACTTAGCTGTCCCGAGTTCCCTCAGTGTCAGCAGCAACTCAGGGTCACGCCACGCCCAACGCGCGAGCAGGCCGACGTTTGGCACTTTGCCGCGACGAAGAAGTCCGGCCTGGCTCCAAAGCGCCTGGCGACGCGCTCTGCCCTTGGAGGGTGGCGATTGACTCAACTTCCTCTGGCCGTCAGGCAAAGCAAGCTTCGAGCGCGTCGAGCGCTGCCCAGGTGTTGAATTGCTGCTGCAGGAAGCGGCGCGATGTGCGGTCGATGCGGTGAAAGATATTGACGCCCAAGCCGCGCACGACGCCCGGATCACCGCAGAGCAGGCTGCGCCGAGAGGCGAGGATTGTATCGCAGAAGAAAAGCACGTCCTCTGCGGCGCGCCGAAGAGTGGCGTCGAAACGGATTTTTTTGAAGATGGTACGGCCGATCACCATTCCAGAAAGATGGAGAAAGCTCCAGTCCTTCAGCATTGCGCTTGCAAGGTCAGGAACTTCGATGACAAGCGGCTGCTCCCCCAATCGAATCACCCGTCCGCCCCTGCAAGTTCGGATATTGCGAGGTGGTAATAGAACTCTTCGCTCGCTTGAATTGAGGCCCAGTAACAGTCCCCTCCGAAGCACAACATGCTCTCAAAAGCGTTGTGCAGATGATGTGGCAGCCAGGTGTCGTCTGAATCGAGGAAAGCGACGAGACGCGTCGAAGGCGAAACGTTCTCAAGCCCGGTGTTGCGAGCGCCACCAGGGCCGGCGTTGGCCTGCCTTATGACCGTGATGCGCGACCTCTGATCGGCGTCAAGCGCTTCCAGCTCGACCTCAGCCGGAAGAGGGGACTCATCGTCGATAACCAGAACCTCAAAGCCCGTATAAGTCTGCTCAAATACGCTCTGTAGCGAACGGCGAAGAATCCCCGCTTTTTTCTGATAAAAAGGGATGACGATTGTGAAAGAGGCCAATTCTCATCCATGCCTTCGGGAGGTCTGTGCGAGGCCCGAGTAACGCATTCGGCAATGGTTGGCCAAAGTGATTGTATGGATGATGATCATCCATGGCGTGGATAGGCCGTCTGCGGCGAGCGTGGCGTCATCTATGGCACCAATCAGCTCGGGTCTCGGGCGCACTCTCGTTTGCCCGTTCCCGTTGGCCCGGGGCGGCTGCTTCGACATGGCTAGCAGGCCAGCAGGAACACCGAATCCAGGGTTGAGCAAGCCGAACTACTGCCCCGGAACGTCGGCGGTGATCAGCCCCACTGGGTGGCGCGGGCATGGTCGGCGCAGTCGATCAGACCATGTTGCGGCGGTCAGTTTGTTACGACTTGATCGGACCCGGTTGAGCCACCATATACCGCCTCCGGCCGCTGGTCTTAGGTGCCTCATGCACCAGACCTCCAGGCTGAATTGAGTCAATTCATTTGACTGTCCGGGTCCAGAGGAACTCTCCCGAGGTGCCGGGCATCTTTGCTCTTCTTCGAGGTGTTTATGAAAGATTCACGCATTCCCGAGCCGGTGTTGACGGCCATGTCGGCGGGGACCCACATCACCCGTGCTTATCGTGAGCACCTTGGATATTCCGTCGAGGACCTGGCAGTGGCGTGCGGGCTTGCCGCTGAGGAAATCCTGAACATTGAGTCCGGTCTGAGATACAACAAGGGTTATAGGGACCGGATCGCAAAATCGCTGTCCCTACCCGCCGGAATTCTTGAGACGGAGGCGGACATATTGGACGCTGCCTGATCGGTGGAAGGCCGGTTTCCCGTTGGTTGCCGGGAAACAGGTCTCTCGTTTTCGCATTGTTGGAACCCAGCGTTTGCGCCACAGGTCCGTTTGCCCAGGATATCACCAACGCGAGCAGCAGGTGCCATACGCGCCCGGAGAGCCTAGCTCGGGCGCCGCTCGCGGCGCGTTCGGGGGGAATGCAGGATCACACATGCATTCCAGTCACGCTAACTGCCAAGCAGATGACCGGCATTTCGTAGGGCGGCGAGGAAGGGGCCGGCATGGACGGTGATATCGATCTTTGCCTGCGTTGAGAGGGGCATGCTTGTCCAGTTCTCCAAAGGCGCCATCAGATCTGAGAACGTGTCATTCACCATGCAATAGTGGGTAAGAAGGCCCTGCCTGTCCAACGCGACCACGCCAGTTTGTTCGCCTCGATACCGGATTGCCGCGATTCGCTGCACCTGCGGGTCATCGTCGACCCGCACGTCGAAAACCAATGTACCCTGGCTCCTCGCGGCTATCTCCGCGGCTCTTTCGCTGAAACTTGATGAGAGAGAGCGGACGCTTTCGACCGCCATCTGGAAAATCGCCCAATCCAGTTCCTGCGAGGCCATGTCGGCAATTGCGCGTAGTAGAGGGGTGATTGCAACGACGCATGCGGCTTGTTCACAGATGTCGGCTGACGACCGATCCTAACCGGGGTTCTGCCGCCCATCGTGCTGTCCGATTCGGACTGATGCTGAAGCGAGGGGGCACGCCCACTGAACTACCTCTCGGCACCACGCTCACTCCCTTGCTCTTGTTAGGCAGCGCGTGGCCTCCGCAGCCTCCGCTCTCCCACGAGTACGGGAATTCTTCCCAAGCCATATCGCGAGGCTTCGCATTTGTGATTCTAAGCGTATGCCCGGGTTTGAACATTGACCTAAGGAGGCTGCGCGGTGTCGCGACCCAGCCGCACCCTCGGCGAGTCAGCGCCACAGGGTTCACAAAGTTGACTGGCTGGGCTAGGGGGAGCGCAGAGAAATCTCCGGTCGCAGCCTTACCCGGTCAAAACAAGGATACCACGATGAAGACTCTCGTCATCTGCTCCGGCGGATTGGACTCCGTTTCCCTTGCCCACAAAGTGGCAGCGGAGCACGAACTTGTCGGGCTGCTGTCCTTCGACTACGGCCAGCGGCACAGCAAAGAACTGAAATTCGCCGCGATGTGCGCGCAGCGATTGGACATTGCGCATCAGATCATCGACATCCGCCAAATCGGCCGCGGCCTTTGCGGCTCCGCGCTCACCGATGGTGTCGACGTGCCGGACGGCCACTACGCCGAAGACACCATGAAGATCACGGTGGTGCCGAACCGAAACGCCATCATGCTGGCCATCGCCTTCGGACTCGCCGCCGCGCAGCAGCTCGAAGCAGTGGGGATGGCCGCTCACGGCGGAGACCATTTCATCTATCCAGACTGCCGTCCGGCCTTCATCGAGGCTTTCCAGACGATGCAGAACCGAGCGCTCGACGGAGACGCGCAGATCCGTCTTTATACGCCTTATGTGAACCTCACCAAGGCGGACATCGTCGGCGATGGAGCAAGGCACGGGACCCCATTTGCGCAGACCTGGTCCTGCTACAAGGGCGGCGAACGTCACTGCGGACGGTGCGGGACCTGCGTCGAGCGGCGCGAAGCGTTTCATCTGGCGCAGCACGCCGACCCGACCGACTATGAGGACACCGATTTCTGGCTTGAGGCGCTGCGGAGGCGGAGCGCCTGATGTTCCGCATTACCAAGGAATTCCACTTCTCGGCCTCGCATCAGCTCACCTCCTTGCCACCCGAGCACCAGTGCGCGCGACTGCACGGGCATAACTACATCGTCGTAGTGGAGCTCTCGGCCAAGGAGCTGAACTCGCACGGCTTTGTGCGCGACTATCACGATCTGGCGCCGCTCAAACACTATATCGACGAGAGCTTGGACCACCGGCACCTCAACGACGCGCTCGCGCATGAGCAGGTCACAGCGGAATACCTGGCCAGGCATTTCTATGAATGGTGCAAGGCACGGCTGCCGGAAACCGCCGCCGTGAGGGTGAGCGAAACCCCTAAAACCTGGGCGGAGTACCGGCCGTGACCGACACGCGGCCCGCAATCCGGGTCAGCGAGATATTCGGGCCGACGATCCAGGGCGAGGGCGTGCTCATCGGTTTGCCGACCGTCTTCATCAGAACCGGCGGGTGTGACTACCGCTGTTCCTGGTGCGACAGCCTCCATGCGGTTGACAACCAATTCCGCGATGAATGGAAGATGATGCCAGTGGACGCGGTGTGGCAAAACGTGGTTGCGCTTTCCGGCGCCCGGCCAGTTATGGTGTCCCTGTCGGGCGGCAACCCCGCCATTCAGCCCTTCGGCGGCCTGATCGAGCGGGGCCATGCTGAAGGTTACCGCTTCGCGCTGGAAACCCAAGCTTCGGTGGCCAAGGACTGGTTTGCCGAGCTTGACGTACTGGTCCTCAGCCCAAAGCCGCCGTCGAGCGAAATGAGGACCGATTGGGTTGCATTCGAGGCTTGCATCGAAGCGGCGCGGGAGAAGCCGCAAGTCGTGCTCAAGCTCGTCGTTTTCGACGAGAGTGACTACGCCTTCGCCAAAGACGCCGCCGCCCGATTTCCACGTCTCCCGGTCTATCTGCAACCCGGCAATCACACGCCACCGCGCCGTGGCGAGGAAGACGCAGCTGTCGACCTTGCCGGAATCATGAGGCGCATGGAGTGGCTGATCGAAAAGGTGACGCGAGACAGATGGTTCGAAGCCCGCGTATTGCCGCAGCTGCATGTTCTGCTCTGGGGTAACAAGAGGGCCGTCTAGGTCTCGCTCGCCGGTGTGGGAACTGCACCAATCTTATCCTCGGCCAGAATCTGGCGCCGTCAGCGCCGGACGGAACTAGAGCCCGTGCGCCTGTCGCGCCGCTGCTATGGCTTGGGTAAGCCCCCTCACGCCGACGTCAGCACCTTCTGGACCGCAGAAGGTGAACACCGGGCCTCTTTGGCTGCCTCACAGACCGTCCCTCGGCCTTCAGGGCCTTGATCAGGTCATGGTCTAGCGTCACCGGCCTGCCGGTCTTCCACGGCTCGCTTCAGCTATTTGACCGGGCCGCCTTGTGAGGCTGACGCGGCGCCAATCTTTACGGGCCTCTACGATGCGGCAGGCAACAAGGTCTACCGCTTAGTTGAGCGTCGGCCAGTTGGCTTTGTTTGGCGCACCCAGAGGTTGACCACTTTGTGCTACGCAAGCTCTGACGCCGCAACTTAACCTTTGGTTTTTCGTGGGTCTGCACCGTAGGTGCGTTCCTCGCGAATTGTTCCCTTTGCCTTGTGCAAAACCGCTTGGGCGAGGCCGCCAGCCTTATGAACAGCGCGACCTGCGGCCGTTGCGGCGGCCTCAGATGCTTTCTGGGTCTTGTGATCGGATACGGTGTTTCCGCCTTGCGTCACCTTCCAACCGCTCTTTGACGGCGACGAGTGAAATACAGTTCGTTTTGCCATTCGCATACTCCCATAGATGAACCGGCAAGCGCCGGAGTTTCGCGTGCGTAAACGTACGCACGCCAGAGCCGACTGCGGTGGAGTTATTTGTGGAAGACTAGTGTAAGAGGTTACTTCTTAGGTGGCTTGGGCGGTGGCGGCGGCGCAGGCTTGGGTGGCGGTGGCGGAGAAGGTCTGGGGGCCTCGTGCCTAACACCTTTGCGTTCTCCCGGCGGTTTCTCAGGTTGAAATTCGAAAGATGGAATCATGGCTTCCTCACTTAGTTCTCGCCTCGAAAAGGCAGACAACGATACGCTAAAGGAAATCTTGCGGGAAGCTGAGAGCCGACTTGATGCACAACTAACAATGGCTTTGGCAGCAGATTTGAGGGCGATGACGTTGCTCGGTTTCATGGTTGCGGTTGTCGCCGTAGTCGTCGCTGGCACGCTTGCTATCTATAAGTCCGAACACGTCGACATCTTCTTTGGTGCCGTTGGACTATTTGCGACGTTTGGGATGTCGGTTTCATCCTTTTACGCTTTTGAGGCGGCCAAGCCGATAGACTTTGATGCTGTGGGCAATTATCCCTCCGGCTGGGCATCTGATGCAGAAAGTGGGAAGCCGCTCCACATCGCCCTAGCTGAAGTCTGCGCCCATTACGATGAGATGCTGAAATCCAACAAGGCTGCCATGAAGAGCAGTAGCGAACACTTGCTGTGGTCCTCGCAAGTCGCACTAGGAACGATGTTTGTGTCCGCCTTTTTGGTGGCATGTCGTATCTTGCACCTGTTTCCCTACTGAAGGAGGGGAGGGCTGGGTACGATCTTGATGAACTAGATGCGACGAGAAGCGCGCAAGACCTAATCCGAAAGTTATGTTTGGAAAGGTAGGATCTGGCCCACGGTGTAGGGTGGTCGGATATCTAGGGCCGATGGTCCTAAGGACCGGTGGTGGCTGCAAAAAGCGTTGAGCAATTGCGGCTTTCCGGGACGCTTGCCAAGAATCCGGATACGTCAATCACTTCGAGCCGCCCGACGATCGGCCGATCGGTGAGCCATACGAATGGCTGTCGGCGCCAGGGCAAGCGGCCTGGAAAGAGATGGCGCCGACTTTGCTGCGGTATTGCCGCCGCGGGATTGTCGGTCTTACCGCGCTACTAGTTGGGAAAATGCGCAGCGGAGATCTGGGTGTTGCGGGCCTGAGAGCGCTCAACCAATGCCTGGGCTCACTTGGAGCCACGCCGGCGTCGTTCCCAAAGGTAGGTTGGGCGCCGCCTTCGGATGACCACGACGATTCTGCAGCCGAGTACTTTCGATAGGCGCGTTCAAGGGAGAATGTTCGGCGGCTCAACGTCAACGCAGCCATAGGCGCGGTCCGTCGCCAAGCCGCCTTCCTGCCTATATTCTGCCTTGAAGCAAAAGCGAAATGACTTCGGCTTCACGTCAGTTCTCCACCCACATCTAAAGGGTATGACCAGTTCATGCGGCACAGCGTTCATCCCGCATCCCTTCACACGGTGCGGGATTGCAAATTTCTTTGTTCGCCCGCCTTGTTTGACTGCCTCGATGATAGACCCAATCACACCGGTCAGGTCGTCATGATCGGTAAACACGATTACATCGTCCGGGTATTGAAACGACAACTCATGGACAAGCAACGCTCGTCTGTTGTGGTTCAGAATCTCGAATTTTAGGCTAGCCTGCCGTGAATACTCAACATACTCAGCCTGGTAGACGCCAAACGTAGGATTCACCTCACCAAGCACGGCGTCAGCTTGCCGTTTGGCTTGTGCGGCCGACAGCCATGCTAGCAGGGCGGAGATCAAAGAAACAGCGACCGCGACAGCGGCAATCCAATCAGAAGTCACCATGCCGAGGGCTTTCTCTATGCGGCTAACCGGGCGTTTTCTTAGGGTCGCGATCGCGGGGGAACGTTCTCTCCTCTTCATATCCGCCGCGCTTTTTCTCAATCCGGACAGAGCCGCCATCTTTCCCAATCGCGCTGGATAGAACGCCGCCAGCGGTGGCATCCGCTTTAGTTTCGAACCGCTTAGTAGCGCGGTCGGCACCATCTTTATGCAGTTTCCAGTCCTGTTTTTTCTTGTCAAACGACAGAGTGTATGTCGGCAGTTTGGTCATAGGATAATCTCCGAGAAGAAAGTGATGGCGGGCCGAAACCCGCCATCGTTAGAGCGTTACGGACACTCAGGAAGCGCCAGCAAATTATCGTTCCACTGGCCATCCGCGTGAGTGCGGACGTATTTCTCGTTGGGGCCATTGACCACAGCGACGTTGGCGCGCTTTCCGCCTACCGATGTGTAGAAAGTATGCGTGCCCGCTTCGATCCATTGGATCACTTGTGATCTCGACCATTTCCCGGTGGAGTTGCCGAGGTTTGTAATAGCCTCGTGCTTGTTCTCACGTGGGACTTTGTTGATGCAAGTTACCTGCACGTCTGCCATTGCAATTGCTCCTTTCGAGCGCTTTGCGGAGCAATTGGGAATGGCAGGGCTTGGGAGGATGTCTGACCATTACGTAGCTCCTGTGGCTTGTCAAAAACGCCTCAGGACGCTAGTTACCGACCTGCTATGGAGCGGACACGCGGTCTTGTTCGTCCACTCGGCACCACAAGACCGTGAGTACGCAACAGACAGAGGCAGACGGCGAATCACCGTCTGCCTCTTTTTTATGCAAAAATGGCATTCCAGTAAATGGCCAGTAACGTTTTGTTAACAATATAGTGACGCTGAGATAGTCAGCTTTGCTGTCGTATCGTCACTACCTCGTGGTCCGCCCAATCCTTTGAACGCGGCGCGCCATCATTTCCTTTTTACAGCAATCCGCAGATGTCAAAATACCCACCGCGCCCGGCGCGATCGACCGCCATGGAGTAAGCAATGGCTGCAAGTAGCGACGACCTGCTAATTAGCATTTCGACCGACCTCTCTACGCTGCAGGCGCGCATCAACGACATGGTCGGTATCGGTGCGAAGGGCCAGCAAGGAGCGGAACGGCGTCCTAGCGGACCAGGGGCGTGAGCTTGAGGCTCTGCGAACGAAATACAGCCCGCTGTTTGCCGCCCAGCAAACATACTTGGGAGTCTCAAAAACATTAAGATGGCGCAGGCGATCGGCGCAATTAGCGCGGATGAGTCCGCAGCTGCCATCGCGCGCGAGAAGGCTTCCTTTGCTGCGAACGTTGTTGCCATCAATACCGTGGCGAGCGCTCACCAAGCGCAATGCGCTCTCCCTTAACGCGTCCGCTGACAACTATCTCTTCTTGCATGCCGAGCTTGGCGTAGCGTTCGCCTTTAACGGTGGGACGGAACCATCGCTCCCGTGGATCGGCCCGTTCTCGGTCGCCAATGCCGTCGCAACCGGCGGCGTCAGCAGCATCGTGCAGGGGCGTTACGGTGCACAATACCAATCCGGCAATTCCGATCATCAAGCAACAGCCGTTCTTCTAGGCCTCCTTGGGCCATGCGCACATGATTTCGGTCCTCTCCCGCGTCCCACATCGGACTTGTATGCTGCACCGGCCGCCCAGTATTGTTGCGAAGGGGCGGGGCCACCGAAATGGAGCCTGAGGACGATCTGAAATCCCGTATCGAGGCTGCATTGGTTCGCGGCCACCTTAGCCAATGGCAGCGCCAGTTCCTCCTCGATATGCGTGACCGATTGGTGAAATACGGCCCGCGCACGCGGTTGAGCGCGAAGCAGTGGGCGAAGCTCTATGAGGCGATAGGACCCGCACATCCAGGCACCTACAAGCCCCCATCGCCGCGTTGGCGACCGCGCCGTTGGCGCAACCCACTCGTTCGGGAGGTTCGATACTTGGCAGGCAGGTTCGTCAGAACCTTTGGGATCGCTCTCGCATTGGTCGTCGGGTCCCTGATCTATTCGTTCGTTGTCAAGGGCGGCCAAATCACTTGGCCAAGCATGCCCTCCTTCGCGAGGTCAGACGCAGCAGGCTACAGGGTGCCACTTGCCAGAACCCAGTTCACCGTAACGGACGGAGATACCATTCGGCTCAACAGTTCCGCGAAGGGGACCCGGCTGGTTGGCTTCAACGCACCCGAAAGCATCGAGCCAAGGTGCGACTCTGAGGGAAACCTCGGGCGTCGAGCGAAGGCACGCCTCAAAGAGTTGGTTGCTGCGGCGAAGCTTGAGCTGAAGATGGTTCCATGTTCCTGCCCGGCAGGCACTGAGGGCACCGACAGGTGCAACTACGGGCGAAGTTGCGGCTCACTCTTTGCCGATGGCCAAGATGTGGGCGACATATTGGTGTCAGAGGGGCTGGCCGTCCCGTTCGCCTGCGGCTCTACAAGCTGTCCGCCAACGCCCCGCCCTTGGTGCGGATAGGATAAGACGCCTTCTCGCACAATGGTGTCCCAGCTCTGGCCCTTCCGCAGCATGTCCATGATCGCCTCGCTACGCTCGGCGTCTTCGGGACGGACCTTCATGTGACCCTCGGCCTTTGCCTTGGCGATCCCCTTGAGCCTGCCTGCGCGTCGGTCGTCATAGTACTTGCGGACAATGGCCGCGAGCATGTCGACCAGCATCCCGTTGATGGCGTCGAACATGGGTCCGGTGAAGGCGTCCTCGGTCTTCAGCATCATGTGCGAGGTCGGCAAGTCCAGCGCACCTTTGGAAACCCATCATTTGGCGTTGGCAATTTTTAGGAAACCCATGTGAATTACCCTGATCTTCCGTATCGTGGGCTCGGGGAGCGTATTTTTGGACAAGCTTCAAGTCATGCTATCGAAGGGCTACTTTCCAAAAGAGCTGCCGCCCCCTTTATAACCGAGGATTTCGGCGAGTATGCGCGGGAATTGTTGGCGATATGGGCCGCGAGCGGCCCGCTGAAGCCCAGCCATGCAAAGCATCAGAAATTTTGGGAGATAAGCGAGACTGAACCCGAACTCTACTCGACGCCAAAAGCGAAGAACGAGCGTCGACAACTGCACATTACAAACCCAGTGCCCCAGCTTCTGCTCGCTTCGGTTATGACAAGGAACTGGGCGACTATATCTCGCTGGCTGGACCGGCAGCGATTTAGCTTCTCCAGAACCATGATCTCATCCAAATCGTACAGGGCGATTGAGGAGCCCGACTTCAAGAGCAACGCGGTGCACAAACAACTCATTCGAGCTACCTACGATGTAGAGGTCAAATCAGACGTTCTTCGCTTCTATCCATCCATATACACCCACTCGGTGCTTTGGGCGGCCTATGGTAAGGAACGGGTCAAGAAAAACCGCAAGAAGTATAACGACAGCTTGGGTGATCGAATCGACGTACTTCTCCGTAAATGTAATCGAGGTCAGTCCGTGGGCATCCCGATAGGGCCCGATACATCCCGTATAGTCGCGGATATTCTCTCAGGCTACATCGACAGCAGACCGATGCTGAGGACCGGTCTTCAGCGCGGCGCAGCCGATCGCCTGCAGGATGATTGGGTAATAGGAACTGAAACTGTTGGTGATGCAGAACGACTGCTTTCTGCGTTACGGACGACCTACCTTGAGGTAGGTTTAGAAATTCACGGAGGAAAGACATCAGTTATCGGTAAGACCGTATGTCCGCTTCTGCCGGTGAGGTGGCTCACCCTACACTGCGCGTCCGAGGGTTGCTCGGGCGGTCCG
>NZ_JAIUIU010000015.1:0-175649 GCF_020165775.1 Mesorhizobium sp. B263B2A
CGGCGACGCCGAGACGGAGTGGGGGTCGACCAGTTCGGGCGCGGTTAAGCGAAGATATCAAACCGCGCCCCGCCCGTCGGCCGACCAGGCGCCAGCACCGGCCATGGCCAGCGCCAGGAAGCCGCCCGCGATCGCAATGTCCTTCATCAGCATCTGCTGGTGCAGGAAGGCGAGCGTCGCATCGCCAGCGCCCTGGCCGTAATGACCGATGAAACCGGCCGCGATGCAGAAGGCGGCAAGCAGCAGCGCCACGATCCGCGTCTGGAAGCCGATGAGGATCAGCAGCCCGGCGATCAGCTCGAACAGGCCCGTGCCCCAGGCGGCAAGCGCGGGCAGCGGCAGGCCCAGGCCGGCGAAATAATTGGTGGTGCCGGCGATGTTGGCGAGCGCCTGGAAGCCGGACGGTACGAACAGCACGGCAAACAGCAGCCGCGAAACGAGAAGCAATGCGTTGCGGGCCATGGCCATCTCCGTTGTCGCCGCACGATCGTGCTCAGCCGGCGGCCAGGCAGTCTACGCCTGCGAGGCTACGGCTGAAACCGGAGGGCCGCCTATTTGAGACAACGAAAAAGCGACGCGGAAAATTCCGTGCCGCTTCCATTTTCAAGGCTTGGGAGGGAAGGCTTGGAGCAATTCCGAGGAAAAGCGCATAGCGCTTTCCCTCGGGAACTGCGTCAGAACAGGGAAACTCAGCCGCGCTTGGCGTCGATAGAGTAGGCGCCGGCGCCCGACGAAGCCAGCAGCAGGAAGCCGCCGGTGATGGCGAGGTTCTTGAGAAACTGGATCATCTGCATCTGGTCGGCCCAGCCGGTGTGGGCGACAAGGCCGGTGGCGACCGTGAAGATCGCGAGCACCCAGGCGGCGATCCTGGTCTGGAAGCCGACGAGGATGGCGAGCCCGCCGAGCAGTTCGATCAGGCCGACGACGACGGCCGTCACTGTTGGCAACGGCAGCCCGAGGGCGCCGAAATAGCCAGCGGTTCCGGAAATGGCAGTCAGCTTGCCGAAGCCGGAAAGCAGGAAAATGACCGCGAGCAGGATGCGGCCGAGCAGGATCGTGACAGAACTATTGGACGCTGTGCCGGCGCCGGCGGCGGAAGTGTTGGTGGACATGGTGGCTCTCCGAATGGGTTGAATGACCACCCAGATAGACGATGCCGACTGTTCACCAAAGCCGCCTATGTGGCGACACATTGTTCACAGGTCATACGTTTCCGTGATCGCGCGACGCGCGCGAAATTCATGTCGGATGACGCGGTGACGGGGGTAAATTTTCCCGCCGAAAACCTCACCCCGGATGGGTCATGTCCGCGGGCCGCACCAGCCTGTCATAGTCGGCCTCGCTGACTAGGCCGGTGGCCAGCGTTTCCTCGCGCAGCGTCGTGCCCTTTTTGTGCGCGGTCTTGGCGATCTTGGCGGCATTGTCGTAGCCGATGGTTGGCGCCAGCGCCGTCACCAGCATCAGCGAGCGGTCGAGGGCCGCCTTGATGTTGTCTTCGCGAGCCTCGATGCCGACGACGCAATTGTCGGTGAAGGAGACCGAAGCGTCGGCGAGCAACTGCACCGACTGCAGGAAGTTGTAGGCCATCAGCGGGTTGTAGACGTTGAGCTCGAAATGGCCCTGGCTGCCGGCGAAAGTGACGGCGGCATTGTTGCCGAACACCTGCACGCAGACCTGGGTCAACGCTTCGCACTGCGTCGGGTTGACCTTGCCCGGCATGATCGACGAGCCGGGTTCGTTTTCCGGCAGCGACAATTCACCGAGGCCCGAACGCGGACCCGAGCCGAGGAAGCGGATGTCGTTGGCGACCTTGAACAGGGCTGCGGCAGCGGCATTGATGGCGCCGTGCGAGAACACCATGGAATCGTGTGCCGCGAGCGCCTCGAACTTGTTGGGCGCGGTGACGAAGGCGATGCCGGTGATGGCGGCGATGCGATCGGCCACCCGCTCGGCGAAGCCAACCGGCGCGTTGAGGCCGGTGCCGACGGCGGTGCCGCCCTGCGCCAGCTCCTGCAGGCCGGGCAGCGTCAACTCGATGCGCTTGATCGACGAGGCGACCTGCGCCGCATAGCCCGAGAATTCCTGGCCCAGCGTCAGCGGCGTGGCATCCTGCGTGTGGGTGCGGCCGATCTTGATGATATGGTTGAACTCCCTGCTCTTGGCGGCCAGCGCCTTGTGCAGGTGCTTCAGCGCCGGCAGGAGGTCGTGCACGATGCGCTCGGCGCAGGCGATGTGCATGGCCGTCGGATAGGTGTCGTTCGACGACTGGCTCATATTGACGTGGTCGTTGGGGTGCACCGGCTTCTTCGAGCCCATGACGCCGCCCAGCATCTCGATCGCCCGGTTCGAGATCACCTCATTGGCGTTCATGTTGGACTGCGTGCCCGAGCCGGTCTGCCAGACCACCAGCGGGAAATGGTCGTTGAGCTTGCCGTCGATAACCTCCTGCGCGGCCGCGATGATCGCCTTGCCGATGGCGGGATCGAGCCGCTTCAGCTCCATATTGGCTTCCGCTGCCGCCCGCTTGACGACACCGAGCGCCCGCACGACCGAAACCGGCTGCTTTTCCCAGCCGATCTTGAAATTGCCCAGGGAACGCTGCGCCTGCGCGCCCCAATAGCGGTCGGCGGCGACCTCGATGGGACCGAACGTGTCGGTTTCGGTTCTGGTCTTTGGCGTGCTCACGGCAAGTCTCCGGTCTGTCGATTTGGGCAACGGCGTATCGCGTTGCACAAAACGCATCAAGCGGAGATTGCGGACGGTGAGGATGCAAATCGGTTGAAGGAACGCACCTCGCTCCCAGCGGCGCAACCGCGTGCGCGGGAAGGAGATTTTGCCGAAGGGGTAGCGTTGGCTTGCTTTTTGTCAGGCTAGGGGTGGGCCAACGATGTCGATGCCATTGCTTGCGCAGAGCCGCACCAGTGCCGCGATGATCTCCGGCTTCGGCTCCATCTGCGGCGGCAGTTCCGGCCGTTCTGCCGGACGGCTCGCCTGACGCAGCATCGTCTCGAAATCGGAACCGCGCGTGACGGTGAGGCTGCGCGCGCCTTCGGGTGACTCGACCCGGTAGGTGTGCGGCAGGCCTTTCGGCGCGATGACTGTCTCGCCGGCGACGGCAATCCGCTCATGGCCATCGATCTGAAAGCGCAGCCGCCCTTCGAGAACGTGAAACACCTCGTCCTCGTGCCGATGCACATGCAGCGGTGGAGAGTCACCATATGGCATGCGATGTTCGACAACGCAGATGGCGTCTGCTCCCGCGTGCGAGGAAATGTGGATGGCGACGAGCGTGTTGTTGAACCAGAAGAGTTCCTTGCCTGTGGTCGTCCCGACGGTCATTGTCACGGTTCTTCCTCCTTTGTTGCCTGTGCCGACGGGCGCCGCCGACAACGACCTAACCAGGGACATGCCCACGATGGAAATCCAATGATCGTATGGGGCGAATTGATGCGATGAATTTGAATGGCCTCGATCTCAATCTCGTCAGGGTGCTCGACGCGCTGCTGCGGGAAAGAAGCGTCACGCGTGCCGGTGAGCAGATCGGCCTCAGCCAGCCTGCCGTCAGCGCGGCGCTCAATCGCTTGCGCCACATCCTGAACGACCAGCTATTCGTGCGGCGCGGCAACGACATGGTGCCGACGCCGCGCGCGGAGAGCCTGGCTGAGCCGGTGCGTCTGGCACTGCGCGAGATCGAACGCGCCTTCCATTCGGCGCAGCCGTTCGATCCGGCGGAGCTCGAACGAACCTTCACGCTCATGGGTGCCGATTTCTTCTCCATGCTGCTCATGCCAACATTGGCGGCGCGCGTCGCGGCCATCGCACCGCGTGTGTCGTTGAGGTTTCTCGATAGCGCGCGCGGCGATGTTTCGCAGCTGCTCCAGGATGATGAAATCGACGCGGCACTGGAACGTCCACTGGAGGTCTTGGACTGGGTCTCCAGCGTACCGCTGTTCCATTCACCTTTCGCAATCATTGCGGCGCGGGACAATGCTGCGATCAGGCAGGCGGGGATCGCGGACGGCGAGCTGCTGCCGCTTGAGCTTTTCTGCGAACTGCCCCACGTTCTTCGCTCAATCGACGGCTCGATGTCGGGTTCCACCGATGAGGCGCTCGGCAAGATCGGAAGGAAGCGTCGTGTCAGCCTGGCACTGCCGCACTTTCAGGCTGTCGCGTTGGCCGTGGCAAACGGAAACTACCTTTCCGCGGTTCCCAGGCAGTTCGCCCTTTGGGCGGCGAAGACCCTGCCGCTCGCCATCTTTGAACCGCCACTTCCCATTGCTGTTCCTGAAATCAGGATGTACTGGCACGCGCGCCACGACGACGAGCCACCTCATCGCTGGATTCGCACTCAGATCCTGGAAGTTGTCGAGGCTCTTGGATTTGTGCGCTGCCCGTGAAGTTGCCGGCAGGTAACGACCAGACAGTTCACCCCGCAGTATACCCGCCATCGATCGCGAAGATACCACCGCTCGTCCACGCGGCATCGTCGCTTGCGAGATAGACCGCGATGCCAGCCAGATCGTCCGGGTGGCCGATGCGGCCCAGCGGATAGCTGCGGTCGACATAGGCCTTCAGCTCCGCCTGTGCCTCGGCCGGCAGGTTGTCGACGGTCTTGCGCCGCATGGCGGTGTCGACCGTGCCGGGCGCGATGGCGTTGACCCGGATGCCGCGCGGGCCGAGTTCGAAGGCAAGCGATTTGGTCAGCGAATTCAGCGCGCCCTTGGACAGCGAGTAGAGGCTGGATGGCCGCTTCGGGATCATCTTGTTGGCGAAATAGGAAGAGATGTTGATGACGGACGCGCCGGCGCCGAAATGTTGCAACAGGCCCTGGGTGAGGAAGAACGCCGCCGTCACATTGAGCGCGAAGGAGTGCTGGAATTGCGCCTCGCTGACGGTTTCGAACGGCACGAGATAGGCGACACCGGCATTGTTGACGAGGATATCGAGCGGCTGGCCGGCGCCATTCACATGCTCGACGACGGCGGCGATGCCGGGGCTGACGGCAAGATCGGCCGACAATGTCTCGACCGTGCCGACAGGACCGGTAGCCGTCAGCTTCTCCCGAGCGGCTTCGAGCTTGCCGGCGTCGCGCCCGACGATCAGCATATCGGCGCCCTCGCGCAGGAACGCCTCGGCGATCGCCAGGCCGATGCCGTCCGAACCGCCGGTCACCAGCGCGCGCTTGTTGCGAAGTTTCATGGGAACGCTCCAAAGCAGCCTTGGCCAGCCCAAGAGCACTGCATAGTCGCGGCAGTGGTCAACCCAGCGGCCTATCCCACGGTATGAACTTCGATCGCCGCCGGCCCTGCGGCTTGCTTCGGAGGGGCGAACAGGATAGCCGGCTTGACCGAGCGGTCGTGCAGTTTCAAGTGAGGCGCCACGGGCTTCCTATCGAAATACCTTTCCCAAGAAGCATTGTTGAATCCCGCAAGAGCATTGTTGAAAATGGCTACTCTCGAGACGGCGAACCGAAAGCTTCCCTTGCCGGTCGATGTCGTCGAGGTCGGCAGGCGCTTTCTGCCCGGGCTCAATCGGGGTGAAATCTACTGTCGCCTCGACGACGGGAAGCTCATCGTGCGCTCCCGTGCCGCCTGGCTTGAACGGCACGTGCAGGTCCTGACGCTGATTGCCGAGGCATTGGCGTCGCTTGGCGCCCGCAGCATGCCGCCTTTCTACATGCTTCTCGGGGACACCCCGTCCCGCAGAAGGCATCGCCGTTTCCGCACCCGCTTTGCCTTCTCCCAAGCCGACGGCTATGGCGAGGTGGCGGCGCCCGATTTCGTTTTCGATGGATGGCCGGACGCAAAGTTCGACGACTATGATGAGAAGACACGAGCGATGGCGGCAGCATCGGAAGAGCCGCCGCGCGACAACAGATTGTTCTGGGCGGGGCGCTGCATGAACGAAGCCCGCAAAAGGGTCGTCGATCTCGCAAAAGCCCGGCCAGACTTGCTGGAGGCTTACGACACCGAGCCGAACTACGACGTCGCCGTCAATCGCTATTCCACCAGGTTCAGGACGATGGAGGAACAGGTCGCGACGTACAGGTACATGATCGACATCGAGGGCGCCGGCTACAGTGGCCGCCTCAAGATGCTGCTCCACACCAAACGGGTGGTCCTGCTGCAGGATCGGCCATGGCGCGAATGGTTTTTCGACGATATCGAGCCGTTTCGACACTATGTCCCGGTGGCGCGCGACATGTCGGACCTGGCCGAACGCATCGAGTGGCTGCGCGTCAATCCGAAGAGGGAAGCCGAAATAGCCACGGAGGCGCAGCACTTCGCGCAGACCCGCCTGACCCGCGCGGCGGCCGTGGCGGCATGGGCGAAGCTCCTGGGGGATCACGCCGCCGCCGGCGGCAATCTGAAATCCGGTCTCCAGCACCGCAAGCGCGCAACCGGCTGGCCGATCTGACCGTGCGCCTGTTCCCATGAGGTGAAACTCAGCCCGGCTGGCAAGCCAGCCGGTTTACGCGCCGACGGCCGCAGGCCGGTGCATGGCCAGTCGCGCGGCGACAAGATCCCTGACCTGGCGGATCGCCTGTTCGCGCGATACGCTGCCTGGTTGCAGGCCGAGCCGCAGCCAAAGCCCGTCGATCAGCGCGGTGACGCCAAGCGCTATGTCGTCCGCATCTCCAGGCGGGGCAAGGCCGCGCAGGCCGGACAACAGGTTCGAGCGCATGCGGGCGTGAAGCACCTTCTGGATGCGCGCCAGCTTCTCGTCGCGCGGCACCTCGGCGCAAAGCGAAAGCCAGGCATGACATAGCGGTGGCCGGAACAGGTGCTCCTCGAAATTGCCGTCGATCACGGCATCGAGGCGCTCCATCGGCGTCCGCGCCTGGCGTAGTCGGGCGACCACCGCGTCGCGCAGGACGGCATTGGCCTCGCGCATGGCATGCTCGAACAATTCCTGCTTGTTGCGGAAGTAGTGCAGCACGATGCCCTTGGAGGCGCCTGCGTGGGCGGCAACCTTTTCCAGCGTGGCACCTGCAATGCCCTCGCGCTCCAGCACCGCGAAAGCTGCCTGCCGCAATTCCTTGCGGCGTATGTCGCCGAGACGCTTGAGTTTCACGGGTTCGATCCATGCATGGCGAATCCACGTTGACATTTTCGTCCGGTCAGATCAATCATTGACCAGTGGGACAATAAAAAGACCAATTGGTCAATCCGACAATAATTGGTCACAAGAGGAGAACCGAAATGTTGCGCATCCTTGCAAACGGCGTGTGTCTAGCCGCGTTGGCGCTGGCGTCTCAGGCAGCCCAGGCGGCAGAAGCGGAGGAGTGCAGGACGGTCCGCATGGCCGAACCGGGCTGGAACGATCTTGCCTTCACCACGGGCGTGGCCAACGTCCTGCTGCAAGCGCTCGGCTATCAGCCGCAAAGCGAGGTGCTTGGCATCAACGTCATCTACGAAGGCATGAAGAACAGGGATCTCGACCTGTTCCTCGGCTATTGGGACCCGGCGATGGTCACTTACTACGAGCCCTATAAGAAGGATGGCTCGATCGAGAATGTGCGCGTCAATCTCGTCGGCGCCAAATACACCTTCGCCGTGCCGACCTATGTCTGGGAGGCCGGCGTCAAGGACATTGCCGACCTGCACAAGTTCGCCGACAAGTTCGGCAAGAAGATGTACGGCATCGAGCCCGGCTCCAACCAATTGATGATGGACGCCATCGCCGATCCGAGCTTTGGCCTCGATGGCTGGCACGTGGTCGAGTCCAGTGAAGCCGGCATGCTCTCCGAGGTCGGCTACGAGATCAAGGAGAAGCAGTTCATCGTCTTCCAGGGTTGGGCGCCGCATCCGATGAACACCATGTACGATTTCAAGTATCTGACCGGCGGCGACAAGTTCTTCGGCCCGAATTTCGGTGCCGCCACGGTGACGACGCAGGCGCGCAAGGGCTATCTCGATCAGTGCCCGAACGTCGCGCAATTCTTGAAAAATCTCGCCTTCGACATCGATTTCGAGAATGTCGGTATGGGCTACCTGATCAATGACGGCATGAAGCCGGAGGACGGGGCGCTGAAGGCGGTCACGCTGAACAAGAGCCGCCTCGATGCCTGGCTCGCCGGCGTCACCACTTTCGACGGCAAGCCCGGCCTTGCCGCGGTCAAGGAAAAGCTCGGCCTGTGAGATCGGCCGCGCTGGATGCCTTGCCCGACGCTGGGGCGGAACAGGAGGCCTGGGCCGGCCGCAAGCGATTGATCGATGTTGGCGACCTCGAGGTCGCCTATGTCGAGATAGCGGGCACCGAGCCGGCGCTGCTTCTGGTGCATGGCTTCACCGACACCAGCCGCAGCTTTTCGCTTCTTGCGCCGCATCTGGCCGGCCGCCGGCTGATCATGCCCGACCTGCGCGGCCACGGCGCATCGCAAGCGGGAAAAGGCTTCGGCATCGCCGATTTTGCCGATGACATCGCCGCGCTGATCGGGCGTTTGCGGCTCGACCGGCCCGTCGTCGTCGGCCATTCCCTGGGCGCCATGGTGGCCATCGTGCTGGCCGCTCGGCACAGCGACCTTATCGGGGGGCTGGTGGTCATGGCCGGCACGGTGAAGCCTGGTTTCTCGCGCGATCATCCGCTGGTCGCGGGCGTTAAGGCCTTGCATGACCCGATATCGCCGGCCGACCCGTTCTATGCCTGGTGGCATGCCTGCCGGCCCGGCGTGCCGCAGCCCTTTCTCGCCGGCCTGGCGAAAGACGCCTCGGCGATGCCTGCGGCGCGTTGGCGCGCCATCCTGGAAGAGATTCGCCGGGCCGACCTGACCGATGCGGCACAGACAGTTCGGACCCAAACGCTGATCCTAGCCGGCGCGTGCGACCCGCTGTTCGGCGAGGCGCACCAGCAGGCGTTGCTCCGCGCGCTTCCTGATGCTGTCCTCGTGCGAGCCGACGCGTGTGGCCACAATCCGCATTGGGAGGAGCCGGCTTTTGTCGCCAGGGCCATCGGCCGGACCTTTGGCGAAGCCTGAACTCAGCCGAATAGTGAGCGAAGCATCGACACCGGGTCGCCAATGAGGCCCAGCGCATGCAGGATCACCGCCACGGCGAAGGCGATGATGAGGATCCGGCTGGCGATCACCAAGGCAAAGCCCAAGGGGTTTTTATCGACGTTGAAACGATAAATGCCATCATTGGCGACGCCCGAGGACAGCGATCTGTATATGCCCCAGACCGCCGCGAGGGCTAGCAGGCCGAAGACCGTTGCAATGAACCACTGCGGCATGGGTGACGTCCGATTGGATGTCGGCAGCACAAAACAGCCGGATTAAGCAATCGCTGATGTGCCGAGCAGCGATCGCCCGGTTGGCGAAAGCCGCAGCACGTCCGTCGGCTTTGACAGCCTCGGTTCCACGGCCCGCTGGAAAGCCTGCCAGCCGAGCGAGGCTGCAAGCGTCGTCTGGCATTGCGCGTGGGCATCCTCGCTTTCGAAGCCGGTGACGGACAGGAAAACATTTTCGCCGGTTCGAACCGGCAGGCGTGAAAACGTGTTTTCGGCGCGCTCCGTCATGAACGCCCCGAGCAGGCGCGCGCCGTTCGCGGCAAGCTGCGGGGCGGCCTCTGTTCGAAAGCGCTCAGCGAAGCCGGTTTCGGTGGCTGGCCGCAAATGATGAATCGAAATCTCAACGAGGGTATCTAAAGCGCTTTGCGGGTTTGGTTTTCCGGCTTCCGCCGCGGCTGGCCTTTGCAACCCCGACAGATCGAAACCCGCGCTCGGCCATGCCGGCTTCAAAAGCAGAACGTCGTCTGAATCGATCATCGTGGCGTTAGCGGCGTCCCGATGTTCGACCCAGACCGGGCCGCCATAGAAGGCCGTCAGCGCGTCTTTCCTAGTCTCCATATCGTCGAAGCCGCGCAGCCAGACGAACATGTCAGGACGGTCGAGATCCCTGAACTGGCCGATAATGGTCATCCCGGCGTCTTCCTGGCCCTCGATGAACTTGCTGTCGAAGAGGTCGATGAGTGTGTCGCGCTGGCCCGATTTCAACGTGTATTGCCGCAATTCGACGACGGGCGACGCGCATGCCGCAAGCTCCGACTTGGCATTGAGGGGCAGGTCCATCGCGTTCTTCTCCAAAACAGGGTGATCATCCTGTTTATAAACAGACCGGTTGTCCTGTTTTGTCAACATGCTATTGTCCGGCAATGTCAGCAGAGATGACCATTCGACCGGGCCCACGGTCTCGCAACCGCATCAACGACCCCCAGGGCATGCGCCGGAAAATGCTCGATGTCGCCGAGGTCGCGTTCCAGGCGCGCGGCTATCACGCGTCCAGCCTCGGCGATCTGATGGCGGCGGCAGGGGTCAGCGGCGGTGCGCTGCATCACCATTTCCCGACCAAGAAGGCGCTGGCGCTGGCGGTGATCGAGGAGCGCGTGGCAGCCGCGGTCGAAGAGACATGGATCGTGCCGGTCAAGGCTGCGGCCTCGGTGCGCGAGGGCGTGCGCCTCGTCTTCGAGGCTGTGGCGGCCGAACTGGAACAGCAGGGTTTCGTGCGCGGCTGCCCGCTCAACAACCTGGCGCACGAACTGTCTCTTGCCGATCCGGAGTTCCGCACCGCCCTTGCCGGCATCTTTTCGGGATGGCGGCAGGCGATCGCCGACAAGATCAGGGCCGACCAGCAGGCGGGCAGGGAGCTGGGCATGGATCCCCAGCGCTTTGCGGCGCTGGTGATCGCCACCTACTCGGGCGCCATGTCGATGGCCAAGACGGCGCAGGACGCCGGCCCGTTGCGCGATTGCCTGGCGGCGTTGGAGTGGGACGCTTCCCAGGCCGAGCCGTCTCATGGTGAGTCGTCCCAGGGCGAGACGGGAGCGAGGCGGCGTCGCAGGGTGCTGCGGCGGTACGGAACCTCGTGAGGCCAGTCCCTTACCGGCCAGTCTCCCTTACTCGGCCAGTCTCCCTTACCCGGCTAGTCTCCCTTACCCGGCTAGCATCCCTTACTCGGCCAGCGGTTTGATTGTCTCGTAGCCGTTCACCGATTCCTTGCTGGTGCGTTCATCGTAGCGCCGGGCGAGGGCGGCTTGCAGATCGGGTGCATAGAGCGCGGTATAGGCATCGAGCGTCTCGCCTGCTCCGTTCTTGAAGGTCTCCTGGACGGCGAGCACATTGTATTTGCAGTCGCCCAGGCTGAACGTCTCCTTGCCCTTGACCACCAGCGTCAGCGTCTTGGTGCTCTTCGGCTGCTTGCTGGGCGACAGCTCGACAAACTCGATCGTGCCTTTGGTCCCCTTCTTCAGCGGAAACAGTTTTCGCAGGTCGGAAAACGGGATCATCGCCAGCCGGCCGGTGTCGCTGTCGCGAAACACCTCGATCAGGCCGGCAAACAGGAACTGCTTCTGTGGTGATTGCGAAGCATAGGTATTGGCGACGGAGACTATTCCGCCGGCTACGGGCCGAAACTCGCTTTGGATGCCGGGCCTCGCCAGAATGAAGCCATTCTTGGCGGACTTTGCGTCGATGCAACCGGCGGCATGTGCGGTGCTCGCGGACGGGATCAGGATCGCGGCAAGGATCGCGCAGATCGGTGCGGTTTTCATTTCGTCCTCCTCTGCTCGCGCAAGTTGAAGGCTAGACATGCCAGACCTTAGACATGCCAGACCTTAGACATGCCAAACCCATCACTCTGTGTCGATGCTCGGCAAGGAGAGGCGCTGGACGGCCACCCGCTCTCCATGCTGAAATTCCCCGATGATGAATCGCCTTTCGCCGCTTTCACGACGCCGCTTTCTGGTGGGGACCGCCGGTCTTGCCGCAGCTGGCGTGCTGTCACGATCGGCGCTCGGTCAGACCGGGCAACGCATCCAGCCCATCGACGCCACCTTCCTGTTCATCGCCGATATCCATGCCTGCCGCATGGCAAGCGGTTTGAGCCCCAACTGCCAGCAGGAAGGCAAGACCGACGCGGCACTGCTGCGCAATGTCGCGGCGCTGAACGCCATCGGCGACAAGGACTGGCCCGCCGAAATCGACGGCGTCGCCACCGGCCTGCGTTCGGCTGGCAGCCGCATCGGCACGCCGCTCGGTCTCGTCGTTGGCGGCGACATCACCGACGACGGCGGCGGCCAGATCACCCAGCCGAGCGAGGGCACGCAGCTTTTGCAGTTCAGCCAGCGCTACCAGCAAGGTGTCGGCCCCGATCGCGTTCACATGCCGGTCTATGTCGGTCTCGGCAATCATGATCTCGACCAGAACGGGCCGCCGCACCATGTCGACTGGTATCGGCGCGAAATGCGCGACTATGTCGAGGTCAACCACCGTGCCGGCGTCTTCTTCAAGCCGCCCGCGCCGGCCACCAGCTATGATGTCGACACCGACTGCTATTCCTGGGACTGGGGCGGCCTGCATCTCGTCCAGACCCATCGTTTCGCCGGTGATACCGGCCACGGCGCCGAAAGCAGCCTGCCATGGCTGAAGCAGGACCTGGCGACCTACGCGGCGGACGGTCGCCCCGTCATCCTGTTCCAGCACTATGGCTGGGACACATTCTCGATCGAGCGTTGGGATGCCGTCAAGAGAACCTACGACGATGACGGCGCCGGCGCGCCGCACTGGTGGGGCGAAGCCGACAGGCAAGCGCTGCTGGCGGCGCTGAAGGGCTACAATGTCGTCGCCATCTTCCACGGCCACCAGCACGCCACGCCGCTGATCTACCACCGCGACGGGCTCGACCTGTTCAAGCCGAAGGCCGCCTATATGGGAGGTTTCGCCGTCGCCAGGGTGACCAGCGACGGCATGGACGTCGCGCTTGGCGAGGCGATCGATGACCATGGCGAGGTCGCTTTCACCAATGCCTTCAGCAAAGGCTGGAGCACATGACAGTCGATGCAGCCATCCGAAGAGCTCAGAGCGCCTTCTTGATTTTTTCCTTCATGTCGCCGTAGGCCTTCTGCACCTTGCCGGTGGCCTTGTCGGCCATGCCTCTGGCCTGGGTCTGCCTGTTGCCGGTCGCCTTGCCGGCGGCCTCCTTGACCGAACCCTTGACCTGCTTGGCCACGCCTGCGACCTGATCCTTGTTCACCATTTCCGCATCTCCCGGGTTTTGAATTCTAAGGAATTCATCCGCGACAAGCCAACGGACAGATCCCGCTTGGGTTCCAGGCGTCGTTCGCCCGGCAGATCAGGTCGCACCGTCGCTTCCTGGCGAGAGGTCGGCAGGCTAGGCTGTGAATACGCATCGGGTTTGGACAATCGTGCGCGGGGAGAAAAATGGCGGAATTCACGCTCTACATCGGCAACAAATGCTTCTCCTCATGGTCGCTGCGGCCATGGCTGGCGATGAGGCATCTGGAGATTCCGTTCGAGGAAGGTTTTGTGCGGCTGCGTACGCCGGAGACCGCCGCCAATCTGGCGAAAGTGTCGCCGACCGGTCAGGTCCCGGTTTTGAATCACAGCGGAAGGATCGTCTGGGAAACCCTTGCCATCCTTGAATATCTTGCAGACCTCTACCCGCAGAAAAAACTCTGGCCGGACGACCTTGGCGCCCGCGCGCTGGCGCGCTCGGTGGCCACCGAGATGCATTCCGGTTTTCGCGAAGTCCGCTACGGCTGGCCGATGAATTTGCGCCGGCCCAAGGTCCATAAGCCGCTCGACGCCGAAGGCGAGGCGCAACGCGCCCGCATCGAGGCGCTGTGGCGCGAGTGCCGCGAAAAATACGGCAAGGGCGGCCCGTTTCTGTTTGGCCATTTCACCGCCGCTGACGCCATGTATGCGCCGGTCGTCACCCGCTTCGACACTTATGGCGGCGCACTGGCGGCCGACACCAGGGCCTATGTCGACGCCGTGCTGGCCACACCGGCGATGCGGCACTGGTATGCCGAAGCGGCGAAGGAGACGTGGCCGGAACCCGGGCCGGACGAATAGCCTCGCCATAGGGCTGGGCTTCCAGAAACGTTCGCGCGGCCTATCTGAAGGGGTGGGCCGGGCATCTGGAGAAGATCCATCATGACATCCTCTAATTCCCCTCTCATGGGCAAGGTCGCGCTCGTCACTGGGGCCTCGTCGGGCATCGGCGAGGCGACCGCGGCGGCACTTGCCGCCGCCGGCGCCAAGGTGGCGGTCGCCGCCCGCCGCGCCGATCGCCTCGACATGTTGGTTGGCCGCATCGAGAAGGCTGGCGGCAAGGCGCTCGCCATTGAAGCTGACATCGCCAAGAGCGGCGACATCACCGCCATGGTCGACAAGATTGTCTCCGAATGGGGCCGGCTCGACATTCTCGTCAACAATGCCGGCGTCATGCTGCTGTCGCCGGCGGCCGAAGCCGACCTCGACGATTGGCGCCGCATGATCGAGCTCAATCTGATCGGCCTGATGGCCGCCACGAAGGCGGCGCTGCCGCACCTCAAAACTGCCAAGGGCCATGTCGTCAACGTATCCTCGGTCGCCGGCCGCGTCGCCAATCCGGGTGCCAGCGGCTACGCGGCAACCAAGTTTGGTGTCGTCGCCTTCTCGGAGTCGCTGCGCCGCGAGGTCTATGTCGACAAGGTCCGCGTCACCGTCATCGAACCCGGCTTGGTGCGCACCGAGCTTGGCGACCACATCACCAATCCCGCCATGAAGGCCGGCCTCGACCAACGCCTCGCCACCCTGGAAGCGCTGACCGCCGATGATATTGCGAACGCCATCCTCTACGCCGTCAGCCAGCCACCGCGCGTCAACATCAACGAAATCCTCATCCGCCCGACCGATCAGGAGCGCTGAACCGCAGCGCGGGGCAGGGACCTATGACCTCCAGTCGCGTGACCTCGGGTTCCATGACGAGATACTGCCGCTGAACGGCGCGAGCTTACGACCCGGCACATACAAGAACGCCCCTCGCACCTTTTATCGTGCGGGAGGCGTCCTTTTGTCAGCAATCCTGAGATTGATAGGACTACCGACACCCTCGAAATGCGCCAGCGTGGAATTGGTTCCGGCGTGATGCTTTCTGATGAAAAATGAACGCGTGGTCGTTCAGCGGCTTGGCCAGTTGAGACCCATGCGCCAGGCAACCCAAAATTGAATCCGGGTCGCTGAAAAACCAGAAATTGACTCGCCGCCAAAAGAAGTCTAGAAGAAACATGTCGATATTTGTTTGACTGACTTTTGTTATCCGCGCCCGAATGCGCGCCTTTGACGAACTTCCCCATCAAAAATCGAGACAAAAATCGTTGTGCATTCGCACCGCGATTAGCGAATATTTGCCATGGAAAGGGTTCGTTTATGAGCACCGGCACAGTTAAATGGTTCAACGCCACCAAAGGTTTTGGTTTTATTCAGCCTGACGACGGCTCGGCCGACGTTTTCGTCCACATCTCGGCCGTAGAGCGCGCCGGCATGCGCGACATCGTCGAAGGCCAGAAGCTTGGCTACGAGATGGTCCGCGACAACAAGTCGGGCAAGATGTCCGCCGACCAGTTGAAGGCGGCCTGAAAGAATTCGGCCCTCCCGGTGACCACGGATGTACTGGCACCGGTGAGTGGCGAATTCTGGCGCATGGCCACGGAGACCTGAGTTTCCAAGGCACATCATGCGCATGAGAGGAGTGTTCCTGTGCATCCATCCTGTGCATCCATCTGGATGCGCGTGGATGCGCGGTACTCCCCACGGAAGGTCAGGCGGTGCCTGGCCTTTTTCATTTTACGCTTGTTGCCGCTGAAAATGCGCTGCGCATCGTGCTGAACGTGCTAAGGGACGCTCCAGCAGTGCGTGGTCCTGACCGAAGACCCGGTCTCGCCCTATCGGCACCAGGCTCCTGACAGGAGAAAGATTTTGACCGCCCATTCGAAGACAGCCGCCGAACCGGCGGTGTCGCTGTTCAGCAAGACGCAAACCCAGTCGATGTCGCTCAACCGCATCATGTCCGAGCGCGATGCCGTCAGCGAGGCGCGTGAGGCCAAGACGGCACGCTTGCGCGAACTGCGCCTGGAAAAGGAAGCCGACGAGATGGCCGCGGCCGCGGCCCGCCCGGCATTGCCGAAACGGGCTGGAAAACGCTGATGGCCACCAAGCGCGTACCGCCAATGCCGATCGCCGCCGACGCGACCATCGCCGACATGGTCGAAGGGCTCGACAAGCCGGTCGAATATGTCCGCCGCGTCCTGGAAAAGCTCGAGCGCTGCAAGCGCGCCCATGGCGATGCCCAGGTGCGCGTCGGTGTGCGCGGCCGTGCCGAGTGCCCGAACTACCTGATCGAATATGTCCGCGAGGACAGCAAGACCCATGAGCGGGTGACTTATCAGGACGCCGCCTACAGCGGCAGCACGCATCGCGAACTGGCGCCCCACCACATCGAGGCGGCAAAGAACTGGTCGCCCGAGGAAATGAACATCACGGCGGTTTCGGCACTGATCGGCCGCTTGCGCAATCCGCGCGCACTATCATCGCGTTTCGCCGACGAGGACTGACATGGCCATAAAATTCTCAGCCAAGGACCAGCCTGCGGCGCCGGTCGCCGCAGTAAAGCCGGCCAAGCCGGTCGCGCCGAAGGCCGACGCTGCCGACACCGCGACCGACCTGTTCAAGTCGCCGGCCGAGACGCCCCGCGGCAAGGCAGGCAAGAAGAAATAGCGCCTTGCCGTGCGACGCCGATCATGACCTTGCCGCGCTCG
Source organism: Mesorhizobium sp. B263B2A (assembly GCF_020165775.1). Taxonomy (NCBI): domain Bacteria; kingdom Pseudomonadati; phylum Pseudomonadota; class Alphaproteobacteria; order Hyphomicrobiales; family Phyllobacteriaceae; genus Mesorhizobium; species Mesorhizobium sp. B263B2A. The sequence goes on from NZ_JAIUIU010000015.1 coordinate 16,596, forward strand.
CACCGCGCGGCTCGCGGGTGCCTGCCTTCGACTGCCAGAGCTGCGGCGCCTGCTGCTCCTACTCGGCCGAATGGCCGCGTTTTTCCACCGAGGATGACGCGCAGCTCGACCGCATCCCGGAAAAATATATAGCGGCTGACCTGTCCGGCATGCGCTGCGACGGCGTGCGCTGCTCGGCCTTGTCCGGCGAAGTCGGCAAGGCGACGGCTTGCGGCATCTACGATGTCCGGCCAGACGTCTGCCGCGCCTGCATGCCCGGCGACGCGGAGTGCCTGATGGCGCGCCGCGAACACGGATTGCCGGTGTAACTGCCGATCTCCCCCGCTTGTGCGCGGCCCCGCGGCCCGGTACCTTCCTGGCCGGGCAGGCTGCCGGAGGAGATCATCGTGAGCATCGAATTCCTGTTGACGTCGCTGATCGTCGTGGCTTCGCCCGGCACCGGCGTTCTCTACACGCTGAGCGCCGGACTTTCGCGCGGTGCGCGGGCCTCCATCATTGCCGCCTTCGGCTGCACGCTCGGCATCATCCCGCACATGGCCGCCGCCATCACCGGCCTCGCGGCGCTGCTGCACACCAGCGCGGTCGCCTTCGAGACGCTGAAATATCTCGGCGTCGCCTATCTGCTCTACATGGCCTGGAACACGCTGAAGGAGAAGGGCGGCCTGAGCGTCGAGGACAATGTCGCGCCGCGCTCGGCCGGCAAGGTGATCGCCACCGGCGTCCTCGTCAACGTGCTCAACCCGAAACTGTCGATCTTCTTCTTCGCCTTCCTGCCGCAATTCGTCAGCACCACCGAACCCAACGCGCTGTCGAAGATGCTGGAGCTCAGCTCCGTCTTCATGCTTTTGACCTTCGTGGTCTTCGTCGGCTACGGCATCTTCGCCGCCTCGATCCGCAGCCATGTCGTGTCGCGGCCCATGGTGCTGACCTGGATGCGTCGCACCTTCGCCGGAGCCTTCGTTATGCTTGGCGCCAAGCTGGCGCTGGCCGATCGGTAGCGCCACGGGAGCGGTTCAGTCCCGCTGCTCCGCTCCCGTGCTTGTTCATACGCAATTCCGGACCGAAAACCGGATATCCCTGTTCAGGGCGCGCTATCCCTTTACATAGCCCATCGCCTCGACGATCCGTCCGTCGGCGACGCGCATGAGGTTGACGCCGCGCACCGAATGGCCGTCGGCCATCCAGTAGCGCCAGCGGATCGTGGCACGGTCGCCGGCCACGAAAGTCTCTTCGATGTCGAAGCGCGTGCCGGGTCCGGTGGCGATCGCCGACCACAGTTCGACGCAGGCGGCCTTGCCGGCGCGGCGGGCGCCGTCCGGCGCCGGGGTGGTGTTCTCGATCACGCAGTCCTGCGCCACCAGGTCGTTGAGCGCCGATGGATCGTGACGCTGGAACACGTCGTTGTAACGCCGCATGATTTCGGCTGTTTGGCCGGAGAGCTTTGCCGTGGCGAGGTCGATGATGATTTCCCTGGTCATTGGTTGGCTCCGTTCGTTCCGTGATTGATGGCGGCGTCGACGAGGGTCGCCTTCAATGTGATCGTGGCGACACCTGCCAGCGCCCGGGAGACCAGGCAGCCTGCCTTGGCCGACTGCGCCAGCCTCTCGAAATCGTCGGCGCCCAGCCCGGCGACACTTGCCCCAGTCTCTAGTTCGATATGAGTGATCGTCGGTCCGGCCGCGGTCGCCCCGAGATGCACCTTGGCTGTCGTGTGGACAGTTTGGGGCGTATGGCCCTCGCTGCCGAGGACGGCGCTCAGCGCCATCGAGAAGCAGCCGGCATGCGCCGCGGCGATCAGCTCCTCCGGGTTGGTGCCTGGACCGTTCTCGAAACGCGACGGAAAGGAATAGGCGCCTTCGAAGACACCGCTGCCGAGCCGCAACCGGCCCGTACCTTCCTTCAGCGTGCCTTGCCATTTGGCCGAAGCTTCACGAATTGTCATTGGTCTGCTCTCCCTTGTTTGATTGCGAGAAGTTGGGATCAGGCGCCGTCGATGGTGACCTTCCCAAAGACGTCGCCTTGCTGGAAATAACGGTACGCGTCGCCGGCCTCGGCAAAGGCAAAGCTCTTGTCGATGACCGGCCGCAACCCGTGCTGCGAGACCGCGCGCAGCATGGCCTCGAGGTTGGTCCGGCTGCCGACGAAGAGGCGGCTGATGGTTGCGAGGCTGCGCTGGTAGAGGGCCGCGGGCATTTCGATCGATCTGCCTCGTGCATCCTGCAGCGTCAGCAGCACGATGTGCCCGTAGAGTGTGCTTGCGATCAGCGATTGCGCGAATGTCGCCGGGCCGCCGGTTTCAACGACAAGGTCGATGCCGCCGGTCTGGTCTCGGACCGTCGCACCCCATTCGGCCATCTCCGATGTCGAGATCACAAGATCGGCGCCCAGCGCCCGCAGCCTGTCGGCCTTCGCGCCGCGCGAGGTGACAGCCGCGACGCGGCAGCCGAGCAGCTTGGCGAACTGCAGCGCAAACAGCGAGACGCCACCGGAGCCGATGACCAGAACCCACTGGCCAGGCTTCGGCATCCCGGCGCCCGTCACTGCATTCCAGGCGGTGACGCCGGCGCAGGTCAGGGTCGCCGCTTCGTGCCAGTCGAGATGATCGGGCAGGCGTACGGCCCATTGTTCGTCGAGGACGGCATATTCGGCCAGCATACCGTCAAGCGTGCAGCCGAGCTGGTCGATGAGACCGGCGTTTATGCGGCCGTCGATCCAGCGTGCGAAATAGCTGCCGGTGACGCGGTCGCCGACGGCGAAGCGAGTGACTTCATTGCCGATGGCGACAATTTCACCGGCGCCATCGCTCAGAGGCACGATGCCCCGGCGCGGCGTCAGCGGATAGGTGCCGTTGAGGATCATCGTGTCGCGCCGGTTAAGCGAGGCGGCGCGAACGCGCACCATGATTTCATGAGGTCCTGGCTCCGGCCGAGGCTCGTCGCGCATCACCAGGCTTTCGATTCCCGCGGATCCTTCAAGGCGATAGCTTTGCATGTCGGTCTCGAATATATAGACTGATCTACATATTATGTAGACCGATTGTCATATTCGATGCAAGGCCTATAATGATCGCTGCTGACAGAGGTTGACATGGCGAACGATACACGGGCCCGCATACTCGAAACGACTGGACTGCTGCTCAGGCAGCGCGGCTATCACGGCACTTCGCTCAACGACATATTGAGCGCCAGCGGCGCGCCGCGCGGCTCGCTCTACTTCCATTTTCCCGGCGGCAAGGACCAACTCGTGATCGAGGTGACGCGCGATAGCGTTGCCGACGTCACCGAGAGGCTTGGCGCGGCTTTGGCCGCCGAACGCGACCCCGCGGTCGCCGTCCACCACATCTATCAGTCGGTCGGACACATGCTCGAAGAGAATGAGTTCTCACTCGGCTGCCCGATCGCGCCGGTCGTGCTGGACTCGCCAAGCGACGTGCCCGAGCTTGCCGAACTGTGCCGCTCGGCCTTCGAGCAGTGGATAGGCTTGCTGCGAGATGCCTTCGTCAGGGCAGGGGTGCCCGAGCGTCGCGCGCATGCCTTGGCGCTGCTGGTCGAATCATCTCTGGAAGGGCTGATGGTGATCGCGCGCGCCACCCGCGACCGCGCCCCGCTGCAGGCGGTCGCCGACGAGGTCGCGGCACTGATTGAAGGCGCCGTGCTGGCTGGGGGAGCACGGCAACGCGCGGATACAGCCGTCTGACGCCGATCGAAGGGTGGCGATCAGGAGCATGCAAACAAAAAGGGCGGCATCGCTGCCGCCCTTTCCGTATCTGAAGGCTGATGGAAGCGTGGATTAGAAATCCATACCACCACTCAAGCCCGCTTGCGGGCTTGAGCAATGTGAGTTCATGGGCGTGCTTTATGGATTTCTTAGAAATCCATGCCACCCATACCGCCCATGCCGCCGCCCATGCCGCCAGGCATGCCGCCGCCGCCAGCCGACTCCTTCTTCGGAGCCTCCGCGATCATGGCTTCGGTGGTGACGAGCAGGCCGGCGACCGAGGCCGCGTCCTGGAGGGCGGTGCGCACGACCTTGACCGGGTCGACGATGCCCATGGCGATCATGTCGCCATATTCGCCCGACTGGGCGTTGTAGCCGAAGGTCGCGCCCTTGTTCTCAAGGATCTTGCCGGCAACGATCGAAGCTTCCGCACCGGCGTTGGCCGCGATCTGGCGGGCCGGAGCCTGCAGCGCACGACGCACGATGTTGATGCCGGCGGCCTGGTCGGCATTGACGCCGGTGGCCTTGATGTTGGCCGAAGCGCGCAGGAGAGCGACGCCGCCGCCCGCAACGATGCCTTCTTCCACGGCCGCGCGGGTCGCGTTGAGGGCGTCATCGACGCGGTCCTTCTTTTCCTTGACTTCGACTTCCGTCGCACCGCCGACGCGGATCACGGCAACGCCGCCGGCGAGCTTCGCCAGACGTTCCTGCAGCTTCTCCTTGTCGTAGTCCGAAGTGGTCTCTTCGATCTGCTGCTTGATCTGGGCAACGCGGCCCTGGATCTCGGCCTTCTTGCCGGCGCCGTCGACGATGGTGGTGTTCTCCTTGGAGATCGACACCTTCTTGGCGCGGCCGAGCATGTTGAGGCCGACGTTCTCGAGCTTGATGCCGAGGTCTTCCGAGATGACCTGGCCACCGGTGAGGATGGCGATGTCTTCCAGCATGGCCTTGCGGCGATCGCCGAAGCCCGGAGCCTTGACGGCGGCGATCTTCAGGCCGCCACGCAGCTTGTTGACGACCAGCGTGGCCAGGGCCTCGCCTTCGACGTCTTCCGAGATGATGAGCAGCGGCTTGGAGGTCTGCACGACGGCTTCGAGAACCGGCAGCATGGCCTGCAGGTTGGAGAGCTTCTTCTCGTGGAGGAGGATGTAGACGTCCTCGAGCTCGGCAACCATCTTGTCGGCATTGGTGACGAAGTAGGGCGACAGGTAGCCGCGGTCGAACTGCATGCCTTCGACGACTTCGAGCTCGGTCTCGGCGGTCTTGGCTTCTTCAACCGTGATGACGCCTTCGTTGCCGACCTTCTGCATCGCTTCCGCGATCATCTTGCCGACCGACTCGTCGCCATTGGCCGAGATCGTGCCGACCTGGGCAACTTCCTCGGAGGTCTTGATCTTCTTGGCAGCCTTGCCAAGCGCCGCGACGACTTCGGTCACGGCCAGATCGATGCCGCGCTTCAGGTCCATCGGGTTCATGCCGGCGGCAACGGCCTTGTGGCCTTCCTGGACGATCGACTGCGCCAGGACGGTCGCGGTCGTGGTGCCGTCGCCGGCGATGTCGTTGGTCTTCGAAGCGACTTCGCGGACCATCTGCGCGCCCATGTTCTCGAACTTGTCTTCAAGTTCGATTTCCTTGGCGACAGTGACGCCGTCCTTGGTGATGCGCGGGGCGCCGAACGACTTGTCGATCACGACGTTGCGACCCTTGGGGCCGAGCGTGACCTTCACCGCGTCGGCGAGGATGTTGACGCCGCGCAGCATGCGCTCGCGGGCATCACGGGAGAATTTTACGTCTTTGGCAGCCATTTTTTAGCTCCTGGCAGGGGCTTGGGGTAAGCCCGGAATTCAGTTGACGGTGAGGCCGATAATCAGCCGATGATGCCCATGATGTCGGATTCCTTCATGATCAGAAGGTCTTCGCCATTGAGCTTGACTTCGGTGCCCGACCACTTGCCGAACAGGATACGGTCGCCAGCCTTGACGTCCAGCGGGACCAGCTTGCCAGCTTCGTCGCGAGCGCCGGAGCCGACGGCGATGATCTCGCCTTCCTGCGGCTTTTCCTTTGCCGTATCCGGGATGATGATCCCGCCAGCGGTCTTGGATTCGGATTCGACCCGGCGAACGACCACGCGGTCATGAAGCGGGCGGAACTTCGACTTTGCCATTTTTTCTTCCTCGATGAGAACGGTGAGAAACAGTTCCTCCATCCGGCGAAGCCGGACAACAACAAAGCCCGGCGGCGCCGGGCCCTGTAGTTAGCACTCACCAAAGGCGAGTGCTAACGTGGCGCTGAAATAGGCCGCTGGCTTTTGAGAGTCAAGGTGCGCGAAGGCCGCGATGCGAGCGAAATTTTCCTCATGCTGCCGCACGGTTTTAGAAAACCTGGGTTGCGCCTGCCCCGGCTTGTGCGCCGTCCTGCTGTCTTCATTGTCATGGCGCGTTCAGTGTCTTGGCGCCCGCAGCACCAACAGCGGGCATCGCTCGGCAAGCCCATAGCTCCCGGTCAAGGCGATGCGAACATCACCAAAATACGCTTCCGCCTCGCTCACCAATGCAGTCGCCGGTGCGAAGGTGTAGATGGCCGGCGAGTTCCGATAGACATCGATGGTGCCGATGGTGGGCAGATCCCAGCCTGTGCGAGCCGAAAGCTCGTTGCGGTCAGGAAACAGTGCGTCGAACCTTTCCGCGATCGTCCTGACCGGAATGGCATGGTCGGGCGCATCACCCGTCGCGGTCATTGCGACGCGCCATTTGAGTTCGTGGAAGGTCGAGACACCGGCCGAAAGTGCAAGCGCCCGCACCGCCGCCGGATCGTCCGGTGTTTCGGGACCGGCAAAGAGGCGCAGTCCCGCTCGGCCGTCGGTGCGCAGTACCCCGGCGATCGCCGCAAACAGCGCCCGGCGCGCGGTTGAAAGGCCGAGCGCCGACAGGCAGCCGTCGCCGATCACCGCATCGACGCTTGCTTTCGACACCGGCAAGTCGAGCCAGTCGCCGTTGATTGCCTTCCTCAACGCGGTGTCGCCTGGCCAGATACCGGCGATCATGTCGGACGATTCATCGACGGCCGTCATCGTCGTCCCGAGCCCGGCGAGCTCCGGCGTCACGCCGAGCAGAATGACGTGCGCCTTCGAAAGGTCGAGCTCACGCTCATAGGCCTCAACCGCTTCCGCTGGCGGCCGCAACGGTGGTCCGAGCAACTGCCAGTGCCTTCGAATGGCATTCCAATGGTCGGTCATCCGCAGCCCCCAAGCCGGCATTGTATTGGCAGCTATAATAGAGGACGCTAGAGAGACCAAGCGGGGGGCGCATGACACGCATCGCGGTTATTACGCATGAGTTCGACAGGTTCGAACGCCGGCGCGGGCCGCTGTTTCGCCGCGGAAACTCCTATATGCTTTTCGGTTTGCTGGAGGAACTGAAGCGACGCGGGCATTCCGTCCGCATAATCCCTGGAACGTCGGCAAAGCCGGAGGCCGATATAGCGGTGCTGCACGTCGATGCGACCGTGACGCCACCCGAATATGTCGAATACGCACGCGCTTTTCCCTTCTGCCTGAACATCGGGGCCGCCGACATCTCCAAGCGACGCGTCAGTGGCGCGGTGATCGGCAAGGATGACGACTGGCTAGGGCCGGTCATCGTCAAGAGCAATCTCAACAATCTCGGGATGCGGGAGCAGGCGCTCAACCGGCGATCGCTGCGTGCCGGAAAGCCGAAGCCGTTTCCCGGCGTCGAGCCTATCGAGGGTTATCGCGTCTATACATCCCTTTCGGAGGTCGCGCCGGCGGTCTTCGACCGCAGCGATCTCGTCGTCGAAAAATTCATTCCCGAGCCGGAACCGGACGGCTTTGGAGCCCGCTTCTGGATATTCTGCGGCGAGCGCGAGCGCTGCACCCGCCATGTCTCGCCACAGAGCCTCGTGAAGGGCGACGACACGATCCGCCGTGAGCCGGTTCCGGTTCCCGAGGAGCTTCGCGCGCTGAGGCGCCGGCTTGGCTTTGACTACGGAAAGTTCGATTTCGTCATGCATGAGGGCAGGGCGGTGCTGCTTGATGCCAACAAGACGCCCGGTGGCGCCCGCAATCTTTCCGCGTTTCTCGCTGCCGGCAATGCCAATCTTGCCGACGGCTTCGAAGGCCTTGTCCGCCAGCTCGCATAGCGGGCGTCCTGATGCTTGCGCCGCCCGGCACCTCTCATTCGCGGCAGCTTGCTGATGATCGCCAGGGCTACAGATCGCCTGGACTACAAAAACACAGGGCTACAAAAACAGCCGCAACTGGGTGTGGATGATCGACCGGTAATCCTCGATGGTCCGGTGGCTTTCGGCTCCGCCTTCCGCAAGCGCCAGCCGCACCACGGCGCCGGCGAGCTGGAAGATCAAGAGAACCATGCGTTCGAACTGCTCGTGCTTGTCCGGCGCGAGCAAGGCGATGACATGGTCGCAGAACATCTTGGCTTGATGCCGGGTCTCGGCGATGTCGAGATTCTTGAGCGCCTTGTCGGCCTGGATGGCGTTCTGCAGGTCCTGGATGGCCGGATCGCCGGCAACGCGGCTGCGATAGTCGTCGAGCAGCCGGTCGGCCGCCACGATGATGTCCTTGGCTTCGCGGACATCGGCGACAATCACTGACAGCCGCGCCCGGCTGACTTCGGAGAAACGCTCATAGAGCATCGCCAGGATCGCCGACTTGTTGGGGAAGTAGTGATAGACGGTGGCGATCGGCCCGCCCGCCAGCATGCCGACTTCCTTCATGGTGACGGCATCGATGCCCTTTTCGCCGATCAGCCGCATGGTCGTCGACAGGATGGCGTCGATGCGCTCGCGGCTGCGCTCCTGCTTGGGCCTGCGCCTCGGCTCGATCATCGTCTGCCTTGCTTCAACCATGCACCGGTCTTTCGCGCGCGTTTCCAAATTCTGGTTGACAACAAATATGATCAAGTATCAGCTTCTGGAATCCTGACAGATTGTCAGTTTTTTTGCCGCGCGGCAAGGACGTTGGGAGGCGCCTTTGGCTTCGACAGATACCGGCCACACGGGCACCGGCCATACCGGACACAAGGACACCGGACACAAGGGCAATGGCGACTGGCTGGTCGGCAATCCGACCGGCGGGCAGCTTGCCTCGGCTCTGTGGATCGGGTCGGTCGGCCTGCTGATCCTTGGGCTGCAGCCCGTTCTGCTCGGCGCTCTCTATACCGAGGGCCATGTCAGCGGCGATGAACTGGCGCTGGTTGCCACCGCCGAGATGATCGCCATCGCCATCGGCTCGGCGATCGTGGCGATGCTGCTGTCCGCCCGCAATATGCGCTGGAAAAGTGCGGTTCTCCTGCTGCTGCTGGCGCTGGCGAACATATGGACGGCCTATGCCGCCGGGGCCGGCACATTGATGGCCGCACGCGCCCTGGCTGGTCTCGCCGAGGGCGGCCTGGTCGCGGTCGCCACCGAATTGATCGCCCGTTCGCGGCGAGCCGAGCGCATCGGCGGCTATTTCGTCACCATGCAGACCCTGGCGCAATGCGCCCTGGCGTTGCTGCTGGCGCTCTATGTCATCCCCGCCGCCGGATCGGCCGGCGGCTTCTTCAGCCTCGCGGTCGTCTGCGTCCTGTCGCTCGTGATCGCCTTCATTGTTCCCGCTGACTACGCCGATCTGCCGAAGGAGGAGGATCTGGCCAATGTGCTGACGGTTCCCTCGATCACCGCTTTGCTGTCGGTCTTCTGCTACTTCATGTTCTTCGGCGCGGTGTGGGCCTTTCTCGAGCCGCTCGGCGCGCAATTCGGCATCGACGGCCGCACCGTTGGCCTGATCGTCTCGGCCAGCCTCGCGGTGCAGGTCCTGGGCGCGACGACGGCGACCGTGTTCGAGGCGCGTATCGACTATCGCATCGCCATCGCAGCCATTGGCGCCGTCGCGGTCGTCGCCTCGCTCGTGCTCGCCAGCGGACCTGGCCTCACCACCTTCTGGGTCACCGCCCTGGTGATGGGTTTCATCCTCCTGTTCATCGTGCCCTACCAGATCCGGCTGGCGATCACCGCCGACGAGACGCGCACCGCCGTGCTTTTGGTGCCGGCCGCCCAACTCTTTGGCCTGGCGATCGGTCCGGTCGCGGCGTCCTTGCTCATCGACGGCAAGGATTTTCGCCCGGTGCCGGAATTCGCCGCCGCCAGCGCCGTCGCCAGCGTGGCGTTGCTCGGCCTGTTCATCCTGATGGCGCGGCGTCGCCGGCTTGTCGTGTGAGCGCCATGTCGAAAACCTGGAGCAACTGGTCCGGCTTTGTCACCGCCGAGCCACGGCTGATCGCCAGCCCCGCCGATGCCGGCGAACTCGGCGATCTCATTCGCACGGCACCGGGTCCCGTCCGCGTCGTCGGCGCCGGTCATTCCTTCACGCCGCTGGTGAAATCGCAGGGCACGATCCTGTCGCTCGAGAAACTCGAAGGCCTGGTCTCGCATGACGCGCAAAAGCATCAGGCACGCGTGCGGGCAGGGACGCGGCTCGGTTCGCTGATGCACATCCTGCAAGGCATCGGCCAGGGCCTGCCCAATATGGGCGACATCGACCGCCAGGCGATCGGCGGCGCACTGGGAACCGCCACCCATGGCTCCGGACCGACGCTCGGCGCCTACCATACGCAGTTGGAGACGGTGCAGATCGTCGACGGGCTTGGCAAGGTCCGTGACTTCAGTCGGGCAGGGGATCAGGACATGATCCACGCCATCGGCGTCGCGCTCGGCGCTTTCGGCATCCTCAACGAAGTGACGCTCAACAACATCCCGACCTACCGCCTGCGCCGCCGCAAATGGGTGCTGCCGATCGCCGATATGCTGCGCGATTTCGAGACCATGATGACCGCGCACCGGTCGGCCGAGTTCTATTACATTCCGTTCTCCGGCTATGCGCAGTTCATCGCCAGTGATTTCAGCACCGAGGCGACCACCGCACGCCCGACCGAGGATGACGAGGGCTCGTTGAGGACGCTGCGCCGGCTGCGCACCGCGCTTGCCTGGCTGCCGTCGCTGCGCCGCCGGCTGATCCTGGGCGCCGTCGCCAAAGTGCCATCCGAGGACTATGTGCAGGACTGGCTCAACGTCTATGCCAGCGACCGGCAGACAAAATTCAACGAGATGGAATATCATTTGCCCTTCGAGGAGGGCCCGAAGGCGCTGGCCGAAATCATCGAGCTGACCGAGAAGCGCTTTCCCGAGGTCTATTTCCCGATGGAGGTGCGCAGCGTCGCGGCCGATCGGTTCTGGCTTTCGCCCTTCCATGACAGGCCGACCTGTTCGATCGCCATCCACCACGATGCCGCCAACGATCCGCTGCCCTTTATGCGCGCGGCCGAGCCGATCTTCCACAAATATGGCGGCAGGCCGCATTGGGGCAAGATGCACAGCCTGCAAGCGGCGGAGCTGAAGAAGCTATATCCGCGCTGGGACGATGCGATGGCGGTGCGCCGCGACATCGATCCGCAGAACCGTTTCGTCTCGCCCTACATGGCTGGCCTGTTCGGCATCGAACCCAGCCCTTTCGGCACCTGATGATGAGCGCCTATTTCGCCACACTATCGGAGGCTCTGAAGCAAGCCGGCATCTTCCAGCCCTGCCTGCTGCTCGACCGCGACCGGCTGGATAGCAACATTGCCCTGGTCAAAGCGAGACTTGACCCCGGCCTTGCGGTGCGGCTGGTCGACAAGTCGCTCGCCTGCCTGCCGCTGCTTTCGCACATCGGCAAGGCGCTTGGGACCGATCGCTTCATGACGTTCCATCCGCCGATCAGCGAGGCGGTGTTGAAGGCGTTTCCGGATGCGGACCTCCTGTACGGCAAGCCGATGCCGGTCGGAGCGGCCAGAGCCATGCTTTCGAAGGGCGAAGTTGACCGGACACGCATCTGCTGGCTGATCGACACGCGGGAGCGGCTGGCGGAGTATGGCGCCCTGGCAGCCGAGCTCGATGTCGACCTGCGCATCGCCTTCGAAATCGACGTCGGGCTGCATCGCGGCGGCTTCGCTGAACCGGCGGCCTTGTCGCAAGCCTTGAAGGGACTGTCGGCGCACAAAAGGCTGCGCTGCGAGGGCGTCATGGCCTATGAGGCGCATGCGCCGCACATTCCCGGCCTGTTCGGTGGGCCGGCCAGGGCGCTGGCACGAGCGTCCGAGCGGGCCGCCGCTTTCGTTGCGTGCCTCGGCGCCGGCCAGCGCGGCATTCTCAACATCGGCGGCTCCAAGACCGCGCTGCTTCACCAGGGGGGCATGGCCAATGAAGTGTCGATGGGTTCGGCCTTCGTGCTGCCCGGCGATTTCGATACACCTGGCCTCGATGGCTTCCAGCCGGCGGCTTTCATCGCGACGCCGATCCTGAAAGTGGTCGAGCCGATGCTGCCCGGCCCGCCGGCTGTTTCCCGCCTGCTGCGGGCGCTCGGCCGGTTTCCGCGCAAGGGCTGCTACCTCTATGGCGGCAAATGGATGGCCGAACCGGCATTTCCCCGGGGGATGACGACGAACGGCCTGCTTGGCCTGTCTTCCAACCAGCAATTCATGGGCCTGCCTGCCGATGCCGTCGCCCGGCCCGGCGACTACGCATTCCTGCGGCCGACGCAGAGCGAGGCCGTGCTGCAGCAATTCGGGCCGGTCGCGGTGCTTTCCGGCGGCAAAATTGTCGATCGCTGGCCGGTGTTGCCGATGATGTGATCGCTCCGGATAGTTGACTCCGTCAAGTAAATGGTCGATCCTGTGCCGACAGGAGATACTCATGACGATTCACCATAAGGAAGTGTCCAACAAGGAACTGATCGATGCGGTCCGCGCCTTCAACCGCTTCTATACCCGCCAGATCGGCCTGCTTGACGAGGGGCTGTTAAAGAGCCCGTTCTCGCTGACCGAGGCGCGGGTGCTTTATGAGCTTGCGCATCGCGACGGGCTCGTTGCCAGCGACCTTGTGCGCGATCTCGGTCTCGATCCCGGCTACGTCAGCCGCTTGCTGAAGAAATTCGAGGAGCGGGGCCTGGTCGAGCGCGCCGCCACGGAAGCTGATGCGCGCCGCGCCTCGATTACGTTGACGCCGGCGGGCAAGGATGCATTTGCGCCGCTTAACCAGGATTCGCACGATCAGGTGCGTGCGTTGCTCGATCGTCTGGTGCCCGCGGATCAGGACCGACTGGTCAAGGCGATGCGCATTGTGCAGGATCTGCTCGGCGACAAGCCTGAACCTGGGGTGCCTTACATCCTGCGGCCGCTGCAGGTCGGCGACATCGGCTGGATCACCCGCCGGCAAGGAATGCTCTACGCGCAGGAATATGGCTGGGACGAAACCTATGAGGCACTGGTCGCCGAGATCCTCGCCGCATTCGTCAAATCCTTCGACCCGAAATGGGAGCGCGCCTGGATCGCCGAGCGGGAAGGCGAGGTGGTCGGCTCGGTCTTCATCGTGCGCAAGTCCGACCAGGTGGCGAAGCTGCGCCTGCTCTATGTCGAGCCCTCGGCACGTGGCCTCGGCATCGGCAAGCGGCTGGTCGAGGAGTGCATCGGCTTTGCCCGCGCCAAGGGGTACAAGACGCTGACCTTGTGGACCAACGACATTCTCTCGGCCGCCCGGCACATCTACCAGGCGGCCGGCTTCCAGCTGACCGAGGAAGAGCGGCACCGTTCCTTCGGCAAGGATCTGGTCGGCCAGAACTGGAACCTGGAACTGTAGCGGCGCCTCAGGTCTTGACCGGTATCCAGATCTCCAGCCCGCCATTGCCGCTACGCGGATCGAACTCCGGACCATAGCGCTCGAAATCGGGCGCGTCGGCCACCTCGTGCCCCGACGCGGGCAGCCATGTGTTCCAGATCGTGTTGACCGTACGGCGGATGGTCGAGATGTGCTCGCGATGCGCGAACACCGCATATTTCTGGGCCGGTATCCGCACGCGGCTGAATTCCCTGGGAAGATCGGAAAAGTCCGTCACCTCGACGCCGGCGATGTAGTCGAAATTGCCGACATCGTCGCCGTTGACGCAGACACCGTAGGCGACGTCGCCGGTCTCGCCCGGAATGTTGCCGATATAGGGGCCGAAGCGCTGCCATTGCATCGGTATGGCGGCGCTGGTTTCGCAGCTGTAGCGTTCGCCGAGACCTGCGATCAGGAACGGCCGGCTGGTCTCGAAGCGTGGCGGTTCAAGATTGGTGAGAGGGGACTGGTCCATCAGGATTGGCTCCACGAGTTCGAGGGACTTGGTCGAACCTTCCGCGCGCACCAGTTCCGGCGTGGTGCCGAACTGGTCGCGGAAGGCCCGGGTGAAAGCCTCATGCGAGTTGTAGCCGGCGTCGAGCGCGACGCGCAGGATGTCCGGCGCTCCGCCGGCGAGCTTGCGCGCCGCCTCGCTCAGGCGCCGCGCGCGCATATAACCCATGACCGAGCGGCCGGTGGCGGCGCCGAAGGCCCGTGTCACATGAAAGCGCGACACGCCGCTGCTTTGGGCGACATCGTCGAGTGATATCGCGTCCGGCAGATGGCTCTCGACGAACCACAGCGCTTTTTCGGTCGGGTTCATGGCTCTCCTTCCCGCATTGGCCAGATCATACTGCCGCCTTTCCACGCGGCCGGTTTGATCGAAATTGCGCAGCGCGCAAAGTGATGCAAACTAGCGCCGCTGACGCTGGAAGAACCGGCGAAGCCGGCGCCCGATCTCGCGCGGCTGATGGCGCAATCTGCCTTGATGTTTTTGGGCGGTTGGCACGATCGGCAGGGAGAAGGCCGGGTTGAGTGGCTGTTGGCGCCCTAGCCGTTCCCAGTGGATCAGCCCGCGCATGATCCGGTCCCAGGCAAGCACGGTTGCCACTGCGGTGGAAAGTTCACCATCATTGGCGGGCTCATGGCGCCGCTCGAACTCGGCATAGGCCTCGGCGACATAGGTCCCGAAATCGAAATTGTCGGGATTGGGATCGTACGAATCGCTTAGCGCATAGCGCGCCTGCCGGGCAATGAACGAAGCGATGTCGACATAGTTTTCGTGGTGAATGTGGAGGCAGTTCGGTGCCTCCAGCCGACGAAGGCGCTTGGCACCGGTCAGAACCTGCGGCACACGATGATGGCCTGGTTGCCAGGCGACGGTCCCCTTGCGGAAGAACCGTATCTGGTGATCCGGATAGAAGCCGGAGCCGCGCATGACATGGCCGGCGACGGAGTTGAATCTTGGCAGCGCAAAGGCGTCAGTGTTGTCACTATAATCGCGCACGAGCCCTTGCAGTGCCTCGTATGCGTCGTCGGCGAGGTACTCGTCGGAATCCAGCACAAGCACCCAGTCGTTTTGCGCCTGCGGCAGGTATTGGTTGCGGATTGCGTCGACGGCATCGACGATTGCACAACTCAGCACCCGGCAGCCGGCCGCACGTGCGATCTCGATGGTCGCATCGCCGCTTTGCATATCGATGACGATGCGCTCCGATGCCCAGGCGGTGGTTGCCAGCAGCCGGGGCAAGGTCAGTGCCGAATCCCGCGTATGGACGATCAGCGATATCTCGTTTGCCTGCGTCACCCGCTCTCGTCTCCGTCTATGGTGTAGCGCCCACGCCACCGCTCGAAGAACAGTTTGCGCGAGGCCTTGTGGCGGTCAGGCCGCCGGTCCGAGGTCGATTCCAGATGCAATGAATCCCGGCGCTGGCCACATGCGATGCGGATTCCCAATTGCCGTGCCCGAAGACAGAGATCGACATCCTCATAGCCGAAAGGGAATGTCTCGTCGAAACCGTTCAAGGCGTTGAAGGCCGCATGGTCGATCATCATGGCAGCCGCCGTCACGGCCTGCGGGAAAGTCGTCGCCCGGCTGACGATCGCGCTTCGCCTGCCATGATCCTGGTGATAGGGGCCACGTTCTCCAGCGTCGAACCGCACACCACAATGCTGGATCGTGTCGTCGGGCAAGACCAGCCTTGTGCCGCAGATGCCAACCTTGTGGTCACGGAAGATCTCAAGCATCTCCACCAGCGCGTCTGGATGCAGAAGCACGTCATTGTTGAGGAAGAGGTACCGTGTGGCGGCAAGCTCGCGGGCGCCGCGATTGCAGGCT
Source organism: Mesorhizobium sp. B263B2A (assembly GCF_020165775.1). Classification (NCBI taxonomy): domain Bacteria; kingdom Pseudomonadati; phylum Pseudomonadota; class Alphaproteobacteria; order Hyphomicrobiales; family Phyllobacteriaceae; genus Mesorhizobium; species Mesorhizobium sp. B263B2A. Next base: position 32,356 of record NZ_JAIUIU010000015.1, read on the forward strand.
GCCGAGAAGGAATGCCTTAGATCCAGCCTGACGATCCGCACGTGCGGCGGCGCGAGATCATCGGCGAGATAGGGTATGGCGGAGCCATTGTCGACGACGACGACACAGGTCTTGCCTAGCTGTGTCCTCGCCAAGGCATGCTCAAGCTGCAGCAAGCAACTTCGCAGCAGCGCCGTCAGGCCCCATGAAGGAACGATGACGCTTAGCTCCATGACAAGGCGTCCTTCAAGCCCGCCTCCATAGCAGATCGCAGTTTCTTTCTCTGAACCGCGATGCGGTAACGGGATGCCATCGCCGCGCCGCCGTCGCGCAGTGCGGCACGCCGGGAGCCTGCGCCTTGCTTGCTGATTTCGGCGAGCGCGGCTGGCAGTTCTGTCGGCTCAGCGATGTATGCGGTATGCCCATGTTTGAGATACTCCATCCCACCGATGACTGGAACCGATACTACAACGCAGCCCGCCGCCATCGCCTCGAGCGCCGGCAGTCCGAAGCCTTCAGAGACTGCCGTGCCCAGGAAGAACCCGGAGCGCTTAAGACTGTTCGCGCAGATATCTTCACTAACGCCGTCAATCGGCAGGAAGTGGAGGGAGAGCACATGCTTCTTCGCCGATTGGGCTATCGCGGCGCCTCTGCGCGGCATGAAGGCTGCGCACCGCTCATCCTTGGGGGATCCGTCATGGAAGAAAGCGTCGGAGATCGATATGCCGACATCGATCGAAACGCGCCGGGCGACGAACATTGCATAAGTCGTCGCTTGTTCCCAACACGTCAGCACGGTGACATCCCTGTCGTGCAGAATGGGGTTGATGAGGGGGTCGGTACCTTGGCAGTGGAAGATCAGCCGCGCCCCAGTTGCCTTCAACTCGGGATAGTCGTGCGGCAATGAGAAGATGAGCGTATCGCTCTTCCCGGCATTCGCGACGACCTGCTGCCTGTCCACCACAGGCTGACTGCATCGGAACCATGAAGGCGCAAGGTTGCCAGGGGTCGCGACCGCCATCGGCACGCCGGCGTCCGTCAGCAACTGCGCGAACTGGAAGCCAACCTTGATGCCGCCATAAATACCGACCCCAGGCAGAACATAGTAGTTCATCGGCCTTCCAGCGCACGCCACCGTTTTCGGCGCAGCGCTTCCCTGATACCGAGGCGGCGATGGAGAACCCATCGCAGACCGCGAAGCGTAGCCGCAAAGGCACGGCCGTAATGCAGCTCCGCGAACTTGAGCCGCGCATTGTCGATCAACGAGATCCGGACGGAGGTCGGGATATCCGCGCCTCGCTGACCGAGATGCGGCAGCACATGGTCCAGTTCGACGATTTCGAGCCCACGCCGTGCCATTTCAAATCCGACCGCGACATCTTCCATGTAGCAAAAGTATCTCTCGTCGAAACCGCCGATAGCATGAAAAATCTCTCGTCGAACGAACAGGGCGGCCGCGAGCGGCCAGCTCCACTTGTGGTCGTGATAGAATGGGAGACGTCTCAGGCGCCGAGCCCATTTCGCCATGCCGTTATTGTCCAGAAGGTCGGCTGTCAGCTTGAGTCGGGAATAGCCGGGCTGGCGACCGGCTGTGACTCCGCCATGCCAGTCGACATAGTCGGGAACGATCATAGCATCGGGTTTTCGACGAAGCGTCGAGAGTGCCACCTCGACCGCAGCCGATGTCACAAGGCAGTCCGGGTTGAGGAAGCATAGATATTTGGCGCTGGCGGCGGCGGCGCCTTGGTTGGCAGCGGCGGCGAAACCCTCATTGTTTTTGTTCCGGATGATGGTCACGCCCTCATGCGTCACGTGATCGAGTGTCTCGTCGGTCGAGGCATTGTCGACGACAATGATCTCATGCTGGTCCGGCAGGGCGTCGAGGCAGTAGCCGATTATCTTTGACGAGTTGTAGGTGATGATGATGAACGCCAGGTCGGCAGGTTGCCCTGTCGCTGCGTTGTCTAGCAAGGGGCCGGCGGGACCTTCGGCAAGAAGGTTATGCATCGCGAGAACGGTTTCAAATTCGGGGCCGTTGCAGAAGTTGCTGAAGTGGGCGATCAGCGCATCCGGTCGGGGAAAGCCCGTATCCCAGTGGCCGCAATGGTTCCATTGCCAGGAGAGGGAGACGCAGCGATCCGGCACCACTGAATTTGCCCACACCTGGAAATAGTCCTGGTCGGCGATCATGTGCGCGCCAACCGAGTGATCGGCAGGCAAAAGCAACCGTCGGGCCGCAACCCACTCCAGCAAAAGCTGCAGTTCGTCCCTGAAGGCCAGCACCACGCCACTGTTGAAGTAGCGAAACGATATCGCAGATGGCGCCGCCGCTGACCCGTCGATGAATGCTAGCGAGCGCTTGCTGTAATGTTCCTGGAAGTCCCCCGGCGTCATGCCCGAACCAGCGATGCCGGTCTGTTCGACCATTGCCATCCGCTGTTCGCCCAGCGCCGTCGACACCTCGGCCGCCGCCAGGGGGCGCAACAGGATGGTATCGGCATCGACCTGAATAATGATCTCGGCGCTGGACTGCCCGAGACACCAGGCCAATGCGTCGAATTTGGCCAGAAACCCGTCGGCCCGGTATTCCTGCCGTGCGGCGTCGAGCAAGTTGAGATGGATGCGCGGCGAGGGCGGCAAGATTGGGGAGGAGAACCGATCCGTGACTATATAGATTTCGAAATCCGTGTTCCGGAGAAAGGACGCAACGGCTTCGCGCGCCGCCAGCGCATAGCCTGGCTTGCCGATCGCGAGCATGCAGATTGCTACCGTCCGCTCGTTCATTCGGCTGGGTCACCACGCATCATGCCGGGCACCTCCGCTGTGCGGACCCGTCGCGCCAGATAACGTCGCCGGCGTCACGCCGTGCCTGGCATGGAGATAACCGAGGTTTGCCCCGGTTTCGTGAAATCTCAGGCCGGGAATGCCGGCCAACGACGACCTTGCGTCGATCCGGCGCCCGATGCGGAAAACCAGCCCCTCGCTCGCCCGACGTGTCAACGACCAGCCGGGCTCCGGAAATAGAAAATACCAGCCATTTCAAGCGAGCCCTTCTTCGTGAAGCTGGACCCAGATGCTTCTGCGATCCCGAACGATACCGCAATGTGTTCTCACGAGTATCGGCAGGTCAACCGTGCGCGCACGCTCTATTTTCCGCCAAAGATAAGATTGCGCGATCGCCACGGCACCACAACGAATGGTCTCGGCGAAAAAACGCATCGAAGCGATTGCGCAAACGTTTCGATGACATTATGGTTTTCCAAAATCCGCCGAAATCAATTAGAGCGGGCCAGGAAACGCATCATCAGGGAGGAGCGCTTGCCAGCACTCCGATTGAGCCATCATGCCGACAATGGCTGAGGTCGCGCGCCGCGCCGGCGTGTCGGTTTCGACCGTCTCGCATGTCATCAACCACACCCGCTTCGTCTCGCCGGAGAAGGCGCGGCTCATCAATGATGCGATTGCCGCGATGGGCTATCAGCCCAACGAGCTGGCGCGGTCGTTGAAGGTGGCGTCGACCAACAGTGTCGGCCTGGCGATCTCGGCGATCTCCAATCCCTACTTCACCGACATCATCTGCGCGGTGGAGGCCGAATGCGCGCGTCTCGGCCTCATGGTGTTCCTCTCCGACACGCAGGAAGATCCCGACCGCGAGCTGTCGGTGGTGCGCGCCTTCCACCAACGGCGGGTCGACGGCGTCATCCTGGCGCCGTCGGGTTCGCCGCAGCGCGCCATAGACTATCTGGCCGAGAAGAAGCTGCCTTGCGTGCTCATCGACCGCTTCGCCGACCAGCGCTTCGATCAGATCGGCGTCGAGAACGAAACCGCGATGCGCGCGCTCATCGACCACGTCGCTTCCTTCGGCCACAAGCGCATCGGCTATATCGCCGGCCAGCCGGGCCTGGCGACGACGCGCGAACGCATCGAGGCTTTTCGCGCCTCGCTCGTCGCCAATGGACTTGAGTGCCTGCCGCACTATGTCTCGCCCGAGAACGTCGACACGGCGAGCGCCACGGCATCGACCCACGCCATCCTGTCCCTACCGTCGTCGCCCACGGCATTAGTCACCGGCAACAACATGACGACCATCGGAGCGGTGCGGGCAATCCGCGAAAGAGGCCTCTCGATACCGGGGGATCTCTCGCTTGCCGGTTTCGATGATTTCGAATGGGCCGATTGCTTCGAGCCGCGGCTGACGCTCGTCGCGCAGCCCTGCACCGAGATCGGCCGGCAGGCAGCGACCTTGCTGTGCGCCCGCATCGCGTCGAGCGGCCTGGAGCCGCAAGCGGTCCGGCTGCAGGCTATGCTGCAGGTCCGGCAATCCTGTGCGGGGCCGGTTCCCATGAGGTCGGCCCCCGTGAGGTCGGCTCCCGTGAGGTCAGCCCCCGTGAGGTCAATATGAGCGCGCCGTTGCTTTCCGTTACCGGTGCGGTCAAGCGCTTTGGCGGCGTCCAGGCGCTGCGCGGCGTCGACTTCGACCTCAAGGCCGGCGAGATCCACGCCCTGCTCGGCGAGAACGGCGCCGGCAAGTCGACGCTGATGAACCTGTTATCGGGCGTCTACACGCCGGACGAGGGCACCATCCTCATCGACGGCAAGCAGGTAACCTTCAACAATCCGCGCGAGGCGCAAGCCGCCGGCATCGCCACCATCTTCCAGGAGCTCGACCTGGTACCGACGCTCGACGTCGCCGCCAACCTGTTCCTTGGCCGCGAGTTGATGCGGCCGGGCGGCTTCCTCGACGTGCCGGCGATGCGCGGCGAGGCCCGCAAGCGGCTGGAAGCCATCGAGCTTGCCATAGACCCGGCGGCGATGGTCGCCGACCTGTCGATCGGCCAGCGCCAGGTCGTGGCGATCGTCAAGGCGCTGTCCTACGCCTCGCGCGTGCTGATCATGGACGAGCCGACGGCGGCATTGACGGTCGGCGAGGTCGAGAGGTTGTTCGACATCATGCGCAAGCTTGCCGCCACCGGCGTCGGCATCGTCTACATCTCGCATCGCCTGGAAGAGGTGCCGCAGATCGCCGACCGGGTGACGGTGATGCGTGACGGCAGCATTGCCGGCGTCACCGAGCCGCACGCGCCGCAGGCGGAGCTGGTTCGCCTCCTGGTCGGGCGGCCGCTGGACGAGCTTTATCCCGAACGCTCGAAGACCGCCGGCAAGACGCTGCTCAGCTTGCGCGATGCGAGCTTCAGGCTTGCCCATGAAAGTGCCGGATGGCAGCCGCCGACCGGCATCTCGCTCGACGTCAATGCGGGCGAGATCGTCGGGCTGGCGGGCATCATGGGGGCAGGGCGCACGGAACTGCTCAGCGCGCTCTATGGCGCCGGCCTGTCCGGCCGCTGGGAGGGCGAGGTCGCCATCGACGGACGGCCGGTGAAACTGGATTCGATCAAGGCGGCCCGCGCGGCCGGCATTGCCTTCGTCACCGACGACCGCCGCGGCAGTGGCCTGATGCTCAGGATGGCGGTCGGACTCAACCTGGTGATGTCGGTGATCCGCCGCATCTCGCCGGCCGGCCTGATGTCGCCGCGCCGCCAGGCGGATGCGGTGCGGCAATCCTTCGGCCAGTTCGACATCAGGCCGAAGAACCCCGACATCGCGGTCGGTGCGTTGTCCGGCGGCAACCAGCAGAAAGTGGTGCTGGCAAAGGAAATTCTCGGCAATCCCCGGCTGCTGTTGCTCGACGAGCCGACACGCGGCGTCGATGTCGGCGCCAAGGGCGAGATTTACGCGCGGTTGCGGCAATTGGCGGCACAGGGCCTCGGCATCCTGGTCGCCTCCAGCGAGATGCCGGAACTGATCGGGCTCTGCGATCGCATCGTGGTGCTGCGCCAGGGGCGCAATGTGGCGGAATTCATCGGCGGCGTCGACGAGCACACGGTGCTGGCCGCGGCAAATGGCAGGGAGGCCTGATGGCGGACGAAAAGATCTCGGTGGCAGTAGCTCCGGCGGTGCCGGCGGCAGCGCCAAAGCATCGCGACCCGCTGGCCCTCATCGTGCGCTTCCAGAGCCTGATCGGCCTGGTGCTGGTGGCGATCGGCGGCATCATCTTCTCGCCGCGCCGGCATGGCGAGATCCTGTTCCTCAACCCCGACAACATCGCCAACATCGTGCGTGCCGTGTCGGAGACCGGCATCATCGCCATCGGCATGACCTTCGTCATCATCACCGCCGGCATCGACCTGTCGGTCGGCGCCGTGCTCGGCCTGTCCAGCGTGGTGACCGCATCGATGATGATTTCCGGCGGTTTCGGCCTCATCCCGACCATCCTTGCCGTGCTGGTCATGGGCATCGTCTTCGGCACGATCCAGGGCACCATCTCCACCCGTTTCCGGCTCGAACCCTTCATCGTCACGCTCGCCGGCCTGCAGGCCGCGCGCGGTCTGGCACTCGTCGTCTCCGGCAACCAGTACATCAACATCTCATACGGCGACGGGCCGGGCCTGGCGCCGCCGGTGTTTGCCGTGCTGGGCGAGCGTCTGTTCAACAACACCGTGCCGGTGGCGACGCTGGTCTTCATCGTCTTTGCCGCGATCGCGACGGTGGTGCTCAACACCACGCGCTTCGGCCGCTACGTCTTTGCCGTCGGCGGCAATGAGCGCGCGGCGCGCATTTCCGGCGTGCCCGTCTCCATGGTGAAGATCTCGGTCTATGCCATCACCGGCTTTGCCGCGGCGCTTGCCGGCATCGTGCATGCCGGCCAGTTCAATTTCGGCAGCGCCAATGACGGCATGGGCTACGAGCTGACGGCCATCGCCGCCGTGGTCATCGGCGGCACCAGCCTGTTCGGCGGCGCCGGCTCGATGGTCGGCACCGTTGCCGGCACCATCATGCTCGGCGCGTTGGCCAACATTCTTCAGCTCAACAACATCACGCCTGCCATGCAGCTGCTCGCGACCGCCGCGATCATCGTGTTGGCGGCAGTGCTTCAATCCCTCGTTCGCCGCCGCGAGGGTTTGGGTCGTTAGGAGGAAGGCGGCAGCAAGTGGACGTCAACCAAGGTCTGGCCCCCGGCCCGACGAGGAGGAGAGAGTTATGAAAACCACAACACAAAGGCGTGTGCTCAAGGCCGCGCTTCTGGCAGGCGCTGGCCTGTGCATTGCGGGAGCGGCGCAAGCCGCCGACCCGATGGTGAAAGCCTGCGCCAAGGACGGCCAGTTCATCATCGGCTTTTCGCAGGCGAACAATGCCGAACCCTACCGCCAGCACGTCAATGACGAGCTGACCGCGGCGGCCAAGGAAGTGCCGGGCTTCACCCTGCAGATCGCCGACGGCGCCGGCAATGTCAACACGCAGACCTCGCAGGTCGACAACTTCATCACCCAGAAGGTCGACATCCTGCTGATCTCGCCCTTCGAGGCGGCCCCGCTGACGCCGGCGGTCAAACGTGCCATGGATGCCGGCATCCCGGTCATCGAACTCGACCGCAAGACGGTCGGCGACCCCGGCAAGGACTACACCGCCTTCATCGGCGGCGACAATTACAAGATCGCCATGGAAGCCGGCAAATACACCGCCAAGACGCTGCTGCCGGATGGCGGCGAGGCGGCGGTGCTGGAAGGCTTGCCGAGTTCGACGCCGGCTGTCGAACGGCTGAACGGCTTCAAGGACGGCGTCAAGGAAAACGCCAAGATCCAGGTGGTCGCCGAACAGGCCGCCGACTGGGTGCCGGACAAAGCCCAGACCGCCTTCGCCGCCATGCTGCAGGCGCATCCCGACATCAGGGTGCTCTATGCTTCCAACGACATGATGGCGGCCGGCGCGCTGCTCGCCGCCAAGGGCGCCGGCAAGGACGTCAAGATCATCGGCACCGATGGCTTGCCGGGACCGGCCGGCGGCATCGAGGCCGTCGCCAAGGGTGACTGGGCGGCGACCTTCACCTACCCGACGGGCGCCAAGGAAGCGATCGAGATGTCGAAGAAGATACTGCTCGATTGCGCCACTTCCGTGGAGCCGACGGTGACAGTGGAGACGACGGCAATCACGGCTGAGAACGCCAAGGCGCTGGCTGGGAAGTAGGGCAGGGCTCTGCAATCGAAGGTGTCGCGACAAGGCCCCGCAAGGGGCCTTGTTTTTTGGGCAACCAATCAATCGACAGGAGGTTTCGCGTCGTCGTTTTTGCTACGGCGCGGCCGCCACGGGTTCGTTCTTGCGCATCGTCAGCTCGTAGTTGAGTCGGTAGCGGCCGCCCTCGAAATTCCAGATCAGCGGGGTGCGCACGCCGTCGATCGAGCTGGCGCCGGCCGGCAGGTCGGGAAAATCCCTGACATGGCTGGGGTCGTCCGGGCTGGTATCGTCCTGCTCGAACACCTTAAGTCCGGCATGGTCGACGAAGGTAAGGTTCGGGCTGCCGAACCGCGTCGCCCAATCCTTCTGGTCGGCGGAGTCGTCGCAGTCGAACTCCACCTCGCCTGAAGCCGGAAAACGGATGGTGCGGCTGTCGATCGACAGTTGCGTGAAGATGTCGTCGGAGCCGAATTCCGGATTGGTCTCGTCCTCGCAGATCAGCGCCTTGATCTCGAGATTGCGCACCGTGGTCTGCATGGAGGCGCGCACCCGCACCGGCTGGTTTCCAGCCGCGGCCTGGTGGATGACCAGATAGCCACGCGTGCCGTTGCCCATGGCGTCGCTGACGATGCGGCTGCTGCCGGAAATAGCGATTGGGGGTTCGCCGCCATGCGGGTTGTCGAACTCGTCCAGCGTCGCCTTGTAGCCGTTCGGGTCGGGCAAGCCGTCGGCGGTCAGCGTGACGGTCTGGTCGGCGCCGCTGTCGGCCTGGCCGACGACGTCGAAACGGAACCAGGCTTCGTCCTGGCTGCCGAGCAGGCTGCCGGCTTCCGTGAGCGAGGCGAACTGCGGCGGCTCGCCAGGCTGCAGCGGGCAGGCCTCTTCCTTGGTCGCACAGGTATGGCGGCGCACCAGCAGCGCATAATTGCCTCGCCAGTTGCGATCCTTGCCGGTGACGCGGATGAAGAACTCCTTGGGCAGTGCATAGGTGTGGACGGTGAAGGTCTGCTCGCCGTCGTGGATCGTCCTGGTGTCGCCGTAATAGCTGGAGATCGGCGTCGTCATGTTGGACGGCTGGTAGATGTCGATGTTGACGCCCGGATTGTCGGCGCCGATCGAATAGCTGCCCGCATCCTGACGCACGACGTGGAACCACTGCATCGAACCCGGGAAGCGGATCTGGGTGACGTCCTGGCCGTTCCTGAAATCGATTACCTCCTCGGCCTGCGGCTTGCCGTCGGGCCCCTTCTTTGGTTTCAGGTCGACTTGGTAGGCGATGCCCGGATGACAGAAGTTGTTGCCGAGATTGAGGTCGGCGGTCAAAAGATTGTGGTCGCTCTCGAGGTTGACGAAATCGACCGGGATGGTGACATGCTGGACGCAGATCGGTCCTTCGATGCCGCCGCTCAGATAAGGCTGCGGCGCGGCGAGGATATAATCGTAGCGCTCGCCGTCGATGTAGTTGGAGATGCCGGGGTCGGCACGGTTGGTCGCTGCCCAGCTGTCATAGTGCTTGGATGTCCAGTATTTGCCGGGACTGGCGAAGCGGCGCGCCCATTCGCCCATCGGCTGGTGGAACAGCGGCACGTTGAGGTCGCCCATCACCAGCACCCGTTCGCGCTTGCGCTGCGCTGCCGTCAGCGGCGACAGCGTCGTCTCGATCAGCTTCTGGACCTGGTCGAACTGCGCATCGCGGGCGTCGGCGTGAAGCTCGGGCGGGCTCTTGTCGAAATAGTCGGCCTGGGCATGGGTGAAGACGACCGTGTAATTGCTTTGCGAGGGCTGGTGGAGCAGTCGCACGATCGCCGCGCCCTTGCCGGACAGGCAGTCGACGCCGCCGCAATGATCGTAGAGCGTGAAGCCGACCTCGTCGGTCGCGGCATCCAGTGTCTCGCCGTCGTTCTTGCCCCATTTGAAGCTGTCGTCGGGCAGCGGCAGGAACTTGAAGTCCTTTTTGGCGAAGAACATCAGGCCGCTGTCCTCGCCGTCGATCTTCTCGATCGGCTCGCCATAGATGGCTATGGCCGCCGCCGGATCGAGGCTGGTGATGGCATCGACGATGGCCTGCGGCCGCACCTTCAAGAGCGCGGCGTCGATCTTGCGCACGAAGTTCGGATAGACCGGCGTCAGCCTGTCGATGAGGATCTGCTTGGCGTCCTCGTCCCAGGCCTCGTTGATGGCGATGATGTCGAAGCGGTCGGTGTCCTTGAGAATGGTCTCGGCGAGATGCTTGGCCTGTTTTTCGGTCTGGCCGTGGATCTGGATGAGGCAATCGGCGAAGTTCGGATTGGCGCATTTGAAGATCGGCGACAGCAGATAGGCGTTGAAGGTGGCGATGCGCACCGTTTCCACTTCCTGGCCGCTCGCGCCGATCGGCTCGGCAAGAAGCGTGACAGCAAAGATCGCCAACCCGGCCAGGACTCTGCCCAGCCAGGACCCGCAAGAAACCGCCAGCAATCGACCGCCCATCTTTGCCCCCGCGCTCACTGAACGAAACCCCGCTCACCCAATGAAACTATGACAAAGACAACCGTCCACACCATGAAGCGCTTCACATTGCCCTGCGGGCCAGGCTTGCGCGGCCTTGCTCGCCAATATCAGTTACAGGCAGCGGCGGTCTTCAGAGCCTGGGCTCGGGAAGGTGCGGGCAGATCCCCGATCCGGCGGACGGCGGCATAAAACCTTGGATAGTCGCCGGAGCACAAATCGAACAGGCGAAGAAATGCCGGAACCTGTTCGCCGTAGACAGCGGTCGCGGCGAGCTTGGCGTTGTTGATCGGGGCGGCGAACCAGGCATCGTATCCCCGATATCCGGCCCATTGCTTGTCGCGCATCCGCCGGTAGCGCACCCGCAGCCTGTCGATCGTGGCTGCCTTGGCAGCCGCCATCTTTTCCGGGGTACGTGGGCTACCATAGACTTGGCCCAACTCGTCCCGCGTTTTCGCGATCAGTCCGAGAAAATCGGCGCTACGCTTTCGATTGGCTTCGTAGCGGCGCAACCCGGCGCGGTTGCCGGTGGCGCGAAGCCATTTCCGCACGCCGCTGGTTTCGACGGAAACCGCGAAAGCCTCGTTGAACGCGGAGTCGCCGTCGACATAGATTTTCTGATGCGCCAGCTCGTGAAAGACAAGGCTGGCGAGATAGGTGTCGTCCTGGCGAAGCATGGTGCTGAGCAGCGGGTCGCTGAACCAGCCCAGCGTGGAATATGCGGTGACGCCCGAAACGTAGACGTCGAGCCCCTGTCGTCGCAGTTCGACAGCACTTTCAGCCGCGGATTTCCGCGAAAAGTAGCCTCGGTACGGAACGCAGCCGAAGACCGGAAAACACCATGTAATTGGAGTCAGCGAGAATTGCGGCGCGGCAAAAACCGCATACGTCACATCGTCCCGACCGATGTCGACATAGCTGCGGTAGCTGCTGTTTTCGGGCAGCGCCAGTTCATCCGTGGCAAAGCGGCGTATGGCACTCGCCGACGTCAGCCTGGCGCGCAACGCCTCGGGTGTCGAAGGATCGCGGATCAGCCTCCCGACACTTTTCCGCGCCGCCATGATCCGTACATGGCCCTCCACCGACTGCGCATAATAGGAAATGCTGGTGCACCCGGTGATGGCGGACGCCACGATAACGGCGGCAAGCCATCGAAAAACCCGCTTCCTGCCCACTGCTTGCTTGTCTCCCCATGAAACGAAATGGGACATTCGTGCTACGAACTACCCGCCGGTCGCCGGGCATGGAATGCAGGCAAGAAGGTCGGAACGAAACGCCCTCTGAAACCTCGACAGATATGGGCGATTCGCTTCTTTTTCGATCGGGAGCGGCGTCTGCGAGACAGAGCGCTCTTCGATTTGGCGATCGACAGCAAGTTGCGCGGTTGCGACCTCGTCAAGATCAAAATAGGCAACCTTGTTGCCGGGCAGGATATCCGAACTCGCGCGATGCTCATCCAAAAGAAGACCGGCCGAGGCTGGCTGAGATCCGGGACGTTGCGAGCTAGATACGTGCCGGCGTCCGAAGGTTTGCCAGACGTCTTGCCGTCCGAGAAAGCTCATTTTTCCTCCTCAACGCGCTGCAGGATCGAGCGATAACGGTCGAGTACGGCAGGGTCTTCGTGGACCACCTCTTCTGTCAGAATGTCGTCCAGGGAATTTCCTACATGCCGGGAACAGGATGACCTTACGCGCGCGAGAGCTCCCCCGGCCTGCGCGGTTTCGCCCAGTTCTGCATGGCAGATGGCGACGTAGACAAGCGACCATGAGTGCAGGGTTGGCATTTTGGCGAAGCTGGCCAACCCCTCGCGGTAGCGTCCTGCGTTCGTGAGTATGATACCGAGCACATCATTAAACCATCCTACTGCGAACGGGTCGCGGCGCCGGGCCTGCTCCAGTTCGCGAAGCGCAGCATCGTACTTGCCGACGTAGTTGAGTAGAAGAGCGTTGTAGATGAGTATGAACGGATCGTTCGGATTGAGGGAGACGGCACGGTCGAGACTAGTTTCGGCTTCTCGGAATCGGCGCAGGAACATCGAGGCGAAACCGTTGGCGAGATGCGCGTAGGCCTCTTCGGAATCGAGTTGCAGGGCGGCTTTCGCCGTCCGTAGCCCAACCTCGACATCGTTGATGTCGTTGGACCAGAAGTATTTGATCGTCTCGACAAAGCTGAGCATGCCGAGCGCCCCTGCGAAGTCGGGATCGAGCTTGACCGCAATGCCCAGGAACGGCGCCGCTTGGACTGCCGTTTCAAGCTGGCTGACAAGCTGGAGCGCCCGAAGGTAGTTTTCGTACGCGGAGACATTTCCGGTCGGGTGAGCCCTGGCGCGCGATGCTATCGCCGTTCTGGCCTGTCGCGCCAGCCGAGCCGCGATCATCTGGGTGATGTCGTCCTGGATGGCGAAAATGTCATCGAGCTGGCGGTCGTAGTGCTCGCCCCATACATGAGCCATGGAAGCTGCGTCCGTCAGCTGCACGCTGACCCTGATGCGGCTACCGATTTTCCGAACACTGCCTTCCACGACATACTGGACACCAAGCCTCATCGCGACCTCGGCGAGGTCCCCCTTCTTACCACGAACGCGGAAGGACGAATTCCGCCCGATGACCAGGAATTCCCTGAATTTGCCGAGCTGCGCGATGATGTCTTCAGTAATCCCGTCGCTAAAATAGTCCTGCTCGGGATCGCCGCTCATGTTGTCGAAGGGAAGAACGGCGATGGAGGGTCTGGCTTGCATCGAAGCCGGGTCGGTCGCCGCAGAGGGCTTGGGACCAGCATACTTGTAGCCGCGACCATGCACCGTCACGATCATTTCAACGGGCAGCAGTTTTCGCAGCGCGGAAACATGGACCTGGAGCGTATTCTCCTCCACCACCAAGCCGGGCCAGGCGGCATCGAAGAGTTCGGCCTTGCCGATCACCTCGTCCGGCCGGTCCAACAACGCCGCTAGGATGTCAAAGGATCGCGCCGAAAGCTCGACCGGTCCCGTGGGTCCAAGCAGCAGCCGCTCGGTACGTTTCAGGCGAAAGTTGCCGAATTCCACGTCCATCACCAAAGACCTGTCGCTTCAGGGCAAGATAGCTGAAGCAGGATAGCTGAAGACGGTCCTGATGGCGAACTTCAGGAGTGTTCAGGTTCGTTGAGGAGTCTTCAGGTCTCGGACAAGGACGCAGGCATGGAGCGGTGTCATCCTTAGCGCTGCAGGAGAACCCATGACCGACATTTCGACTGATCCCCAAGTCCATTTTGGTTCAATAGTTATCCGGAGCACAGTCGTGGCTCGACGAAGCCTTCGAGGATCCCGAGCGTTACTGATTGCCATGGCATGTTTGGTCGGCGACGCATTCAGGATGGCCTACGTGGATCCCCTTGTCAGTCACGATCGCCAGCCCAAGATCGCGCCAGACAAAGATTTTGAAGGGCGGGACCCTACTTGGTGAAATGTTCGCGCCTATCGAAGAACGCAAGCTATCCGCAATCTTTGCAAGGCAGCAGACGAACCGCTCTCTGGCCCGATCGTGCGGACAGGTGAACGTGCTAGCAGCAGCGGCTTTCTAGAACCGTACGTGACCATGGAACGATCGGGATGGTCGGTTGCTGCCGTTCGGTCACCGGTGATTGAATGGCAGCTATCTCACGGCCGATGCCCGAAAGCGGATTGTCCGGAACCAGCCCCCAAAGGCGACATCATGGGAATCCTGCCGCCGATGTTGGCGGATGTCCCCGCGTGCCGGATAGAAGGGAAATGACAACCAGCCTCGCACGTCACCCCAAACCCTTCGTCGACCGCTCCAGCGCATCCACCACCAAATCACAAAACTTTGCGTGATCCAGCGTCATCGCCACGCTGTGCAGGGGCCTTGTTTGTTTTGGGGTCGCCTGCCGGAGAATGGCAGCTTCGCGCGCCGTTTTCGGTGCGCAGGCTCAAGCTGCAGGGGCGATGATGGCAGGAACAATATCCGTGTTCTGAGCCACCTTGATGCGCCATCCCGACCGCCCTTCTTGGACGATCAGAAGCAATATGCCCTTCCTGATCCCGACCGGGGTTCCGTCCGGAGCAGATGCTCCCGTTAGGGTCCAACTGTAGTGAATGGAAGCAAGCCCCTGAGCCAATTCCACAACCGACGAGACATCGCCTTCCAGGCGGCTATCCCGAAACATGGTGTCATGAGTGGCTCGGTGCGCTGCTTCGATTTCGGACCGGTTCTTCCACCAGACACCTACGACGTTGACGAAATTAGCATCGGAAGCGAACAGAGATGCGAACTCATCCATGTCGTGCCGGTTCCAAGCGTTCGCAAAAGCGGCAGCGACATGCTCGGGCTTGCCGTTCGTCACGCTCATGACCCCACGCCTCCTGAATACTTCCGCTAACCATACAGGGGCCGGCAGCCGATGCGACCACTGCAAAAGTCAAATTTCAACTGAAACGCGGCATCGGATGCGGGATGCTGCTCGGCTTTCTCGGTGGTGAAAACGGTCGGGTCGATCATGGCCGCCACGCAGCACGCTGAGCGGCAGGTTCCGCAATGGACTGACGGCCACAGGCCTTCTACCACTTGACCCGCAAACCGAGCGAACCCGTCAGTGCATGGCTGTCACCGAAGTTCTCCAACCCCGTGCGGGCGACAGCTTCGCCAAAGACGGAGAACTTGTCGTCGGCCCAGTTGATCGTGCCGCCGATGCCGAGACCGCCCCATAGCCGCTCGTTTCGGCTTGAGAGGGTACTGCCGGCCAGGTCGACCGACGAGCCGTCCTCGAAATCGTAATAAAGGTTGGCGATCGTGTAGACATTCGTGTGCCCGGTCCGGCCGCTGCGGTCCTGCCACTGTGACTGGTGGTCCAGCGACAGGCCGAGACGGCCAAGCAGGCTGTCGTTGCTGCCGGGAGCAACTCTTGCGCCGAAGGCGTCGGTGAACGCGTCGAGGTCGACGGACGACCAGGCAAGCTGCGCTTGCGGCGTCAGCGACCAGCTCGGGTCGAGCATGATACGCTTGCCCGCTTCGACGCCGAGTGCGTAGCCGACGCCGTTGTTACCATCGACCAGCCGCTGTCCGGCGGTCGCCGAGTCGAGATCGCTGTCATACCAGATCACCTGCGCCTGGCTGTCGAGGTAGAACCCTTCCGCGCCGTACCAGGTCAGCGAGCCTGAAACGCCGGTGCCGGTGCTGTCGATCGACCCGCCGCCGAATAGCGACGAGACATCGGCTGATACGGTGCCGTACTGGAAAGCGACACCGCCGATGAGCTGACCGGCGGCGGTGTCGGAAAGGAGCATGTCTGCGCCAGTCTGAAGCTTCCAGGTCGAAGTGTCGTAAGTCGTCCCGGTTGTGGAGTTTTCCGGATCGTAGGAGCCGCTGGTGCCCTCGATCCTGCCCCACAGGCCGATGCCTGCCTCGGCCCTCACATCGTCGGAAACCCCGTCGGCGCCTTGCGCTTCCACGGTCCACGACCGGTTGCCGAGTCGCTGCTGGAGCGTGCCTAGCTGGTTGAACGTCTGCAGCGCACCCGCATAGGCCTCGTACAGCGGTGCGCCGGCCTGATAGAGCGGCGTTCCGGGTCCACCGCCATCGATCAGGGCGGAACGCAGATACCAGTCGCCGTCGCCGGGTGTGCTCGTGCCGCCCTGGTAGAGCCGGTAGGCATAGGCGCCGCCGACCACCGCCTGATCGCCTTCGAAGGTGTAGTTGCCCTTTAGCGAGAAGCTGCCATTCGAGACGCCGCCGACATCGACGATCTTGATGCCTTCGACCGTCTGCGCCCCGCCGCCGCCGAGATTGACGACCTGGAGCGTGCCCGTGCCTGACGTACCCCCGGCGATAACCATCATGTTGGTTTGTGAGTTGTCTGCACCCAGGGCGGTGCCGATGAGAATATTGCCCCCATTGCCGACATAGTCGCCGCTGACGGTCAGCTTGCTTCCAAGACTGCCGGCAATGCCCACCGTTCCGGCGTTGGTCAGCCCTGCGGTCGTCTGCGAGGTGCCGGCGAGATCGAGCGTCGCGCCCGAGGCGACCGAGAACTGCGAAGCGGAACTGAACGCGTTGGCCGCGCCCGCGGCGAGCGTGCCGCCATTGACCAAAGTGGCGCCGGCGAAAGCCGAGTTGTCCGAGGTCAGAACCACTGTTCCCAAGCCGTCCTTGACGAAATTTCCGGCGCCCGAGAGCGCGCCGGCATAGCTCGCATTGGCGGTCTGGTCGAAGGTGAACGAGGCGCCGGCGCCGATCGAGACATCGCCGCCGAAGCGCTCGGCCGCCGCGACGAGGCCGCCTTGGTCGATGGTCCAGTCCAGCAGCGACGTGCCTGAAAGGGTCAGCGTGCCGGCACCATCCTTCACCATCGCGCCGGTGCCGGAGATATCGCCGGCAAAGCTGGCGTCCATCGACTGGTCGAAGACGACCGTGCCGGCATTGCCGATGTCGCCCCGGATCGAGGCTGCATTGCCGACAAGCGTGCCGGCATTGACGATGTTGCCGCCCGTGTAGCTGTTGGATAAGTTGATGACATTGAGGGTACCCAAGCCGTGCTTGACCAGCGTGCCGGCGCCGGTCACCTGCCCGGTAAGGTCCAGTTGCGTGCCTCCGGCCGTTTCAAAGCCGCCATTGCCATTGAGCTGGACATTGCGGGCAGTGGAAAAGCTGGCGGTCGTGCGCAACGTGCCGCCGCCGAAACTGAGATTGCCCGAAGTCGCGCCGAGATTGCCGTCGGCGGCCACTTGAAGTGTCCCGGCGTTGATCACCGTGCCGCCGCTATAGGTGTTGGCGCCGGTCAGGATCGTCGTTCCGCTGCCGATCTGGCTGACCGAGCCAGTGCCGCTGATAACGCCGCCATAGGTCAGCGCATCGCTGCGGTTGAAGGCGAGCATGCCGGCGTTGGTGACGTCGCCGATGATCGAGCCGCTGGTGCCACCATTTCCCAGTTGCAGCGTGCCTTGCTGGATATCCCAGTTGGTGGTCGCCGTGTTGTCGGCCGTCAGTGCCCAGGTGCCGCTGCCGGTCTTCTCGAAAATATCGAAGTTGCGATACTGCCCGGCGGCGCCAATCGAACCATCCAGGACAGAGAAGCCGGTTCCGTTGAGCCGGAGGCGGTCGGTGGTCGCCGTGGCGTTCGCCACCACATTGCCGAAAATCTGCGAGCCGTCCTGGAGCTCGAGGTTGATTACGCCCGTCGTCGGCGTGACGCTCGAAATCCAGCCGATTGCGTTAGCGCCGGCACCGGCCCGGATCACGCCGCTGTTGACAATATCGAGTGAGACGGTAGCGCCGTTGGCTGCGATAGCGCCCCCACCCGGGCCACCGCTTTCGATGGTGCCGGTGTTGATGATCTGACCGGCGCCATTTCGAACGTAGACGCCAATGCCGCCGTTGCCGCTCGTAGCCGGCCCACCGCGGATGGTGCCGTGATTGGTCAAGCTCGCGACAGCGCCCGGGCCGCCGAAATCGACGCCCGAACCGCCGGATCCTGAAGGCCCGGTTCCGCCTTGAACCAAGCCCATATTGATCACCGCGGCCCCAGTCCGGATCTGCAGGCCCGCTGATGAAGTGCCGCCATCCGAGCCCTTGAACGTGCCCATCAGCGTCCGCACGGCGCCAGCGCCGGAAATTGCGACGCCGCTGCCCGGTGCGCCAAAGAGGGTGAAACCTTGCGTGTCGATCGTCAGCGGCTTAGTCGACGTCGGAAGGCTGGTGGACGACACGGTGAAGCTGCCGGTCAACGTGATCGTCGCGTTAGGATCAGGATCGGCATTCGCGGCGGTAATCGCGGCGCGAAGCGAGCCATCGCTGTTGGCGACGTAGTTGCCCGCGATCGCCTGGCGCGGCGCCACCCCGGCAACGACCAGCACTGCCAGGGAAGCCCCCGCCAAAAACCGGCCGCGCGCTGCAGTCAAAACCCCGCCGCGCGCGTGAACCCGTCCCACCATGCCTTCGCCCCTAATTCCAGATGCCCGAACGCAGCATGAATGCTACCGCCCGGCAATCCATCTATAGTCCAGAGGACTACCAAAACGCTAAGAATGTTGTGCAACTGCAACTATATAGCGGTGAGGACAAAATTTATATTTGTAGTATCTAAATTAGCCCATAAAACTATACAGGGGGGCGGGCCTGCGGTGGCATTGATCGAGGGATCGCTTGGCCGGCCCTCTCTGCCGGCAGACGTCTCGGCTTTCCAGACAATAGGGGTTGACATTATCCGCAAATGTCGCTTCACACGTAATGTTATTACATTAATAAATAGCATCGCAAAAACCGTTGCGGTGCGATCGATGGAAATCTACGGTGGGTGCGTGATGGTCCCCGCGCCGAAAGGCAAGGGGTGAAAAGGGAACACGGTGAGATCCCCGGAAAGGGGTCGAGACCGTGGCTGCCCCCGCAACTGTAAGCGGTGAGCAAGATCCGAAATGCCACTGGCCGGCAAGGCTGGGAAGGCAGGATCGAGCCGAGACCCGCGAGCCAGGAGACCTGCCATTACGGAGTTGACCGGACGGGGTGTGCCGGGAGGAGACGTGGACGTCGGTCTTGTCGGCCGGCTCGCCAACATCCTTCCGTCGCCAGTTTTGGAAAGTGACGGAAAGTTGGACGGCGCCATCGATCCCATTCATCTCATTCACCGCATCATCGTGTGCACGCTTTGCCGCGACGTCCCGAGTGGGATCAGGTCGGGCGAAAGCTTGTACATCCTGCGCTCCCGGCTCTCGGCCCCTGCGGTGGCGCAAGGCTTCACGGTCGAGGGCGTCGAGTGCATGGCGGGCTGCGCGCGGCCGCTGACGGTGGCCTTCCAGGCGCCGGGCAAGGCCGCTTATCTGTTCGGGTCGATCGATGCGCAAGCCGATGCCGGCGATCTCGCGCAGTTCGCCAGCCTCTATGCCTCGCTCGCCGACGGCTGGTGCAACTCCGGGCAACGTCCGCCGCGACTGGCCGGCAAGACCGTGGCCCGCATCCCGGGCACGCCTGCGGAGGGAAACCGATGACGCCGCTTCTCGAAGCGCGCGATCTGGGCGCGACGGCGAACGGCCGGGACCTGGTCCTGTCGGTCAGCCTGTCGGTGGCATCGGGCGATCGGCTCGCCATCATCGGCCCCAACGGCGCCGGCAAGACCACGCTGCTGCGCATGCTGTCGGGCATGCTCAGGCCCAGTTCCGGGGAGGTGAAGCTTGGCGGCCGGCGCCTGGACAGGATTTCGGCCGCCGAGCGCGCGCTGCACATCGCCGTCGTCGGCCAGACCGACCAGCCGGATCCGCGGCTCGCGGTAATCGACTATGTCGAACTTGGCCGCGTCCCGCATGCCGGCTTGAGGCGCAGGAGCGAGGAACGCGACATCGTCGTTGACGCGCTGCGCCGGACCGGCCTGTTGCCGCTGCTTGGCCGCACCATCGGCTCGCTGTCGGGCGGCGAGCGCCAACGCTCCCAGCTTGCCCGCGCCGTCGCACAGCAACCGAAGGTGTTGTTCCTCGACGAGCCGACCAACCATCTCGATCCGCGCGCCCGTGGCGAATTGCTCGAACTCGTCGCCGGCTTCGGCATGACGGTGATCGCGGTGCTGCACGATCTGGCGTTGGTGGCACCCTTCGCCACCAGGGTCGCGGTGATGAACGAAGCCCGGCTGCATGCGCTGGCGGCACCGCGCGAAGCACTCACCCAACAGCTGATCCGCGAGATCTTCGGCGTCGATGTGTTTCGCCTGCGCCATCCGACCGAAGACCGGGAACTGACGGTGTTCGACGTTCCGAACCGCGCCGCGCCGTCTTCCTGATCGAAGACCATTCCTCATCCGACACTGTTCAGCCAAGGAGCAAAATCCGTGAAACGTCTCGCTATGTCGCTCTTCTTCTCGCTGCTGGCCTCGACGGCCTTCGCCTTTCCCGTCACCGTCGACAGCTGCGGCAAGCCGCTGACCTTCGACGCGCCGCCCAAGCGCGCCGTCATCCAGGATCTCAACATGGCCGAGATGGCCTTCGCGCTGAAGCTGCAGCCGTCGATCGTCGGCCTGACCGGCATCACCGGATGGTACAAGGTCGGTCCCGAATTCAAGGCCGAGCAGGGCTCCATCCCGGAACTGGCGCCAAAATACCCGACGCTCGAAAACCTGGTCGCCGCCGAGCCCGATTTCTTTTTTGCCGGCTGGTACTACGGCATGAAGCCGGGTGGCGAGGTGACGCCCGACACGCTGGCTCCGCACGGCATCAAGACGCTTGTGCTGACCGAAAGCTGCGTCCATCTCGACAAGAGCAGGTCCGCCGCCTCGATGGACCTGCTCTATGGCGACGTCGAAAAGCTGGGCAAGATCTTCGGCAAGGAAGCCGACGCGGAAAAGCTCGTCTCCGGCTGGAAGGCACAACTGGCCGATATCACCGCGAAAGTCGGCAGCGCCAAGGGAACGCGGGTGTTCCTCTACGATTCCGGCGAGGACAAGCCGTTCACCGCCGGGAAATTCGCCATCCCCAGCGCCATGATCACGGCGGCCGGCGGCGACAACATCATGGCCGACATGGACACCAGCTGGGGCAACACGGACTGGGAAACGGTGGCGTCGCGCAACCCGCAATTCCTCATCCTGCTCGACTACCAGGATGGCGGCGGCTACAGGAAGCTGCTCGATTTCCTTAAAGAACACCCGGCGATGAAGGAGACGGACGCGGTCAAAAACGAGCGCTTCGTGGCGCTGCGCTATGCCGAACTGACGCCCGGACCGGCAAACATCGAGGCGATCGGCAAGATCGCCAGGGCGATGCATCCGGAAGCGTTCTGATGCATCTTGCGCTTACGCATAAATCCGGCGCGCTTTCGGGGCACAAGGCATTCACGCTGGCCATGGCGGCGGGCGCGGTGGCGATGGCGGCCCTGGTGCTGCTGTCGATCGCCTATGGGTCGACGCTGATACCGATGAGGGATGTCATTGCCGCACTTGGCCATGCCATCGGGCTGGAGGAACATTCGGTATCGGGCCCGATCGGCAAGATCGTCGTCGATCTCAGGTTGCCGCGTACGATCCTGGCGATCTGTGTCGGCGGGGGCCTGGGCATCGTCGGTGCGCTTTTGCAGACGGTGACTCGCAACGATCTAGCCGATCCTTTCCTGTTCGGCCTGTCGTCGGGAGCCGCGGCAGGCGCGGTTTCCGTCATCACCGTCTTTGGCGACAGTTTCGGCACCTGGACCTTGCCGGTCGCGGCTTTCACCGGCGGCATACTGGCGGCCTGCATCGTCCTGCTGCTGGTCACGCGGGTGCGGGGGCAAGGCCCGGAACGGCTGATCCTCGCCGGCCTTGCCGTCTCCTTCATGTTCACGGCATTGACCAACTATTTGGTCTTTGCCGGAGACCAGCGCGCGGCCCATTCGGTGCTGTTCTGGACGATGGGCGGGCTTGGACTGGCGCGCTGGGACAATGTCTGGCTGGCTGCGGTGGGCGCCGGCACGATTGCGGTTTACGGGCTCTGGAACCATCGCCGGTTGGACGCTTTCCTGGCCGGTGAAAGTGCCGCCGAGAGCCTTGGCGTGCCGGTGGCGCGGATGCGCCGGGCGACATTTCTCGTCGCCGCCTTCTCGACGGCAATCCTGGTCTCCGTCGCCGGCGTCATCGGCTTTGTCGGGTTGATGATCCCGCATCTGTCGCGCCCGCTGGCCGGTCCCTTGCATCTGCGCCTGATCGCGAGCTGCGCGCTATTCGGGGCGGTGCTCTTGCTGGCAAGCGATCTCCTGGCCCGGACATTGCTGCCGCCGCAGGAACTGCCCATCGGCATCATCACCAGCTCGCTTGGCGCCTTCTTCGTCGTCACCATGGTCGTCCGGAACCGCGTGTGAAGGCAGCGTGTCCTGCTCAGTTCGGCTGTTTCCGGGGTCGCGTCGTTCACCTGGTGCTCGCGGCGCTGGTCCTGCCGCCCTAGGCGAAAGATAGGCCCGCTGCGGGAGCAACGGGCCATCAACTTGGGCCGCGGCGAATTGCCCGATCGCACGTCGGCATTGGGCAGTGGGCCTAGTGGCCCCTATCACCCGGCTTGTGGCCCGCGTCGCGCGTGTCAGCCATGGTCAGACTTGCCGTGATTCCGACGGCGGTGGAGCAGAGGACGACGATAGCCAGAACCCTGAATATTGCGCGTAGCATCTTACCCTCCTGTTCGCCGAAACCGGCCAATCCAGCGTCGGGAACGCCTGAATTATACTGCCTTTCTCAAGGGGAGTGACGACGCCCGGATACCGCAATCGGCCAGCCTGGCATGTCCTTTCGACGGAGTACGACGGCGCTTGCTGGGCAGCCGTGCCCGTCAGGATGGCGATTGCACCGGTCCCGCGCCGCTGCTGGCAGGCGAACTCCTGGCCCGGACTTTGCTGCCGCCGCAAGAACTGCCCATCGCAATCATCACCAGTTCGCTCGGCGCCTTCTTCGTCGTCGTCCGAAACCGCCTGTGAAAGCAGCAGGTTCTGGGCCCAGTTCGGCTGTTTCCGGAGGCGCCTCGTTCACCTGGCGCTAACCATGATCGCGTCGCACGACTGCCATGCACATTTGCCGGCTTTCAACTGCAATGTGGCGCTTGAATGGTAAGCACGCTTATTATATATACCGCTCATGGTTTCAGATGGCTTGGACAGATTGGGATTTTTGATCCACGACGTGCAGCGCTTGATGCGCAAGCGTTTCGAAACGCGCGCCAGCGGCCTTGGCCTGTCCTCGGCGCAATGGCGGCTGATGGTGCGCGTCGCCAAGGAAGCGGGCATCACGCAGGCGCGGCTCGCCGAACTGCTCGAGATCGAGCCGATCAGCGTTTCACGCCTTGTCGACCGGATGGAGGAGGGCGGCTGGATCGAACGCCGCGCCGACGCCGCCGATCGCCGCGTGCGCATGATTTTCCCGACCGCCAAGGCGAGTGCCGCCTATGCGGAGGTCAAGAGCCTGGCTGGCGAAGTCTATGAAGAATCGCTCGTCGGCGTTTCGCCGGAGGATCGTCGCGTCCTGATCAGGGCGCTCGACGCAATGGCACAGAATCTCGGCGACGGCGATTCGCCGTCCGACGAAAAGGTCAAGAATACAGAAGGCGCAGCAGCATGAATGCCGTAGCGAAGATAGACGAGAACGAGAGCACTCCCAAGGTGGAGATGGAAGCGCCGGCCAAGCCGGCCGCCACGCCCGTCGCGGCGGCCCCGGTGGTGCCGGAGCCGGCCCCGGCACCAAAGAAAAAGCGCGGCATCGGCCGCTCGCTCTTGATGTTTGCCTTGCCGGCGGCGCTGGCCATCGGCGGCGGCTATGTCTGGGTCACCGGCGGGCGCTACCAGGAGACGGAGAACGCCAACCTGCAGCAGGCCAAGGTGTCGATCGCCTCGGATACGGCTGGCCGCATCGTTAAGGTCGCCATATCCGACAACCAGCTGGTCAAGCAGGGCGATGTGCTGTTTGCCATCGACCCCGAGCCCTACCGCATCGCATTGGCCCAGGCCGACGCGGCGGTCGCGGTCGCACGCGTCGGTATCGAGCAGTTGCGCGCGGCCTACAGCCAGGCGACGGCGCAGCAAAAGTCGGATGCCAGCGAGGTCGCCTTCGCCCAGTCGCAATACGACCGCGCCGCAGACCTTGCCCAGAAGGGCATCAACGCCAAGTCGTCACTCGATCAGGCCAAGAACGATCTCGACAAGGCCAGGCAGCAGTTGGCGGTTGCCGAGCAGGGCATCATCAGCGCCAAGGCGGCACTTGCCGGCAATCCCGACATCGAGACCGACAAGCATCCGACAGTGATGGCGGCGCTCGCCGCGCGCGACAAGGCCGCCTACGACCTGGCGCAAACCACGGTCAGGGCGCCCGCCGATGGCGTCATCAGCCAGGCCTCCTCGTTCAAGGTCGGCCAGTATGTCGGTTCCGGCACGCCCTTGTTTGCGCTGGTCGAGACCGGTGACACCTGGATCGACGCCAATTTCAAGGAAACGCAGCTGACCCACATGAAGCCCGGCCAGAAGGCCGAGATCGTGGTCGACACCTATCCCGGCCGCACCTTCGAGGCGACGGTCAAGGCGATCGGCGCCGGCACCGGGGCAGAGTTTTCGCTGCTTCCGGCGCAGAACGCCACCGGCAACTGGGTCAAGGTCACGCAGCGCATTCCGGTGCGCCTGGAGCTGACGGATCCCGACGCCAAGATGGCGCTGCGCACCGGCATGAGCGCCGCCGTCACCGTCGACACCGGCGTGGCGCGTGGCTGGCCATCGATCTTCGGTCACGCCACGGCCGGCGAGACCGCGCAGTAGAGACAGCGAAGCCCGCGGGGACCAGGCGGGTGGAAGCGAACAGCAGGATTGGTCTGATGGGAGTGGTTGGAAGGATCAGCGTTTGGCCGAACCGCGTCGCGGCTTGCCCGAATTTTGAAACCTTCGACACGGACCCGTCGGTCCTCATGTTTCCGGGCGGCAGACATCCGCTCATCGGAGACTTCGGTCGATGTAACCCCCACATCGACAAATCGCGTCCCACCGCGATGAGGGTCTCTCAACGGAAGGCATTGCCGCCCGGAAACCCGTTGTACACGTTTTTGTTACCGGCTGGAAGTTCAACGCCATGAGCACGCCCGAACCTTTCAAGGAAGTGCCGCATCGCGGCCTGATCACGGTCGCGCTGATGCTGGCGACGATCATGCAGGCGCTTGACACCACGATCGCCAACGTCGCGCTGCCGACCATGACCGGCGATCTCGGCGCCTCGCCCGACAACATCAACTGGGTGCTGACCTCCTACATCGTGGCCGCCGCCATCATGACGCCGGTGACCGGCTGGCTCGCCGACCGCTTCGGCCGCAAGGAACTGTTCCTGGGGGCGGTTGTCGGCTTCACCGTGTTTTCGATGCTGTGCGGTATCGCCTGGAGCCTGGAGAGCATAGTGTTCTTCCGTCTGATGCAGGGCGTGTTCGGCGCCGCCATCGTGCCGCTGTCGCAGACCTTCCTGCTCGACATCAATCCCAGGGAACGCCACGGCCAGGCGATGGCCATCTGGGGCGCCGGCATCATGCTGGGGCCGATCCTGGGCCCGACGCTGGGTGGCTGGCTGACCGAGAATTTCAACTGGCGCTGGGTGTTCTTTATCAATTTGCCGGTCGGTATCATCGCCTTCCTGGGCATGGCCGCCTATCTGCCGGCAGTTGCCCGGCGGGTGCGCAGCTTCGATTTCTTCGGCTTTGCCATGCTATCGCTGGGCGTCGGTGCGCTGCAGCTGCTGCTCGATCGCGGCGGCGAGGTCGACTGGTTTTCGTCGGTCGAAATCTGGATCGAGCTTGCTCTTTCGATCACCGGCTTCTGGGTGTTCATCATTCACACGGTGACGGCGGAACGTCCTTTCATCGATCCCAAGATCTTCCTCGACCGCAATTTCGTGACCGGGCTCGCCTTCATCTTCGTGATGGGCGTGCTGATCCTCGCCTCGATGTCGTTGCTGCCGCCAATGCTGTCGACCATCTTCGGCTATCCGACCGTCACCATCGGCATCGTCCTGGGGCCGCGCGGTGTCGGCACGATGATTTCGATGCTCGTCGTCGGGCGGCTCATGAACAGGATCGACGCCAGGATCCTGGTCGTCATCGGCTTTCTCTTGACCGCGCAGTCGCTCTACACCATGTCCAGCTTCACGCCCCAGATGGACAACTGGCTGATCCTCAGCTCCGGCGTCATCCAGGGCCTGGGCATGGGAATGGTGTTCGTGCCGCTGTCGACGGTAGCCTTCGCCACGCTCGACGTGCGCTTCCGCACCGATGCCACCGCTTTGTTCAGCCTGGTGCGCAACCTCGGTTCGTCCATCGGCGTGTCGGTGGTGACGGTCTTGATGGTGCGCAACACGCAGGTCAATCACACCGAGCTTTCGGCGTTCATCAACCCGTTCAATCCCAATCTCTGGGCGGTCTCGCCGGCGGCTGCGGGCGGCGATCCGATGGCGCTGTCGGAGGTCGATCGCATGGTCAACCTCCAGGCCATGATGATCTCCTACGTCAACGACTTCAAGATACTGATGATGATGACGCTGCTGGCCATCCCGTTTGTCGTCCTGCTGCGCAAGCCGAAGGCCAGTCCGGCTGCCGGCGGCGCGCCTGCCGCACACATGGACTAGCGGGCCTTTGATGTCGAAACCCGAGGGGTCGCGATGACACAGGGGAAAAGTAACGAGATCATGGATTGCGACAATGCAGGCGGTATTGTCATCACGCAACGTTCAAAGACCGTATGGGTCGCAGTCGGAGTCAATCGAGGTCACGAGTACGAGGTGAAGGGGCGCTCCCCAAAGGCCGCGCTTGCGCTATGGATCGAAGCTGCCGGATACTTGGGGCGCGGTTCACTCGATTCATTCGATAAGAAGTAGCGCTGTCACGCGGTAGTGGAACGTCATTTGTCGGCAAGTTTCATCTACGGCAGCGTCCCTCACGCTGTCGGTCAAGGTCGCCAAGCCTCGGCCGGGCCCGCATCGCCCGAGTGGTGTGGGCCACGCTGTGGCCGAAGCCGACCGTACCCATTCGGACGAATTGACTGCACAAAGCTTCAGCAGCAATTTGCTCCTGTTAGGGCAGATATGCCCCCAACTCCAAGCCTGCCCTGACAGGAGCTCGCTGGTTTCACGGCTGGCGAGCTTTCTGATCATTTGCTTTATTAGAGGCATCTCAGCGATTCGGGGTCACTGTTGATCGGCGGCACGAGCATGGTTTCATACGTCAGACAGCGACTTGCGGAAATCCAAGCCGACCCTGCTCTGCGGCGTCGGCCGGCCAAGCCCCTTAGCTTCCAGAAACAGGCGGTTGTGGTGGCGAAGTTTCTGGCCGCCTTGGCGCACGAGAAGCGCCTCTTGACCTGCATTCATCTGATGGACGGCGAGAGAACGGTGACGGACCTGCTCGCGCGCGTGGGCGGGACCCAGCACTCCCTCTCGCAGCACCTGGGCATGCTTGTTGAAATGGGGATAGTTGAAAGTCGGGCCGAAGGCCGGTGGCGGTACTATTCCTGCAAATCGGAAGCCGCCAAGGATGTCATCAGAGTGCTTGATCTTCTGGCCTGGAACAATGCGCTTCCTGCGCCCCCGTCTGGTGCGCTAGAGCGACCTTGAAGTATCGGACGCGGGCTTTCACTGTCTCACCATAGGCAATCTCGGCACGACATTTGCTTCTCCCACTCCAGCATGGGTCCCAACGGCCCGTGTAGTCCCAGAATCCCAGGGACGCCCGCCGCTGCCGTGAATGGGGCGGCGGGATTTGCGTTTCGGTATTCCTGATGCTTGACGACGGCCGTTTCACCGCCGTCCGCAACTGCAATCTGTCGACCGTTGCGACAAAGGCTATCCAACCTCGGATCGCGAGACCCATATTTCTCTCGCCTGAATTAGGGTGTACTAATGCTTTGTTGGGGAATAACTTGGGGCTGAGGGATTTGTGCAACAAATACGCGCAAAGATTTTCGAGTGGGCGAACAGTCGCGGCATCTCAATCAAACAACGCTCAAAAACGGTATGGACTGCGGCAGGAAGCTATCGAGGCCGCAATTTTGAAGTTAAGGGCCGTTCGGCAACAATCGCGCTCGCACTGTGGATAGAGGGCTCTCGGTACAAAGGGCCACGGGCTTGAGGCCGTTCTTCGCAGCGATGCGGTAGATCCCATGTTCCATATGTTGTTAACGATCGATTTGGCTCGCCGCCGAGCCGGCAATCCAGTCAGCCTGAGCTGACTGTTGCTCAGCTTCGGAGACAACAGTTGACAGTTTTCGAACTTGAGCGCCGAGTCTCCCGCGCGAATTATCGCACGACTGCTCAAAGGGAGGACCGTACATGGAACACCTTAATCGCAGATCAGCCCTTAAATTTGGTCTCGCTGCGACCGCCGCGACCCCCGTATTTTCATTAGCAGCGCCGGCGGAGGCGGCAGCTCCCAGCTATAGCGTCACTGATGGTATGGACATGGGACACGGACGACGGATGGTGGAAGTCGGGGAGCAGGAGTCACAGATCAGTGCTTACAAGAGCATCAAGATAATCGATGTGATCTATCAACCCGGAGCTTCCGATCCGGACGACCAGCCTATGATGGACATGGACATGATCTGCCACATCATTGCCGGTGAGTTCAAAATCGAGAAGAAAGGTATTCCGGCCTATACCGTCAAAGACGGCGGCCTCTACAGCTGCGGCAAGGGAAAGTCGGATAAAGCCACCAACATCAGCAACGTGGTTGGCATCCATCGAATTGCACTCTTGATCCCAGCTTAAGATCTGCGACGACGCATTCGCCACGGTGGCGACTTTGTCGCCGAGCCGTCCGTGTGGCGGTGGCAAGCTGCCACACGGCAGGCGTTATGGGTGTGCAAGATGAGGAAGCGGTTGCTGGAACGTAACGCAGTCGGGATTAAGCGGGATAGAGATCGATGAGGAAGTTGACAGCCTCTACCGCGCCCTCCTGGAAGCCAGTGATGTCGTTCCGGCATGGAGCGCGCTAACACGACGTAAGGAAAGTAGGATAGCCGGGAAGCTCTACCTGCCCAGAACCAGCGCCCAATAGCGCAGGTTAGGGTCACGCCCGTCGCGGACATAGGCGAGCCCGAAGCGGCTGAAATCCGGATCGAGTATGTTGCGCCGGTGGCCCTGCGAATGCATCCAGATGTCGAACAGTTTTTGCTGGTCGAAGCGGCCTTCGGCGATGTTCTCGGCCGCGGCCCCCCGCACTCCGTTGTCCTTCATACGCGAGGCAAAATCCTTGCCCCAGCCCGTGGTGTGGCTCATGCGCTCCCGCGACGCCATATAACCGGCCTGCTGCAGCGCTGACTGCTCCAGCTGAGCATCGGGGACGAGCGGCCCGAGCCCCGCGGTGGCGCGCAGGCTTGCCAGCGTGCCGGTCGCGGAGGACGAGACACCCGCACCTTGCCCGGTCGGCAGCGAAACAGTGCCGCAGGCGGCAAGGCCGGCCAGGGCCGCGAGACCGATCAGAAGGGCACGCCTGCTTCGGCGCGGTTCGACGGCGGAATGGGAATGAGCAGCAGTGGTCATTCCTGCCTGAATAGTCGCGATCGTGGCTTTTGACGGGCAAGCGGCGAAAATTTCGTGCCGCCGCCCTTTGCGCCAATCGGTTTCCTGCCAATCCTTAGGGACAACGAGGCGGCCTGGGGCCGCGGGCCTATGCAGTCTTCCGCCGCGATTGGCTCACGCTCAGCCACACCGCCGAAACCAGGAAGTAGAAGGCGCCTACCGCGGCATAGCCGGCCACGTTGGTGATGGAGGGCGGCATCGGCATCCGCGCCTGGATGATGAAAAACGTGCCCGCCAGCGCTGATTGCCCGCCGCTCAGGATCATCGCCCACTGCGCGCCAAAACGCTTCCAACGGCGGACGGCGGTGCCGAGCTGAAGCAGGCCGGACAGGATCGCCCATACACCGAACACGCCGAGCACCCAATTCATGCTCATCGTCAGCGCGAGCACCACCGCGAGCGCTGTCGCCAGGCTGGCCAGGACGTTGATGGCCTGCGTGCGATTGCGTCCTAATCCTCCACTGCGCGATGCGTCGACAAAATTGGCCAGCGCATCCCATGCGGGATAAGCCACGAGCAGAACCGCGGCGACCGCCAAGGAATGCTGTCCCACCGTGAAGGCAGCCGCCACCCAGGCCGCCGAGAATGCCGTCCGGGCGAAGTAGTAGAGTTTGAGCCATTGTTCCTCGCTGGCGCGGGAAAGATCGCCACTGTGAACCGTCATTGGATTGTCCTTTCGACTAGTAGGTAGGGAATTGCGACGAGCGTCGCGGAGTAATTTGCGTTGTGGTGTTTGAGACCTAGGACCGTATCTGGAGGGTAGCGAGCCGCTCCAGGAGCGGGCCCGTCACGGCGCCGAATATCTTCGGATCGCCATAGGCCCGCGCCGAAAGCATCGCGCCGTGAACCGTCGCCATGAACGCTTCGGCCTCTGCGCGAGGGGTGGTCATCAGGTGCAGCTGGCCATGCCGCCCCCCGCGCTCCAGCACGGATGTCAGCCACGCCGACAGGGAGCGGAAATGGGCGCGGACCTCCAGGCCAACTTCCTCGGGCAGGACCGGTAGTTGGCCTGCCAGCAGCGCGCAGACGCAGAATGGAGCGCTGGCGTCCGCGATACAGGCTTCCCAGTACCCAACATAGAGCCGAAGCTGTTCGAGCGGGTCGGAGACCTGCAATTCGAGGTTAGCCATCCCGGCATCGGCTTCTTCCCGATACCGCGCAACCAGCGTGCGGACCAAGTCGACCTTGCTTGGGAAATGGTGATGGATGCTCGCCTTGCGAATCCCGACGACATCGGCGATGTCGGCATAACTGAAACCGTTGTAGCCGCCAGCGACGATCAGGGAACGCGCGCAAGCCAGGATGTCGTCGGAGGTCGTAGACAGGTTGCTCACGGCCCTAATCTACCTTCTGGTAGGATGGTCGTCAAGTGGACTAGCCTGGGTGATGGAGAGCACAATCTTGTGATGCTGTATCCAAGACCATCGATTTGGCGACAAGACCTGGCAAATCGGCTATGCTGCCACATCTACTAGTGGCAGCTGCGGGCGGCCTCACGGCGGTGACCGCCCCCGATTAACGGAGGGAAGGTTATGGCCAACTTTCATGTCATGGCGGACGCGCGTGGAATGCATGTGCAGCCCGCGGTGCGCCACATCACCACCTCGGATCTCTGGGACGCGTTGCGGCTCGGCGCTGAGGATTTCTGGGCAAAACCGTCCCACTATGTGTTCCTGTGCCTGATCTACCCGATCGTCGGCCTGATCCTCACCCAGTGGTCGTCGGGCTCCAATGCCATCCAGCTCGTCTATCCCTTGATGTCGGGCTTTGCATTGGTCGGCCCGTTCGCCGCCATCGGCCTTTACGAGATCAGCCGCCGGCGCGAACTCGGCATGAACACCAACTGGCGGCATGCCCTCGATGTCCGCCACTCCTCGGCACTGCCATCGATTGCGGTCATCGGCATCATGCTGTTCGCGCTGTTCCTGCTGTGGCTGTTCACGGCGCAGTCGATCTACACCAGCCAGTTCGGCGACCAGCCGCCGGCCTCCGTCGGCGCCTTCCTGCGCGACGTGCTGACGACCAGCAAGGGTTGGACGTTGATCCTCGCCGGCAATGCCGCGGGCTTCGTCTTCGCAGTGGTCGTGCTGGCCACCACGGTGATCGCCTTCCCGCTGTTGCTCGACCGCGATGTCGGCGCCGTTTCGGCAATCGAGACCTCGGCCCGCGCGGTCATGGCAAATCCGCTGCAAATGGCGCTGTGGGGCCTGATGGTCGCCGTGCTCCTCGTGATCGGCTCGATCCCGCTCTTTGCCGGCCTGGCCGTGGTCATGCCGATCCTTGGCCATGCCACCTGGCACCTCTACCGCAAGGTGATAGAGCCGGAGCGGACGCAGCAGATAAGGCGGCCGATGTAGGCAAGCCGGCGCCATCGCATGCAACGGCCGGGACCGCTTGGGAAGCTTTTCCGGCCGGTCTGCCTTGGCATGGCCGGCTATCTCGCTTGCGCGCCCGCGAACGCCGAGGAAGCGGTTCGATTTCAAAGCGCGGCGGTCGCGCCGACGCCACTTCAGATGCGCAATGCGCAACAAAACGGGCAAGCGCTCAAAGCTGTTCCAGGCACGCCATTGAATGGCTATCTGACGCGGCCGCCGGGCGAGGGGCCGTTCCCGGCTGTCGTGGTTCTTCACGGGTGTACGGGTCTATCCCCGGATGTAAAGAAAACCTTGTCAGAGCGGCTGTCTTCCTGGGGGTACGTCTCCCTCTTTGTCGACAGCTTCAGCACCCGCGGCATTCGCGAGACGTGTGATGGCAAGCCGCTTGCCGATCGCGTCTATGACGCCTACGGCGCCTTGGAGTTCCTGTCGAAATACAGTTTTGTCGATCCGCGGCGCATAGCGTTGGCGGGGTCCTCCGCTGGCGGAACCACAACGCTCGAGGCCGTGCAATCCGGTGGCGCCGAGCATCTTATGGAGCGCAAGTTCAAGGCGGCGATTGCCTATTATCCGAATTGTTCGGCAACGAATGGCGACATGGCGGTCCCGACCTTGATCCTGATCGGCGAGCTCGACGACTGGACACCCGCCAAAAAATGCCTGGGAATGATGGCCCGTCGCAATGGCAAGGGAAGCGCGGTGCAGCTCGACGTCTTCAAGGGCGCCCGTCACGCATTTGCCTCGCCCGGATCGAAGACTGGCGGCGAGGACTATGGTCACCGGGTGGAGTACAATGCGGCTGCCGCCGAGCAATCGATAACCGACGTACGCGTCTTGCTGAAAGAAGCGTTCGGCGGCTAGCGCTGCGCGTCGGTCGCCATCTTCAGGGCCAGCGCCGTCAGCACCGTTCCCATCATCCAACGCTGGATGACCAGCCACAATGGCCGGCCGGCAAGGAAAGATGCAATCGAGCCGGCCGTCACGGCGATGATGGCATTGACGCTCAGGCTGATCGATATCTGCGTCGCGCCGAGCACCAGAAGTTGCGACAGCACATGGCCCTTGCCGGGACTGATGAATTGCGGCAGCAGCGACAGATAGAGCACGGCCACCTTGGGATTGAGGAGATTGGTCATCAGCCCCATGGCGAACAGCTTGCGCGGCCTGTCCTTCGGCAAATCGCGCACCTGGAACGGCGAGTGTCCGCCAGGCTTCACCGCCTGCCAGGCCAGCCACAAGAGATAGAGCACGCCGGCAAAGCGCAGCGCATCATAGGCGAAGGGCACGGCGAGCAGCAGTGCGGTGATGCCGAACGCAGCCGACACCACATAGAACAGGAAGCCGACCGCAACCCCGCCAAGCGAGATCAGCCCGGCCTTCGGCCCTTGGGACAGCGAGCGCGAGATCAGGTAGATCATGTTCGGGCCCGGCGTCAGCACCATGCCGAGGCAGACCAGCGCGAAGGCGATATGATTGGCGGTGTCGGGCATTGTTCGTCCCCAAGGCTCGTCGCGGCGTGTCGCGATGGATGCGGGCGATCTCGCGAGCGCGCAATATGTGCCCGTCACGGCAGGCGCCCGCAAGGGCTTGGCGGCGCCACGCGTTGCGCCAGGGAAGCTTTAGCCGACCACCCGCAGGTTCGACAGTTCGTTGCCGATTTCCTTGAAATCGTTCGACAGGCTGGCCCCGGTCGCATTCCAGAACAGCTTCGCCGGCTTGCTCGGATCGGTCGGGTCCTTTCGGAAGCGCGACTCCGACGAGCAGGATTTCAGCGCATCGATCGCCAGCTTGTCGCTGGCCTTGGTCGTCGACAGGTCGAGCGCCACCGTCATCACCATGATGTTGGCCGCCTTGGCGTTGTTGCAAAGCGTCGCCATCTGCTCGTTGAGTGCGTTCGTGTAGTTGCCGTTCGAATAGTCGAACTGACCGATGGCGGTCGATGTGCCCATGAACATCCGCCCGACCGAGGTGCCGTTGTAACCGGGGTTGAGATAGCCGTAGGACGCATAAGTCGATTTCGAGTCGGCGGGATCTGAATAACTCAGCGAGGATGGCGTATAGTAGGTGTTGGCGCCGTCGGTCAAAACGATCACCACCTTGTCGTTGCCCTTTTCCGTCTCCAGGCGCCCTTGCGTGAACGGCTCGCCGCTCGAAACCACCCGCCAGCCCCACGCCATGCCTTCGGGAACATTGGTGCCGCCATTCGGCTGCATCAGGTCGATCGCGGCCTTGATCGCGGTGGCTCCATCGGTGACGCTGACATCGGTCAAAGGCGTGATCGCATTGGTGGTGCAGCTGTAGTTCGGGCCGTTGCCGGTGGGCAACGCCGGCGCATTGATCGGCCGCGGCTGGAAATACTTCGCCATGTTGCGCAGCCGTGATTGGCCGCTGGTGCTTGAAGGATCGTCATTCCACCAGCTGTTCACCGCACCATAGGTCACCGGGGCGGCCTCGTCGGGATCCTGGGTGAGCTTCCAGTGATTGCCGGGTTCGTCCGGGGCGAACATCGGCACGAACATCGTTGCCGGATCGCCGACGCCGATGCCGGTGTTGGCCGAGCCGCCGGACGGCGGGGCGTCGTTGACATTATAGGGGTAGGGCCGGGCTTCGACGCAGCCCTGCCAACTGGCGAACGGGCCATAGGTATCGACGTAGTCGTACTCGTTGTGGCTGCGTTTGCAGGTGTTGTTCGAATAATATTCGTCGCACACCACGCGCTTGCTGTTGACGACACGCTCGTGGTTGGTGACCACCTGCATGTCGCGGTAGAGCGAAAACCGGGTCAGCATCTGGCCTTCCTCGCTGCCCCAGCCGGCGCCGCGCTTGTACCAGATCCCATTGGTCTTCTGGGCGTATTTGTCGGCGGCGTTCAGCGTCGACCAGTCGAAATTCTCGTTCGACACCGGGGACAGGCCCTCGGTGTCCATCCACGATGCGTTGCCGTTGCCAGACCCCACATTCACCGAGGCAGCGAACGGCACGAGGCCGAATTGCACCGGTCTGTCGACCTGCTTGATCATGACCGCCTGCTGGGCAAGCGTGTCGACCAGCTGCTTGGACGCAGTCTTGAGGAGGTCGATGCGTTTTTGGCCCGAGCCCGTGCCGAGCGTTGTCATCGACCCGGAATTGTCGAGCACCAGGGCAACTTCGAGCGTGTTCTTCAGCCGCACCTGAGAGGTGACGTCGAAGCTGATGCTCTGGTTCGCATCGGTTGCGGATTTGCCGACGAGCTGGGCGAAGGCAGGATAGAAATAGGGCTTGTAGTTCAGCCGGGCGGTCATCTTGAGCAAGCCGCCGCCTGCGGTGTTGCTGGGCAAGGTGACATTGAGCGTCGCGTTGGCGGGATTGAGATCGTTCAGGTTGGCATTGAAGAAGTCGAGCGCATAGGCTCTCAACTGGTCGTCGGTCGCGCCTTCCGTCAGCCGGCGTGCCGTGGCGAAATTGGCGGCGTCGAGCGCGTTCGTCACCATCTGCTTTTCGCGGTTCATTTCCGTGAAGTCGATCGCGAGCGCCAGGCCTCCCATCAGCGGTATCATCGCCACGGCTGTCATGAGAGCATAGTTGCCGCGCCTGTCGCGGCGGAACTGACGCCAGATTTCATGCATGTCTTGCAGCGGCCCCCGCCGGCGGATTCTCGATTGGCGCCAGCTTTTCACAAAACGCTGAAGGACGGGTTTGGGAAACCGCTCTATTGCTTGGTTGGCACTTCACCAACCGCTAACCAATCCAGAGCCTGCGGCCCCGATCCCGTTCAAAAGCAAAACGCCCTGCCGGGGCAGGGCGTTCATAAGGGCAAACCCGCCGATCAGCTGACGATGCGCAGGTTGGACAGCTCGTTGCCGATCGCCTTGAAATCGTTGGACAGCGTTGCCCCGGTCGAATTCCAGAACAGTTTCATCGGCTTGCTGGGGTCCGTCGGGTCCTTGCTGAAGCGGGAATCCGAAGAGCAGGCCTTCAGCGCATCCATCTGCGTTTTTTCCGCGGTATTGGTGGCATCCAGGTCGAGCGCGATGGTCATGACCATGACGTTGGCGGCCTTTGCGTTGTTGCAGAGCGTGGTGAAATGCTCATTCATCGCCTTCGTGTAGTTGGCGTTGGAGTAGTCGCTCTTGATGACGCTGCTGCTGGTCCCCAGGAACATGCGGCCATAGCTGTAGCCATTGCTGTAAGGCGTCACATATCCCAGCGCGGAATAGATCGCCTTGTTGCCGGCGAGGTCATTGGCGCCATAGTTGTAGTTGGTGCCGGAATAGGTCTGCGCAATCACTGAATCCGGCGTGTAGTAGGTGTTGGCGCCGTCGGTCAGAACGATCAGCACCTTGTCATTGCCTCTTTCGGTCTCGGGTCGGCCCTCGGTGAAGGGAGCCGTGCTGGAAAGCGTCCTCCAGCCCCAGGCCATGCCTTCCGGCACATTGGTGGCGCCGTCCGCGGCCATGGCATCGATGGCTGTCTTGACCGCGCTCGCGCCGGCTGTCGTGGAGACATCGGTCAACGGTTTGATCGGCGTGGTGCTGCAGCTCGTGTTCGGGCCGGCGTCCATGCCGTAGCTGGGTGTAACCGTGGTGGAGCCCGGATCGGCGAAATACTTCGGCATGAAGCGCTGGCGTATGGCGCTGCTGCTGTTCGACGTGACGTCGGTACGCCAATTGTTGTTGGCGGGGCGGCTATTGCTGTCGGTGAGGTCGGTTTCATCGGGCGCAAACATCGGCACGAAAAGCGTTGCCGGTGTTCCGGTCGCTGCGGGAGTGTCATTGATATTATACGGATAGGGCCGGGATTCGACACACCCTCCCCAAGACGCGACACTGCCATATGTTGCCGGTGTCGTCGTCGTCGTGCAGCCCCTCCAGGTACATGTCGTGCTCGTGGAACTCGCCGTCACGACGCGCTTCATCTGGTTGTAGATGGAGAAGCGGGTCAGCGGCAGGTCTTTCTGGGTAGCGTCCCATCCAGTGCCCTTGGCGTACCAGACGCCGGCGATGTTCTGGGCATATTTGGTGGACGAGTAGGACGAACTCATGCTCGTCCAGTCGAAATTCTCATGATGGATCGGCGAGATGCCGGTGGTGTCCATCCATGCCGCAGAGGCATTGCCCGGATCGACATTCACCGAGGCGGCGAAGGGGACGAGGCTGAATTGAACCGGCTTG
Organism: Mesorhizobium sp. B263B2A; assembly: GCF_020165775.1. NCBI lineage: Bacteria > Pseudomonadati > Pseudomonadota > Alphaproteobacteria > Hyphomicrobiales > Phyllobacteriaceae > Mesorhizobium > Mesorhizobium sp. B263B2A. Next base: position 69,374 of record NZ_JAIUIU010000015.1, read on the forward strand.
CTGACCTGCTTCATCAACTGGGCCTGGCCGGCCAATTGGTCGACCAACTGCTTGGCGGCGTCCTTGAGCAGGTCGAACCGGACCTTGTTGGAACCCTTGCCGAGTTCCTTCATCGAGCCGGAATTGTCGAGCACCAGCGACACTTCCAGCGTGTTCTTCAGGCGCACTTCCGAACATGTGTTGAAGGCCATCGTGGTGGCGTTGCCGCTGGTGCCGCCCGCCAATATCTTCGCTGTCGGCAGGAAGTAGGGCTTGTAGGTCAGCGTGCCGCATAGCTTCAGTGTTCCGCCGCCGGTGTTGTTGTTGGGCAGCGTCACGGCCAGCGTGGTGTTGGCCGGATCGATATGCGCGAGATTGGCCTCGAAGAAATTCTTGGCATAGGCTATGGCTTCGGCGTCGGTGGCGCCGGCAACGATCTGCTGGGCGGTGGCGATGCCCGCGGCATCCAGTGCGTTCAGGGCGTTTTGCCGCTCGCGCACCATTTCCGTATAGTCGATGCCGATCGCCAGGGCACCCATGAGCGGCACCATGGCAAGGACGGTCATCAGCGCATAATTGCCGCGCCGATCGTTTGCAAATTTCCGGATCATGCCTTTATCCACCCCCCGCCAAATCAAATTGGTGGTGACTGTGTCATAAATCGTTAAATTTCAGGTTGCCGGAATATATCCAAGGTCGAGCCTCGCTTTCAAAGCTCGTTAACCAAACCATCTGGTGATGGTTTCCGCCGCCGAATGGAGCACCCATCGGCGGACTGCCGGCCCTCTGCGCGATCTCCATGCGACACCCGGGCGAAAGCTGGTGACAGCATGGGCCGGTTCGGATAATTCGGACCGGTCGCGGCGAACCGTCGGCCGCGGCGCTCGCAACGGATCATATTGAAGGGAACGACATGGCGGATTCGCCTGAAATCGTCGGCTCGCTCGAAGATGTGTCGAAAGCCTATTCGGCAATTCTTTGCGATGTCTGGGGCGTGGTGCACAATGGCGAATGGCATTTTCCGGCAGCTGCGGCCGCGTTGGCGGCGGCAAGGGCGGCTGGTATTCCCGTTGTCCTCATCACCAATTCGCCTCGCCGCAGCGCCGATGTCGTGGCTCAAATGAGCGCGATCGGCGTTCCGCCGTCAGCCTATGACCGTGTGGTGACCTCGGGCGACGTGACCCGCGACCTGATCGCGGAAGGTCCACGCAAAGTCTTCCACATTGGCGCCGACCGCGATCTGAACCTCTATGACGGCCTCGATGTCGAGCTCGTCGAGGAATTCGAGGCCACCGGCGTCGTTTGCACCGGGCTGTTCGACGATGAGGTCGAAAAGCCCGAGGACTATGCCGAACTGCTGCGCCGTTTGCGTGCCAGGAACCTGCCGTTCATCTGCGCCAACCCCGATATCATGGTGGAGCGTGGCGAACGGATCATCTGGTGCGCCGGCGCCTTGGCGCGCGACTATGCGCAGCTCGGCGGCCGCACACTGATCGCCGGCAAACCGTACGCGCCGATCTACGCGGTCGCGATGAAGGAAGCGGCCGAGGCTCTTGGCCGACCGCTCGAGCGTTCGCAGGTATTGGCCATCGGCGACGGCATGATGACCGATGTGAAGGGCGCGGCCGACAATGGTTTCGACGTTCTCTATGTCTCCGGCGGCATTCACGCCCGCGACTATGGCGATGCCTTGCAGCCGGATCCGGCAAGGCTCGGCCTCTTCCTGGAACGGCACGGCTATCGCCCGGTGGCCGTCATAGCCAGACTGCGGTAGGTGGCAATGGAAGCCTTTCAGCATCTCTCGGCGACCATGCCGCTGCCCGGCGACCTGAGGGGCGGCGTTGTCGCGATCGGCAATTTCGACGGCGTCCACCGTGGCCATCAGGCGGTGCTCGAACGGGCGTTGGCCGAAGCCGTGCGGCGCGGCGTGCCGGCCCTGGTGCTGACCTTCGAGCCGCACCCGCGAACGATCTTCAGGCCCGACATGCCGTTGTTCGTGCTGACGCCGCCGCCGATGAAGGCGCGGCTCCTGTCGTTGCTGGGCTTTGCCGCATTGGTCGAACAGCCGTTCACGCGCGACTTCGCCTCGCTGTCGGCGGAAGCGTTCGTCACCGACGTGCTGGAAAGGACGCTCGGCATCACGCATGCCGTGACCGGTTTCGATTTCCATTTCGGCAAGGACCGCCAGGGCGGTCCGGCCTATCTCATGGCGGCCGGCGAGCGCCATGGCTTCGGCGTCACGCTTGTCGACGCCTTCCGGGACGAGGGCGCCGAGGTGGTCTCGTCAAGCCGGATCCGCGCTTTGCTCTGCGATGGCGAGGTAGCCGAGGCGGCCGGCCTGCTCGGCTATCGCTTCACGGTGGAAAGCGAGGTCGTCGGTGGCCAGCAGCTCGGGCGAACGCTCGGTTTTCCGACGGCGAACATGCGGCTTCCCGCGGAAGCCGCCCTCAAGCAAGGGATCTATGCCGTCCGCTTTCGGCGCGCCGACGGCACGCTGCACGACGGCGTCGCCAGTTTCGGCCGCCGTCCGACCGTCGACGAAAATGGCGCACCGCTGCTGGAGACCTTCGTCTTCGATTTCTCAGGCGATCTTTATGGCGAGATTTGCCGGGTGTCGTTCTTCGGCTTCCTGCGCAGCGAGATAAAATTCGACGGGCTCGATGCGCTGGTCGTGCAGATGAAGCGCGATGAAGCCGAGGCAAAGGCGCTGCTGGCCGGCGTCAAACCGCTTTCGGAGCTGGACAGCGCGATCGCTTTCTGACGGTCCTTGGCTGAAATCACGGGAAAACGCCAACGACTGTGAAACAGTTCATCGAAGTCGGTTGGCGGGGCGCCCAACACTCGTTGATGAAAATCGACCTGTTCGTCTGGGGCGTGGTGATCGTCTGCGCAGGCTTGTTCATACTTTGCGATGGGCTGAGCGCGCATTGGGGCAAGACCGGCAGCGGCCGCAGCCTGGCATATGTCATGCTGCTGTCGCCGCTCTCCTACTGGGCCTTTGCCTTCATCAACACACGACTGGATCTTGCCGTGACCGGGGCTCTGGTCAACACCATCGTGGTCGCCGGCGCCGTGCTGGTCGGTGCGGTCGTCTTCAAGGAAGAGGTATCGTCGCTGCAATATATTGGAATTGCATTCGCGCTGATCTCGGTGACGCTGCTCAACCTCGCCTGATCATCTACTTCTTCAAGGCAAGCCCGACCGCGATGAAGGTCCAGCCCTGGAAAATCAGGTCGATCGCCAGGAATAGTCCGAGCACCCACAGGCTGTTGACCGGCCAGCCCATGGCGATGATCAGGCCGGCGAGCACGCTGATGAAGCCTGCCGCGACGATCCAGCCCCAGCCGCGTTCCGGGCGGTGACTATAGCCGACCCAGGCCCTGAGCGCGCCGGAAGCGACAAGCGCAACGGCCAGCAGGAAGGTCAGCACTGCCGATGCGAGCAATGGATTGTCGAAGGCGAAAAATCCGGCGACAGCGTAAAGCAGTCCGCTGAGCAGCCAGTAGAAGAAGCGGCCCCAGGTCTTGACGCCGAACGCATGCATGATCTCGATGATGCCGGCCACCAGCATCAGCCAGCCGACGACATAGACGGAAGCCACCGTGGCGATGAACAGATTGCCGAAGGCGATGCCGCCGAGGATCAGCAGCAGCACGCCCAGACCGACGAACCATCCCCACTTGTCTCGCGTCTGGCCGATCGCGTTCTTCAGTGTATCGCCGTGCAGGGTCATGTCGCCACCTCCATTGAGGACCGCCAGCATGCAACAAAGTTATTCCTGGCGCCGATCCGCGTCCAGCCGATGGCGGACTGGATGGTGCAGGCAATACGAGCCCGATGTCTCGTCCTTAAATCAAATTTTACCAAAACCTCTTCAATGCTGTCGCCGAAGGACAGTTGTATCGTGTTAGTGGAGTTGCCATGAGTCCGGTCGGGAAGATTTCTGCAGCCTTGGCAACCGTCATGCTGGCTACCTCAGGCGCCGCCGAGGCCGGCGAGGGCGCTTTCGGCTGGCTGTCCGGCGACTGGTACCTGACGGTCGGCGCCACCGGCATGGTGGCGCCCAATTTCGAGGGCGGCAGGCAGTACCTGCTCAGTGCCTCGCCGATCATTTCGCTGGGCAAGGCCGGTCCGGCGGCTCGCTTCACCTCCCGCAACGACAACATTTCGTTGGCGCTTGTCGACGATGGCAGCGTTCGCGCCGGTCTGACCGGCAAGTTCCTGTTCTCGCGCGACGACAGCAATGCCGACGAGCTGAAGGGTCTCGATCCTGTTCGCTGGGGTGGCGAAGTCGGTGGCTTCTTCGAATTCTATCCGACGGACTGGATGCGCGCGCGTGCCGAATTGCGGCATGGCATCCGGGCCCACAACGGCTTTGTCGCCGATATCGCCGTCGACGCCTTCTACGACGTGACGCCGACCGTCAGGATTTCGGGTGGACCGCGCGTGTCTTTTGCCTCGGCCAATTATTTCGACGCCTACTATGGCGTCGATGCGCAGGAGGCCGTGGCATCGGGCCTGAGCCGGTACAATCCCGGCGGCGGGCTGAAGTCTGTCGGCCTCGGCGGCGCGGTGACCTGGAAAGTGACCGATCCGATGACCGCCAGCCTGTTCGGCGAGTATTCGCGCCTGGAGGGTCCGGCAGCCGATTCCAGCCTGGTCAGGGAACGTGGCGACCGCAACCAGTTCATGGTCGGCGTGTCGACCACCTATCGCTTCGACTTTTCGATGTAGGCGAATCGAACGAGACGCTTTATTCCTGCCGCAGCATCGGCTAAAAGCCCAGCCATGAGCAGCTTTTTGCGCGTTTTCGCGATCGCGATACGAATTACAGGCCCGGTGTTCCGGGCGGCCTGAGCGCCGCCGGAACCGCCGGGAGTTTCGCGCGCGCCCTCGCGCTTTTTCCAGAACATCAATGCATATCGCCCAAAAGTGGGTCCGGTTTTGGGAAACGGTATGCGTCAACCAAAGACTTCAACGCCCCGGCTTTTGTGCCGACGGGCTATGCAGATGGCAGATCAATGACCGACACTGTTGAAACGATCGACTATTCCAAGACGCTCTACCTGCCGCAGACGGATTTCCCGATGCGCGCCGGCTTGCCCGAGAAAGAGCCGGTGCTGGTCAAGCGCTGGCAGGACATGGACCTCTACCGCAAACTGCGCGAGGAAGCCGCCGGCCGCACGAAATACGTGCTGCATGACGGCCCGCCCTACGCCAACGGCAACATCCACATCGGCCATGCGCTGAACAAGATCCTCAAGGACGTCATCACCCGTTCGTTCCAGATGCGCGGCTATGATTCCAACTACGTGCCCGGCTGGGATTGCCACGGCCTGCCGATCGAATGGAAGATCGAGGAGCAATACCGCGCCAAGGGCAAGAACAAGGACGAGGTGCCGGTCAACGAGTTCCGAAAGGAATGCCGTGAATTCGCCGCGCACTGGATCTCCGTGCAGGGCGGCGAGTTCCAGCGCCTCGGCGTCATCGGCGACTTCAAGAATCCCTATACGACGATGGCTTTCCACGCCGAGGCGCGCATCGCCGGCGAATTGTTGAAATTCGCCATGTCGGGCCAGCTCTATCGCGGCTCGAAGCCGGTGATGTGGAGCGTCGTCGAGCGCACGGCGCTGGCCGAGGCCGAGATCGAGTACCAGGACTATGAGAGCGACACGATCTGGGTGAAATTCCCGGTCGTCAGCCTTGCCCGGGAGGTCGCCAATACCGTAGAGCCGGCAAAGCTGACCGAGACGTCGCTGGACCTGCTGGAAGCTCATGTCGTCATCTGGACGACGACGCCCTGGACCATCCCCGGCAACCGCGCCGTCAGCTATTCGCCGCGCATCGGCTATGGTCTTTACGAGGTCACCGCGGCAGAGAATGCCTTCGGGCCGCAGCCGGGCGAGAAGCTGATCTTTGCCGATGCTCTGGCGGAAGATTGCGCGGCCAAGGCCAAGGTCACCTTGAATCGCCTTCACAGCGTTTCGGCTGAACAGCTTGGAAGTCTTACGCTTTCGCATCCGTTCAAGGGTCTTGGCGGCGGCTACGAATTTGCCGTTCCGATGCTCGCCGGCGACCATGTCACCGACGATGCGGGCACCGGCTTCGTCCACACCGCGCCCGGCCACGGCCGCGAGGATTTCGATGCCTGGATGGATTCGGCTGCCAACCTGCGCGTGCGCGGTGTCGACACCGCGATCCCGTTCACGGTCGACGATGGCGGCTTTTTCACCAGGGACGCGCCGGGCTTCGGCCCGGACCGCGAGGGCGGGCCGGCGCGCGTCATCGACGACAACGGCAAGAAGGGGAACGCCAACCAAGCGGTCATCGATGAGCTGATCAAGCGCAACGCGCTGTTCGCGCGCGGCCGGCTGAAGCACTCCTATCCGCATTCCTGGCGGTCGAAGAAGCCGATCATCTTCCGCAACACGCCGCAGTGGTTCATCTACATGGACAAGGACCTTGGCGACGGCACGACGCTGCGCAGCCGCGCGCTGAAGGCGATCGACGACACCCGTTTCGTGCCGGCGGCAGGCCAGAACCGCATCCGCGCCATGATCGAGGAACGGCCCGACTGGGTGCTGTCGCGTCAGCGTGCCTGGGGCGTGCCGATCGCCGTTTTCGCCGACGAGGACGGCAATGTGCTCAAGGACGAGGCCGTCAACCAGCGCATCATGGACGCCTTCGAGACGGAAGGCGCCGACGCCTGGTTCGCGGCTGGCGCCAAGGAACGCTTCCTCGGCAATCACGATGCTTCCCGGTGGCGACAGGTGATGGACATCCTCGACGTCTGGTTCGATTCGGGTTCGACGCATGTCTTTACGCTCGAGGACCGTCCCGACCTGAAATGGCCGGCCGATGTCTATCTTGAAGGTTCCGACCAGCATCGCGGCTGGTTCCATTCCTCGTTGCTCGAAAGCTGCGGCACCAGGGGCAGGGCGCCCTACGACACGGTCGTCACCCATGGCTTCACCATGGACGAGGACGGGCGCAAGATGTCGAAATCGCTCGGCAACACCGTCGTGCCGCAGGATGTGATCAAGCAGTCCGGCGCCGATATCCTGCGGCTCTGGGTGGTGACCACGGATTATTGGGAAGACCAGCGGCTCGGCAAGAACGTGCTGCAGACCAACATCGACGCCTACCGCAAGCTGCGCAACACGGTCCGCTGGATGCTGGGCACGCTCGCCCATGACGATGGCGAGAATGTGCCGCTGGAAGCGATGCCGGAGCTGGAGCGGCTGATGCTGCACCGGCTGTCCGAACTCGACGAGGTGGTGCGCCAGGGCTACGACGCCTTCGAGTTCAAGCGCATCACCCGCGCGCTCATCGATTTCATGGTGGTCGAGCTGTCGGCCTTCTATTTCGACATCCGCAAGGACGCGCTCTATTGCGACGCGCCGTCGAGCGCGAAGCGCAAGGCCTCCGTGCAGGTGGTGCGTCATCTCTTCGACTGCCTGGTGAAATGGCTGGCGCCGATGCTGCCCTTCACCATGGAGGAGGCTTGGCTCGACCGTCATCCCGATGCGGTCTCGGTGCATCTCGACCAGTTCCCGGAAATCCCGGCGGATTGGAAGAACGAGGCCTTGGCGGAGAAATGGCGCAAGGTCAGGCAGGTGCGCCGCGTCGTCACCGGCGCGCTCGAGATCGCGCGTGCCCAGAAGGTGATCGGCTCCTCGCTGGAGGCGGTACCGGTGGTCACGATCAACGACGCGGCGCTCGAGGCGGCGATATCGGATGTCGACATGGCCGAGATGGCGATCACCAGCGATCTCGTCATTGCTCATGGCCAGGCGCCGCAAAGCGCCTTCACCCTGGACGACGTCAAGGGCGTCGCCGTGGTGGTCGAGAAGGCCGAGGATCGCGGCCTGGTCAAATGCGCGCGCTCCTGGCGCTACACGGCCGATGTCGGGCAGGACACGGGATTTCCCGATGTCTCGGCGCGCGATGCCGCCGTGCTGCGTGAACTGAAGGCGCTCGGCCGGCTCTGATGCATGTTACCCAAAAGTGCATGGCGGCTTTTGGGATCACGGCATGCGCGGCCAGAATGCCCGGCATATCGGTGCACAAATACCACGCCGGGCGGTGCTGATCCGCCCGCGCGTTGCCCTTAATGAGTGGTTGAGGTAAACACGCGAAACTCCGGAAGACAAATTGTCGCCGGATTTCCGTCGCAAGTGCTTGGACGATGGGACCGGACACAAGGCCGGTGGCAATCGAAAGGCTGTCTAGAGTGGGACTTTTTGGCATGACCGAGAGATATAACGCGCGCCTTGCGCTTTTGGCGCCGCTTGTCGCATCGGGCCTCGCTTTGTCCGGCTGCATGGGGTCTCCGACCTATGGAACCGACAAGACTGCCGCCGAACAGCTGGCCGGCGATCTTACCGGCGCCGTTTCCTTCGCGCCGAAGCGCAAGGACCCGATCGACTACAAGCCGCGCCCGACGCTGGTGAAGCCGGCACCTGGCCAGAAGGAAGCGCTGCCGGCGCCGCAGAACAGCATCCAGACGGCGAGCGCCGAATGGCCTGAATCGCCCGAGCAGCGCCGCGCCCGCTTGCGCGCCGACGCCACGGCACACCAGGATGATCCGAACTATCAGTCGGAGATCGTTGACGACGTGCAGACCGATCCCGAGGCGATCAAGAAGGCTATGGCCGAATCAGGCTCCAGCCACCCGCCGGCTTGGACGCCCGCGGATTCCGACAAGGGCCGCGCCGCCGAGATCCAGCGCCGCCTTGCCGAAGGCAAGCAGGGCAATCCCAACACCCGCAAATATCTGAGCGAGCCGCCACTGGCCTACCGTGTCGCGTCCGATCAAGCGCCGCAGAACGAACTCGGCGAGGACGAGTACAAGAAGGAACGCCGCCTGAAGAAAGAGGCGGAAGGCAAGAAGGGCGGCTGGTTCGACTGGCTGCCGTCCCTGTAACAGCCGGCTGCGTCGATTGTGGACGGGCACGGCGCCCGGTTCAGTCGCGACGTTCCCTGAAAAATCCCTTGAGCAGCAGGCCCGCTTCGGTCTCGGCCATCCCCGGGTAGATGTCGGGCGCATGGTGGCAGGTCGGTGAGGCGAAGAAGCGCACGCCGTTGACCACCGCGCCGCCCTTTTCGTCGGCGGCGCCGAAATAGAGACGGCGCAGCCTGGCGAAGGAAATGGCGCCGGCGCACATGGCGCAGGGTTCCAGCGTCACATAGAGATCGTGGCCGGTAAGCCGCTCGGTCGCCAGTTTGCCGCAGGCCTCGCGGATCGCCAGCATCTCGGCATGCGCCGTAGGGTCGGCAAGCTCGCGGGTGCGGTTGCCGGCACTGGCGACGACGGTGCCGCCGCTGGCGATGACGGCGCCGACCGGCACTTCGCCGCGCAAGGCGGCTGCTTCGGCCTCTTTCAGCGCCACGGCCATGAAATCCGGCCGCTTCACGCGGTTTCCATTCCCATTGTGTCCTCGCCGCTCCAGGCTTTTGGTTTTCGTTTGTCTTTCCGGAAAAACCGGTCTCCACTTTTCCCTGACAAACTCTGATGATCCTGTTATTGAGCGCATAACCTCGAAAATCGGACTCGATTTTCGGAAATGATCATGCGCCAAATCAAAAGTGCTACAGCGTTCGTTGCGCGCCCGAAAGGATGCGCCACGCTGTAGCAGCGCAAACGGACAAAGGCCACATGGACGACAACGACAAGAAATCTCCGCGCCAAAAAGGCCCGGGCAAGAAACCCGCAGGCCCGCGTGGCGGTGGCAAGCCGTCCTTCGGCGCCAAGAAACCCTACGCGCCGCGCGGCGATCGTCCGATGGCCGCCGAGGGCGAGCGGCCGAAGCGCAACTTCAAGAGCGGCGACAAGCCGTTCAGCAAGGGGCCGCGCCCCGAAGGCAAGCCCTATGAGAAGCGCGAAGGTCCGCGCAAGCCTTACGCGCCGCGCGGCGATCGTCCGATGGCGGCCGAAGGCGAGCGCAAGCCCTACGAGAAGCGCGAAGGTCCGCGCAAGCCCTACGCCCCGCGTGGCGATCGCCCTGTGGCGGCCGAAGGCGAGCGCAAGCCCTACGAGAAGCGCGAAGGTCCGCGCAAACCCTACGCCCCGCGTGGCGATCGCCCTGTGGCGGCCGAAGGTGAGCGCAGGCACTATGAGAAGCGCGAAGGTCCGCGCAAGCCTTACGCGCCACGCGGCGACCGTCCGGCTGCTTCTGCGGAAGGTGGCGAAAGGCGCTTCGACCGTCCCAAGCGCGATTTCGGCGACCGTCCCAAGCGCGATTTCAACGATCGTCCCAAGCGCGACTTCGGCGATCGTCCGCAAGGCGCATCCGGCGGCTTCAAACCCCGCCCGCGTCCCGCCGAGGCAGATGAAGAAGCCGGTGAACGGATCGCCAAGCGCCTGGCGCGTGCCGGTCTTGCCTCGCGTCGCGATGCCGAGGACCTGATCGCCGCCGGCCGCGTCAAGGTCAATGGCCGGGTGCTGGCCTCGCCGGCCTTCAATGTGATGCCCGGTGACATCATCCATCTCGACGGCATGGAAATCCCGCCGATCGAGCGCACGCGCCTGTTCCTGTTCCACAAGCCGGCCGGCGTCGTCACCACCAACCGTGATCCGGAAGGCCGCAAGACCGTCTTCGACGTGCTGCCGGCCGAATTGCCGCGGCTGATGACCATCGGCCGGCTCGACATCAACACCGAGGGCCTGCTGCTGCTGACCAATGATGGCGGCCTGTCGCGCGTGCTCGAACTGCCGGCCACCGGCTGGCTGCGCCGCTACCGCGTGCGCGTCCATGGCAAGGTCGAGGAAAGCGCGCTTGCCGGCCTGCGCGAGGGCATTGCCGTCGACGGCGTCTTTTATGGCGCGATCGAAGCCAGCCTCGACCGCGAGCAGGGCTCCAATGCCTGGCTGACGATCGGGCTTCGCGAAGGCAAGAACCGCGAGGTCAAGAACATCCTCGGCGCTCTCGGCCTCGACGTGACGCGGCTGATCCGCATCTCCTACGGGCCTTTCCAGCTTGAGGATCTTCCGGAAGGTCACGTGCTGGAGATCAAGGGCCGCGTGCTACGCGACCAGCTCGGCGAGCGCCTGGTCGAGGAATCCGGCGCCAATTTCGACGCCGAGATCACAAAGCCGTTCTCCAACAAGCCGGTGCGGCGCACCGAACCGCGCCAGGAAGAAGCCGAGCGGCCGAAAATTATGCGCGAGGGCGACCACCGGCCGATCGGCGAGGGCGGTCTGATCAAGAACCGCAAGCGCCGCGAAGGCAGCCGCGACGAGGCGCTGGGCAAGCTGTCGACCAGCCCCGACAGAGGCGAGAGACCGGAAAAGAGTTTTGGCGAACGCGGTCCGAGGCCCGAACGCGGCGGCTTTGGCGACAAGCCGCGCGGCAATTTTGGCGACAAGCCGCGCGGTGGCTTCGGTGACAAGCCTCGTGGCGGTTTTGGCGGCAAGAAGCCCGAGCGCGAGCAGCGGCCGATCGAGCCGCCCGGCCAGCGCAAGGCCAATGTCTGGATGGCGCCGGGTGCCCGACCGATCGGCAAGGGCAGGGCGGAAGCCGACGCTGCCAAGGCAGCCGAAGCCAAGGCGCGCAAGGCGTCGTTCAAGCCGTCCTATGGCAAACCGGGCGGCGCAAAACCGTTCGGCAAGCCGCGTGGCGAGCGTCCTGGCGGCGCCGGTGGCGGTGAGCGGCCGCGCGGCGCCCCCAAGGGGCCCAGGACGAAATGAGACCCGGACTTAAATGAGAATCGTTGGCGGTGAGTTTCGCGGGCGTCCGCTGGCGACGCCCCGCAGCAGTGCCATCCGTCCGACGACCGACCGCACCCGCGAGGCCGTCTTCAACGTGCTGGCGCATCGCTTTGGCGAGCAGTTGGACGGCGCGCGCGTGCTCGACCTGTTTGCCGGCACCGGCGCGCTTGGCCTGGAAGCGCTGTCGCGGGGGGCATCCTATGGCGTGTTCATCGAGGAATCGGCCGAAGGCCGCGGCCTGATCCGCGACAATGTCGAGGCATTCGGCCTGACCGGCCGCACCAAGATCTTCCGCCGCGACGCAACCGCCCTTGGCGAGGCCGGCACGCTGGCCCCGTTCGGCCTCGTCTTCGCCGATCCGCCCTACGGCAAGGGCCTTGGCGAGCGCGCCCTGCACTCGGCCAAGGCCGGCGGCTGGCTGCGGCCCGGCGCACTTTGCGTCGTCGAGGAAACGGCGGCGGTTCCCTTCGAGCCAGGCGCCGGCTTTTCCGTGCTCGACGAGCGCAACTACGGCGAGACCATCATCCGCTTCATCGAGGCTGGCTGACACGCTTGCGTTCAGCGGCCTCTTTGCCGCCGCCTTTGCCGGCAACAACAATTCGCTTTGCTTGTCGCCAGCACCTTGCCTATCGTCCTGTCCAAGCAATTCCAGGAAAAGTGTGAAGCGGTTTTCCCACGGGAATTGCGTCAAAACGAAGAGAAAACCGGAGCCATTGATGACACCCAGGGTTGAATGGCTGCGGGCAGCGCTGCTGGCGACGTCGCTGGCTTTTGTCATGACCGGCCCGGTGCCGGCCGCCAGTCCCGTATTGCCAGATACCGTGCCGGCCGAGTTCAAGGTGACGGATTTCCTGCTCGACAACGGCATGGAAGTGGTCGTCATTCCCGATCACCGCGCGCCCATCGTCACCCACATGGTATGGTACAAGATCGGCAGCGCCGACGAGCCGCCGGGCAAATCCGGCATCGCCCACTTCTTCGAGCACCTGATGTTCAAGGCGACGACCCATCACGCGGCCGGCGAGTTCGACCGTGCCGTCTCCGATATCGGCGGCTCCAACAACGCCTTCACCTCCTATGACTACACCGCTTTCCACGAGACGGTGGCGCCCTCGGCGCTCGAACAGATGATGAGCTTCGAGGCCGACCGCATGCGCAACCTCATCCTCACCGACGACGTCATCAAGACCGAGCGCGATGTCATCCTCGAGGAGCGCCGCTCGCGCATCGACAACAATCCGCAGGCGGTGCTCGACGAGGAAGTCGATGCGACGCTCTGGCAGAACCAGCCCTACCGCATTCCGGTGATCGGCTGGATGCAGGAGATGGAGCAGCTCAACCGCACCGATGCCACCGCCTTCTATGACAAGTATTACAGGCCCAACAACGCCGTGCTGATCGTCGCCGGCGATGTCGAGCCCGACGCGGTGCGGGCGCTGGCCGAAAAGACCTACGGCAAGGTGGCGCGCGGGCCGGACCTGCCGCCGCGCGTGCGCCCGGTCGAACCGGAGCAGAATACCAAGCGCACCGTCACGCTTTCCGACGCTCGCGTCAGCGTGCCCAGTTTTTCGACGCAATGGGTGGTGCCGTCCTACCACACCGCCAAGCCGGGCGAGGCCGAAGCGCTCGATCTGCTTGCCGAGATCCTCGGTGGCGGCAACCGCAGCCGGCTCTACCAGGCGCTGGTGGTCAAGCAGGGCATCGCCTCCAACGCCGGCGCGTATTTCCAGGGCACCATGCTCGACGACACCAATTTCACCGTCTACGGCTCGCCGCGCGGCGACGCCAGGCTCGCCGACATCGAAGCCGCTGTCGATGCGGAGGTGGCGCGTATCGCCAGCGGCGGCGTCACGCCGGGAGAACTCGAAAAGGCCAAGGACCGCTATGTCAGGTCTATGGTCTTTGCCCGCGACAAGCAGGATTCCATGGCCGAAATCTATGGCTCGACATTGGCCACCGGCGGCAATGTGCAGGATGTCCAGCAATGGCCCGACCGCATCCGCAAGGCCACCGCGGACGAGGTCAAGGCCGTCGCCGCGCGCTATCTGGTGCTGGCCCATTCGACCACCGGCTATCTCTTGCCGCAACAACAGGCGGGGAATTGATGATGAAGCGGTCGATGCACATACACGAGGCCGTGAACGCGCCTTCCCTTCTCCCCTTGTGGGAGAAGGTGGATCGGCGCGCAGCGCCGAGACGGATGAGGGGGGCGCGACAGAGTGCCGTCCTTGCCAAGCTGGAGCACCCCTCATCCGACCGAGCTTCGCTCGGCCACCTTCTCCCGCAAGGGGAGAAGGGAAGACCGCGCGTGGCCACCACGCTCGCAACTTTCGTCCTCTCCCTCCTCTTCCTGGTCCTGCCGGCACTTGCCGCCCGCGCCATGGAGATCCAGTCCGTCACCTCCTCGAAGGGCGTCACCGCCTGGCTGGTGGAGGACTATTCCGTGCCGGTGGTCAGCGTTCGTTTCGTCTTCGGCGGTGGCTCGACGCAGGACCCGCCAGGCAAGGAAGGGCTGGCCAACCTGATGACCGGCCTGTTCGACGAGGGCGCCGGCCCGCTCGATTCGGAAGCCTTCCAGATCAGGCTCGACGATGCCGGCGCCGAGATGGGCTTTGAGGAGAACCGCGACGGCATCTACGGCTCGATGCGCATGCTGGCCGAACAGCGCGACGAGGCCTTCGACCTGCTGCGGCTGGCGGTCAACGAGCCGCGCTTCGACCAGGCGCCGATCGACCGCATCCGTGCCCAAATCCTGTCCGGCATCATCGCCAACGAGAATGACCCCGACACGGTCGCGCAGAACCGATGGGCCCGCGCCATCTATGGCGACCACCCCTATTCGCGCTCCGACCAGGGCACCAGGCAGAGCATCGCCGCCATCACGCAGGAAGATCTCAACGCGCTGCACAAGGCGGTGTTCGCACGCGGCGGCCTGCATGTCGCCGTGGTCGGCGCCATCGATGCCGGGACGTTGAAGAAGAAGCTGGACATGGTGTTCGGCAACCTGCCTGAGAAACAGGCGCTCGCCCCCGTCGCCGATATCGAGCCGAAGCTGGCGCAGCATCTGGAGGTCAATTACGACCTGCCGCAGACCTCGCTGCAGCTCGCCTGGCCCGGCGTGAAGCGCAAGGCGGCGGATTTCTTCCCGGCCGTGCTGATGAATGAGATCCTCGGCGGCGGCACCTTCACCTCGCGCCTGTTCCAGGAGGTGCGTGAAAAGCGCGGGCTGGCCTACAGCGTCGATTCCTCGCTGGTCAACCAGGACCACGCCAACGCGCTGATCGTCACCACCGGCACGCGATCGGACCGCGCGGCCGAGACGCTCGGCATCGTGCGCGCCGTCGCCAAGCGGTTGGCGGAAGACGGCCCGACCGAGGCTGAACTGGCGGCAACCAAGAAATATTTGATCGGCGCCTACGCCATCAGCAATCTGAACTCCTCGAGTTCCATCGCCGCGACGCTGGTCGAGCTGCAACTCGACGATCTCGGCATCGACTACATGCAGCGGCGCGCCGGCTACATCAACGCGGTGACGCTCGACCAGGTCAAGGCGGCGGCGAAGAAGCTGCTGTCGGCCGAGCCGACCATCATGGTCGTCGGGCCCCCGCTGGCCGGGGCCGGCAAGGGATGAGCCCGACTTTTGGAATAGCGTTCGGCGGTGGCGGCGCACGAGGCCTGGCGCATATCCATGTCATCGAGGCGCTGGACGAGCTCGGCATCCGGCCGGTGGCGATCGCCGGCTCGTCGATCGGTGCCATCATGGGCGCCGGCATGGCCGCCGGCATGACCGGCAAGGACATCCACGACTACGCCCGCTCGGTCCTCGGCCGGCGCGCCGAGGTGGCAAGCCGCATGTGGCGAGCCCGGCCGGGCACGATCGCCGAAGCCATGCAGAACGGCATCCGCGTCAGCCAGTTCAATGTCGAGCGCATCCTCAAGGCCTTCCTGCCCGAGGCCATTCCCGAAACATTCGCCGAGCTGAAGATCCCGCTGAAGGTGACGGCGACCGACTATTTCGGCCACAAGCTCGCCGTCTTCAACGACGGCGAGCTGCATTCGGCACTTGCCGCCTCGGCCGCCATCCCCGCCGTGTTCCGCCCGGTGATGCGCGACGGCCGCCTGCTGATCGACGGCGGCATCTACAATCCCGTGCCGTTCGACCTGATCGAGAACGATGCCGACATCATCATCGGCGTCGACGTGGTCGGCGCGCCGGAAGAAGCCGACCGCAAGCACCCCACCTCCGTCGATCTGATGTTCGGTGCCACGCAGTTGATGATGCAATCGATCACCGCCAACAAGCTGAGACAAACCCAGCCCGATATCCTGGTCCGCCCGACAGTGTCGAAATACCGCGTGCTCGATTTCCTGAAGATCGACGCCCTGATGAACGAGACGGTGGCGATCAAGGATCAGCTGAAGCGGGAGGTGGAGAGGGTGGTGGAGGCGCGGAATGGCGTCGCCGCCAAGGGGAGGCGGGGGAAGAAAGCCGGGTAAGGACGGTGCGACGCCGGCAATTGGTCGCCAAGGTCGACTGCTGTTGTCATCCAGGCATGGAAGCCCATAACGACTTCGCCGCCACCGGCACATACTCAAGCGCTACAACCCCGTTGCTGAATGGCGTTGCGGAGATCAACTCAAGCGGCACTTGTTCACCAGGCGGGAACAGCTTCTTGCCCTGGCCGACGGCGCCGGGATAGCTGAGCAGCCTGACGCGGTCGACCAGACCGTGACGCAGCAGTTCCTGTGCGATGCTCAGGCTGCCATGCACATAGATGTTGCCGCCGCTGCCTTCCTTCAGGGCTCGCACCGCCACCGGCAGTGGCCCCTTGAGCAGTTCGGCCGGTTTCCAGTCGAGCGCCTTCAAGGTGCTGGAAGCGACATACTTCGGCAGCGCGTTGAACCGGTCGGCGAAGTCCCCGGTTTCATCAGGCCACGAGCCGGCAAAGATCTCATAGGTCGTGCGCCCCAGAAGCATGGCGCCGCTGTCGGCCAGTTCGTCCTCCTTGAACCTGTTCATCTCATCGTTCCAAGTGATGCTTGGCAGCTTCTCGACCTCGGCGATGCCATCGACGCTGATGAATTCGGTGACGATAAGTTTTCTCATGGCGTCCTCCTTCTTTGCTCAAAGGACGAACCGGGCGGGCCCTTTGCGACTGCCCCCGTGAAAAAATCTGGAGCGGTTTGTCGGAGAGGGTAATTTCTCTGGCCTAGACTAAGCTTCCAAGATCGAATTTTGGTGCTACATCTCGGCGGATATCCCCAAAATTACAGGAAGATCATGGGATTCGGGGTCTTCATCCACCGGTCGGATTCGATCTACGACGACAGCCCCGCTGAGCGATATCAGTTCCCCAGCCAGTATCTGCGTCGTGTGGAAGCATGCGTTGGTGACTGGATCATCTACTACGAACCAAGCAAAGTGGATGATACCCGCGGCTATTTCGCCATGGCCAAAGTCCAGCAGGTTATTCCCGATCCCGCTGCGCCTGGTATGTATCT
This sequence comes from Mesorhizobium sp. B263B2A, assembly GCF_020165775.1. Classification (NCBI taxonomy): domain Bacteria; kingdom Pseudomonadati; phylum Pseudomonadota; class Alphaproteobacteria; order Hyphomicrobiales; family Phyllobacteriaceae; genus Mesorhizobium; species Mesorhizobium sp. B263B2A. The sequence continues at coordinate 86,565 of NZ_JAIUIU010000015.1, forward strand.
CGCTTTGATTGAGCCAGGATCATACCTCGATTTTGCCAATCCTGTTCCATTTAATGGGACAGACGGTCTCGCTGAGCGGGGTCTGCTTAACGACCAAGGACGGATTTCCGGCCGCGCTCAATCTGCCGTCCGGCCAATCAGTCCAAGCGATTTCAACCGTATTGTCGATCTTGGCCTTGATGCCCGTGAGTTGCTGCTGCCACGCGTGGATGAGACCGGCATTTCCTCCGGGTTTGAGGACGAGGGGGCCGCATTCCAGTTCGACCAGAGTCGTGATCGTGTGAGCTACATCGGATCGCGAATCGTGCGGGACCGTATTTTCCGCCGCATCGTCTTGCGCGCCTATGACGAGCGCTGTGCGATCACGGGACTGAAGCTGATAAATGGAGGCGGTCGAGCAGAGGTTTCTGCCGCCCATATTCGACCTGTCGAAAAGAATGGACCAGATATCGTCAGCAATGGGATCGCGCTATCCGGTACCGCGCATTGGATGTTCGATCGAGGACTAATCAGCCTATCGGATGATCTGGAAATCCTGATATCGAGGCAGGTTAACGACCTGGCAAGCGTGCAGACGTTCATAAACAGGACTCGCCGCGCGATTTCGCCCCGCCGACAGCTCGAACGCCCGCATCCGCATTTCCTGCAATGGCACCGCGAGCACTGTTTCAAGCAGTGAGGTGACGCTTGGCTTCCAGCTTGGGATTGGCGGACCTAAGGGCGCCCCCTCAGTCCTTCGCGCGCTCCACATACGCGCCATCCGCCGTCATCACCACCACGCGGGTGCCGGGCGCGATGTGCGGCGGCACGGTGGTGCGGACGCCGTTGGAGAGCACGGCGGGCTTGTAGGAGGACGATGCCGTCTGGCCCTTGGTGGTCGGTTCGGTCTCGACCACTTCGAAGGTGGCGCGCTGCGGCAGCACAAGGGAAATCGCGATGCCGTTGAACTGCGAAACCTGCACCGGCATGCCTTCCTGCAGATAGGGCGCGGCGTCGCCGACCACGGCTTCCGACACCGCCACCTGGTCGTAGGTTTCCGGGTTCATGAAGTGATAGCCTTCGCCGTCGGCGTAGAGGAAGGTGTGCTCACGCTCCTCGACATAGGCGCGCTCCACCTGCTCGGTGGTGCGGTAGCGCTCCGAGACCTTCACCCCGTCGCCGATGCGGCGCATGTCGAGCTGCGTCACCGGCGTGCCCTTGCCTGGGTGGATGTTTTCGGCAAAGAGGATCACATAAAGCTTGCCGTCCTTTTCGACGACATTGCCTTTGCGGAGCGAACTGGCGATGACTTTCACCACGGTTTTTTATCCTGCGAGAGTTGATGGGCGTTTGCCGGCTTCTGCGGCGCTGGATGGGGGCCTAGCGCATCTCGGCGCGAACCGCCAGCCCCCAGTGCAAACTGACACGCCCGCAGCCCGGCGATGACCGCCGCTTCGCCCTGGTGGACGCCTGACGTTCACGCCGACCGTCGCCCGCGCCTGATGCTGCGCAACGGCCTGACCACCGCCTTGCGTGACTGGTTCGCGGCCCAGGATTTCATCGAGGTGGAAACGGCGGCGCTGCAGGTCTCGCCCGGCAACGAGGCCCATCTGGCGGCTTTCGCCACGGAGGTGGTCGGGCCCGATGGCGCCCGGTCGCCGCTTTATTTGCACACCTCGCCCGAATTCGCCTGCAAGAAGCTGCTTGCCGCCGGCGAACAGCGCATTTTCAGCCTGGGTTCGGTTTACCGCAACCGCGAGCGCGGTCCCTTGCACCATCCCGAATTCACCATGCTCGAATGGTACCGGGTGGGCGAGACCTATGAGAGCCTGATGCGCGACTGCGCCGATCTGCTGGCGCTGGCCGCGACCAGGGCAGGGGCCACGCGCTTTTCCTTCAGGGACCGCGATTGCGATCCGTTCGCCGAGCCTAAGCGGCTGACGGTGGCGGATGCCTTCACCCACTATTCCGGCATCGATCTCCTGGCCACGGTCGCCGCCGACGGGAGCACGGACCGCGAGGGGCTTTACGCCGCCTTGATCAAGGCCGGCCTGCGCACGGCGCCCGACGACAGCTGGGCCGACCTGTTCAGCCGCGTCATGGTGGAAAAGATCGAGCCCAATCTGGGCATCGGCCGCGCGACCATCCTGTGCGAATACCCGGTCGCCGAGGCTGCACTTGCCCGGCCGAGCCCCGGGGATGCCCGCGTCGCCGAGCGCTTCGAGCTCTATTGCTGCGGGGTCGAGCTTGCCAACGGCTTTGGCGAACTGACCGACCCGGCCGAGCAGCGCCGGCGCTTCATCCTCGAAATGGACGAGAAGGAGCGCATCTATGGCGAGCGATACCCGCTGGACGAGGATTTTCTCGCCGCCCTTGCCATCATGCCGCAGGCCAGCGGCATCGCGCTCGGCTTCGACCGGCTGGCGATGCTGGCGACCGGCGCGCGGAAGATCGAGGATGTGATCTGGACGCCGGTCGTCGGCTCGTGAGTCCAGGCTCGCTCCACCTCAATGCGCGAAAACCTGCTCCAGCGAGCGGAAACCCTTGAATTCCAAGGCATTGCCTGAGGGATCGCGAATGAACAGCGTCGCCTGTTCGCCGGGCTCGCCCTTGAAGCGCACCATCGGCCGTTCCAGCCAGTCGATGTCGTCGCGCGCTTCCAGCCGTGCCGCCAGGCGTTGCCAGTCGTCCATCAGCAGCACGGCGCCGAAATGCGGGATCGGCACCAAAATGCCATCAACCTTGCCGTCGCTGGCGGATGGTGTGGCTTGTGGCCGCAAATGCGCCGACATCTGGTGGCCGAAGAGATCGAAATCGACCCAGGTCGTCGACGAGCGGCCGATCGCGCAGCCCAGCACCTCGCCATAGAAAATGCGGGTTTCATCGAGATCACGGACCGGAAAGGCGAGATGGAAAGGCGTCATCGAACATGCTCCGTGCAGGCTGCGGGCTGCGTTTTTGCTTCACTCGGTTCCGGAAGGAAGCCGTGAAGCTGCATTTTGATAGAGGCCTGTGCCATTGCACAAGCCGGACCGGAACAATAGATGGGTGGGCAGCGGCCAGACGCTGGCCGCAACAGCAGGAATCACAGGCATGGCCGACATAACAGACGCTGCAAGACTGACCGATCGCGTTGCGGCGCTGGTCGAGGCTGCCAAAAAGGCCGGTGCCGATGCCGCCGACGCGGTGGCCGTGCGCGGCCGCTCCACCGGCGTGTCGGTTCGGCTCGGCAAGGTCGAGGCCACCGAGGCTTCCGAGAGCGAGGATGTCGCGCTGCGCGTCTTCGTCGGCCAGAAGGTCGCCAGCGTTTCGGCGACCGCCGCGTCCGACCCGAAAGCGCTCGCCGAGCGCGCCGTGGCGATGGCGAAAGTGTCGCCGGAGGATCCCTATCAGGGCCTTGCCGATCCGGCGCTGCTTGCCAAGCGGACGCCCGATCTCGACCTGTTCGACGCCACCGAAGTGTCGGCCGACCAGTTGAAGGAGGCGGCATTGGCGGCGGAAGCGGCGGCCCTTGCCGTCAAAGGCGTCACCAATTCGTCCGGCAGCAGCGCCGGTGCCGGCATGGGCGGCCTTGTGCTGGCCACCTCGCACGGCTTTCTCGGCCATTATGTCGTCTCGCGCTTTTCGCGCTCGGCCAGCGTCATTGCCGGCGAGGGCACCGGCATGGAGCGTGACTATGAATTCTCCTCGCGCCTGCATTTTAGCGATCTCGATGCGTCCGAAGATATCGGCCGCAAGGCCGGCGAACGCGCCGTGCGCCGCATCGGCGCGCGCAAGGCGGCGACCGGGCCGGTCGACGTGGTGTTCGACCCGCGCGTCGCCCGCGGCATCGCCGGCCATCTTGCCGGCGCCATCAACGGCGCCTCCGTCGCGCGCAAAACCTCGTTCCTGCGCGACATGATGGGCAAGCAGGTCGCCGCTGCCGCCATCACCGTCACCGACGAGCCGCTGCGGCGGCGTGGCCAGGCGTCGCGTCCATTCGACGGCGAAGGCATCGAGGGCGAAAAGCTCTTGATGGTCGAAAAGGGCGTCCTCAACCACTGGTTCCTGTCGACGTCCGCCGCGCGTGAGCTTGGTCTCGTCACCAACGGGCGTGGATCGCGCAGCGGCTCCTCCGTCTCCCCATCCTCCACCAATCTAGCCATCGAGCCGGGCGAACGTTCGCCGCAGGACATGATCAAGTCGCTCAAGAGCGGCTTCTACGTCACCGAAGTGTTCGGCCAGGGCGTCGACATGATCACCGGCGAATACAGCCGCGGCGCCTCCGGCTTCTGGATCGAGAATGGCGCGCTGGCCTATCCGGTCGCCGAAGTCACCATCGCCTCCAATCTGAAGACCATGTTCCTGAACATGGTGCCGGCTGATGACCTCGACCGCAATTTCGGCACGGCGGCCCCCACGCTTCTGATCGAAGGCATGACCCTTGCCGGAGCATGAGCTGATCTCGACCGACGCTACGGAAGACCTGCCGCTGCTGCGCGACGCCGCCCGCGAGGCTGGGGTCATCGCTATGCGCTACTTCGGCCAAAGCCCGCAGGTCTGGATGAAGGGCGGCACTTCGCCGGTGAGCGAAGCCGATCACGCCGCCGATGCCTATCTGCGCCAGACGCTGCTGGCGGCGCGGCCGGATTACGGTTGGCTGTCGGAAGAGACCGTCGATGATCCGGCCCGGCTTTTGGCGCGCCGCACCTTCGTCGTCGACCCGATCGATGGCACGCGCGGCTTCCTGGAGGGCCAGCGCACCTGGTGCGTCAGCGTCGCCGTCGTCGAAAATGGCCGCACGCTCGCCGGCGTGCTCGAATGCCCGGCGTTGAACGAGACCTATTGGGCGCTGCCCGGCCAGGGCGCCTTCCGCAACGGCAAGCGCATCGCGGTGCGCCAGCCCGGCGAGAAGGCCGAGATTTCAGGGTTGAAGCAGCTCATCGACCTGATGCCGGCCGGCTGGCAGAAGCGGCTGACGCGGGCGCCCTACAGCCCTTCGCTCGCCTACCGCGTGGCGATGATCGCCAACGGCACGCTCGACGGCACCTTCGTCAAGCCGAACGCGCATGACTGGGACATTGCCGCCGCCGACCTCATCCTGCGCGAGGCCGGTGGCCAGTTGCTCGACCCGCATGGCCGTGCGCCGCTCTATGCCGGCGAGGTGACCCGCCACGGCGCGCTCGCCGCCGGCAGCGGCGACCTGCTGGCGGTGCTGGTCGACGTCATCGCCGGGCTGGACGCGTGAAAGCGTTTTCGAAGGTTCCAAAGTCGACGGCTTTGGTCTAGACCTGTCACAAACTCACAATATGTGAAGGACCGACATGGCCGCGGAAGACGGAAAGAAACAGCTTTTGCATCTGGTGTTCGGCGGCGAACTGAAGAAGCTTGGCGGCACCGAGTTCCGCGACCTCGACGGGCTCGACATCGTCGGCATCTATCCCGACTATCAATCCGCGCACACGGCGTGGAAAGCCAAGGCGCAAGCCAGCGTGGACAATGCCCATATGCGTTATTTCGTCGTTCATCTGCACCGTCTCCTGGACCCCGACAGCAAGGCTGCCGGTTGACCTCGATGGAGCATGACCTGGCGAAAGGGCCAGCCGGCGATGCCGCGCCCACGGGCAGGGGAGGCAGCCGCACGACCAAGACCTTCTGGCGCAAGATCCGCGAACCCCTCGCGCAGTCGCGATTCGTCAAGAACGCCATTGCCAGCCTGCTGGCGCAATTCGTGCGCCTGGTGCGCCTGACCAGCCCGCTGGTCGCCGGATCGGCGCGCTTTTCGGGAGGCGCCTACGCCGAGTTCGAGCCCGGCATCATCGCCCTGTGGCACGGCCAGCATCTCCTGACGCCGGCCTATTATCCCAAGCGCAAGCCGCTGGTCGCCATGGTGTCGCGCAGTGCCGATGCCGAGCTCAACGCGCTGATGCTGGAGAAATTCGGCATCGAGGCTGTGCGCGGCTCGGGCGGCCGCGAGAATGCCAGGCATCTCGACAAGGGCGGGGCCAAGGCGCTCATCGCCCTGAAAAAGTCGCTCACGGCCGGCAAGAACGTCGCCATGATCGCAGACATTCCCCACGGCACGCCGCGCGACGCGGGGCTCGGTATCGTCCTCCTGGCGCGCCTCTCGGGCCGGCCGCTGCTGCCAGTCGCCATCGCCACCAGCCGCCGCAAGGTGCTGGAGAAGAGCTGGGACAAGACCACCATCAACCTGCCGTTCGGCCGTTCCGCGGTGACCATCGGCACGCCGATCTTCGTGCCGGCCGACGCCGACGAAGCCGAAATGGAGCGCAAGCGCCAGGAAGTGACGGTCGCGCTCAACGCCGCCACCACCGAGGCCTACCGTCTCGTGGATGGCCCGCGATGAGCGGTCGCTGGGCGCGCGCCATGCTGACGGCATACCGGTTCGCCGGTGCCGCCGCCTATCCGCTGGTCGGACCCTATGTCGCCTGGCGCACCTCGCGCGGCAAGGAGGACCGCAACCGCCGCCGCGAGCGCTACGGCGTCGCCGGCCGCCCGCGCCCCGAAGGGCCGGTGATCTGGATCCATGCCGCGAGCGTCGGCGAGACCATCGCCGTCGTGCCGCTGGTCGAGAGCATTCTCGATTATGGCGTCAACATCGTGCTGACCACCGGCACTGTGACATCGGCCCAGGTCGCCGACGAGCGGCTCGGCGACCGCATCATCCACCAATATGTGCCGCTCGACCTGAAGCCGGCGGTCAGCCGATTCCTCGATCACTGGCGGCCGGACCTGGCGATCATCGCCGAATCCGAGATCTGGCCGATGACCATCCTCGAGCTCGGCGCCCGCCACGTGCCGCAGGTGCTGGTCAACGGCCGGCTGTCCGACCGCTCGTTCACCTCGTGGAAGAAGCGGGCCAACATCGCCGAGGCGCTGTTCGAGAACCTCGCCCATGTCGTCGCCCAATCCGATGTCGACGGCGAGCGTTTTCGCGCGCTTGGCGCCCGGCCGGTCACGGTGTCGGGCAACCTCAAGGTCGACACCAACCCGCCGCCGGTCGACGATCGGGCGCTGGGCACCTTGCAGCGGCAGATCGGCAGCCGCCCGACCTGGGCGGCGATCTCGACCCATGATGGCGAGGAGGTGGTCGCCGCGGAAGTCCACGCGACACTGCACAAGCGTCACCACGGCTTGCTGACGATCGTCGTTCCGCGCCATCCCGATCGTGCCGAAGCCCTTGCCGCGCAGATTTCCGGCATGGGTCTGAAGGTCGCGCGGCGCAGCAAGGGCGATCGCATCGGGCCCGACACCGATATCCTGCTCGGCGACACGATCGGCGAGATGGGGCTCTATCTCAGGCTGACCGAGATTGCTTTCGTCGGCCGCTCGCTGACCTCCGAGGGCGGGCAGAACCCGCTTGAACCGGCCATGCTCGATACGGCGGTTCTGGCCGGCCGCAATGTGCAGAATTTTCGCGAGGCCTATCAGCGCCTGATCGACAGCGGCGGCGCCAAGCTGGTGCGCGACCGCGACATGCTGGCCGGTGCCGTCAACTTCCTTTTGACCAACGAAGTGGCGCGCCACGAAATGATGGCGGCGGGCATAGCGACCGTCGACGAGATGCGCGGCGCTCTGGCGCGCACGCTGAAATCGCTTGAACCCTATATCCAGCCCTTGGTCGTCAAGTCGCGCCTGAAGGGCGCCAACGGGCGTTAACGTGGCGTCCGAAGCACCACCATTCTGGTGGGAAGAGCCGGACTGGAAAGTTCTGGCACTGTCGCCGCTGTCGGCCGTCTATGCGCTCGTCGCCGGCCGCGGCATGCGGCGCGCGCGGCGCGAGAAGATCGAGGCGCCGGTCCTGTGCATCGGCAATTTCACCGTCGGCGGCACCGGCAAGACGCCGGTGGCCATCGCGCTCGCCCAACAGGCCAAGCGCATGCAGCTCAAGCCCGGCTTCCTGTCGCGCGGCCATGGCGGCTCTTTCGCCGAGCCGCATGTCGTCGATAGCCATCACGACAGCGCCAGGCATGTCGGCGACGAGCCGCTGCTGCTCGCCGAACATGCGCCAGTTGCGGTGACGCCGAACCGCGCCGCCGGCGCCCGGCTGTTGCTGGAAAGGCACGGCTGCGACTTCCTGATCATGGATGACGGATTTCAGAGCGCGCGCATCCATATCGACTACGCGCTGGTCGTGGTCGATGCCCGCTACGGCATCGGCAATGGCCGCGTCATCCCGGGCGGCCCGCTCCGGGCCAAAATCGTCGACCAGCTGGTCTTCACCAGCGGGCTCTTGAAGATGGGCGAGGGCAACGCCGCCGACCCCGTGGTGCGTCAGGCCGCGCGTGCCGGCCGGCCGATCTTCGAGGCCCACACCGAGCCAAGCAGCAAGGCAGGGCTCGCCGGCAAGCGGTTCCTGGCCTTCGCCGGCATCGGCCATCCCGAGAAATTCTTCGACACCATTCGGGAGGCCGGCGGCGAGGTGGCTCTTTCGCGGCCCTTCCCGGACCATCATTTCTACGCCGAGGACGAGCTGGCCGAGCTGGCGATGACGGCGCGCACCGAAGGCCTCGCCCTCATCACCACGGCCAAGGATGCCGCCCGACTGCGCCACGGCGCCCCGCAGGACTTCCTCGACCGTCTCGACGTGCTGGAAATCGACACGGTGTTCGAACTCGACCATGTGCCTGAGCGCATCATCGAGGAAACGCTCGATGCCTGGCGGCAGCGCAAGCTGAAGGGCTAAGCAATTCCAGGAAAAGTGTGAACGGTTTTCCGTCCGGAATTGCGTCAAAACAAAGAGTTAGAGCGATTCGCCGTTTCCATGAAACGGTGAAACGCTCTAGCTGCGCTTGCGCAGCTCCGGATGCACTTCGATTTCGCGGCGCAGCGAAGCGGTGGCGCTTGCGTAAGGCTCCTGCCTGGCGACGCTCCAGTATTTCAGCTCATCCAACGGGATGCTTTCCCCGGTCACGGCACAGCGCACGAACGAGCCGGGGCTGGTGACCTGGAAATCGCCATCGAGGTAGCGGATGCGGGCTTCCTTGCCGCCCGGGCCTTCAAAACGGTTCATCATGCGCTGGTGCCGAATGTCATGGAGATTTCATCGCCACAAATCTGCGGCCGGGTCAAGCATGCGACAAGCCTCAGACAATGCTGAGGCGCTACGACAGGTGTGAAAAGCGCTTTTGTTGGGGGCACGATGGATATTTCTTCCGCCCGCCTGGCTTCCTTGCTCAAGGAAGCGATGACGCCGCAACCCGTGCCGTTGGCGAAAGCCGATCCGGTCAGGGCGGCTTTGGTCAGGGAATTGGTCCAGCCCGCCACACCCTCCCTGTTCGCTCAACGGACGGCGCCGGCGCTGCTGGCGATGCCTGCCGCGCCGATGGCCGTCAGATCGCAGCAGATTGCTTCGACCGGTATTGTCGAGGCCTATCAGGCGCAGCTCGAGACGAGGGACGAGGCGGTGCTGGCAACGGTCGCGGCGAGAAAGGCAACGCCCGAAGCCGAAACGCAGCGCGGCTTCGTGCCGCCTTCGGCAACAGCCAACGACAACGCTCCCGCCAGGGCTGCTGGCTTGTCCCTGCTGTCGTTCATCCCGCCGCCGGCTCCGGTTCCACGCGGCAGTGCCGCTCCGGATACACCGGCAGGACGGCACAGACCGGCCAATCAATCCCACGGTGCGGCGCCGAACCCCGAACGCCTGCTGATGAAGATCGGCTTTGTTTCGATCATGACCGGCCTGTTGGCAACCATGATCTTCGGGTTCGTCCTGCTGTTGATTCGCTGAAATCCGGATCAGCCAGGAATATGTTGGAGCCTATCGCTCGGCCTCTATGAACGCCTCGATCTTCTCCGCCGCCAAGCCGGCCTGCTGCGCGATGCGGCGGGCGAGATCGGCCGCGGCCGTGCGTGGCCGTCCCATCGGCCGATCGAGCCAGTAGGACACCGGATTGAGCGCTGTGCGCTCATCGACGGCGGTGATGCGGCCCGACGTCAGCTGATGCCCGCTCAGCGGCGGCCGCGCCAGTGCGATGCCGAGCCCATAGGCGGCCGCGTCGAGCACCAGATTGTAATCCTCGAAGCGGCGGTCCTGCGGGCGCGGCCGGTAGTCCATGCCTTGCGCCGCGAACCAGGCACGCCAGCCGGAGGCGTCGGAATCGTTGATCAGCGGAAATCTGAGCAGCCGGGCCGGGTCACCGCGGCCGATCTCGCGCGCCAACTCCGGTGAGGCGACTGGGAAGACATGCTCTTCGAAAAGCTGCACCGAAACACGGCCCGGAATGCCGCCGCGGCCACAGCGGATCGACAGGTCGATGCCCTCGTCGGCAAGGTCGGCCTGGCGGACGTCGACATCGAGCACGATGCGCAGCTTGGAGGGATTGTTCTCCAGGGCCGCCATGCGCGGCATCAGCCAAAGCCCGCTCACCGATGGGATCGAGGTCAGCCGCACGACCGCCGTGCCGCGCGGCTCTACCCAGCGGTCGGAATGGCTCGATATCAGCGCGAAAGCTTCCGACGTGCGCAGATGCAGCCGGTTGCCTTCGATCGTCAGCGAGACGCCCCGGGCGCCCCGGTCGAACACTTTCAGCCCCAGCCAATCCTCGAGCTTGGCGATCTGCCGGCTGACCGCGCCATGGGTGATGTTGAGTTTCTCGGCCGCCGCCGAAAAGCTGCCGGTTCGCGCCGCCGCGTCGAAGGCCCGCAGGGTTTCGAGAGGCACCATCGTATCTGAGCTGTGATCCATAGTCACAGGTGATCCTCGATTTGGTCGTTTGTCAACGGACCGAAAAAGACGTTTTCTGCCTTTCAGGACGAGAAGAACACAAGGAGAGTGAGATGGGCGCGATGACGGGCACGTTGAATCAGACACAGCGCATGGATACCGCGGCTATCGTCGCCGTGGCCCTGACGGTGGTCGGCTGGGCGTCCGCCTTCCCGGCGATCCGCGCCGGCCTCGCTGCCTTTCAGCCGCTGGAACTCGGCGCCATGCGCTTCGCCATCGCCGCGGTACCGGCGGCGATCTTCCTTGCCGTCAAGCGCCCGGCGCTGCCCAGGATCGGCGAATTGTGGCGCTTCGCCTTTGGCGGCGCCATCTTCGTCGCGCTCTACACCGCCATGCTCAATTTCGGCGAACTGACCGTCTCGGCCGGTGCCGCCGGCTTCATCATCAATGTCAGCCCGATCTTCACCGCCATCATGGCGATGGCGCTTCTGGGCGAGCGCTTCTCCGGCATGGCGTGGCTCGGCACCGTTATTTCCTTCGCCGGCATCGGCATCATTGCCATGGCCGACGGCAATGGCCTGCACTTCAATGCCGGCGCTCTGCTGGTGCTGGGCTCAGCGCTGTGCTCGGCCGTCAACACCATCGTCCAGAAGCCGCTGTTCGCCCGCCACCATCCGCTGACCATTTCAGCCTCCAACATGGTGCTCGGCGCGCTCTGCCTCGCGCCCTTCCTGCCTGCCGCTTTCCAGCAGGCGGCTGTCGCCGACACCGCCGGTCTCGGCGCCGTCATCTATCTCGGCATCGTGCCGAGCCTGATCGCCTATGCCGCCTGGGCGACCGCCCTGTCGCGCCTGCCTGCCGCGCGGGCCTCGAACTTCCTCTATCTGGTCTCGCCGGTGTCCGCCCTGATCGGCTTCTTCTGGCTCGGCGAAGTACCGACCCTGCTCGGCATCCTTGGCGGTGCGCTGGCGCTCGGGGGTGTGATCGTGGTCAATTTGAAGCGGTGAATCGGAGGGTTGGGATTGTTCCTTGATTCGAAAAGAGCCGCTTAAAGCGGCTCTTTTCGGACCCCCACCCGGACCTTCGGTCCGACCTCCCCACAAGAGGTAGGTGGGGAGCCCAGCCCTTTACCCTCCTCCTCGTGGGGAGGGTCGCTGCGAAGCAGCGGGGTGGGGGCCGCGCCGGCGAATCTCGCAGGCCGCAGTCTTCACCGCCGCCCGAACAGCCGCTCGATATCAGCCAGTTTGAGCTCGATATAGGTCGGCCGCCCATGGTTGCAGGTTCCGGAGCCCGGCGTCGCCTCCATCTGCCGCAGCAGCGCGTTCATCTCCTCGGGCTTGAGCCGCCGGCCGGAGCGTACCGATCCGTGGCAGGCCATGGTGGCGGCGATCTTGTCCAGCCGCTCCTTCAGCGTCTCGACCGTGTCGTTGTCGGCGATCTCGTCGGCGAGGTCACGCACCAATTGCCCGACATTGGTCTCGCCAAGCATCGACGGCGTCTCGCGCACAGCAACGGCGCCCGGGCCGAAACGCTCGATGCCGAGCCCGAAGCGGGCGAGCGTTTCCGAATGCATGGCGAGCCGCTCGGCATCCTCTTCCGGCAGGTCGATGATTTCCGGCAGAAGCAGCATCTGGGAGGGGACCGGCCGCGAATGCAGCGCGTTCTTCAACGCTTCATAGACCAGCCGCTCATGCGCGGCATGCTGGTCGACGATGACCAGCGAATCGCGGGTTTGCGCCACGATGTAGTTCTCGTGCACCTGCGCGCGTGCCGCGCCGAGCACCGCGCCGAGCAGCGTCTCGGCCGCCTCGCTCTGTCCAGCGCGGGCATCGGCGCTGGCAAGCGGGCCGGCATCGAACGCCGCCTGGTCGGGCTCACGCAAGCCGCGGTGCTCGAAACCCACGCCGTCGAACTGCATATCGAGCGGCCGCTGCGACGATCGCGCCGGATCGAAACCGGCCGAGCCGGAGGCGTGGTACGATGCTTCGTAGCTTCGATGGCCGTTGGCCGGGCCGCCATGACCGTAGGGTGCGGCACCCGGCCGGAACGCCGCCATCATGCCGGCCGCTCCCGTGGTGGCTGAACGGATGCCGGCATCGGCCAGTGCCTGGCGAATGGCGCCGACGATCAGCCCGCGCACCAGGCCCGGATCGCGAAAGCGGACATCGGCTTTGGCCGGATGGACGTTGACGTCGACGGTTCCCGGATCGAGTGTCAGGAACAGCACCGTCACCGCGTGGCGGTCGCGCGGCAGCACGTCGGCGAAGGCGCCGCGAATGGCGCCGGCGATCAGCTTGTCGCGCACCGGTCGGCCGTTGACATAGGCATATTGCTGCAGCGCGTTGGCGCGGGTGAAGGAGGGGATCGAAACGTGCCCCGTCAGATGCACGCCTTCGCGCATCGCGTCGATGGCGATGGAATTGTCGGGAAACTCGGCGCCCATCACCTGGGCGACGCGGCGCAGGCTGCCTTCGGCACTTTCGTCGGTTGCCGGCAATTCCAGCGTCGAGCGGTCGGAGCCGGCCAGTGTAAACCGCACGGCGGGAAAGGCGATGGCGATGCGCTTGACCACGTCGCCGATGGCCGAGCCTTCGGCGCGCTCGCCCTTCATGAATTTCAGCCGTGCCGGTGTCGCGAAGAACAGGTCGCGCACCTCGACCGTGGTGCCGCGATTGGCCGCCGCCGGCCTGACGGGCAGGATGCGGCCGCCCTCGATGCCGATCTCGGCGGCGCTATCGCCCAAGGCTGTGCGCGAGCGGATCGACAGCCGCGACACCGAGCCGATCGACGGCAGCGCCTCGCCGCGAAAACCGAGTGAGCGAATGTCGTGGATATCCTCGGCGAGCTTGGAGGTGCAGTGGCGCGCGATGGCCAGCGAAAGCTCATGTTCGGGGATGCCGGAGCCGTCATCGGTGACCCGGATCAGGTTTAGCCCGCCGCCAGCGGTGACAACCTCGACCTTGCTCGCACCGGCATCGAGCGCGTTCTCGACCAGTTCCTTGACCACGCTTGCCGGACGCTCGATGACTTCGCCGGCGGCGATCTGGTTGATCATCGTTTCGGAAAGCTGGCGAATGGGCATGACGACAGTATAGGCGGATTCGTATCGCGCGGGCGAGGGCGAACTGAGCAAACGAACTATGCCTGCGCGACCAGCCAATCCCTGACCTTGCGGGCATTGTCGCTGAGTTCGCGGTTCTTCGGCCAGATGACGTGGAATCCGATGCCGGTCCTCAGCACATGATCCGTCACGGGCACCAACAGCCCAGATGCCACGAGGCGCTCGACGAGATGACGCCAGCCGAGCGATATGCCTTGGCCCTCCATGACCGCCTGAATCACCAGGGCATAGTCATTGATGCGCAATCCGCGCTCGGCATTGCGCAGGCTGGTTCCGGCTGACGCGAACCATTCGTCCCAGTTCGGGGCCTCGCGGTAGGGCTCCTCCAGATGGATGAGCCGGTGCATGGCAAGTTCAGCGACGGTCTCCGGCAGCCCAAACTTCGCCAGATAATTGGGGCCCGCAACCGGGAAGATCTCCTCGTCGGCAAGCGATAGCGAATGATAATCCGGCCAGTCGCGCGGCACGCCGCCGCGCACGCCCAGCGGGATGCCCTCGGCGATGATGTCGAGGTCGCGGTCGGCGGTCTGGATGCGCAGATCGACGCCCGGCAGTTCGTCGCGGAACTGCTGCAGGCGCGGCATCATCCAGAACGAGCCGAAGGCGGTCGAGGCGGCGAGCGTCACATGGCCGCCGGTCGCCTGCAGGCGCAGATCCTCCGCCGACTTGCGGATATGCGACAGCCCGAGCGAGACGTCGGCGTGGAAGCGCTCGCCGGCTTCCGTCAGGAGAACCTGGCGGTGGCGGCGCTGGAAGAGCTTGGCGCCGAGCTGTTCCTCAAGCCCGCGCACGGCGTAGGAGACGGCCGCCTGCGTCATGCCGAGCTCGCGACCGGCGGCGGTAAAGCTCGACAGCCGGCCGGCCGCCTCGAAGACGATCAGGCTGCCGGCGGAGGGCAGGAGATGGCGCAGGCTTCGCATAAGGAGAGTTTATACAAGAGATCAGGATTTTCCAGCATCACAGCTATATCTCGCCTCGCTAAGTTGACGGGGCTGTTGGAGGATGAGTTGCCATGAATGCACCGGCCGTTGCCATGACCGAACACGCCAACCGCAGAAGTGGCGGCCGCCTGGGGCGCAAGGCGCTGCGAGGCGCTCCGGTCACGTCGTTCCCGACGCTGGTGCGCGAGATCCCCGCCTATCAGATGGTCCCTGACGAGGCGGTGGAGTTGATCCACCAGGAATCGCTCTCGATCCTCGAAGAGGTGGGCTGCGAGTTCCGCGACGATGAGGCGATCGCCCTGTGGAAGGCCGCCGGAGCCGATGTCACCGAGACGCGCGTCCGTATCGACCGTGCGCTCTTGATGGAACTGGTCTCCAAGGTCCCATCGGAGTTTACCCTCAATGCCCGCAACCCCGAGCGTACCGTGCGCGTCGGCGGCAAGAACTCCATCTTCGTGCCGATGTATGGCGCACCCTATGTGCGCGACCTCGACAACAACAGGCGTTACGGCTCGCTCGCCGACCTCAACAATTTCCACAAGCTCGCCTACATGGCGCCGGCGCTGCACTCGTCGAGCTCGGTCATCTGCGAGCCGATGGAAATTGCGGTGCCGAAGCGTCACCTCCACATCATCCATTCGGCGCTGAAGCATTCCGACAAGCCGTTCATGGGCATCGTCACCTCGAAGGAACGTGCCGAGGACACGATGGCGATGGCGGGCATCGTGTTCGGCGACGAGTTCGTCCGCGACAATCCCGTCCTGGTGTCGATCACCAACTGCAATTCGCCGCTGGTGTGGGACGCCACCATGCTTGACGCCATGAAGGTCTATGCGCGCCACAACCAGCCGCTGATCCTGGCGCCCTTCGCGCTGTGCGGCGCCTCGACCTCGGCCTCCGCGGTCGGTGCGGTCGCGCAGGTCAATGCGGAAGCGCTGGCCGGCGTCGCCTTCACGCAGCTCTTGCGTCCGGGTTCGCCGCAGATCTACGGACAGTTCATGGTCACGGTCGACATGAAGACCGGGGCGCCGATGGGCGGCACGCCGGAGGCGGCCCAGATGATGTACCTGATGGGCGCGCTGGCCAGGAAATACCGGCTGCCTTGGCGCACCTCCGGCTTCCATGTCGGCTCGAAGCTCAACGACGCCCAGGCCGGCTACGAGGCGAACATGCTGATGCACGCCGCCATCCTCGCCGGCGCCAACTACATCTGGCATTCCGCCGGATGGCTGGAGGCGGGGCTGACCTGCGGCTATTCGAAATTCGCCACCGACTGCGAACAGCTCATCGGCTGGTATAAATATGCCGGCGGGCTGCCGTTCGACGACTTCAAGGAAGCGATGGCGGCAATCCGCGAAGTGGGGCCGCAGGGCCATTTCCTCGGCACCCAGCATACGCTCGAACATTTCGAGTCCGCTTTCTTCATGCCCTCGATCATGGACTTCAATTCGTTCGAACAGTGGAAGGCCGAAGGGGCGAAGGACCACGACACCCGCGGCCGCGAAAAAGCGCGCAACATGCTCGCCGACTATGAAGAGCCGAAGCTCGATGAGGGTGTCGCCGAGGGTCTCGCGGATTTTATCGCCCGGCGCGAGGAAAAGCTGCCGGACAGCGTTAGTTGAGAGAGAACGGGCAAAGAACCGACCAAACCAATGGGAGAAAGAAATGACACTTTTCAGAAGCAATAGCGACCGGGTCCCCGCGGCCATCGAGGCGATGGCGGAAGACGCGCGCGCGGGTCGCATGGACCGGCGCGAATTCCTGGCGTTGGCCAGCGCCTTCGGCGCCACGACGGCTTTCGCCTATGGCATGATCGGCCTTGCCGCGCCGACAAAGGCCCTGGCGGAAGAACCGAAAAAGGGTGGGACGCTGCATGTCGCGATGTCGGTCAAGGCGCAGAAGGACCCGCGCACCTATGACTGGACGGAAATGGCAAACGTCACCCGGACCTGGCTCGAGCCGCTTGTCCGCTACACCCACCAGTTCACGTTCGAGCCGGTCCTGCTCGAAAGCTGGGACGTCAATGACGATGCCACCGAATACACGCTGCATCTGCGCAAGGGCGTGACCTGGAACAATGGCGATGCCTTCAACGCCGACGACGTGGTCTCCAATCTGAACCGCTGGTGCGAGAAGGGCGCTTCCGGCAATTCCATGGCGGCACGCGTCGGCGCGCTGATCGACACCAAGACCGGCAAGGCGAAGGATGGCGCCATCACCAAGGTCGATGACCACACGGTCAAGCTGAAGCTCAACGAGCCCGACATTGCGATCATACCGGGCTTCACCGACTATCCCGCACTGGTCGTGCATCGCGACTTCGACAAGGATGGCGCCGACCCGACCACCAAGCCAATTGGCACCGGGGCTTTCGAACTGGTCTCCTACGCGGTCGGCCAGAAAGCGGTGGTCAAGCGCCGCGAGAACGGCAAATGGTGGGGTGGCGAAGCACCGCTCGACAGTGTCGAGTTCATCGACTACGGCACCGACTTCAACGCCACGCTGAATGCCTTCGATTCCGGCGAGATCGACCTCGATTTCGAAACGCCGGCCGACTTCATAGACGCCCTCGACAAGATGGATCTGGTGAAATCGGAGGTCGCGACGGCGACCACGCTGGTTGCCCGCACCAACGTAACCCACAAGCCCTATGACGATCAGCGGGTGCGCAATGCGCTGCAGATGGCAGTCGACAACAATGCCGTCATGCAGCTCGGCTATGCCGGACGCGGCACCGTCGGCGAGAACCACCACGTCGCCCCGATCCATCCCGAATACTATCCGCTGCCGAAGAAGACACGGGATGCGGCGGGCGCCAAGAAGCTGATGGCGGATGCCGGGCAGGCCGACTTCGAGCACGAGCTGATCACCGTCGAGGACGAATGGCAGAAGAACACCGGCGACGCGATCGCCGGCCAGCTGCGCGATGCCGGCATCAAGGTGAAGCGTACGGTGCTGCCGGGCTCGACCTTCTGGAACGATTGGACGAAATATCCCTATTCGATGACGATCTGGTACATGCGCCCGCTCGGCGTGCAGGTGCTGGCGCTGGGATACCGCACCGGCGAGGCCTGGAATGAGACGGCCTATTCCAACCCGGACTTCGACGCCAAGCTCAAGCAGGCGCTGTCGCTGGCCGATCCCGCCCAGCGCAAGGAGGTGATGAAGGACGTCGAGCAGATCCTGCAGGATTCCGGCGTCATCATCCAGCCGTTCTGGCAGAAGCTCTACTGCCACATGAGCAAGAAGGTGAAGAACTACGGCATGCACCAGACCTACGAAATGGACTTCCAGAACGTCTGGCTGGACGCCTGATATAACTCCCGAGACATGCAAGAAAACGCTGCCGGCGCCTGTCACAAAAGGCGCCGGCGGCCCGTAAATCACTGACATGCAAATTCACGCAGGCAAAAAATGGCCGACGACGAGATCATCCTTTCCGAGCTTTCCGACGAGGAGTTGGTGCAGCAGATGCACGACGATCTCTATGACGGGCTGAAGGAAGAGATCGAGGAAGGCACGCGGATCCTGCTCGAGCGCGGCTGGGTGCCTTACAAGGTGCTGACCGAGGCACTGGTCGAGGGCATGCGCATCGTCGGCGAGGATTTTCGCGACGGCATCCTGTTCGTTCCCGAAGTGCTGTTGTCGGCCAATGCCATGAAGGCCGGCATGTTCATCCTGCGGCCGCTGCTGGCCGCCACCGGCGCGCCCAAGCAGGGCAAGATGGTGATTGGCACCGTCAAGGGCGACATCCACGACATCGGCAAGAACCTGGTCGGCATGATGATGGAGGGCGCCGGCTTCGACGTCATCGACCTCGGCATCAACAACGCGGTCGAGAAATATCTCGATGCCATCGAGCAGCATCAGCCCGACATCATCGGCATGTCGGCGCTTTTGACCACGACCATGCCCTATATGAAGGTCGTCATCGACACGATGAAGGAAAAGGGCATCCGCGACGACTATGTCGTGCTGGTCGGCGGCGCGCCGCTCAACGAGGAATTCGGCAAGGCCGTCGGCGCCGATGCCTATTGCCGTGATGCCGCCGTGGCGGTCGAGACCGCCAAGGATTTCATGAAGCGCAAGCACAATGTGCGGGTCTGAGCACGGCAGCCGGGACAAGTTTGTGACCGAGAGCGCCGTCATGCAGTGGCCCATGATGCACTGGCCCGCCATGCAGAGGAACGGCAAGATGGCCGGGATCGCTTGGCTCGAAGGGGGCTGAGGTCGGCATGCGCATCGAAACGATCAAAGTCTATCAGGTGCATCTTCCGGTGAAAGGCGGTGCCTACCGGATGGCTAGCGGTACCGTTCAGGATCTGGACAGCACGCTCGTTGAAGTGATCACCGAGGACGGGCTGTCGGGCTGGGGCGAGACTTGCCCGGTCGGCCCTGTCTATCAGCCCCAACATGCCCTGGGCGCGAGAGCGGCAATTGCCGAAATGGCGCCTGGCCTGGTGGGCGAGGACACGACGTCCATCCGCCGTCTCGCGAAAAGAATGGACGAGCGGCTGAATGGCCACAACTATGCCAAGGCGGCCTTGGACATAGCGCTCCTCGACCTCGCCGGCCAGCGGCTGGGCGTTCCGGTCTCGACGCTTCTGGGCGGTGCGCTCACAGATCGTGTGCCGTCCTATTATTCCACGATTGTCGGCGCGCCGGACGAGACGGCGCGTATCGCCGCCGACAAGGTCAAGGCCGGATACCCACGGCTTCAGATCAAGATAGGCGGGCGCGATCTCGAGCAGGACGTCGCCACCGTACACAAAGTATGGGAGGCGGTCGGCTTCAAGGCCCGCATAGCTGTCGACGCCAATCGTGGCCTCACCGCCGCGGCGACGCTGCACATCGACCGGCTTTGCCAGGCGATCCCGTTTGTGTTCGAACAGCCTTGCAACACCATGGAGGAGGTCGCGAGCCTCAAGGGGCGCGTTACCCATCCAGTCTACCTCGATGAGAATACCGAGGATTTGAATGCCGTCTTGCGGGCAATTTCTTCGGGTATCGCGGACGGATTTGGGTTGAAAGTCACCCGCCTTGGCGGCCTCACCAAGATGGCCACCGTCCGAGATCTCTGTGCCATACGATCTCTTCCGCACAGCTGCGACGATGCCTGGGGCGGGGACGTCATCGCCGCGGCATGCGTGCACCTCGCGGCTACCGTCGAACCGAGACGTTTCGAGGGCGCCTGGATCGCACAGGAATACATCGAAGGGCATACCGACCCCGTAAACCCCGTCGTCATCGAAAACGGGCATATACGCGTGCCGCAGACGCCGGGGCTCGGTGTCAGGCCTGAGCGCTCCCGTCTCAACGCGCCGGTCGCGACTTTCGGAGGCTGAGGATCCCATGATGTATTGTCGGCAGTTGACCGCGGAAGTGCTTTTGCAAACCTTCCAGGACGTCTGGCGGGGCGCCCTGGGCAGCCTCCAGGGACTTCATGAGCCGCAAAAAAGCCGATATGCAGGATGCGTGGTATTGATTGCCGCAAGTCATCACAAGCCGGAGATTCTGCATGAGACTGACAGTGCTCCTTGCCGCTCTTTCGACCGCCTTGCCCGCCGCGGCCTTGCCTGCTGCAGCCTGGGCCGGTCCGGCGTCCGACGCCGTGAAATTCTTCTATGTTCCGGAGGTCAAGTTCGAGGCCGACGCGCAATACCGGGATCGCTTCACCGAGCCGGTGACGAAACTGTTCGATCTCAACGATCAGGCGACGAAAAAGAATCCGGACCAGGTCGCGTGCATCGATTTCGATCCGGGTCTCGACGCGCAGGATTTCGACCAGAAGTCCGTGGCCAAGACGCTGAAGCTGTCTGAGAAGCGCGATGGGGACAATGCCGAGGTCACAGCGTCATTCAGCCTGTTTTCGGAAGGCGATGATGCCAAGCGCGAAATGGTCTGGTCGCTCAAGAAGATCGACGGCAAGTGGAAGATATCGGACATCGCCTCGAAGACCAGCGATTGGACGCTCAGCGCGTTGGAGTGCCTGGCCGGTCAAACTCCGGAGTGATGTGATGGACCGCCGCTCGTTCCTGGCACTGTCGACCATGTGCCTGATGGCGGTGGTTCAAGGCGGCGCTGCCGCACAAGGGCTGCTCGGCGCCCCGCCGGCAAACGCTCCGCCCGCAAACTCCCCGGAGGCCACCGCGCCGGCCGACAGCGGGTCGCCGCCCGCAACCGCGCCCGGTGGGGCAGCGGAGCCGGCAACGCCACCCGTTGCCTGGCCCCCAAGCGAACCGGCGGCACCCATCCAGCCGGGATCGCCGACGGCGGTGGTGCGGCCGTTCTACGATCAGGTCAATCTGGAGGTCGATCCGTCACAGCGCAGCCATTTCATCGATCCGGCGAAAACCGTGCTCGACAAGAGCGATGCGCTGCGCAAATCCGGGCAGGGCGAATGCCTCGACCCCAACATGGCATTGGACAATGCCGACTACGACAAGCACGAGATCGACAAGAGCCTGAAGACGCTCGAGGCGATCAATGGCGACCAGGCCAAGGTCATCGTCGCTTTCGTCGTCGCCGGCAACCCACATCGCCTTGAATGGAAATTCAAGAAGGTCGGCGGCGAATGGAAGATATCGGACCTGTTGTCGGTGACCGGCGAATGGGCGCTCAGCCAGTACCAGTGCGAATGATGGGCCGGCTAGCCGCGCCCGCGATAGGGCGCCACGCCGGTATCCGGCAGCCAGGCGCCTTCAGGGGGCGCACCGGTCTGCCAGAATACGTCGATCGGAATGCCGCCGCGCGGGAACCAGTAGCCGCCGATGCGCAGCCACAGCGGCTTGGTTGCCGCCACGATGCGACGGCCGATCATCACCGTGCAGTCTTCATGGAAGGCGCCGTGGTTGCGGAACGACGTCATGAACAGCTTCAGCGACTTCGATTCCACCAGGGCAGCATCGGGTGCGTAGTCGATGACGATATGGGCGAAATCCGGCTGCCCGGTGACCGGGCACAGCGAGGTGAATTCCGGGCAGGTGAAGCGCACGATCGCCGGCGGCCCGTCGCCGCGCGTGTACGGCACGGTCTCCAGGACCGCTTGTTCGGGGCTCTGTGGCGTCTCGACGTGGGCGCCGAGCTGAGTGAGGGTTTTGGTATCGATCATGAGCAAAGCCTTCTTGGTTTGCGGCGCTCATTAGCATCGGATCGAAAGGTGTGCAGCGGTTTTCGGACGAATCCGACGCTTAAATAGGAAATGGAGCGGCTCCCGCTGCTCCAACACAATATGAAACGGCAGGAAGACGATGACCAGCAACGACCCGCTTCTCCAGCCCTACCAGCTCAAGCATCTGACGCTGAAGAACCGGGTGATGTCGACCAGCCATGAGCCGGCGTATTCCGAGGACGGCATGCCGAAGCAGCGCTACCGGCTTTATCACGCCGAAAAGGCCAAAGGCGGCATGGCGCTGACCATGACCGCCGGTTCGGCCATCGTCTCGCGCGACAGTCCGGCAGCCTTCGGCAATCTGCATGTCTATGACGACCGCATCGTGCCGTGGCTCGCCGAGCTTGCTAACGCCTGCCACGAGCATGACTGCAAGGTGATGATCCAGATCACCCATCTCGGCCGCCGCACCGGCTGGAACAAGGCCGACTGGCTGCCGGTGCTGTCGGCCTCGCCGGTGCGCGAGCCGGCGCACCGCGCTTTCCCCAAGACCATCGAGGACTGGGACATCGAGCGCATCATTGCCGACTATGCGTCGGCCGCCCAGCGCTGCCAGGCGGCCGGCCTGGACGGTATCGAGTTCGAGTCATACGGCCATCTGATGGACGGCTTCTGGTCGCCGGCCACCAATCATCGCGACGACGAGTATGGCGGCTCGCTCGATAACCGCCTGCGCTTCACCAACATGGTGCTCGATGCCGTGCGGGCGGCGGTCGGCGAGACATTCGTCGTCGGCATCCGCATGGTCGCCGACGAGGATTTCGAGAAAGGCCTGTCGAAGGAGGAGGGCGTCGAGATCGCCAGGCGTCTGGCCGGCTCCGGCAAGGTCGATTTCCTCAACATCATCCGCGGTTCGATCGAAAGCGACGCGGCATTGACCAAGGTCATTCCGGTGACCGGCATGCGATCTTCGCCGCATCTCGATTTCGCCGGCGAGGTGAGGGCGGCGACAAAGTTCCCGACTTTCCATGCGGCACGCATCTCCGATGTCGCCACCGCGCGCCATGCGATCGCGACAGGCAAACTCGACATGGTCGGCATGACCCGCGCCCACATCGCCGACCCGCACATCATCAGGAAGGTGATGGAAGGCCGCGAGCACGAGATCCGCCCCTGCGTCGGCGCCACCTATTGTCTCGACCGTATCTATGAGGGCGGCGAGGCGCTGTGCATCCACAATGCGGCGACCGGCCGCGAGGCCGATATTCCGCACATCATCGTCAAGACAGAAGGGGCGAAGAAAAAGGTCGTTGTCGTCGGCGCCGGCGCCGGCGGACTTGAGGCGGCGCGGGTGGCGGCCGAGCGCGGCCATCGGGTGACGGTGCTTGAAGCATCGAGCCAGGCCGGCGGCCAGGTGCGTCTGGCCACCCAGAATCCGCGCCGAAAGGAATTGATCGGCATCATCGACTGGCGGCTGGCAGAGCTTGATCGGCTCGGCGTCGAGATCCGCTACGATACCTGGGCCGAGAAGGACGACGTCCTGGCGCTGGCGCCCGATGTGGTCATTGTCGCCACCGGCGGCTTGCCGCAGAACCCGCCGCTGGCGGCGGGCGACAATCTCGTCACCTCAAGCTGGGATATCATGGCCGGCAGCGTCAAGCCGGCCGAGAATGTCTTGCTCTATGACGACAATGGCGGCCATCAGGGCATGGGTGCCGCCGAACTGATCGTCAACAGCGGCGCACGGCTGGAACTGGTTTCGCCCGAGCGTTTTTTCGCGCCCGAAATGGGCGGCATGAACCATGTGCCGTACATGCGCGCGTTCCAGGAAAAGGGCGCCACCATCACTATCAACACGCGCCTGCGCTCGGTGCGGCGCGAGGGCAATCAACTGGTCGCCGAACTCGCTTCGGACTTCGCCGACGGCTGGCGCGGTGAACGGCGGGTCGACCAGGTGGTGGTCGAGCACGGCACCGCGCCGCTCGATGATCTCTACCTGGCCTTGAGGCCGCTGTCGAAGAATGGCGGCGCGGTCGACTACGAACGCCTGGTCAGCGGCGGCGACATTTTTCCGGCACGCAACCACGAAGCCGGCTTCGTGCTGTTGCGCATCGGCGACGCGGTCGCCTCGCGCAACATCCATGCCGCCATCTATGACGGGATCAGGTTCGGTTTGCGGATCTGAAATCTCGCCGCGAAAATTGATGGCGCGCGGCCGGGCTGGCATACGAGAGCCCGTGTATTCCGGCTCGATCCGCGCGCCCGCACGTCATTGGCTCGTTGCCAGACAACGCACGATGCTGTGAGGGTTGCGGCGTGGCGGCGCTCAGAACATTCTGGCGGTGGCCATGCACAGCACGGTCAGCGCCAGCAGGCCTCCGGCGATGCGCTCGCCTCTTGTCATCTTCGTGCGCAACCGGCTTTCCGTTGCCGCGTCAGCGCCGGCAAGCTGCCTGCTGGCAGAGCCTACCAGCGCGCCCTGCACGCCGGCGGCAATCAGGGCCGTCACGATCCCCAGTGCCAGCACCTTCTCCATCGAGCCGAAAGCGCCCTCATGGAAGAAATACCAGAGCAGTATGCCGGTCAGGAAAACCAGGCCGGCAGCGCCCATTTGCGGCCGGAAAAACCGTTCCGCGCGGATGTCCGGGTCACGGCCGACCGCGATGGTCGTGCCCGCCCAGAATACGCCTGCCATGACGTGAAGACCGATGACGACGATGTAGACATATTGCATGCCATCTCTCCTCTCTCACTTGCTAAAGGTAATGATTAGATATCGAACTGTTCGATGTCAATGTATAAAATGAGCCAGTTCCATCCTTGGAAAACACCGTCTAGTGTCCGGCAATGACGCCCTTTGAACGCCCGCCAGTCGGCATGAATCTCGGCCGCACCGCCAAGCTTGTCGCCCAAGCCTTCGACGCTGCCTTGGTCGAAGCGGGCGGCACCTTGCCGGTCTGGCTCACGCTGCTGTCGGTCAAGTCGAGCAAGCTTGCCAATCAACGCGAACTTGCCGGCATGATAGGCATCCAGGGCGCGACGCTGACCCACCATCTCAACGCCATGGAGGCGCAGGGCCTGCTGACGCGCCGCCGCGATCCCGTCAACCGCCGGGTCCATCTGGTCGAACTGACTGAGGCGGGAGAAGCGATGTTCGAAACACTACGTAAGGCCGCGCTTGTTTTCGACAAGCGGCTGCGGGTGGGATTGTCCGACGAGCGGCTGGCGGAGTTCGCGCAGGTGCTGGCGGTGTTGCGAGACAATGTGGAGGGCTAGGTCGGTCGACAGCCTTGTTTTATCCGAGTCGCCTTGCTATATGACTACTCTAGTCACTTTGGGGTAAGCCATGCGCGAGATTCAGTTGAAGGATGCCAAGGCAACACTTTCCGCGGTGGTCGATCAAGCCATCGCCGGAACACCCGCCGTCATCACCCGTCACGGACGCAAGCAGGCTGTCATTCTGTCTTTTGAAGACTACGAAAGGCTCTCGCGCGTGCCAAGTTTTGGACAATTGTTGGCGGCCTTTCCCGGTGACCTTGACGATATTGCGCCTCGGCCCCGCAAACGGGCTCGCAAGGTCGAGTTGTAACGCAGTCGATGTTTCTGCTGGACACCAATATCATCTCGGCAATGGCTCCCTCGAAGAGAGCCGCTCGGCAAGCCTTGGCTACATGGCTTGATCAGGCGAGTGACCATCTGTTCCTGTCCGTTGTCACCGCATCCGAGGTTGCTGCCGGAATAGCCAAGGCCGAACGTGAGGGTGCGACAACAAAGGCAAAATCATTGCGTGGTTGGTGGCAAGCGGTCCAGCACCTTTATGGAGAAAGAGTGCTCCCCTTCGATTTGCGTGCCGCACATGCCGCAGGACTGATCCTGGATCGCGCGAGGGCACACCGGCCCGGATTTGAAGACATAGCGATTGCTGCCACTGCCGAGGTCCATGGTTTGACGATCTTGACTGACAACGAGCGTCATTTCGCGCCACTTGGGGTGCCGATGCTCAATCCGCTGAAGAATTTGCCTATCTTATCCACTCAGTCGTCATAGGTCGGGATCGTTCCAAAGGCATAGTGGCGCAGCTTCAGCGCGGCGATCAGGTTGGTCAGCTTCGTCTTGCCATCGAAGCGGTCTTGGAACATCTCGTCATGCATCAACAGGATCAGCTTGCCGGGTCTGGCGAAATGACCATAGCCGAACAGATGATCGATCTCGCTGACCAGATGGTCGACGCTCTGTACCGGCTCACCGCTGTCCTTGTGCACCCATTCGTGGTCCCAGCCATAGAGATAGAAGCCGGAAGCCGCGACGAACTCGTAGTCGGGATCCTCGCGGCCGGCTTGTGCGGGCCCGAGCGAGTTGTCGTCCTTTGACATCGAGGGCAGCCGGAACACATCGCGCCCCGGCAGGCGCGCATGCACCGCGGGCTTCAGGCCGAGCACGGCGTTCGCCTTGAGCATGTCGGCGACGACGCCTTCCGTATCGCCATAGAAGTGCCGGTAGTGATTGTAGGCGTGGCTGTAGCTGTGGTTGCCGATCGTCACCAGTGGCATCGTCTTGGCGCGCCGCACCAGCATCTTGTTGGACGCACTGGCCTCGGCGTGCATGCCGACCATGAACAACGTTGCCGGAACCTGGCTCGCCTGCAACACGTCGAGGATGTTGCCGGTGCCGCTGAGCGGACCGTCGTCGAAGGTGAGATAGATGGTGCGATCCGCCCCATGAGCCGGCAACGTGGACATCAACACGGCCGCGAGGACAAACCGGAAAAGTGTCATAAGTCGCGGCATCCGTTTGGGTTGCGACAGGCCGCCATGTCCATGGCCGGTGTCAAGGCGGACCGCGCGGGTGCCTACGCTAGGCTGCCTTGCAGCACCGTCAGCTTTGCCTTCTTCGGCATGCGGGCGGTCAGCCACTCGAGCGCCTTGTCCTGCGGCATCGGGAAGGCGATGGAATAGCCTTGCACCTGGTCGCAACCGATCGCCATCAGCGAGTCGAGTTCGGCTTCGGTTTCGGCGCCTTCGGCGACGATCGAGATGCCGAGGCCGCGGGCAAGCTCGGTGATGGCGCGCACGATCTTGGAGTTGTCGCCGTTCTCGTGGATGTTCTGGACGAAGCGGCGATCGATCTTGAGCCGGTCGATCTCGTTCGGATTGACGTGGCTCAGCGAAGCATAGCCGGTGCCGAAATCATCGAGTTCCAGATGGATGCCGGCCGCCCTGATGTGACGCAGCTTTGCCGCGATACCTGTCTTCTCATCGTCCAGAATGACGGATTCGACGATTTCCAGCGACAGTTTCTGCGGCGGCAGTCCGGCCTTTTCCAGCGTCCCGAACAGGAACGCGTCGAAATCATGCTCGCGCAACTCGGTGCCCGAAACGTTGACGGCAAGGCGCCCGAAGGCGATCCCGGCGCGGTTCCATTCGGCGGCTTCGTTGATCGCCTTGCTGATCACGATGCGGCCGATCTCCGGCATGAAGCCGCATTTCTCCGCAACCGGAATGAATTCGCCGGGCGAGATCATGCCGCGTTCGGCATGGTTCCAGCGCACCAGGGCTTCGATGCCGCTGATCGTGCCGGTGGTCAGCGAAACCTGCGGCTGGAAATAGACCTGGAACGCCTTTTCGGAGATGGCGACCTTGATGTCGTGTTCGAGTTGCTTGCGATAGTCGAGTTCGCGGCGCAGCTCCTCCGAGAAGAACGAGAAGTTGCCGCCTCCCATCTTTTTGGCCGAATAGAGCGCCAGATCGGCGTGAACCAAAAGATCCTGCGCGTTGTCGGCGTCTATCGGATAGACGGCAATGCCAGCGCTGGCGCCGGGAAGAATGGTCGTGCCCTGGAAAATGATCGGCTCGTTGATGTGCGCCAGGATGCGCCGTGCCAGCATGTTGATGTCTTCGGTGCTGCCGGCGCCGTTGAGGATCATCACGAATTCGTCGCCACCGAGCCGCGCGCACAGATCCGACGCCCGGCAGGAATCACGCATGCGCTGTGCCGTGATGACCAGGACATAGTCGCCGGCGGCATGGCCAAGCGTATCGTTGATCTGCTTGAAACGGTCGAGATCGAGCTGGACCACGGCAAGGCGCTCGCGCCGCCGATGCGCGCCCTTGATCAGCGTCTCGAAATGGTCGGTCAGGAAGGTTCGGTTGTGCAGACCGGTCAGGCCGTCATGAACCGCGATGAAGGCCATCGAATTGCGCGCGTCGACCAGTTCACGCGTCTTGCGCAGGATCGCGTTGGACATCGGCCTGAAGATGAACAACGCCACCAGCAGGATGACGCCGAGGGTGGCGTAGAACAGCGTGCGGTGGAGGGAGAGCAGCTTTTCGGAGCGCTCGTCGGCCTCGGCGCTGATACGCTGGCCGAGCGCGGCATAGCCCGACAAGGTGGCGTTGGCGACCGACATGTCGAGGTTGACGCGTTCGGCACTGCCTTTGTAGCCGCCATTGTCGAGATTGTTGAGTTGCGATTCCAGGGCCGAGATCAGGCGGTCGCCATTGGCGATCAGCCCAACCGAGAAATAGTCGAGATGGAAGGGTTTGGCGAAGAGTACGCTCTCGATCGACTTCGAATCGAGCTTGGCCGGTGATTCCGGATTTGCCCCCGTCTGCTCGAGCAGCAGATCGTAGTTGGTCTCGAACTCCGTCGTTGCCTGCTTGAGCGCGCTGACCAGCGCCGGCTGCTTGTCGAGCGACGCGGCACCCGTTGCACTGGCAAGGAAGACGATGCGCTGCGACAAGGTTTTTTGCGTGCCGACGATATCGAGCAATGTATGGTTGTGCTGCTGCGTGGCCATCGTCTGCTGCAGCAGGACGAAAGAGGCTGCCACCATGGCGGCGATGATCAACAGCGCCAGCCAATAGCCGGCCTTGATCAGCAGTATGAGCTTGCCTGAAACGGTTTGCACCGGCTGCTGCGACATTTTCGGGGGCGGCCCTCTCGCCAACGGATTCCTGTATGAGCATCATTGAACCGCAAACGTTAACAGGACTGGAAATCGACAGCCGGCCTGCAAGGGGGAAACGCGGAAAGATCGGGGGAAACGCGGAAAGATCGCGGAATGGTTATCGGCTCCTTTCGCCGCCAACCCGCATTTGAACGGTTGCCAACCCGTGTGATCCTCGTGGGGCACGCTCGGGCGATACCCATGACGTTTCATTTGATGCCGCCCACCACCGGCCCGGTCGCTTTTGCGATGGATTTTTTGCGCGGGCGGGACAACAGTCTGCCCCACATCAAACGAGGCCTGATCATGACCGCAGCATTTCTCTCCCATATCGACAACGAGCTTGCAGGGCTCAAATCGGCCGGTCTCTACAAGTCCGAGCGGGTGATTTCCTCGATGCAGTCGGCGCAGATCGAGGTCGGCGGCGAGAAAGTCCTTAATTTCTGCGCCAACAACTATCTCGGCCTCGCCGACAGCGCCGAACTGCGCGACGCTGCCAGCCAGGCGCTCGACCGTTATGGCTACGGCATGGCCTCGGTGCGCTTCATCTGCGGCACGCAGGAGGAGCACAAGCAGCTCGAGGCGACGATTTCATCCTTCCTCGGCCTGGAGGACACCATCCTCTACGGCTCGTGCTTCGACGCCAATGGCGGCCTGTTCGAGACGCTGCTGGGTGAGGAAGACGCGATCATCTCGGATGCGCTGAATCACGCCTCGATCATCGACGGGGTCAGGCTGTCGAAGGCCAAACGCTTCCGCTACGCCAACAACGACATGGCCGATCTCGAAGCGCGGCTGAAAGAAGCGAAGGATTGCCGTTTCCGACTGATCGCTACCGACGGCGTGTTTTCGATGGACGGCATCATCGCCAATCTGAGGGGTGTCTGCGATCTCGCCGACAAGTACGACGCCATGGTCATGGTCGACGACAGCCATGCCGTCGGCTTCGTCGGCCACAATGGCCGTGGATCGCCCGAGCATTGCGGCGTCGAGGGCAGGGTCGACATCATCACCGGCACGCTCGGCAAGGCGCTTGGCGGCGCGTCGGGCGGCTACACCTCGGGCAAAAGCCAGGTGGTCGACTGGCTGCGCCAGCGCTCGCGCCCCTATCTCTTCTCCAACACGCTGATGCCGGCGATCGCCGGTGCTTCGATCAGGGTGTTCGACCTGATCCGCAATGGCGACGCCTTGCGCCAGCGCCTCTATGCCAATGCGGCGCGGTTCAGGTCTGAGATGGGCAAGCTCGGCTTCACCTTGGCCGGAGCCGACCATCCGATCATTCCGGTGATGCTGGGCGATGCGAGCCTGGCGCAGGAGATGGCGGCGCGCATGCTGAAACGCGGCATCTATGTCATCGGCTTTTCCTTCCCGGTGGTGCCGAAAGGCCAGGCGCGCATCCGCACCCAGATGTCGGCGGCGCATTCCACTGCCGACATCGATCGTGCGGTGGAGGCATTTGGCGCGGTCGGCAGGGAATTGGGCGTGATTGGATGAGCGATTGGCGCCGAAAAGCGATTCCCGATCAAGAGATTCAAGGGACAAAAGAATGTCGAACATGATGAAGGCGCTGGTGAAGGCCAAGGCCGAGCCGGGCATCTGGATGGAAGAGGTGCCGGTACCGGAGATCGGCCCCAACGACGTGCTGATCAAGATCAAGAAGACCGCGATCTGCGGCACCGACGTCCACATCTACAATTGGGACCAGTGGGCGCAGAAGACGGTGCCGGTGCCGATGGTCACCGGCCATGAATTCGTCGGCACCGTCGCCGATTTCGGCGCTGCGGTCACCGAATACAAGGTCGGCCAGCGCGTATCGGGCGAAGGCCACATCGTCTGCGGCCATTGCCGAAACTGCCGTGCGGGCAGGGGGCATCTGTGCCGCAACACGCTCGGCGTCGGCGTCAACCGTCCCGGTGCCTTCGGCGAGTACCTGGCGATCCCGCAGCACAATGTGGTGCCGATCCCCGACGATGTGCCCGACGAGGTCGCCGCGATCTTCGATCCCCTGGGCAATGCGGTGCACACCGCTCTGTCTTTCGACCTCGTCGGTGAAGATGTGCTGGTCACCGGCGCCGGGCCGATCGGCATCATGGGCGCGCTCGTCGCCCAATGCGTCGGCGCGCGCAAGGTGGTGATCACCGACATCAATCCGGTGCGGCTGGCGCTGGCCAAAAAGCTCGGCGTCCAGCATGTCGTCGATGCGTCGAAGGAAAAACTGCGCGACGTCATGCCGGCGCTCGGCATGACCGAGGGTTTTGACGTCGGCCTCGAAATGTCGGGCGCCGCGCCCGCCTTCCGCGACATGATCGACACCATGAACAATGGCGGCAAGATCGCCATCCTCGGCATCGCGCCGACCGGCTTCGAGATCGACTGGAACAAGGTCATCTTCAAGATGCTGCATCTCAAGGGCATCTACGGCCGCGAGATGTTCGAGACCTGGTACAAGATGATCGCCCTGGTCCAGGGCCCGCTCGACGTCTCCGGCCTGATCACGCACCGCATCGGTATCGACGATTTTCAGGCTGGGTTCGATGCAATGCGCAGCGGCAGTTCCGGCAAGGTGGTGATGGACTGGTGAGGCTGCTGTGAAGGCACTGTGCCGGAGACGTTAGCGGGACAGCCCCCCTCTGGCCTGCCGGCCATCTCCCCCGCAAGGAGGGAGATTGGCGGCTTCGGCGCTGCGCTCATTTCTCCCCCGTTGGTGATTGGCGAAAGCCGGGATGACGTTCGATCTCCCCCCTTGCGGGGGAGATGTCCGGCAGGACAGAGGGGGGTGCTGCCCCGCGGCCTATCAGTCCTCGGTTTTGCCACTTACTTTCCCTCCAACGCTCTCTCCAGCGCCGCCACCCCACCGACAATCGCCGCGCGTTCCTCTTCATCGAGCCTCGCCAGCAATTCCCGTTCGAACGCCTTCGCCAGCGGCACCATCTCGCGATAGGCGGCCAGCCCCGCTTTGGTCAGCGTCAGATGTTCGACACGGCGGTCATTCCCATCAGGCGTTCGCGTCAGCCAGCGCCGCCGTTCGAGCTCGGCCACGGCGCGCGACACCTTGGTCTTGTGCATGGCCGATTGCTCGCCAAGTTCGGTCGCGGTCATTGTGCCGTGCTGGCCGAGCCCGGAAAGCGTCCGCCACTCCGGCCGCGTCAGTCCATGGCTGTCCTTGTATATCCCCGAGAATTCGCGGCTCACTGCATCGGCGAGGCGATAGAGCCGATAGGGCAGGAAACTTTCGAGTTCCAGGATTTCCATGGCCTAACATCCCGATGTGATGGATTGATAGTTACATTTCCAATGGTTACAAATGAAACCAGTTTGGTCAATTGAGATCCATTCCGGGAGGAAGCGATGGCCTTTTCCTACATGCCGGGCTTCGGCAATGATTTTGAGACCGAAACCTTGCCAGGTTCGCTGCCGCAAGGCCGCAACTCACCCCAGCGGCCGGCCTACGGCCTTTACGCCGAACAGCTTTCCGGCTCGCCCTTCACCGCACCGCGGGGCACCAACGAGCGCTCCTGGCTCTACCGCATCAGGCCGAGCGTGAAGCACACCGGCCGCTTCAAGGCGTCGAGCTATCCGTTGTGGAAGAGCGCGCCCAATGTCGGCGACCATGAACTGGCGCTCGGCCAGTATCGCTGGAATCCGGTGCCGATGCCGAAAGAGCCGACCGACTTTGTTCAGGGCATGCGCAGCATCACCACCGCCGGCGACGTGCTCGGGCAGACCGGCATGGCGGCCCATGTCTATGTCGCCAACACATCGATGGTCGACGACCATTTCTTCAACGCCGACGGCGAGTTGCTGGTCGTGCCGCAGGTCGGCGCCCTGCGTTTCGTCACCGAGATGGGGGTCATCGAACTTCGGCCGGGCGAGATCGCCGTGCTGCCACGAGGCCTCGTGTTCAAGGTCGAGTTGATCGACGCTGAAGTGCGCGGCTATGTCTGCGAGAATTACGGCGCCAAGCTGACCTTGCCCGATCGCGGTCCGATCGGCGCCAATTGCCTCGCCAACCCGCGCGATTTCAAGACGCCTTGCGCCTGGTTCGAGGAGAAGGAAACGCCTTGCCGGCTGATCGTCAAATGGTGCGGCAATTTCCATGTTACCGAGATCGGCCATTCGCCGCTCGACGTTGTCGCCTGGCACGGCAACTACGCGCCCTACAAATATGATCTGGCGACCTTTTCACCGGTCGGTGCGCTGCTGTTCGATCATCCCGATCCGTCGATCTTCACCGTGCTCACCGCGCCCAGTGGCGAGGAGGGCACCGCCAACATCGATTTCGTCATCTTCCCGCCGCGCTGGCTGGTTGCGGAAGATACGTTTCGCCCGCCCTGGTATCACCGCAACATCATGAGCGAGTTCATGGGGCTGATCCACGGCCAGTACGATGCCAAGGAGGAAGGGTTCGTTCCCGGCGGCATCAGCTTGCACAATCTGATGCTGGCCCATGGCCCTGATGCGCCTGGCTTCGAAAAGGCCTCGCGCGCGGCGCTGAAACCGGTCAAGCTCGACAACACCATGGCGTTCATGTTCGAGACCCGCTTTCCGCAGATGCTGACCCGCTACGGCGCCGAACTGGAAACCCGACAGGACAATTACATCGACTGCTGGGCCGACCTGAAGAAGCGCTTCAACGGCACGCCGGAAGGCGATTGGTCTTGAGCGGCAAGCCAATGCGGGATCGGTTGGTGCTGTTAGGCTCGAAAGGTGGCCCGGCGCTGCGGCCGGCCGGACCGTGGCCGAGTTCGTCGCTGCTTGAGATCGGCGGACGGACCATCGTCGTCGATTGCGGGCTTGGCGTCACGCGCGGTCTGGTCGATGCCGGCATCAGCCTGAAGGCACTCGACCTTGTCTTCATCACGCACCTGCATTCCGACCATGTGCTGGAACTGGGGCCGCTGATCCACACCGCCTGGACAGCGGGGCTGGCGAGCCCGGTCAGCGTGTTCGGCCCGCCCGGCACCGGCCACTATTGGCATCGCTTCTGCCAGGCGATGGAATTCGACATCGAAATCCGCATCGCCGACGAAGGTCGGCCCGACATTCGCGATCTGGTTTCGATCAATGAATTCGGCGAGGGCCAGGTGCTTAGGCAAAGCGGCCTGAAGGTGACGGCGCTACGCGTCGACCATCCACCGGTGACCGATTGTTTTGCCCTTCGCTTCGATCATGACGGCAAAAGCGCGGTGTTTTCCGCCGACACGGCCTTCTTTCCGCCGCTTGCCGATTTCGCCGAAGGGGCCGACATCCTCGTCCACGAAGCCATGCTGGAAGAGGGGATCGAGCGGCTGGTCGCCCGAACCGGCAACGGCGCGCGGCTCAGGGAACATCTCCTCGCCAGCCACAGCTTTGCCGAGGAGGCCGGGCGCATCGCCAGCGATGCCGGCGTGAAGCGGCTGGTGCTCAACCATCTCATCCCGGCCGATGATGCCGAAATCGGCGATGCCGACTGGGTCGCCGCTGTCAGGAAAACATGGGCCGGCGACTTGACGATCGCCCGCGACGGCCTTGTTGTGGAATTAGCATGATCCCGAACCGAAGGACCGCGTCAGCGAAAAGTGGGAACCGGTTTTCGGAAAAGATCATGCGCAAAATAAACAACCAAAGCGGCGCCAAAGCCGCATCAGGAGAGGGAACCGCATGAAGCTTGCCACATTGAAGGACGGGACGCGTGACGGAAAACTCGTCGTCGTCTCGCGCGACCTGACGCAGTACACCGACGCCTCGTTCCTGGCGCGTACGCTGCAAGCGGCACTCGACGATTGGCGCAGGATCTCACCGCATCTCTCGACCATCGCGGAATCGCTGGAGAACAATGCGATGCCCTCGGCGCGCTTTCACGAGCATGATGCGCATTCGCCGCTGCCGCGCGCCTATCAATGGGCCGATGGCTCCGCCTATGTGAACCATGTCGAACTGGTGCGGAAGGCGCGCGGCGTCGAGATGCCGGCAAGCTTCTGGACCGATCCCCTGATCTACCAGGGCGGCTCGGACTCTTTCATCGCGCCGCGCGATCCGATCCGCATGGCCGACGAAGCCTTCGGCATCGACATGGAGGCGGAGGTCGCCGTCATCATCGACGACGTGCCGATGGGCGCCAGCCTCGACGAAGCGCGCGCCGCGATCCGGCTGGTCGTGCTGGTCAACGACGTGACGCTGCGCGCGCTGACCGGGCCGGAGCTGGCCAAGGGCTTCGGCTTTTTCCAGTCAAAGCCGTCCTCGGCTTTTTCACCCGTTGCGGTGACGCCGGATGAGCTGGGCGACGCCTGGGACGGCGGCAAGGTCAGCCTGCCGCTGCTCGCTGATCTCAACGGCAAACCGTTCGGCCGCGCCAATGCCGGTGTCGACATGACCTTCGATTTTCCGACGCTGATCACCCATGCCGCCAGGACACGGCCGCTGGTGGCCGGCACCATCATCGGCTCCGGCACCGTCTCCAACAAGCTCGACGGCGGAGCAGGCAAGCCTGTCTCGGCGGGCGGTGCCGGCTATTCCTGCATCGCCGAACTGCGCATGATCGAGACCATTGCGTCGGGCGAACCCAAGACGCCATTCCTGCGCTTCGGCGACACGGTACGCATCGAGATGAAGGACAGAGCCGGCCATTCGATCTTCGGCGCGATCGAGCAGAAGGTAGAGAAATACGAGCGATGAGGGCCTACGGGAGATTTCAGCCATGAATCTTCTTGACCATCTGCGCTGCATGGCCGGCAACAATCTCTGGTCGAACGACCGGCTCTACCGAGCCGTGCTCGCGCTCGAGCCCGGCGAATTCGAAGCCGAGCGCACCAGCTTCTTTCCCTCGATCAAGGCGACGCTCAACCATATCCTTGCGGTCGATCTTCTCTATCTCGATTTTCTCGAGGAGGGCGGCATCGGCGCCGCTGCCCATGATGATTACGTGCCCTTCGACGAGCCCAGGGCGCTGTTTGCCGCCCAGCTTGTGGCCGACCGGCGGCTGATCGCTTTCTGCGATGCCCTTTCGGAGGCCGATCTCGACCGCCGCGTCATCACTGACCGACGCGAGGACGGCATGATCCCCGAGCGCATCGGCGACATCCTCGCTCATGTCTTCCTGCACGACATCCATCATCGCGGCCAGGTGCACGCGATGCTGTCCGGCACCTCGGTTGCGCCGCCGCAGCTCGACGAATTCCTGCTCGATTATGATTTGAAGCTGAGGAAAACGGAGGTTGAGCGACTGGGCCTGGATGATCAGACCAACGCGACGTCGTAGCTTGAAAATTGCCGGTCCGCGGTGACCAAGGTCAGGCCTTCAATTTGAGCCTGTGCAACGAGCAGACGATCGAAGGGATCGCGGTGATGAAGCGGCAGATGCTCAAGTCTCGCCGCGTGCAGTTCGTTTATGCCGAGGATCGGAATCCCGTTTGATCGCAGAATGTCCACGACGTCGCCTGTGAGCGTGACTTTGCCGATCGATTTCTTGATCGCGATCTCCGCTACCGAGACGGCGCTGATGATCACTTCCCTGCCTGCGAGAAAGATGTCGCGATGATGGTCC
Source organism: Mesorhizobium sp. B263B2A (assembly GCF_020165775.1). Lineage (NCBI taxonomy): Bacteria > Pseudomonadati > Pseudomonadota > Alphaproteobacteria > Hyphomicrobiales > Phyllobacteriaceae > Mesorhizobium > Mesorhizobium sp. B263B2A. Next base: position 122,851 of record NZ_JAIUIU010000015.1, read on the forward strand.
GAAAGACGTGAATCCGCGTTGAGCACCCAAAGCAGAATATGGGTATCGACCAGATATTTGCCGCTCATTTAATGTACTCGTCCCATTCGGGACCGAGTTCGTCAAAATCATCCGATATCCAGACTTTGCCTTTCAAGGCTCCAAGCAAGCGCTGGCTGCCGCCGGGCCGGGCGGGAGCGCTCAAGGTAGCGACAATTTCCCCATGCCGGGTCAGATGGATTTCTTCGCCAGCCTGGGCACGCTTCACCAACTCGGAGAGCTGGGCCTTCGCTTTCGCCATCGGAACGTTCATCGTCAGACTCCTATGACCATAATTTAGGTCATAATCGATTGAGCCGCAAGAACTCCGGTGTCGCCTCGCTCTACTCCGCCGCCTGAACCTTGATCACGCCGCGCTTGATCTGGTCCTGCTCGATCGATTCGAACAGCGCGCGGAAATTGCCTTCGCCAAAGCCTTCGTCGCCCTTCCTCTGGATGAACTCGAAGAAGATCGGGCCGATCACGGTCTTCGAGAAGATCTGCAAGAGAATCTTGGTCATGCCGCCGTCGACCACGCCTTCGCCGTCGATCAGGATGCCGTGCTTCTTCATCCGCTCGATCGGCTCGTCATGGCCGTTCACTCGGTCGTACGACATATTGTAGTAAGTCTCGGGCGGGCCGGGCATGAATTTCAGCCCGTTGTCGGCGAGCTTGTCGGTGGCGGCGTAGATCTCGTCGGTGCCGACGGCGATGTGCTGGATGCCTTCGCCATTGTACTTCTTCAGGTACTCGGCGATCTGGCTGGTCTCGTCCTTGGATTCGTTGAGCGGAATGCGGATCTTGCCGCAGGGCGAGGTGATGGCGCGGCTGACCAGACCGGTGATCTTGCCGTCGATGTCGAAGAAGTGGATCTGCTTGAAGCCGAACAGATTGCGGTAGAAATCCCACCATTTGTCCATCTGGCCGCGATAGACATTGTGGGTCAGGTGGTCGAGGTAATAGAAGCCGACGCCTTGCGGCCGTGGATCGCGCGCGCCGAGCCACTCGAACTCGACGTCATAGGCTGAACCCTTCTTGCCATAGGTGTCGATGAAATAGAGCAGCGAACCGCCAATACCGACGATGGCCGGAACGTCGAGCGCCTTGTCGTCGCCTTCGTAGGGCGTGGCACCTTTGGCAACGGCGTGATCGAAAGCGTGCTTGGCATCCACCACCCGCCACGCCATCGAGGCCGCGCAGGGACCATGCTTGTCGACGAACTTCATGGCGTGCGAACCCGGCTCGGCATTGACGACATAGTTGATGTCGCCCTGGCGCCAGACGGTGACGTCCTTGGTGCGGTGCCTGGCCACCGCCACATAGCCCATGCGAGTGAACAGCTCGGCCAGCTTCTGCGGCTCCGGATGCGCGAATTCGACGAACTCGAAACCATCGGTACCGGCGGGGTTGTCCCTGCTGATCGTGGCGGGCGGGGCGTCGTGCGGAAAGGGACCCATGGCATTCCTCCGAAAGCTGGCTTGGCCTGAAAAGGCCATCTGACGCCATCATAGCGCGGAGCCGGTGCATGGTGCTTGCATTCAAACGCTTGAAATGATCATCTCGTGCGTGAAGCGTGCATGTTGCGGGAGAAAAGCATGGATGAGGCGCGCATTGATCAATTCGACCGCAAGATAATGGCGCTCTTGCAGGGCGACGCCCGGCTGACCAACAACGACCTTTCAGAGCGAGTCAACCTGTCGGCGTCGCAATGCTCGCGCCGTCGCCAGCGGCTGGAGGAAGACGGCTATATCAAGGGCTATCGGGCCGTGCTCGACCGCGACAAGCTCGGCTTCTCGCTGGTCAACGTCATTTCGGTGACCTTGGCCACCCACAACCGCGACAATGCACGGCGTTTCGGCGAATTGGTGGCGCGGCTGCCGGAGGTGCAGGAGGCGCACGCGCTGACCGGCGAGATGGATTACATCCTGAAAGTGGTGACGCCGGATCTCAAATCACTATCGGAGTTCGTCAACGGCGTGCTCCTGCCGCACGAATCCGTGCAGCACGTGAAGACGGCGATCGTTCTCGAGACGCTGAAGGAAACTGGCGCACTGCCGATTTAGTCTGAGCGAATTTCACTTGATACGTCGGAGGGACAGCACCCCCCTCTGGCCTGCCGGCCATCTCCCCCACAAGGGGGGAGATCGGATGTCACTTTCGCTTTCGCAAATTGCCAACGCTGCAGAATGGTGCTGAGCCCAATGCTGCCAATCTCCCCCCTTGCGGGGGAGATGTCCGGCAGGACAGAGGGGGGTGTGAAGGATCACCATCGCTGGAATTTGGCGTTCCTTCATCTGCGATGATGAGACCGTTCAGCCCTTCGACTGCTGGATCAGCCCATAAAGATTGGTGCAGCGCGCACCGGAACGGCAATAGGCGAACACCGGGCCTTCCAATTCGTCCAGCGCCTCGGCCTGATCCTCGACATTCTCGGCGGTGATCTGGCCGCTGATGACGGGAATGTAGCGGAAGGCGAGGCCGGCGGCTTCCACCGCCGCCTTTACCGTGTCGGCCGAAGGCTGGCCGGGCTGCTCGTCATCGGGGCGGTTGCAGATCACGCTCTTGAAGCCGGCTTCCTTGATGGCGGCGGCGTCTTCGGGCTGGATCTGGCCCGAAACCGAATAGTCTTCACTGATCTCGCGGTATTCCATGGCAGCATCCTCGCAATCTGGTCTGGAGGCAGTCTTGCCACCGCCCTGCATGCGCGGCAATCCGCATCGAGAGAATTCTCTGCCAAATAGACATTGTGCGCGGAAAAATCCAACCGGGCCAATGCGACCCGGTTGGATAGCGCTGGCTCGCCTCAGCTGCCGAGGATCGCGCCTTTGATCTGGCGGATGTTGTTGTGCATCATGTCGATATAGGTCGAGGCCGGGCCATCGGGCTGCGACAGCGCGTCCGAATAGAGCGTGCCGCCCACCTTGATGCCGGTTTCATCGGCGATCTGCTCGATCAGGCGCGGATTGGTGATGTTCTCGACGAAGATCGCGGCTGCCTTGTCCTGCTTCACCTGGGTGACCAGCTTGGCGACGTCGGCTGCTGACGGTTCGGAATCGGTCGAGATGCCCTGCGGGGCGAGGAAGGTCAGGCCGTATGCGTGCTCGAAATAGCCGAACGCATCGTGCGAGGTGATGACGACGCGCTTCGCCTCCGGGATCGACTGGATCGCTGTCTTGACTTCGCCTTCCAACGCATCGAGCTTCTTGGTGTAGGTCGCGGCATTGGTCTGGTAGGAGACGCAACCATCGCTGTCGGCCGCGCAGAAGGCCTCGGCGATATTCTTCACATAGATCCTGGCGTTGGCGATCGACTGGAAGGCGTGCGGATCGGTGACCGTCTTGCCGCCGCCGGTGCCGGCGCCTTCGGCGGCGTCCGCGTCGGCGAATTCAGGCTTGAAGTCGATCGGCGTCACCCCCTTGGTCAAGGTGATGATCGAGGCCTTGGTGGCGCTGGCATCGACCAGCCGCTGCAGGAAACCTTCGAAATGCAAGCCGTTGACCAGCACGATATCGGCCTTGGCCATGGCCACAGCATCGGCCGGGCTCGGCTCGTAGACATGGGCGTCCCCATCCGGCCCGACGATGGTGGTGACGTCGATGCGGTCGCCGCCGACATTTTTGGCGAAATCGGCGATGACCGTGAAGCTGGCGACCACTTTCAGCGGTGCCGCGAGGGCCGATGAGGCGCCAAAGGCGGTTAATGTTATAACGCTCATCGCCAGGGCGGCACGGAGTGATTTCAGCATGGTCAAGTCTCCTTTGGGGGGCGGGGATCAGGCCGTTCTGTGACGGTGGTGGATAATGCGGGCGCGCAGGATGCCGCGCGTGCCGAACAGGATCGAGGCGAAATAGACGACGCCGGACGACAGGATGATGGCCGGGCCGGATGGCAGCGAGGCGTGATAGGACAACAGCAGCCCTGCGATGCAGGAGGCAAAGCCGATCAGAACCGCCAGCACGCACATCGGCTCGACGCGCACGGTCCAGAAGCGGGCGGCAGCGGCGGGCAGCATCATCAGCCCGACCGACAGAAGCGTGCCGAGCGCCTGGAAGCCGCCCACCAGATTGAGCACGACGAGGCCGAGGAAGATGAAGTGCACTGGACTGCCCATGCGGCTGACCGAGCGCAGGAACAGCGGATCGAGGCATTCGGCGACCAAAGCCCGCCAGAAAATGGCGAGGCTGACCAGCGTTACCGCGACAATGCCGCCGATCAGTGTCAGCGCCTCGTTGTTGAGCGCCAGCACGGTGCCGAACAGCACATGCATGAGATCGACGCTGGAGCCGCGGATCGACACCATCAGCACGCCGATGGCGAGCGAAATCAAATAGAAGGCCGCCATCGAGGCGTCCTCGCGCTGGATGGTGAAGCGCGAGACCGCACCGGCGCCGAGCGCGACGATGACGCCGGCAATCAGGCCGCCAATCGTCATCGGCAGGATTTCCAGCCCATAAAACAGGAAGCCCGCGGCCGCACCCGGCAGGATGGCATGCGCCATGGCATCGCCGGACAGGCTCATGCGCCGCAGCATCAGGAAAACGCCGACCGGGCAGGCGCCGAGCGATAGCATCAGCGAGCCGACCAGCGCCCGCTGCATGAAGGCGAAATCGGCGAAGGGCGCGATCAAGAGACCATAGAGCATGTCCATCAGGCAGCCCTCGGTCCGGCGCCGTGGTGATGATCATGATCGTGATCGTGGCTATGATGGTCGTGATCGGGCCCATGGGCGTGCTCGTCCGGCTCGCACCAGGGAGCGTTTTCCTCCCAGGCTTCGTGGAAACGGCGTGCGCGCAGAAGATTTTCCGGCTTCAACGTTTCCCTGGTTTCGCCCCAGGCGATGGGCTGGCGGGCCAAAAGCAGCGTTTCGGGGAAATTCTGGCGCACCAGGTCGAGGTCATGGACGACGACCATGATGGTGCGTTCCTCGCCATGCCAACGCTTGATCAGCGCGATCAGGTCGCCAACCGTCTTGGCATCGACGGCGTTGAACGGCTCGTCGAGGAGGATCAGATCGGCGTCCTGCAGCAGCACGCGGGCAAACAGCGTGCGCTGCAACTGTCCGCCCGAAAGCGTGTCGATCGGCCGCTTCTCGAAACCGCCGAGGCCGACCGCCATCAGCGCCCGGCTGACGGAGTCGCGATCTTCCTTGGTGTAGCGGCCGAGCATGCCGCGCTTCGGCCACAGGCCGAGCGAGACCAGATCGACGACGCGCGCCGGGAAGGAGCGATCAAGCTCCGACTGCTGCGGCAGGTAGGCGGCGCGCACGCCGGGCGCCCGGATCACGCTGCCGGCCATCGGCTTCAGAACCCCGACAATGCCCTTCATCAGCGTCGACTTGCCCGAACCATTGGCGCCGACCACGGCCGTCAGCGAGCCCTTGCGGATCGTGCCGTCGAGATGATGGATCGCGGGATGGCTGTTGTAGCCCAGTGTCAGGTCACGGAATGTCAGGCAGGTCTGGGTCATATCGTTCCGTGGGCAGGCCAAATCCGGCTGCATGCAGAGACCGGTTGGATATGTGATGTTATTACATTAGTCAACAAGCCAATCGGGCGGAATTGCGGCCGGCGGCACAACTTGCCGTGAATCCCGTCCCTGGCTGGTCCAAGGGGATTTGGGTCCGGCGGCCTTGCCCGAAGCAAGTCGCGACTCTAAAGAGGCGCGACCGACAAAAGGAAGGAAAACATCCCATGAGCATTCGTCGCATCGATGTAGGCCCGCGCATGACCCAGATCGTCATCCATGGCAACACCGTCTACCTGGCCGGCCAGGTCGGCGAGCCGGGCGGCAACGTTGCCTCGCAGACCCGGGATATCCTGGCGACCATCGACGAGTTGCTGGCCAAGGCCGGCACCGACAAGACCAAGATCCTGCAGGCGATCATCTGGCTGGACGACATGGGCACCTTCGCCGAGATGAATGCGGAATGGGACAAGTGGGTGCCGAAGGGCCACACGCCTGCCCGCGCCACCGGCGAAGCCAAGCTCGCCAGCCCGGAATATCTGGTCGAGATCATCATCACGGCGGCGATTTGAGGCATTGAAACTGCCGATCTCCCCCCTCGTGGGGGAGATGCCTGGCAAGGCAGAGGGGGGCGCTGTCCCGCCGGCCTTCCCGGTTTTTGAGTAAGCTCATGCCAGGCAACATCGAGGGTCGCGCTCTACGGCGCCTCCTCTGTCCTGCCGGACATCTCCCCCACGAGGGGGGAGATCACTCATCCCTGCGGCCTGAACCTTGCCACCAGCGTGTGGCTCTCGGCCGCGTAGGTGAAGCGGACATGGGTGACCGGGTGTTCGGCGCTCCACGTCCGTCGTTCGACCACCAGGCAGGGTGCGCCGGCGGCGATGTCGAGCGCCGCCGCGATCTGCCTGTCGGCGGCAACCGCGCGGATGCGGTGCTCGGCCTCGCTCCACGGCACGCGGCCGATCAGCCACGGGCCAGGCGCGACATCGAGAAATTCCTCGTCGGCCGCCCCAGGCACGGCGGCGAGGTTGATCAGCCGCTGTTCATGCGCGAACGGCCGCATGCCGGCGAAATGCCGGCATTCCAGCGACAGCACCGATCCGGCCGCGTCGAGCTCCAGCAGGCCGCGATCCTCTGCGCTGCTGCGCCTTTTGTGCCGCGCCACGCGCTCGTAGCGATAGGGCAGGCCGAGCGCTTCGACTTCGATCCTGATGTCGTGGATTTCCAGCACCGCCGCCTGCGACTGCGGCTGGCGGACGAAACTGCCGGAGCGCCGCCGCCGTTCGATCAGCCCGGCCTTGGCCAGCTGCGACAGTGCCTTGTTCACCGTCATGCGTGAACAGCCATATTGGTCGGTCAGTTCATGCTCGAACGGGATGCGATGGCCGGGCGCCCACGTGCCGGACAGGATCTTCTCGCTGATGTCGGACAGGATGCGCTGGTGGAGTGAGCCGCCGCCGATGTCCGCATCCGCTATTGCGACCGCGTTCATGCTGAAAGTGCTGTCATGACGCTACGAAACCGCGCGGCGATGGCCTCGCGCTTGGCATGCTTGCCGCCACTGACTTGCTTCTGCCCATGCACCCAGACGCAATCGACCTTGCTGCCATTGGCGAAGATCCAGGCATCGAGGATCGCGTCGCCCGTCTTGCCGGCCAGCGAGGGGTTGTCGGCATCGAGCGAGACGAGATCGGCGGCGGCGCCAGTGGCGATCTCGGAGGCGCCGGCGCCAAGCGCGACGCTGCCGCCGTCGAGTGCCGCGTCGAACAGCGCGCGTCCGGTAGAACCGCCTGCCACCGCCAGCACGTTGCGGGCGCGGTGGGCGAGGCGCTGCGAATATTCGAGCTGGCGCAATTCGTCGGGCAGGCCGATCAGCACGTTGGAATCGGAGCCGATGCCGAAGCGGCCACCATGTTCCCGGAACAACGGCGCGGCAAAGGTGCCGTCGCCGAGATTGGCCTCGGTGATCGGGCACAGGCCGGCAACGGCGCCGCTCCTGGCCATGCCGATGGTTTCCGCCTCGGTCATGTGGGTGGCGTGGATCAGGCACCAGCGCTGGTCGACCTCAGCGTTGGCGAGCAAGAATTCGACCGGCCGCGCGCCCGACCAGGCAACACAGTCCTCGACTTCCTTCACCTGCTCGGCGACATGAATGTGGATTGGTCCGTCGGGCACCATTGCCGCGATGGCCGTGAGTTCTTCGGGCGTCGCGGCGCGCAGGCTGTGCGGTGCGACGCCGACGACAGCTTGATTCAACGCGCGAACCGATTCGCGGCTCTTCTCAACAAGCCGGGAGAACTGATTCACATCGTTGATGAATCGCCGCTGGCCCTCGTTTAGAGCTGCGCCGCCAAAAGACGAATGCGCGTAAAACACCGGCAGCAGCGTCAGGCCGATGCCGGTTTCGCCGGCCGCGGCCGCGATCCGCTCGGCCATCTCGGCAAGATTGGCGTAGGGTTTTCCGTCACGGTCATGATGCAGATAGTGGAATTCGCCGACGCGTGAAAAGCCGGCCTCCAGCATTTCGACATAGAGCTGCGCCGCAACTGCCTCGACCTGGTCGGGCGTCATCGACAGCGCGAAGCGGTACATCACCTCGCGCCAGCTCCAGAAACTGTCGGCGGAAGGGCCGCGAAGCTCGGCAAGCCCCGCCATGCCGCGCTGGAAGGCGTGGCTGTGCAAATTGGGCATGCCGGGCAGCACAATGGAATGGCGCTCGTCGCCGGTCGATGCAACGGCTCCGGGCTCGACGGCCGTAATACGTCCATCGGCGAAAATGATCCGCACATTGTTGTGCCAGCCATCGGGGAGGAGAGCCTGTTCCGCAAGGATCGCTGTCACTTTTTTCTCTCCGTTTCCCTGTCCAGCATGCGATGATAGCACTTGCAGTGCGTTTCAATATGTATATACATAATCGCCGCCGATTGAAACGGAAAAGATGATGGCCTTAGAGAGCAAAAGCCGGGCAGGGGATCTTCGTCTGTGGCGCAATGCGCGCCTGGCGACCATGGCCGAAAGTTCCGCCGGACTTGGCGTCGTCGAACATGGCGCGGTCGCCGCGCGCGATGGCCGCATTGTCTATGCCGGCCCGGAATCGGAGATGCCGGCGGCATTTTTGCAGTGCGCCGAGACTGTCGATTGCGAAGGCCGCTGGATCACGCCGGGCCTGATCGACTGCCACACGCATCTTGTTTATGCCGGCAACCGCGCCAACGAATTCGAGATGCGGCTGGCCGGCGCGACCTATGAGGAAGTCGCCCGGGCTGGCGGCGGTATTGTGTCCTCGGTCAAGTCGCTGCGCGCCGCCAGCGAAGATGAGCTCGTTGCCCAGACGCTGCCGCGCCTCGATGCACTGATGGCCGAGGGTGTCACGTCGGTCGAAGTCAAATCGGGCTATGGCCTCGATCTCGACAATGAAAAGAAGTCGCTGCGCGCCGCCCGCCGGCTGGGCGGAAAACGGGCGGTGACGATCCGTGCGACTTGTCTGGCTGCGCATGCCCTGCCGCCCGAAGCAAAGGGGGACAAGGACGCTTTTATCGATCTGGTCGCCAGGCAGATTGTTCCGGCGGTTGCCGCCGAAGGACTGGCGGATGCGGTCGACGGTTTTTGCGAAGGCATAGCGTTCTCGCCAGAGCAGATGGCGCGCGTTTTCGATGCCGCCAAGGCCTTGGGGCTGCCGGTCAAGCTTCACGCCGATCAACTGTCCAACCTGCACGGCGCCGAACTTGCCGCGCGCTATGGCGCGTTGTCGGCGGATCATCTCGAATACACGGATGAGGACGGCGCTGCCGCGATGGCGAAAGCCGGCACGGTGGCGACCATCCTGCCCGGCGCCTATTACTTCATCCGCGAAACGAAGAAGCCGCCTGTCGACTTGTTCCGCCGCCATGGCGTGAAGATGGCGGTGGCGACGGACAGCAATCCCGGCACCTCGCCGCTCACCTCGCTGTTGCTCACCATGAATATGGCGGCGACGCTCTTTGGCTTGACCGTCGACGAGTGCCTTGCCGGCGTCACCCGCGAGGCCGCGCGAGCGCTTGGTCTTCTCGGCAAGGCCGGCACGCTGGAAGCCGGAAAATCCGCCGACCTGGCGATCTGGGACATCGAGCGCCCCGCCGAACTCGTCTACCGCATGGGCTTCAACCCGCTCCATGCCCGCATCTGGAGAGGACAATGACCGAACTGACCCTGAAGCCCGGCAGTGCGACGCTAGCCGACTGGCGCGCCATCTATCGTGGCGCCGTGCCAAAACTCGACGACGCCTGCCGTCCAAAGATCAAGGCGAGCGCCGAGGCCGTCGCCAGGATCGTTGCCAAGGGTGAACCCGTCTATGGCATCAACACCGGCTTCGGCAAACTGGCCAGCGTCCGCATCCCGGCCAGCGATCTCGAGAGCTTGCAGCGCAACATCGTGCTGTCGCACGCCGCCGGCGTCGGCGAGCCGATGCCGGTTGCCGTGGCCCGGCTGATGATGGCGCTGAAACTTGCCAGCCTGGCGCAGGGCGCCTCCGGCGTCCGCTCCGAGACGATCGAGTTACTCGAGGCAATGCTCGCCAACGATGTCATCCCGGTGGTGCCGGCGCAAGGTTCCGTCGGCGCCTCCGGCGATCTCGCGCCGCTGTCGCACATGACGGCGGTGATGATCGGCGTCGGCGAATGCTTCACCCCGCATGGCCGCTTTCCGGCCAAGGTCGCCTTCGTCTCGCACGGACTGGAGCCGGTGACATTGGGCGCCAAGGAAGGCCTGGCGCTGCTCAACGGCACGCAATTTTCCACGGCCTATGCGCTCGCCGCCCTGTTCGAGGCCGAAGTGCTCTACCAGTCGGCGCTGGTTGCCGGTGCACTCTCGACCGATGCGGCCAAGGGCTCCGACGCGCCCTTCGATCCGCGCATCCATGTGCTGCGAAAGCATCCCGGCCAGATCGAGACGGCGGACGCGCTGCGCAATTTGATGGCCGGCAGCGCTATCAGGGAATCGCACCGTGTCGGCGACGAGCGGGTGCAGGATCCCTATTGCCTGCGCTGCCAGCCGCAGGTCATGGGCGCCGCACTCACCGTGCTGCGCCAGGCGGCCGACACGCTCGGCACCGAGGCCAATGGCGTCACCGACAATCCGCTGATCTTCGCCGAGGACGACACCGCGCTTTCCGGCGGCAATTTCCACGCCGAGCCGGTGGCCTTCGCCGCCGACATGATCGCGCTTGCGGTTTGCGAGATCGGCTCGCTGTCGGAACGCCGCATTGCCATGCTGGTCGACCCCGCGCTGTCCGGCATGCCGGCCTTCTTGACGCCGAAGCCCGGCCTGAACTCCGGCTTCATGATCCCGCAGGTGACGGCGGCGGCACTCGTTTCGGAAAACAAGCAGAAGGCCTATCCGGCGAGCGTCGATTCCATTCCGACCTCGGCCAACCAGGAAGACCACGTCTCGATGGCCGCGCATGGCGCCCGCCGCCTGATCGGCATGGTCGAGAATGCCACCGCGGTGATCGGCATCGAGTTGCTGGCCGCGGCGCAAGGTTGCGATTTCCATGCTCCGCTGGCCTCGAGCGATGCGCTGGAAGCCGTGCGCAAGCTGGTCCGGGACGAGGTGCCGCATCTCGACAACGACCGCCACTTCCACCCCGACATGGAAAAGGCGATCGCCATGGTCCGCAGCGGCGCGACCGTCAGGGCGGCGGGTGCTGTGGCGCTGCCGGGAATTGCATCGTGAGACGGCACGCTCTGATAGGCCGAGTTCTGTCGCGCCCCCCTCTGTCCTGCCCGTCCTCCGCAGCAGCTGCGCTGCAGCTGCGGAGGGTGGACCGGACATCTCCCCCTGAAGGGGGGAGATCAGCAGCTTCTTTGGCGCCGCCCGTTCTCCCACGCTGGCGATTGGCGAAAGCCGGCGTGACAGCCAATCTCCCCCCAAGAGGGGGAGATGTCCGGCAGGACAGAGGGGGGCGCCGTAGAGCTCCAACCTGCGGAGGTTTCGCATGACACCTCCTTGGCTGACAGTACAACAAGGCACCGCGCCGTTGCTAGTGTCGATCCCGCACACCGGCATCGACCTCGCCGGCCTCGAAAGCCGGCTGGTGTCGCCCTGGCTCGGACGCCGCGATTGCGACTGGTGGATCGACAATCTCTATGATTTTGCCACCGACCTCGGCGCGACGATCGTCCACACCGCCATTTCGCGCACGGTGATCGACGTCAATCGAGACCCTTCGGGCGTGTCGCTCTATCCCGGCCAGACGACGACCGGACTCTGTCCGACCGAGACCTTCGATGGCGACCCGCTTTACCGCATGGGTGATGAGCCGACACCGGCGGAGATCGACCGACGCCGCGAAACCTATTTCGAGCCCTACCATGCCGCCTTGCAGGCCGAGATCGACCGGCTGCGCGGCATGCACGACAAGATCGTCCTCTACGATTGTCATTCGATCCGTTCGGTGCTGCCGCGCCTGTTCGAAGGCACGTTGCCGGTCTTCAATCTCGGCACCAATGACGGCAAGAGCACCGATCCGGCGCTGCAGGAAAAGGTCGCTGCAATCCTGGCCGAAACCGGCGAGACATGGGTCGTCAACGGCCGCTTCAAGGGTGGCTGGATCACCCGCCACTTCGGCCAGCAGCAGAACGGTGTCCATGCGCTGCAGATGGAACTCTCCAACCGGGGCTACATGCGCGAGCCCGACGGGAAGGGCACGCCGGAGAATTGGCCGGTCCCTTACGATGCTACCTATGCGGCGCCGATCCGCGTGACGCTGAAGCAGATTCTCGAAACCGCCATTGACTGGGCCGGGCGCTGACGCGCCGCCATCCGAAAGGGACAATGATGACCAACCCTCGTCACAACATTCGCGAAGTGCGCAGCCCCCGCGGCGACAAGCTCAATGCCCGGTATTGGACGACCGAAGCGCCGCTGCGCATGCTGATGAACAATCTCGACCCCGACGTCGCCGAGAACCCCAATGAACTGGTCGTCTATGGCGGCATCGGCCGGGCGGCGCGCACCTGGAACGATTTCGACAGCATCATCGCCTCGCTGAAGACGCTTGGCGAGGACGAGACACTCTTGGTGCAGTCCGGCAAGCCGGTCGGCGTGTTCCGCACGCACGCCGATGCGCCCCGCGTCCTGATCGCCAACTCCAATCTGGTGCCGCACTGGGCGAATTGGGATAAATTCAACGAGCTCGATAAGAAGGGCCTGATGATGTACGGCCAGATGACGGCCGGCTCATGGATCTACATCGGTACGCAAGGCATCGTGCAGGGCACCTACGAGACCTTCGTCGAGGCCGGCCGCCAGCACTATGGCGGCAATCTCAAGGGCAAGTGGATCCTGACCGGCGGCCTCGGCGGCATGGGTGGCGCCCAGCCGCTGGCCGCCGTCATGGCCGGCGCCTGCTGCCTGGCCATCGAATGCAATCCGGACTCGATCGATTTCCGCCTGCGCACCCGCTATGTCGACGAGAAGGCCGAGACGCTCGACGAGGCGATGGCGATGATCGATCGCTGGACCAAGGCCGGCGAGGCGAAGTCGGTCGGCCTGCTCGGCAACGCAGCCGAGATCGTGCCCGAAATGTTCAGGCGTGGCATCCGCCCCGACATGGTCACCGACCAGACTTCGGCCCACGACCCGATCAACGGCTATCTGCCCAAGGGCTGGACCATGGCCGAGTGGCGCGAGAAGCGCGTCAGCGACCCGAAGGCGGTCGAAAAGGCTGCCCGCGCCTCGATGCGCGAACATGTCGAGGCGATGGTGGCGTTCTGGAACGCCGGCGTGCCGACGCTCGACTACGGCAACAACATCCGCCAGGTGGCCAAGGACGAAGGCTTCGAGAACGCCTTTGCCTTCCCCGGTTTCGTGCCTGCCTATATCCGGCCGCTGTTCTGCCGCGGCATCGGTCCGTTCCGCTGGGCCGCACTTTCGGGCGATCCCGAGGACATCTACAAGACCGACGCCAAGGTGCGCGAACTGACGCCGGGCAACACCCATCTGCACAACTGGCTGGACATGGCGCGCACGCGCATTTCGTTCCAAGGCCTGCCGGCGCGTATTTGCTGGGTTGGCCTCGGCGACCGCCACAGGCTCGGCCTCGCCTTCAACGAGATGGTGGCCAAGGGTGAGCTCAAGGCGCCGGTCGTCATCGGCCGGGATCACCTCGATTCCGGTTCGGTCGCTTCGCCCAACCGCGAAACCGAATCCATGAAGGACGGTTCGGATGCCGTGTCCGACTGGCCGCTGCTCAATGCGCTGCTCAACACCGCGTCGGGTGCTACCTGGGTATCGCTGCATCATGGCGGTGGCGTCGGCATGGGGTTTTCCCAGCATGCCGGCATGGTCATCGTCGCCGACGGCACGCCGGACGCCGCAAGGCGGCTGGAGCGGGTGCTGTGGAACGACCCGGCAACCGGCGTCATGCGCCACGCCGACGCCGGCTACGACATCGCCATCGATTGCGCCAGGGAATACCAGCTCAACCTGCCCGGCATTCTCGGGTGACAGGCTGAACACATGCGCATCCTTCGTGCCGCCGACTACCGCGTCATGCCGTGGAAGAACGGCGGCGGCACGACGACCGAGATCGCCGTTTCGCCGGACGGTGCCGGGCTCGACGATTTCGACTGGCGCGTCTCGATGGCGCGCGTCGAAGGCAGCGGCCCATTCTCGAAATTTGCCGGGATCGATCGCACGCTTGCCATACTTGAAGGCGAGGGCATCGTGCTCGATATTGCCGGCCGCCCGCCGGCATCGGTCAACAGGGCAACCGCCCTGTTTTCCTTTCCGGCCGACGTGCCGACGTCCGCCACGCTGGTTGGCGGGCCGATCACCGACCTCAATGTCATGACCCGCCGCGGCAGGACGACGCACTCGGTCGAACGCCTGGTCGTTTCTGCCCCAGTGGAAATCCGGACGGAGCCCGGCACGACCCTCGTCCTGTGCCCGGACGGGGAGGTGGTCATCGCCGCCGCCGAACCGGTTCGGCTTGGTCCGCTCGACACGTTGCTGGTCGAACGCGACACCGCCAGCCAGCCTGCCCAGCCCACGCTGCTTGTCCGGCCCACCCATGACACGACGCTGTTCGTGATCCGCATACGCGGCAACGATTAACGCTTGTTTCCAAACATGATCGCGATGCCGGCGAAATATAGCGTAAGCTCTTGTCGGCATCACGAAAAAGCCCGAATCCTTTCCGTCGATCGATCCCGATGGGAAGAGGGGCGATCGTCTTTGAATGTTGTCGAGAGATGACGCCCTGTCGCGGTGCGGAAACAAACTTTCGGCAAGTGGGATTATGCAACCAATTGCATTTGAATCGGTTTTAGGGCCATTGCCGTAGCGGTGACGCCGCTGAGTGGCCGCTTACGGAATTTTCAATGAATATTCAGACGAATCCAGCACACATCGAGAAGACAAGCGCGAGCTTTCCGGCCATTACGGAAGAGCCGATAAGATCGACCTTTCTGCCGGAGGAACGCCTCCGGCTGCTCGGCGAAAGCCTGGCAAAAGGCGATCTCACCGACTTGTTCGGCCTGACGCCATTCGACTTCCAGGCCCGCATCCGCGACAGCGCCAAGAAGATACTGGAAGTCTACCGGTCGACCAATGCGGCGCAGGGCAAGGGAGAGACGATCACCCCGGCCGCGCAATGGCTGCTCGACAACAACTATCTGGTCGAGGAGACCATTTTCCAGGTCAAGCGCGATCTGCCGCGCCGTTTCTATCGCCAGTTGCCGACGTTGAAGCTGCCCGATGGCGGCACCGTGCCGCGCGCGCTGGCGCTGGCCTGGACCTATGTGGCGCATTCGGACAGTTCCGTCTCGGCAACCATGTTCAAGGCGATCGTCCAGGGTTTTCAGTCGGTCGAGCCGCTGAAGATCGGCGAACTCTGGGCCCTGCCGTCGCTCCTGCGCTTCGTGCTGATCGAGAATCTCCGCCGGCTGGCGGTCAGGGTCAATCGCACCCGCCAGATGCGCCAGATCTCCAACGACGTGGCCGACAAGGTACTCGCGACCGACGACAGCGCCGACCGGCAGGCGATCCTGGCCAATTTCTGCGCGCATGCGCAGGACACCACCTTTGCCACCCAGCTTCTCTATCGCCTGCGCGATGGGTCGCAGAATGCCGGCAAGGCCCTGGAATGGCTTGAAGGCGAGCTCGAGAAGACCGGCTCCGATGCCGAGGAGATCATCATCTCCGAGCACCACACGCTCTCCAGCGGCAATGTGACGACCGGCAACATCATCCGCGGCCTGCGCCTCATCAACGACGTCGACTGGACGGTGTGGTTCGAGGGCGTCAGCCGCATCGATACGGTGCTGCGCGAGCGCACCGACTTCGCCGCGCTCGACTTCTTTTCGCGCGATCAATACCGCACCGCGATCGAGGAATTGGCGCGCCGCTCGAACCTGTCGGAATACCGTGTCGCCGAAAAGGCCATCGAACTGGCCAGCCAGGCAGCTAGTGAACGCGCCGCCAGTGAAATTGCGGCCAGTGAACTTGCATCGGCTGGCGATGCTGCCGATTCCGTGCCGGCTCCGTCCGCGCACACCGATGTCGGCTTCTTCCTTGTCGGCCCGCGCCGGCTGGAGCTGGAAAAGGCGATCGGCTATCGGCAGACGATCAGCCAGACGGTCAAGCGCACCTTCGCCAAGACCGGATGGGTGGGCATCGTGCTGCCGGTATTTGCTTTGACCGCTCTGCTGCTTGTGGTCACCGGCAATGCCCTGGCCAACCTTGGCCTGTCGGTGACCTCGATCGTCCTGATGCTGGCTCTGTTTGCCGTGCCGGCGAGCGAGGGCGCGCTGGCCTTCTTCAACACCGTGGTCTCGCTGTTCCTCAAGCCGACACGCCTTATCGGATATGACTACAGGCATGGCGTGCCGCCCGAGGCGCGCACGCTCGTGGTGGTGCCGTCGCTGATCGGCTCGCGTGACGATGTCGAGGAAAACATCCGCAACATCGAAGTGCACTACCTCGCCAATCTCGCGGACGAGATCCATTTCGCGCTGCTGTCGGACTGGCCCGACAGCAAGATCGAGATCGATGCGGCGGACACCGAGATCCTCGAATTCGCCCACGCCGAGATCGCCCGCCTCAACGCCCGCTATTCCTCGGAAGGCGCACCGCGCTTCTACATCCTGCACCGCCGCCGGCTCTTCAACGCGGCGCAAGGCGCCTGGATGGGCTGGGAGCGCAAGCGCGGCAAGCTGCATGAGCTTGACCTTTTGCTGCGCGGTGACAGTGACACCACCTTCCTGCCCTTGGAGGTGCCGCTGCCGGAGAAAGTCGTCCATGTGATGACGCTCGACGCCGATACCCGCACCACCCGCGACGCGGTGGCGACCCTGGTCGGCAAGCTCTGCCATCCGCTCAATCGTCCGCATTTCGACGCGACGCGGCGCGTCGTCACCGCCGGCTACACGATCCTGCAGCCGCGCATCACCGCTTCGCTCACCAGCGGCGACGAGGCCTCGTTCTTCCAGCGTGTGTTCTCGGCCAACCGCGGCCTCGACCCCTATGTCTTCGCCGTCTCGGACCTCTATCAGGATGTCTTCGGCGATGGCTCCTTCACCGGCAAGGGTCTCTATCACGTCGACGCCTTCGAGGCGGCGCTGCAGGGCCGCATCGAGGAAAACACCATCCTCAGCCACGATCTGCTCGAGGGTGCGCTGGCGCGTTCGGCGCTGGTCACCGATGTCGAGCTGGTCGAGGACTATCCGACTCGCTACTCCGTCGACGCCTCGCGCCACCATCGCTGGGCACGCGGCGACTGGCAGCTCCTGGGCTTCATCCTCGATCCGCGCTCCGGCGTTCCGGCCCTGTCGCGCTGGAAGATGGTCGACAATCTGCGCCGTTCGCTGACGCCCATCTTCTGGGTGATGGCGGCGATCGCCGGCTGGACCTTGCTGCCCTTCACGCAGGCCGCGCAATGGCAGGCCTTGCTGATCCTCAGCCTGTTCATGGCGCCGACATTCGACGTCGTCAACGCCATCCTGCCCAAGAGCGGCGACCAGACGCCGCGCGGCCATTTCTCGGCACTCGCCCGCGACGTCGCCTTCGGCACCGCCATGGTGGCGCTGAAGATCGTGCTGATGGCGCACAACGCCTGGATGATGGGCGATGCCATCGTGCGCACGCTCTACCGGTTGTTCGTCAGCCGCCAGAACCTTCTGGAATGGCGCACCGCTTCGCAGGCCCACAAGGCCGGCGACAACGACATCGGTTCCTACTACGGCATGATGTACGGCGCCGTGATCATCGGCTTCGTCGGCCTCGCCATTCCAGTGCTGGCCGATTCCACCGGCGCCTTCGTCGCCTTCTTCTTCGCGCTGTTCTGGATCGGCTCGCCGGCGATCGCCAGCTGGATCAGCCGCTCGGCGGAAACCGAGGACCGCTTGCGCATATCGCAGGCCGATATCCATACGCTGCGCACCGTGGCGCGGCGCACCTGGCATTATTTCGAAACCTTCGTCACGGCAGAGCATCACCATCTGCCGCCCGACAATTTCCAGGAGAGCCCGGCGCCGGTCGTGGCGCCGCGCACCTCGCCGACCAACGTCGGTGTCTACCTCTTGTCGGTCGTCTCCGCGCGCGATTTCGGCTGGATCAGCCTGTCCGACGCCATCACCCGCATCGACGCCACCATGACGACCATCGAGAGCATGCCGCGCGAGCGCGGCCACCTCTTCAACTGGTATGACACCACGACGCTGAAGCCGCTCTATCCGCTCTATATTTCCGCTGTCGACAGCGGCAACCTCGCTGGCCATCTTGTCGCTGTGGCGGCTGCCTGTGCCGAATGGGCGGAAGCGCCTTCCGTGCACCTCCAGGGCGATTTCGAAGGCATTCTCGACACCGTCACCATCCTCAGCGAAAGCCTCGATGAGCTGCCCGATGACCGCCGCCAGTTGCGGCCGCTGCGCCAGCGCCTCGTCGACCGCCTCGACGGCATGCGGCGCGCGGTCGATACCATCAAGGCGCAGCCGGAAATGGCCTCGATCCGCACCATCAACCTGGCCGTGCTGGCGGGCGAGATCCGCAAGCTGGCGACCGCAATCCACACCGAGGCGGCATCGGCCCAGAGCGATATCATCGTCGACTGGGCGGCCAGGCTGGAAGCGACTTGTGAGGCGCATGTCCACGATGCCCACAGCGACGAAAACGCCGTCGAGGCGCTGCGCGCCAAGCTCCTGACCTTGCGCGAGCGCACACGCCGTTTCGCCTTCGAGATGGAATTTGCCTTCCTGATGCGACCGGAACGCAAGCTTCTGTCGATCGGCTACCGGGTCGAGGAACATCAGCTCGACGAAAGCTGCTACGACCTTCTCGCCTCCGAGGCGCGGCTGACCAGCCTGTTCGCCATAGCCAAGGGCGACCTGCCGACCGAGCACTGGTTCCGGCTCGGCCGCCCGATCGTCGAGATCGGCTTCCAGGGCTCGCTGATGTCCTGGTCGGGCTCGATGTTCGAATATCTGATGCCGCCGCTGGTGATGAAGGAGCCGCAAGGCTCGATCCTCAACCAGACCAGCAAGCTGATCATCAAGCGCCAGATGCAGTACGGCCGCCAGAAGAACGTGCCGTGGGGCATTTCGGAAGCGGCCTACAATGCCCGCGACAGGGAACTGACCTACCAGTACACCAATTTCGGCGTGCCCGGGCTTGGGCTGAAGCGCGGCCTTGGCCAGAATACGGTGATCGCACCCTATGCCACCATATTGGCGGCGCAGTTCAACCCGCGCGAAGCGGTGCAGAATCTTGCGCGTCTGCGCGAGATCGGCGCGCTTGGTCCCCATGGCTATTACGATGCGGTCGACTTCACGCCGCAGCGCGTGCCTGAAGGCACCAACCATGCGGTCGTGCTGAATTACTATGCGCACCATTCGGGCATGTCGATCGCGGCGGTGGCCGACGCGATCTTCGAGGGTCGCCTGCGCGACCGCTTCCACAGCGATCCGGTCATTGAATCGGCCGAACTCTTGCTGCAGGAGAGGGCGCCGCGCGACATCCCGACGGCGACCGTCCGCACCGAGGCCGACGAGCGCTCCAAGGACGAGACCGAGATCGAGAGCCCCGATACCCGCATCGTGCTTGATCCCTTGCGGGCGCTGCGTTCGACCAATGTGATGTCGAACGGCCGCTATTCGGTGATGGTGACCGCGACCGGTTCCGGCTACAGCCGCTGGGGCGATCTTGCCGTCACGCGCTGGCAGCCCGACCCGGTCGAGGACCGGCTTGGTTCCTACATTTTCCTGCGTGACGCCACCACGGGCGACTGGTGGTCGGCGACATCGGAGCCCAAGCGCGCGGCCGAGGAAAAGACGCAGACCCTGTTCTCCGACGACAAGGCGAGCTTCGTAAAGTTGGTTGGCACGCTGCGCTCCGAAGTGGAATGCATCGTCGTCTCCGAAGGCAATGGCGAAGGCCGGCGCGTCACCCTGTTCAACGAAGGGCCGACCGACCGTCACATCGAAGTGACGTCCTTTGCCGAGCTGGTGCTGGGTTTGGAGGCTTCCGACAACGCGCATCCGGCCTTCTCGAAGATGTTCGTGGAGACCGAAATCGCCGCCAACAACGGCGCCATCTTCGCCACGCGCCGCAAGCGCGAAACCAGCGAGCCCGACATCACCCTGGTACATTTCGTCACCGATCCGTCCGGACCGGCGCGTGACGCCGAGGCAGAGACCGACAGGCGCGCCTTCATCGGCCGTGGCCGCACCATCGTCGATGCCGCCGCCTTCGATCCCGGCGCCAGGCTCGCCGGCCGCTCCGGCTTCACGCTCGATCCCATCGCCTCGCTGCGCCGCCAGGTGCGCGTGCCCGCCAACAAGAAGATATCGCTGACTTTCTGGACCGTCGTCGGGGCCAACCGCACCGAGCTGGAGGAGGCCATAAACCGCCTCGACCATCAGGAGAGCTTTGCCCGCCAGGCCATGCTTGCCTGGACACGCAGCCAGGTGCAGACCCGTCATATGGGCCTCAGCCTGGCCGATGCCGCCAATGTGCAGAAACTGGCGCGCTATCTGATCTATCCCGATCCGTTCCTGCGCCTGCCGGCCGATTCCATCGCTGCGGGCCTTGGCAAGCAGTCGAGCCTGTGGCCGACCAGCATTTCCGGCGATTTCCCGATCTTCCTGGTCAGGATCGGCGATGTCGCCGATCTGGAGATCGTTGCCCAGGCGCTGCGCTTCCAGGAATACATGCGCACCCGCGGCATGATGATCGACTTCGTCGTCGTCAACGAGCAGGCCTCGTCCTACGTCCAGGACCTGCAGCGTGCGGTCGAGACGCTGTGTGAAAACAGCCGTCTGCGCGGCAAGGAACTCGGCCCCCGACAGCACATTTTCGCGGTGCGCCGCGACCTGATGGAAGAAACCACCTACAGGACGCTGCTCGCCGTCGCCCGGGTGGTGCTGCATACGCGCAACGGCACCATCTTCGACCAGATCGAGCGGGCCGATGCGGCTGCCTTGCAGGCGCGCGACGGCCTTCAGCCGGGCGGGCTGCCGGCCCCGCGCGAAATTACGGCGCCGGCGACGCATGCGTTCGCCTCGCAGGCCCTGGCCGATGTCAGCGCCGATGGCGCCGGCCTCAGCCAATGGAACGGTTTCGGTGGCTTCGACGGGGACGGGCGGCACTATGTGGTGCGCCTTGCCGGCCGTCGCACCACGCCGCAGCCGTGGATCAACGTCGTCTCAAACGCTTCTTTCGGCTTCCACACCTCGGCCGAGGGTGCTGCCTTCACCTGGAGCCGCAACAGCCGCGACTACCAGTTGACGCCGTGGTCGAACGACCCGGTCTCGAACCGGCCGGGCGAGGGCATCTACATCTACGACCAGGCCAGCGGCCGGGCGTTCTCGCCGCTCGCGGCCATGGTGCGCGATCCCTCGATGACCTACGAGGCCTGGCATGGCCAGGGTTTCTCGACCTTCCGCTCGAAGCGCGGGCCTCTGTCGATGGACCTGACCCATGTCGTCGATCCCATCGATCCGGTGAAGATCACGCGCCTGCGCATCCAGAACTCCGGCTCGGTGCCGTCGCGGCTGCGCGTCTATGCCTATGCCGAATGGGTGCTCGGCGGGCATCGGTCCCGCACCGCGGCAACCATCGTCCCGGCGCGCGACGGCGCGACCGGCGCGTTGCTGGCGCAAAACCCATACGGCCTCGATTTCAGTGAGCGGGTGGCTTTCCTCGCCGCCGATGCCGGCGTCCACTCGGTGACGGCGGACCGCGCCGAATTTCTCGGCCGGCATGGCTCCAGCGAGCTGCCGCAGGCGGTGCTGAGCGGTGCGGCCTTGTCGGGCCGCGTCGAGGCCGGAGACGATCCTTGCGCGGCGATCGCCCGCGACATCGAGATTCCGGCCGGTGGCGACGTTACGCTGCTCTGGCTGCTCGGTGACGCCGAGTCCTCCGCGCAGGCGAGCGCGCTGGTGGAAAGGCACCGCGGCAAGGATTTCGACCAGCGCCTGGCCGACAACGAGCGCGAGTGGCGCGGTTTCCTCGATACCATCCAGGTCGAGACGCCGGACAAGGCCCTCGATGCCATGGTCAATCACTGGCTGCCCTACCAGAGCCTTGCTTGCCGTATCCGAGCCCGCTCGGCCTTCTACCAGGCGAGCGGCGCCTTTGGCTTCCGCGACCAGTTGCAGGACACGCTGGCTCTGCTGGCGCACGATCCGACGCTGGCGCGCGACCAGATCCTCAACGCCGCGCGGCGGCAGTTCCCGGAAGGCGATGTGCAGCACTGGTGGCTGCCGCGCACCGGAGCCGGCGTGCGCACCATGATCTCCGACGATGTGGTCTGGCTGGCCCATGCCACGGCGCGCTATCTGACGGTGACCGGCGACGCCGGCATCCTGAAGGAGCAACTGCCTTTCATCGACGGGCAGGCGCTGGGTGAGGGCGAACACGATGCCTTCTTCACCCCGGAAATCTCGAAGAAGACCGTGTCGCTCTACGACCATTGCGCGCGTGCGCTCGACCTTGCCATCAAGCGCAGCAGTCCTGGCGGCCTGCCGCTGATCCTCGGCGGCGACTGGAACGACGGCATGAACCGCGTCGGCGAGCACGGCAAGGGCGAGAGCGTGTGGCTGGGCTGGTTCCTGCTGAAGACGTTGGGCGATTTCGCCCCCGTCGCCAAGGCCGAGGGCGACAGCAAGCGTGCGCAGGCCTGGACAAAGCATGCCGAGGCGCTGAAGCGGGCGCTTGAAAGCACGGCGTGGGACGGCGAATGGTACCGGCGCGGCAGCTTCGACGACGGCACGCCACTGGGCTCCCGCACGTCGCAGGAGTGCAAGATCGACTCCATCGCCCAATCCTGGAGCGTGCTTTCGGGCGAGGGCGACCCGGCGCGGTCGACGACGGCGATGCAGCAGGCGACCAAGCTGCTCGTCGACGACAAGCTCAAGATCGTGAAACTGTTCACGCCGCCCTTCTCGAAGACGCAGAAGGATCCCGGCTATATCAAGAGCTATCCGCCGGGCGTGCGCGAGAATGGCGGCCAGTACACCCACGCCGCCACCTGGTTCGTCATTGCGCTGGCCGAGATGGGGCTGACCGATGAAGCCTATCGCTGCTTCTCGATGCTGAACCCGGTCAACCACGCTTTCGACGAGGCCTCGGCCGAGCATTACCGTGTCGAACCCTATGTGGTCGCGGCCGATATCTATGCCGGAGACGACAAGGGAGGCCGTGGCGGCTGGACCTGGTACACCGGCTCGGCCGGCTGGCTCTACCGGGCGGCGGTCGAAGGCATTCTCGGCATCGAACGGCGCGGCAAGCAGATCACATTACGGCCGAAACTGCCCAGCCACTGGGATGGCTACCAGGCCTCGCTCAAAATGCTTGGCGCCGAGATCAAGGTTCATGTCATTCGCGACAAAAAAACCAAGACGATCTCGCTTGAAGTCAATGGTTCGAAGACAAAGTCCGCGTCCTTCGAACCCAAGGCCGGCAGCCAGACCGAGGTTGTGGTCAAGATACCGGGGTGAAATCAAAAGGTTAATCCGACCTATCGCGCGTCCTTTGGGGCGCGCGAAGCCGCGCCCGGTTTACTTGCGCGAGATCCATGGCGGCAACCGCCGGGTGGCCCCTAAATAGGCCGTTCAAGCCTACTGTGATTAAAAATGTGGCACTGCTCTGCCGTTGCCATGATTTTGCCGCAAGCCTGACATTTCACCTTTTATCTCAAACCGTTAGGTGATCACGTCAGATTTCGCATCGTCGTCATCTTTTGTTCGCTAAATGGGAACGGAAGCGATAGACGGGCATTGTTTTGCGACGCGTCAACCGTTACGTGTCATTAAATGGTGCAGTGCACAATACTGGAATTGAGCACAATAGAGAGTTGGCGGAGTAGCTGAAGTGTCACTTCTGCAGATCTATTGGAGAGCGCTGGGGTATTTGGCCGCCGACAAGAAGCGCGTCGCGCTGATTTGCGGCGCCAATATCGCCCTTGCCGCCATCGCCATCCTGGAGCCGATCATGTTTGGCCGGGTGATCGATGCGATTTCGGCGCATGGCTCGGTATTCTCCACGCTTGCCGTGTGGGCCGGTTTGGGCGCCTTCAACGTCATGGCTTTCGTTCTCGTGGCGCGCGGCGCCGACCGCTTTGCTCATGCCCGGCGCAGCGAAGTGCTGTGCGAGTCCTTCGAGCGCGTCATCACCATGCCGCTTGCCTGGCACCATCAGCGCGGCACGTCGAACGCCTTGCACACGCTGCTGCGCGCCGTCGAGACGCTGTTCAGCCTGTGGCTCGAATTCATGCGCCAGCATCTGTCCACGGCAGTTGCACTTGTGCTGCTGGTGCCGACCGCACTTAGCATGGATGTGCGTATGTCGATGGTGCTGCTTGGGCTCGGCATCCTCTATGTCGGCATCGGCCGTCTGGTGATGAAGCGCACCAAGGCCGGCCAGGCCGCCGTCGAGCGCCACTATCACAAGGTGTTCGCGCATGTGACGGACTCCGTCAGCAACGTCGCTGTTCTCCAGAGCTACAACCGCCTTGGCCTTGAGGCCGAGACCCTGCGCCGCTATGTCAAGAACCTGCTCGACGCGCAGAATCCGGTGCTCGACTGGTGGGCCATCGCCAATGCGCTCAATCGCCTGTCGTCGACCATCTCGATGATGGTGGTGCTTCTGATCGGCGCCTATCTGGTCACCCACGGCCAGTTGCGGGTTGGCGATGTGATCGCCTTTACTGGCTTTGCCACGCTGTTGATCTCGCGGCTCGACCAGATGTCGGCTTTCGCCAACCAGATTTCGGAAGCCCGCGCCAAGCTCGAGGACTTCTACAAGCTCGAGGACTCGGCTGCCGATGTCGCCGAACCGGATGGTTTGCGCGATCTCACCAATGTCACCGGCCATGTCCGCTTCGAGGAAGTCGGCTTCGAATTCCCCAATTCGGGCCAGGGCGTCAGCGACGTTTCCTTCGAGGTCCAGGCTGGCCAGACCGTCGCCATCGTCGGACCGACGGGGGCTGGCAAGACGACGCTCATCAACCTGCTGCAGCGTGTCTTCTCGCCGTCGCACGGTCGTATCCTGATCGACGGCATCGATACCCGCACGGTGACCCGCAAGTCGCTGCGCCATTCGATCGCCACCGTGTTCCAGGATGCCGGCCTGCTCAATCGTTCGATCGAGGATAACATCCGCGTCGGCCGCGCCGATGCGACCAATGACGAGATCCATGCCGCCGCCAACGCGGCTGCCGCGCAGGATTTCATCCTGGCCAAGAGCGGCGGCTACGACACCGTGGTCGGCGAGCGTGGCGGCCAGCTGTCGGGTGGCGAGCGCCAGCGCATCGCCATTGCCCGCGCCGTGCTGAAGGATGCTCCGATCCTGGTGCTCGACGAGGCGACCAGCGCGCTCGACGTCGAAACCGAGGACCGCGTCAAGGAAGCGATCGACGAGTTGCGGCGCGACCGCACCACCTTCATCATCGCCCACCGCCTGACCACCGTTCGCGACGCCGACCTGGTCGTGTTCATGGACAAGGGCAAGGTGGTCGAGATGGGTGGCTTCGCCGAACTGTCGCTGCGCAATGGCCGCTTCGCCAGCCTGCTGCGCGCCGGCGGCCTGCTCAACGACGAGGAAGTCCGCCGCCTCAGCCGCTCCGTGCAGGGCGAGGCCGCCTGACTAGGCTGCCTAGTTCCGTCCGCTTGGCTCACCGAATCGGGGAAGCGAGACGTTGAATATTTCTTAGAACGCCTTCCTCATTCCTGACTCGTTGCTTTATTGTAGCCCCATGGGGGGACTATGAACGACGATCACTTGGACAAGGAAACATCGGTTTCGGCCGAGATGACGCCGACAGGCATCAAGGCCAGTGCCAAGAGCCGGTTCGTGGCTGCCGCCGACCGTTTGGGTGGCAATATAGTCGAAACGTTGAATGTCGCTATCGAGGCACGGACTGCCGAGAAGCGAGCAGTAATCGATGGGCGGGTCAAAGCAATCGAAGCCATAACTGCGGTGGGATTGGAGCGTTTGAAGACCGATCCGGAGTTCGCGGAAAGGGCAATGCACGGTCACCTCGGTTCAGTGTTTGCAAAGCAAGCAAATAAGGATGCTGTGGTGGATAAAGCTGTGGAAGATCTCCGCCGGCAACCACCGTCAGAAATAGATTCGGCCTC
The DNA here is from genome assembly GCF_020165775.1 of Mesorhizobium sp. B263B2A. Classification (NCBI taxonomy): domain Bacteria; kingdom Pseudomonadati; phylum Pseudomonadota; class Alphaproteobacteria; order Hyphomicrobiales; family Phyllobacteriaceae; genus Mesorhizobium; species Mesorhizobium sp. B263B2A. Next base: position 148,944 of record NZ_JAIUIU010000015.1, read on the forward strand.
CGGTGGTGACAAACTCGATGATGCATTCATCAATCGGTTTGAACGATACGCGGAAGAAGCGACCAGCGACGAACTTAGGGAAAAATGGGGAAGGGTCCTTGCGGCCGAAATTCGTAAACCAAATAGCTTTTCTGGAAAAGTGTTGCGGGTAATCGACGAATTGGATCCACAAACGGCGAAATTGTTCGAGCGTCTCTGCGAATGTCGTTTGTACAACGTCATTCCCAAAACCCTCTTCGGTGATTTGTCGTTCACGGAGAGCGCAAACCTTACCAGCGCTGGTCTGATAGTCGAAGTCGGGTTGGGGCAGATTCGCCGATCGAATGAAATCGTGGACGGAGGCGGTGTACCGCTGTGGTTCTGGAATTTTGATGCATTGGCAGCCGCACTTTCGAAGACTGAGACATTCCCTGAGATTGCTGGGCCAAACCCCACATTTCAACTTGATGAGGGTAAACTCACATTACCAATCTATGTGCTCACAGACGTGGGGTATGCGATCTCTTCGATATTGCCGGACCATTCATTCAAAATGGTCAACCAACTCGTCGATAAATTGTCAGCGGCAGCCCCTCGCTCAGAGGCCCGCTTATATGTCAGGTCACTAAATTCAACGGAATGGGTATCAACGCGAGTAATTCCTCCCGCTCAATCGTCGGGTTGATTAACCTTCGTTCCTCGCAATCGCTCAATCGCAAATTGGAGTCGTCTCGTCACAGGTATCGTTCAAAAAGGAGATTGAAATGACCGTCAACAGGCGATAGTTCGGCCATTTCTTTCTGGTGGACCTACAAAGGCGGCTTCCAAGCCTGCGACACCGCCGCTCGATTGCCCCCAGCGCATTGGCGGTCTATGTAAAGTGGCATGAGCGACATCACTTCACGCCTGACCGGCTGGACCGATCTTGCCAACCCGACGCGCTTCGTCGGGCTGGCCGACAAGGTCGTGCCGTGGCTGGCGACGATTGCGGCGCTGGCCCTCGCCGTCGGGCTCTATATGAGCTTCACCGCGCCTGAGGATTTCCAGCAAGGCATCACTGTTCGCATCATGTACATCCATGTGCCTTTCGCCTGGCTCGCCATGATGTGCTACACGCTGATGGCGCTCTCGGCACTCGGCACGCTGGTCTGGCGCCATCCGCTGGCCGATGTCGCGCTGAAATCGGCCGCCCCCATTGGCGCTGTCTTCACCGCACTGGCGCTGATTACCGGCTCGATCTGGGGAAAGCCGATGTGGGGCACCTGGTGGGTCTGGGATGCGCGGCTGACCTCGGTCTTCGTGCTGTTCCTGATGTATCTCGGCATCATCGCGCTGACCCGTGCGCTCGATGACGCCAGCCGCGCCGCTTGGGCCGCCGCCATCATCACGCTGGTCGGCTTCATCAACATCCCGATCATCAAATTTTCGGTCGACTGGTGGAACACGCTGCACCAGCCGGCCTCGGTGTTCCGCATGGGCGGATCGACCATCGACCCCTCGATGCTGTGGCCGCTGCTGATCATGGCTATCGGCTTCACGGTGCTGTTCTTCGCATTGCATCTGATGGCAATGCGCACCGAAATCCGCCGCCGCCGGGTCATCGCCATGCGTCGCGTGGCGGCACGGCAGGCCGAACGGCAGCCCGCCTAATTCATCGCATCCGCCCGCGCGCGGCCACCGGCAGTGTTTCCAGCACCGTCTCGCCGTCGATCAGGTTGACCTCGTCGAACAAATTGGTGACGACGCAGCAATGGTCGGGCACCACGCGCACGCGCTCGCCGATTTTAAGCTTGCCATCGCCGGAAAGCGTGACGGTGCCGTGCTCTTCGCTGAGGCCTGTCACCCGCGCGCCGGAGACGCCGAGCAATTCACCGAAATCGGGCAGCCCCAACGTGTCGCTGGACAGCGCCTTGCTGCCGCTGTCGAGGATGGCGCGGGTCGGTGTCGGGTGGCTGACCACCGTCGACAGCACCGTCAGCGCGCAATCGTCGAGCGCGCCGACGCCCTTGGCGACCTGATAACGGTCGAGATAGATGTAGGTGCCGGGGCGGTATTCGGTGACGACGCTGTCCTTGCTGGAACGCCACATGTCCGGTGTGCCGCCGCTGGAGATGCGCTCGCAGGCGAGACCGCAGACGGCAAGCGCCTGGCTGGCGTTGGCGAGCCAGGCTTCGGCCTCCGCCGCACGGCCCGCGGCCGGATAGGTCATCAGCCCACCGAAGGCGAGGCCTTTGGCAGTGTCGATCTGTCTTGCCAGTCCAACCGCGTCACCCGCTGTCTGTACGCCGCAGCGCCCCATGCCGGTGTCGCACTCGACCAGCACCGTCAGACGATGGCCGGCATCGGTGAAGGTGGCGGCCAGCCCGTCGATGGTCTCCATGCTGTCCGCCGTCACCGACAAGATTACGCGCCTGTGCAGCGCCAGAAGCCGCTCCAGCTTGGCGCGGCCAAGGATGTTGTAAGGGAGAAAAATATCGGTCAGGCCGGCATCGGCCATCACCTCGGCTTCGCCGATCTTCTGGCAGGTGATGCCGACCGCGCCCGCCGCCACCTGCTTCTTCGCCCAGTAGGGCAGCTTGTGCGTCTTGATGTGCGGCCTCAGCTTCAGCCCGTTCTTGTCGGCATGGGCCTGCGCGCGGGCAATATTGGCTTCAGCGCGCGCTGCGTCGATCAGGATCGATGGCGTATCGAGGTCATGGATGGTCGGCATCAGCTATCACTCCTGAATTCCGCAAGGGGTTATGGCCTCGAAAGCGCCTGATGTCACGCAGCCAGCGGACGGGATCGATGGGCCATCGGTTCACGGCCAGGGCGGGGCAGGCGGCTGGATGGATCGACACCGCACCAGTGTTCGGCTATGCGAATTGCCATGCATGTCGCCCAAAAAGTGGCCAATGGTTTTGGGACAACGACATGCATGCTGCCAAACAAAGCGTATCGACACGAAGGACCATGATCATGAAACGCTCCGCCATCAACGACATCATCCGCGAAGCCGACGCTTTCATCCGCTCGTTCGGCTACATCATGCCGCCCTTCGCCTACTGGTCACCCGAGGAGATGAAGGCGCGCCAGGTCGATTCCTCGGCCATCTTCACCTCGCGGCTCGGCTGGGACATCACTGATTACGGCCAGGAGAAATTCAACGAGCTCGGCCTGTTCCTGTTCACCGTTCGCAACGGCCGCTACGAGGACATGAAGAAGGGCATGGGCATGCTCTACGCCGAGAAGATCATGATCTCGCGCAAGGACCAGCTCTCGCCGATGCACCGCCACAACATCAAGGCCGAGGACATCATCAACCGCGGCGGCGGTAAGCTGGTGCTGGAACTGTTCATGCACGATCGCGACGGCGGCATCGATCCCAAGGCCGAAGTATCGGTGCCGGTCGATGGAACCATCCACAGGATGCCGGCCGGCGGGTTGCTGAAGCTCGACCCGGGCCAGAGCGTCACGCTGCTGCCGGGCGTCTGGCACGCCTTCTGGGCCGAGGGCAAGGACGTGCTGATCGGCGAGGTGTCGACTGTCAACGACGATCTCACCGACAATGTCTTCCGCGAGCCGATCGGCCGCTTCTCCAACATCGACGAGGATGTCGCGCCGGTGCACCTCTTGGTGTCCGACTATGAGAAGTGGCTGAGGTAGAAAACCCGGCTGGCGTAGAGACCCGGGCTACCGCGCATACTTGTCGGCCTTGCGGTTGCCGAGCAGCAACTTGCGTTCCAGATGCGCCCTGAGCTCACCGTAATAGGCGGTCAAGAAGGCCTTGGAATCGTTCGGTTCGATCGTCGCGCCGATCTTGCGGCCGATGGTTTCGGCAACCGCCTTCATCGCGAAATGGTCATCGCGCCGCAGCACTTCCTCCAGTCTGTGCAGTTCGGCGATGCCGTAGGCGTCGAGCTGCGCCGGGCTGAAGCGGAAGCGGCCGGCGGCCGGATCCTGCCTTAGCGACAGGTCTTCGACCAACGCCAGCTTTGGGGCCTCGACCACCCATGTGCCGGCGAGTAGGTCGCCGATGCGCAGGCGATCACGGTTGAACAGCGGAAACAGCGAAAATAGCAGCGCCCACACCAGGCCGAAGATCGTCGACAGCGTATCGGCGACGCCGGTGCCACCGCGCACGGCGATGATCGACAATGGCAAGAACACCTCGAGCTCGCGCATCAGATTGCGCGCGATGACCTGGTCGATCGTGAGGCCCGCGCCGCCGCGCGACGCGACCCGAACGCCGACGATCCGCTTGCCTGGCGTCGCCGCGCGCCGGCCCGCCTCGAAGGCGATGAAATAGACGTTGCGCAGCAGGAAGATGAAGATGATCCAGACCACGAAAAGTGGCTCCGCCTCGCGCAGGCCAAGGCCGCCGAGGCCGAAGATCGCGACCAGGCTGACGGCCACCGCGGCGGCGACGATGATGACCACATCGAGCAGGAAGGCCGAAGCCCGGGTGCCGGCGTTCGCCAGCTTGACCCTGAGGTCGACACCCTCCGGCGTGATCAACGGCCTGATCAGTGCGGCGGGATTCCTAGCCGTTGCCATGCCGCACCATCCGGAACAGGTAGAAATAGGCAATCCATAGCGTCAGCATGCCGCCGCCAATGGCGTAGCGGGTCGCATCGATGGTGATCGTCTGCCGGCCGATGCCTTCGAGCAGGCCTGCAAACAAAAGCATCACCATCACGCCGACCATCACGGTCGCCGCCACCTGTCCGGCTTGAGCGGCGGCGGCCATCCGGGTCGATTCGCCGGGAAAGGCGATGCGCGTGCCGATCCGCATGCCCGCGGCACCGGCCAGCGCGATGGCAAACAGTTCGGTCGTGCCGTGGATCGACAGCCAGCCACCAAGCTCAAAGCTCAGCCCCTTGGCGGCGTAGATCTGGAACAGCGCGCCGAGCATGCACCCGTTCATCAGGATGATCAGGACGCTCGGCACCGCGAAGGCGAAGCCGAGCGCAAACGCCAGGATCGCCACTTGCGTGTTGTGGGTGAAGAGATAGGCGGCAAATCCGGACAGGAAGTGGCTGCTGCCGCCATCATAGAGCACGCTGCGCAGCGCCTCGACCGACGAATCCGGATTGCGGCCGCCGGCAAGGCTGGGCGCGATGATGGCGTCGTACCAGCGCTTGTCGGAGGCGACCAGCCAGTAGCCGGCAATGGCGCCGACAAGGGTCAGTCCGACCGAGACCGAGGTCTCGCGCCACAGATCGCGGATCGCCGCCGGCCAATCGCGCAGGAAAAAATCGCCGACGCGCTGCCGCAAGCCCCGTTTCGCGCCATAGAGATAGAAATAGCCGCGCAGGCACAGCGCCTCGAGATAGGCGATCAGCGCGCTGTCCAGCGATGTCGCGCGGGCGACCGACAGCGAAGAAAGCGCCGAACGGTAGAGCAGCGGCAGCGACAGCAGTTCGTCTTCCGAAAGCGTGCGCGGGGCGCGTTTCTCGACGCGCGCAAGCAGCGCCTCGAATGCCTTCCAGTCGGCCTCGCGCTCCTGACGGAAGCTCGCCAGCGATTGGCGTACCGCATCGGTGCCGGCGGGCAGCGTCATAGAAGGTTCTCCTCCTTGAGCTGAATATAGCGCTCGACCAGCGCCGGGCCGAGCCGCTGGTGGTCGGCCTCGATCACATGCGCGCCGAGCAGCCGCAGCCGGCCGATCACCACCTGGCGTTGCCGAAGCAGGCCGCCGGCGGTGACCGCACGGGCTACATCCTCCGGCGTGGCGGGTGCCATGTCGGCCAGCGCCTCCAGCTCGGCGTCCTTCATCAGCATGAACAGCACCAGATGCCGCTCGGTCAGCCGGCCGACGGTGCGCAGCATCAGCTCGGCGCTGATCGGATCGACGAAATCTGTGAAGATGATAACCAGCGAGCGCCTGTCGAGCTTGGCCGCCAATGTCGTCAGCGCCAGGGTGAAATTGGTCTCCTCGCTGGAATAGTCGATCTCGGCGGCGCGCTTCTGGATCATCGTGAAACTCGGCGAGCCGCGCACCGCGCCGCTGGACACGCGCGGCCTGGCGTCGAAGGAGAACAGGCTGACGAGGTCGCCGCCCTTGAGCGCGATGAAGGCCGACAACAGCGCTGCCGTGACCGCCCGGTCGACTTTCGGCACGCCGTCGACCGGCTCGCACATCAGCCGCCCGCAGTCGATCGCCAGCACGATGTTGTTGTTCTCCTCGACGCGAAATTCGCGCGCCAGAAGCTTGCCGTGGCGCGCGCTGCGCTTCCAGTCGATCATCCGTCGGCCCATGCCGGGCTGGTAGTCCTTCAGCGCCTCGAACTCGCGGCCTTGGCCGGCCCGCCTTTGCGCGTGGCCGTCGGCCAGCGCGGAGCGCTGCAGCAATGTGATCGCCTCGTCGCGGGCACTGCTGACATCGGGCAGCACCGCGACTTTCCGGTCCATCGGCAGGACGACCTGGTTCCAGATCAGTCCGAACGGGCCGCGCCAGCGCAGCCACAGCCGGTCGAAGCCGGCGATGCCGCGCCTGAGCGCATCGAACTCGAGGTCGAGCGTGCCGCCATTGGCCGGCAGCGCGCCGCCCGTGCCGGCGACTGGCGCCAGCCGCTGATCATGGCCGACGCGCGCCTGCAGCGCACGCGGCCGCCCGCCGAGGCTGGCCGCGACATGGAGGGTGAAACGGCCGCCGACGCCGACTTGCGGTGGCGCGGAAAGACTGGCGGTGAGTGAGGCGCGCCCACGCCCGGCAGCCGCGTCGACCGCCAGGAATGCAAGCAGGATGCAGATCCACAACAGGCCGAGATACCAGAGAGAGGGCAGCGCAAGCGCGATCAGGAAGGCGGGGATGGCGCCCGCCGCCGCTGCCCAGACCGCACGGCCGCTCGGATAGATCAACGCGGTGCTTCCGTCTGGTCGACAAGATCGGACACGATCTGCTCCACCAGCCGCCCGTCGATCTGCGCCGCCGGCGACAGGATGACGCGGTGGCGCAATGCCGGCACCGCCAGCGCCTTGACATCGTCGGGGATGACATAGGCGCGGCCGTCGAGCGCTGCCCTGGCGCGTGCGGCGCGCGCCAGCATGGCGCCCGCGCGCGGGCTTGCGCCAACCTCCAAATCGGGGCTCTCTCGCGTGCCGCGTACGAGGGCGGCGATATAGCCGACGACATCGTCGACCAGCGTGACGTCGCCGACGGTGGCGAGCGCCTTCTCCAGCGTCTTTCGGTCGGCCTGCGCCGTGATGCCATATTGCTTGATGTCGTGGGAAGCGGAGCCGCCGCCATGATGGACGATGATGGCGCGTTCCTCCCGCGCGTCGGGATAGCTCACCTTGTGCTTGAACAGGAAACGGTCGAGTTGGGCTTCGGGAAGCGGATAGACACCCTGATGCTCGATCGGGTTCTGTGTCGCCACCACCATGAAGTTCTGGCTGAGCGCATGCGTTGTGCCGTCGAAGGTGACGGCGTGTTCCTGCATGGCTTCCAGCAGCGCCGCCTGCGTCTTCGGCGGTGTGCGGTTGATCTCGTCGGCAAGCAGGAGATCGCAGAAGATCGGGCCGCGCGTCAGCGTGAACTGCCCGGTCTGGAAATTGTAGATGTTCGAGCCGACGATGTCGCCCGGCATCAGGTCAGGCGTGAACTGGATGCGCCCGTAGACGACGCCGAGCGCCTGCGCGAAGCAGCGTGCGGTCATGGTCTTGGCCGTGCCTGGCGGCCCTTCGAGCAATATGTGCCCGCCGGCGAACAATGCCGTCAGCATCAGATCGACCGTGTCGCGTTGTCCGGTGATCGCTTTCGCCACTTCTTCCCTGATCGCGGTCGCCAGGGCCTTCACATCATCGACGTTCACCGAGCCTCCTTGTCGTCCAGTCATGCAGCTCCTGCGCTGCTTCATGCATTTGAGCCAAATTCCTGGCTTCGTTCGCGGCCTTGAAGCGACGGCTGAAGCCCTGGGTTTCGCCGTGGTCGCGGGAATCGAGCCAGCGGTCGAGCGCTTCGCCTGGCAAGCCTTGCGGCGCGCCGAGCAATGCTGCGGCACGCGCACGCATCAGCACGGCATAACGGTCGCCGAGCCCCTGCAACCGCCCGGCGCGCCTGAGCAGCATCGCCGTGGTGTCGACCAGCGCCCGCTTGCCAAAGGCGATCGCCCGGCCCTCGGCCCGTGGCGGACCGAACCGGCCGAGACCATGCAGGAAGGCAAGGGCGGCCGCCGCCAGCACCGACAGCGTCAGCGCTAGGAAGGGCGGCTCGACCAGGAGCTTGGCGAGATCGTATCTCTGGCCGGCACCGTGCAGCGTCAGATCGAAGATCACCGCGCCCTTGGCCGGTTCGAGTGAGGCGATGAGGTCGAGCGCCGCCTCCGCTTTGGTGAAGTCCTTCAACGCGGCATTGTTGATCAGGTCCGGATCGGTCAGGACGTAAAAAGGCTTGTCCTTGACCTCGGAGAGCACTGCCTTGCCGTTGCCTGCCGCGATCAGCGGCTGGTCGTCGGCAATCCATTGCAGTTGATCGGGCGCGGCGACCATGTGGCCCCGGACGTCGATCTGCCCGACCGTGCTGTTGCCGACACCGAGTTTTGCCTTGACGATGTGGCCGAGCCAGTCGTTGACCACCGTATCGGGCAACCGTTCGATCTTCATTTCAAAGTCCTGGCGCCCCTCGAGCGGCAGGGTCAGCCATTTCGGCAGCACGAACAGCGTCGGCTTGTTCGCGCGAAGCCTGACGATGCGGTCGAGCGCGGCAGGGTCGCTGTCTGGCGAGATGGTGACGATCAGCAGGAACCCGGACAATATGCCTGTGCTGATATCTTTCTGGTTTCGCGCCATGGGTGCTGGCGTTCCCGTCAATTGCAGCCATTTGACAATGCCGGCATAGCCCGAGCCGCCCTTGGAGAGCGGGGTGGCGCCGCCGCCGGGCTGGCGGAAATCCGGGGCATAGGTGGACAGGAGAAAGAATGCAGCAGCGGCCAGCAGGCTGGCAAAAATGCCCCAGAACACGGTTCTGCGGCTGAACGGTTCCTGCACCGCCTCGACTGCCGGCGCGCTCATGTCCAGGCATCCCTGAAGGCAAACCGCTCATAGGCGCCGCGCGCCTGCTGCCAGCCTTCGGCGCCGACCGGCCGGCGGGCGAAGAGCGCTGCCTCGACGATGCGCGCGATCTCGCTGAACGCCTGACGCGCCCGCGACGGGAGCGATGGGGCGGTGGCGATATCGCGCGATGTCAGCGATGGGCGCAGGAAGTCGGGCAGCCGTCCGGCGATGTCGGCGACGCTGCGCCGAAGCAGGAGATGCACCGCCTCGTCGAACGCGCCGCGCGCGGCGAGCGCGTCAGCCTCGGAGAGCAGGATCTGCGCCGCGCTGGAATCCGGGCGCCAGTCGTCCTGCGCCCCCGCTTCCTTGCGGGTGCGCCGCCACGACAGGCGCCAGGCCACACCCTTCGCTTCGAGTGCGACCAGAAGGACGATGACCGCCACACCGATGATCACCGCGCCCCAGAACATGTAGATCATGTAGGGGCCGATCCGCGCCAGCATCTCCAGCACGGGCTTCAGCCATGCCGGCGGTTCTGATGGCACCAGGCTCGGCAGATCGAATTGGATGGAGTGGTCCGCCAGCAGCTGCTTGTGCAGATTTGCCAGCCCTTCGGCGTCCGCCGTGCCCGGCTGTGCGACTGTCACCCGCTCGCTCCCTGCAACCCGCGGTTCGTCGCCAACACTGGCAATGCTGCACGGCAATTGCAAGTGATTGGACGTCGGTTATCAATACTGGCAGATTACCAGTCGGGAACACCGCTTGGCATGATCCGGTGAGGAGGGGAACGACGTCATGACTTCGACCACATTGGCACGGCGAGAGAAATTCGATATCGGCAGGGTGTTCAACAACACATTTGCTGTTATAGGCCGCAACATCGGGCTCTGCATTGGCCTTGCCGCCGTATTTTCAGGACTGCCGAATCTTGTTTCGCAGCTTGCGCGCCCGGCTGCCCCTGCAGTTGGAGATCCGGCTAGTCTTGCCGAGGCGACCGCGAATTACACATTCGGCTATTTCGTCGGCTTCGCGGTGTTTGGAATACTCTATGTCGGTCTTTCGCTTCTGTTGCAGTCCAGTCTTGTTCGAGCGGCGATCGAAGATCTGAACGGCAAGAGGCCGAGCTTTGGCGACTGCATCCGCGTGGCGATCCGCAATTTGCTGCCGACGCTTGGGATCGGCCTGCTTGTCGGGCTTGGCGTTGGGTTTGCCTCGATTGCCTTGCTGGTGCCCGGCATCATCCTCTGGCTCGGCTGGTCGGTGTCGATACCGGTGCTTATCCAGGAGCGGCTCGGCGTGTTCGGCTCGATGTCGCGCAGCCGCGCGCTGACGAAGGGCAGCCGCTGGGCCCTGTTCGGGCTTTTCCTGATCCTGATGATCATAGCACTTGTCATCCAGTCGATGAGCGCGGTGGTCATCTATCTCTTCCACGGAATTGCCGCTGCGGTCTTGGGCGCCCTGGTGCAGACCATCGTGTCGATGGTGATCTCCGTCGCCACGGCTGTCAGCTATGTCGAACTGCGCCAGGTCAAGGAAGGCGTCAGCGTCGACGAGTTGGCGGAGATCTTCTCGTAGCGGAAAGTGCCGTTCGCGTCAGCGCGACGGCCCACTTCCGCGACAGCTTCAATGACAGCAGCAATGATCCGCTTGCACGCTCGTCCTGCATAGGCAGGACGAGGTGATCGGCACGTCCGCCTTGGCCGACGCCACGGCAAGACGTGCCTGCAGCGCCTGCAATTCGTCGCTCTCGCCACGCCGTGTCAGGCATTCCACCAGCCCGTGCAGTGCCCAGACATTGTTCGGGTGCTGGGCGCAGCGCTGCACCGTGCCGCTGAGGCCGAGATCGTCGCGGTAGACCTGCTCGGCCTCCTCGGCGTGGCCCTGGTCGAGCAGCAGGGCGGCCAGTGCATGGCGCGGCGGGTGCATCCACGCCCATGGCTCGGTGTAGGAGAGGTTGTCGTCCAGCTCGACCGCTTGCCGCAGATGGACATAAGCCTCGTCGTGCCGGCCCTGGTGATAGGCAAGCTCGCCATCGAGCAAGGCAGCCCCGACCGCGAGCGAGGCACGGGTGGGATTGCTGAGAAAACGCCGCTCCGGCGCAATGCTTTCCACATGCCGGTGGAACCGCTCACGCTCGCGCTCGGCCTCGGCGAATTGCCTCAGCGTCGCGTGCGCGACGCCCTTGGCGTAGTGCTGCATGGCCGCCGTCAGTACATAGAGGCCGGGCTCCGCCGTCACCGGTTCGTCGATGATCTCCCGCCAGCGGCCGAAGCGCACGAGCACATGCGACTTCATCGCGTGATAGCCTTCCACTGTTTGCGTGAGCTTGGGACGATCCTGGATGGCGACCACGTCGCGCACGACCAGGCTTCGCACCTTGTCGGCGGCCCACAGCGCCGGCCGGTATTGGCCTGACAGCATGCAGGTGAACATCATCAGGTGCAGATCGTGGCAGCAGCCGAGCAGATAGTAGGTCGGCTCGTTGGCATAGGCGAGATAGAGGTCGTTGGCGCGCACCGCCTTTTCGCTGGCGAGCTTCGCCTTCTCGTATTCGCCGCACAGCACATAGATATGGCCGGGCATGTGGTTCATGTGCCCGGCATCGGGGCACATTTGCCCCAGCAGGTCCGCCGAGCGCATGCCGCGTTCCGGCATGGTGGACATTTCCAGGAGATGGATGTGCAGGTGGACGATCGCCGGATGCTGCGCGATGCCGGCCCCGTCGGCGAGCCGGATCGATCGCTCGCACACCTCCAGCGCCTCGATGACATCCGAGTTCGGCGCCGGCGCACCGGTCTTGAGGTTCCACAGCCGCCGCACCGTGCGCATCATCAGCGCCTCGACCAGCAGCGCCATCACGTCATGGTCATCAGGAAAGTCCTGGTAGACCAGCCGCATCGCGGCGGCATAGGCATCGTCCCACTGTTCGAATTCTTGTGGGCTCACCTTGTGCGGCTTCTGGAAACGGGGTGCCAGCGCCTCGATCAAGGCCCGTTCGATCTCGCTGGCGCCAGCCGCATTGGCACGCGCCTGTTGCACATGCTCGAAGCAGCGCTTCGTCGCGCTGTCAGCCTCGGCCTCGCCATGCTCCTTCCAGGTCAGGTTGTAGAAAGGCCCGGCGGCATAGGCGATGCCCCAATGCACCATTGCGCAGCCGGGATCGGTCTCCAGCGCCTTCTCAAAACACTTGATGCCTTCCTCATGGTTGAAGCCGTAGCACCAGTTCAAGCCGATATCGAACCAGCGCTGGGTCTCAGTCGAGCGGGTGGAGATGAGGCGGCGGTAGGTGCCGAGGTTGAAGCGGTCCATGTCTTCCATTCAAATTTGATCGTTGTTCTAGATATTACCGCCGCCTTTTAGTCAGTCCCTTCGGGCACCGCTTCATTTTGCCATCCGGCCAGCTCTGGCAGGTCGTCGAGCCAGCTTTTCTCGCTCGTCAAGGCATCGTCGGCCTGCGGGGTAGCCTCGGTGGCGTTTTGAATGAGCCAGTCCATCCACTTCCGATAGGCAACCGGATCCAGTTGCGGCGGCAGCACCTTGGCCTTGAGCAGCATCCTCTTGCGGAAACTGGTTTGCCGGCGGAGTTTGGTCGTCGTGAACTTGATGACCTTGCCCTGGTATTCAACCGTCCAGCGGCCATCCCCATGGCTGGCGAGCCTGTCGATGGCAAAACCGGCATCGACAGGCCTATCGCGCCAGGGAAGCTCGACGGCATTCTTCCGCAGGTCGAGTGACCATCGCCTGTAATTGGTCCCGGCACGCTGGGGCGGCAGCACACCGGCCTGTTCGAGTATCTTCCTGCGGAAAGTAGGCTGCTTCTTGAGCTGGCCGGTCGTGAACTCGATCCGGTGCCCGCGAAACTCGACGTGCCAACGGACCCTTCCGTTGCCGACATACTTCACCAGCCTGTCGATGACGAATTCGCCATCGTCAAGCACCGCGCCGCCCTGGCTGATGCTTTCGAGAATGTACTGGCTGTCAGTGACCATTATGGAGCCCAATGCAAAAAACCTTTGCGGAGCTTAGCCCGGCAGCGACTGCCATGACCAACGCGTTATTGCCCTCCGAGGAGGGAGCCGGGTCGGATCAAAGGGATAGGGCCTCGTCCTTTTGAAGGAATCGCAAACCGTGAGAAGCCGGCGTAAGGATTCGTTGCGCACAGTGAGGTCCCCATGTTCTTTGAACCGCTCAATCTGGACGGCCGAAAGCGAAGCGCCGCCCATCATGCAACACGGCTTTCGAAGCTGCACGGCCGGCTGGCGAAGAAGCTCGACCAGGTCGACCATGCGGCTGATCGGGTTGAGCATGCAGCGGCCGTTTTGGTCGAGGCCACCCGTCAATCTGCCACGCATGAGAAGATGGCACCTTCGGCAGTTTTCGTGCATCTGGCCGCGAGTCAGACACTCGGTCTGTGAAGCCCTCTCGCGCTGGGACACAGCGCAAAGAAGAACTTGTCGAAGAGCGCCTGATCGTCGCCGACGTTCTGCGGCGCGAAATCAAGAGAAATGCAAATCCCAAGCGAGCCAAGTTTCTGAATTGACTTAGAAAAGTTTCGCTGGGGAACCTGGACAGAAATCCAACTTCTTCCAAGGCATTGAAAACAAACAATATTTTGCATTCATTGATGTTTTCGGCTGCCGCTCGGCACACCTATAATGTCGTGCCGCTTCGGCCGGTGGGTTAAAACGAATAGCCGCCCGATCCTCGCCGACCGACCAGAATCCCGCCGCTCACCCCGGCGGGCTTCTGCTAAATAAAAATACGGGCGGACAAGGCTTTCTTGTCCGCCCGTTCTCTTGCGGGTGCAGCGCCAACCGACGAAATCACAGCCTTTTAGTCGCAGTCACGCGACACTGCCGATTCTGTCGATGCAGCAACGAATCTCACAGGATGGTTGCCGCGATTTACCAGCGGTTTTGCATCTCGCCGCTGGCTTGACGGTCAGATGGCGCGTCTGTCCTGCTTATGGGAGGATCAAAATCGTTGTTACTATAGGGTATTCACCGATTTCTAGCTGGTCAGCCGGGCTTCATTCGCCGCCGTGAACCGGGCAATACCCGCCATTGAGCTTCACCCATTCCTCGATAGTCCGTTGGATGCCGCCCTTGACGGAATTCTGACAGCGTGTTCCCTTTTTGGTGGTCGCACCACACCGGGGAGCGCCGTCCGTCGCTACCCAATCAAGATATTGCTGCCGGCTGACACCAAAGTGTTTTTGCGGCGAAGGCATCCCGATCTTCAATGAAGTCCGGCACGTCATCGGGTTCCAAACCAATCGTGGCGCTGCCTCCCGGTGTGCGCACGTAGGATGCATCACGCATTGCGGTGATTGTCTGCTTGTCTAATTGCACTGATTTCTCCCTCGCTATTTCACCGTCATCAACCGACAAGCAAGCTCGCGCTCATACCACCGCGTCGCGAAGGTCTCTGATACTTCAAACCAACTACCATCATTCCCGGCGCCATGGTTAGCACCCATGCACGAGCATTCGCATTCATGGCCGGCAGCGTTCATGCAGGCCGGCGCGCACTTTTCTTGCTCTCGATAGGGCTGAATCACGTAAAGCCGCTTATACCGCGCCAGCGCTTCATTGACGAAATTGTTGAACCATGACTTTGGCAATTCCCAATACGAGCCGCCATGTATCCAAGTGATGGAAGACTTCCCGAGACTGTTAATCCATTTCCAGTCGTCGTCGGCTTTTGGCAATCTCGCTCTCAATTTTTCGTGCCAGCCATCCCTACGCAAGATGACGGGGATTGCTTGCTGCTTCCAAATTTCATCAAGTTTTCCAGCATCCATTATGATCGCCTCCCTGCCTCCAATTTGCTTCAGACAACGCTGACACGCAATGTTTAGGCAGTGAGAGATGCTTGGAGCGGCCGACGATGCCCTGCGACAAGTGCCCAGATCACACCCCGGATATAGGCTGGTCGGCTGGTGTTGCTGGCGCTTGTCGTGGTCTTCTGACTCGCCGCGTTCGGCTGGTTGTTGGTCTAAAGGTTTTGGAGCTGCTTTGCCTCTGGCAGCGGATACCAGTGCAGGCTTGCCAGTGTGCACTGGTAGGGGTTCTGAAAGAGCCCGCGCAGCTCACCGTTAATCACGTTGGTGCCGACCGTGGAGAGCCCCGTATAGCCGCCGAAGCCGTTCTTGGCGTTGTAGCGCACGCAGACGAACCCTGTGTTGGGCTTGCCAGGTGCCGGTATGTATGAGGAGATGGTGGCGTCCCTGACCGAGTAGGGATCTTTCAGCTCGGTCCGTGCCGCCTCCACGATCTTTTGCCTAAGCGCCGCCGATGGCGGTTGCTGCCCCGCTATCTGCTTGTCGATTTGTTCGGCCGAAGTGGTGCAGCCGGCGAGCGCGAGCGCCGCCGCAACGATAGTCAGTCTTTTCAAGACTAGTCCCCCGAAGAATGTTGCCGGTGGCAACGAATCATAGGGTGGACTCGCCGTCAATAGTCGTGTTGCCAACGCGGCTGTCGGTGGGCGTGTTATTTACAGCCGCTCTTGATTTGGCCGTCGACAATCAAACGCACAACTTCGCGATTAAGACCTTGTTGGACTAGCTCAATCGTCCTTGTCGCGACCGCCACTCCTTCTCTGGCTTTTACAGAGTCGTGGATGTGACGTTCTTCGTTGATGCAGGAGGCATAGATTGCTGGCAGTAGCTCGGTCGGCGCGTGACAGCTTTCCGCGCTGTAAGGATCGCGTTTGCAAAGAGGCAAGCCTTATATTTGTTGCCAAGCTCATGCGGAGTTTGTGCCATGGCGGCGCTTGTGGTCGAAGCCGCCACGATCATCATTAGCTTATGCAAAGCGAGTCCCCCGTTCACCCCGACTCCAACTGCCCGACAGTAACGGCTCAGAGGACAGCTATCCACAGGGTTAAAACTTCCCTAGAAAATCCCCTAATTTAGTCCCCTGGAATCGCCGACGTCAGGAAGTTGAATTTCTCGTAAGGCATTGATTTTATTGAATAAGTAAAGTTTGGCTGGGGTTCTTGGAAGCTTTTCGAACTTTTTGCGTCGCGCCTCAGCCCGAATTGCGAGTGCTTGTGCGACAAATTGTGACTTAGAGTCGGTATTGGGAAAAATTTCAGGAGGCATGGACTTTCTGGCGCGTGTGCCCCCTCCTTAGTCGTGCACGTTAGCACGAACCCGATAGTTCTGCTGAACGTGAGCTATGCGCCTCCATTCGGCCAATTCCAACGTTCTCTTTCGCACCGAAAGCGGACGTCGCTAGGTGCCTGGCTCATTGCCTTGGGGATGTCGACCTTCGCATCATCGATGCGGGTAAACATGGAGAGACTACATAGTGCTGGCCGCCGATGGGTGCGGAAGGCTCATCAAAGTGCCTGCCATGAGACCACCTTGGCTGGGGCGGGGAGACGATCGCTCTCCGGTCGCGCGAGGTAGGTGGTTGCTAAAAGGACACACCTATAGCGGCTGAGGAAAGAACCGTGATGCACGACTGCTCGTATATAAAGTATTGCTAATGTAGTTTGCGCGTAAAAATTTCGGGATCAAATACTTGCGTCCGCTAATGAACAGGAGCATGGATAAGAAACACAGCATTATGATACTTGCCGGGGGGTAGGTGAATTCCGTCACGCCGATAGTCGTGCGTCTCGATAGCGGCGTCATTTCCTTGACGCTGATGACACAGTATTTGCGCCAGCCGGCCGATCCCGATGCCATTCGCCATGACCTGGGACTTGGCGAACGGCTTGCTGATCGCGTCGATATCGTGCGGGCGGCGAAACGGTTGAAGCTCAAGGCCAGGATCGCCAGACCATCACCGAGAAGGCTCGACCGCCTGCCTTTGCCGGCCATCATCGAGAAGACCGACGGCAGCTTCGCGCTGCTGGCGGCGCTCTCCTCGGGAAAAGTGCTGCTGCAGGATCCGCAATCGGGCGCACCGCAAGAACTTGCGAGGGCCGACTTTGAGGCGCTGTGGAGCGGTTTCGCCGTGCTGATCACCAGCCGCGCCTTCGCGCAGGGGTTTTCACGGCGTTTCGATTTCTCCTGGTTCATCCCCGAAATCATCCGCTATCGTTGGATTTTCGCCGAGGTGCTGCTCGCCTCCTTCTTCGTGCAGCTGCTCGGCCTGATCTCGCCGATCTTCTTCCAGCTGGTGATCGACAAGGTTCTGGTCCACAACGGCCTGACCACGCTCGAAGTGCTGGTCATCGGCCTGTCGGCCGTGTCGATGTTCGAGGTGCTGCTCACCGGGCTTCGCACCTACACCACCATCCACACCACCAGCCGTATCGATGTGGCGCTCGGCGCAAAACTGTTCCACCATTTGCTCGGCCTGCCGATCGCCTATTTCGAGGCGCGGCAGACCGGCCAGACCGTGGCGCGCGTGCATGAACTAGAGAACATCCGTGCCTTCCTCACAGGCTCGGCGCTCACCGTGCTGCTCGATGTGCTGTTCCTCTTCGTCTTCCTCGCTGTCATGTATCTCTACAGCCCGTGGCTGACCCTGATCGTCATCTGCTCCATCCCGGCCTATGTCATTCTGTCCATGGCGGTGACGCCGGAGTTCCGCCGCCGCATCGAGGAAAAGTTCAACCGCGGCGCCGAGAACCAGACCTTCCTGGTCGAATCCATCGTCGGCGTGGAAACACTGAAGGCGATGGCTGTCGAGCCGCAGATGCAGCGGCGCTGGGAGGACCAGCTTGCCGGCTATGTCGGCGCCGGCTTTCGCACCGCCAGGCTCGCCAATTTTGCCTCGAACACCGCCCAGCTCATCTCCAAGGCGGTGATCGTCGCCACCATGTGGTTTGGCGCCAAGGCGGTGGTAGCGGGCGACATGACGGTCGGCCAATTGGTCGCCTTTAACATCATGGCTGGCCGCGTCTCCGGCCCGGTGCTGCGGCTGGCGCAACTCTGGCAGGATTTGCAGCAGGTGCGCATCTCCGTTGACCGGCTGGGCGACATCCTCAACGCGCCGGTCGAGATATCAGGCGGTGGCGGGCAGGGCTCCTTGCGCAAGATTTCAGGCCATGCCGCTTTCGATCACGTCACCTTCCGCTATCGGCCGGGCGAGCGCGAGATCCTCAGCGACGTCTCGTTCCAGACCCAGCCCGGCGAAATCATCGGCATTGTCGGGCCGTCCGGCTCGGGCAAGAGCACCGTCGCCAAGTTGCTGCAGCGGCTGCATGTGCCCGAGCGTGGCCGCGTGCTGGTCGATGGTGTTGACCTGGCGCTGATCGATCCGCGCAGTCTGCGCCGGCAGATCGGCGTCGTGCTGCAGGAGAACATTCTTTTCCGGCGCACCGTGCGCGAGAACATCGCATTGGCCGATCCCGCTTTGCCGCTGGAGCGCGTCATCGAGGCGGCCAAGCTCAGCGGCGCGCACGAATTCATCCTGCAGCTCAAATCGGGCTACGACACGGTGCTGGAGGAGCGTGGCTCCAACCTCTCCGGCGGCCAGCGCCAGCGCATCGCCATTGCCCGTGCGCTGGTCACAAACCCGCGCATCCTGCTGTTCGACGAAGCGACCAGCGCGCTCGACTATGAGTCGGAATACATCATCCAGCAGAACATGCGGCTCATGGCCAAAGGCCGCACAGTGTTCATCATCGCGCACAGGCTGGCTGCACTTCGCGATACCACGCGCATCATGACCATCGAGGCCGGCCGCATCACCGAGCAAGGCACGCATGAGGAGCTTTTGAAGCTCAATGGCCGCTATGCCCAGCTCTATCGGCTGCAGGCCGAGCAGCGCCCGTCGACCCAATCCCAGGCGGCGGAGTAGACGATGGGACGCTATTGGCAAGCGGTGAAAGAAGGCGTGGCGCGCGAGACGGAAGCCAAGCGTCCGAAACTCAACCGCGACGATCGCGCCTTCCAGGCCGCCGCCATCGAGATCCTCGAAACCCCGGCCTCGCCGGCCGCCCGCATTTTCTCCGGCCTGATCATGCTATTTGCCGTCGGCGCACTGGTCTGGTCATGGTACGGCCGCATCGACACCTATGCGACCATCCAGGGCAAGCTGATCCCGATCGGCAAGGTGCAGGTCATCGAGCCGCTGATCACCGGCACGGTCAAGGCGCTGCATGTCAAGGCGGGCGACCATGTCGCGGCGGGTGAAGCCTTGGTGGAACTGGAGCCGGCCGAGTACGCGGCCGAGCGGCAGAAAAATGCCGGCAATCTTGCAGCGGCGGAAGTCTCGAAAGCGCGGCTCCAGGCGCTGATCGATGCCGTAGCGGACGACACGCCATCCGCCGAAGCCGAGTTCACTGTCCCGGCAAATGCTCCCGCGCCGCTGGTCGACTTGCAGCGGCTGCAGATGCGCCAGTCGCTGGCCGCCTATCAATCTGAGCAGGAAAGCCTCGAAGCCGAGATCGCGCAGAAACGAATAGAGATCGAACGCGCCGGCAAGACCCTGGTCGAACGTCGCAAGCTCGTCACCCTCGCCGGCGACAGACTGGATGTTTACTTGCAGCTGGAAAAGCGCCAGGTCGGGATCAAGACCAGCACGATCGAGGCGCGCCAGGGTGAGCAGGACCAGTTGATGGCGACGGTGTCCGACGAGGGTCACATCGCCGAGCTCGAAGCCACGGTAAAGACGCTTGCCGCACAAAAACTTGCCCGCCGCGACGCCTATCTCGACAAGGTCGCCACCGAACTAATCGAGATCGACCGCTCGATCGGCGTGCTGCAGCAGGACCTCGCCAAGGCCGAACTCTTCGAGCGCGCCAGCCTGCTCAAATCCCCGGTCGCCGGCCGTGTCCAGCAACTGGAGGTCAATACACTGGGCGAGGTGGTGCAGACCGGCCAGAAGCTGATGGTGATCGTGCCCGACGGCACGAAACTCGAGATCGAGGCCATGCTGCTCAACCGCGACAAGGGCTTTGTCCATGAAGGGCAGGAGGTGCGCGTGAAACTCGAAGCCTTCCCCTTCACTCGCTACGGCACGCTCGACGGCAAGGTGCTGACCGTCTCCAACGACGCGATCCCGGCCGGCGCGACGCAACAGCCATCAGCGGCCAAGGAAGAGACAGCGCGCGACAGCGCCGGGCCCCTGGTGTTCCCGGTGCGGATCGCGCTGAATGAGACATCAATCCGTGTCGAGGGCAGGGATGTAGTGCTGACGCCTGGTATGTCGGTGACTGCCGAGGTCAAGACGGGCAATCGGAGGGTGCTGGAGTATCTGCTCGACCCGCTGATGGAGATGACGGACGAGGC
Source organism: Mesorhizobium sp. B263B2A (assembly GCF_020165775.1). Classification (NCBI taxonomy): domain Bacteria; kingdom Pseudomonadati; phylum Pseudomonadota; class Alphaproteobacteria; order Hyphomicrobiales; family Phyllobacteriaceae; genus Mesorhizobium; species Mesorhizobium sp. B263B2A. Next base: position 169,093 of record NZ_JAIUIU010000015.1, read on the forward strand.
GTTCCATGAGCGGTGAGGCGGAGACTTTGCAGCGTCCCGAGCAAGACGCGCAACAGAGCCCTAAACAGAGCATCGTGCGCGTGCGCCTGTCTGAAGATAAAGACTGGGCAGCGATACGTTCCCTTGTTCGGCAGTTCCATGCGCGCACCATCTTTGCCGACATTCCGTTTTCCGAGAGCAAGTTTGACGCGCTTGAAAAGCAGATAAGGAGTTCGCCACCGAACCAATGTCTGATCGTGGCCGAAGCAAGGGGCGAACTGGTCGGTTTGGCCTGGTTCTCCGCCGGCGAATACCTGATCGGCGAAGGCGGTTTGATGACCACCGCCCACCTTATTGCGGTCGATACGCAGCGTTGCGGCCGTTTCCTGTCTGCAAAAGTATTCACGCGCCTGGTTCGCGGCATCGTGCTGTGGTCGAAAAGCCGCAAGGCCAGGCATATCCTCATCCATGTCACGACGGGAACGGCAATCAAGCAGACGGATCGGCTATTGCGAGCCGGCGGCGCCAGACTACTGGGAGGCGGATATATCATCGATGTGTAGTGTTGGACTGCTCACTTCCGCCTTTGAAAACGCCGAAGTATATATCGTATTTGGTGTATCTGTAGCGCTATGGAATAATCTTAAATAGAATAAGTCATACCTATTGACTTAAGATCGCCTCGGGTCGTAGCAATGTGGCGTATTTTGTTTCCCTTGGGGTGTGGGGCGTTCCGCGTGACGAACTGGGAAAAACAAATACATATAACTGATCGGACCTGTGTTCGTGCCGTATGCCACGGATCAAGGCCGTGACGTCATCCGATGGAGTATGGTGAATGTGGATTCGAAGTAATAACCTGAGGCCAGTACCAAAGCACATACTCGTGCTAATTTCTATGGTATTCGGTTCTCTACCTGTCGCATTGGACCGTTCTATTGCGGATGACAGCGTCAAACAGCCTGCATACGAAAGCAATGCAGCGTTGAAAACGTTCGATCTAACCAAAAAGAGTGCTTTGTCTGGAGATCCGGCGGCTCAGGGGGCTTTGGGGGATATGTATGCCGCTGGTGCAGGCACCCCTAAAAATCTCGGTTTGGCGGTTCGGTGGTGGGTCAAGGCCGCTGCTGCAGGAAATGGTCGTGCCGCATACAATGCGGGAGTCGCTTTCTTAGGTGGAGCGGGCGTCGAACGGGATCCAAGCCAGGCTTTCCGTTGGCTTTTGGTTGCTGCGAATGAAGGCGATGCTGATGCTCAGAGTTATCTTGGCGAGCTTTATTCAAAGGGTTTGGGCATTGCAAAAGATGACCGAAAGGCTGTCGCTTGGTGGCAAAAGGCGGCCGAGAATGGCAGCCTGAGCGGACAGTTGAATTTCGGCGTCACTCTATTGAGCGGCGCCGGTGTCGCTCAAGATAACGAAGCTGGCATCCGATGGATAGAGCGGGCGGCCGGCGGCGGAGATCCAGCCGCTCAGTATACACTGGGTGACTTGTTCATCACTGGAACCGGAGTGGGCAGGAATTTATCAGAAGGGGCGAGATGGATGCTCAAGTCGGCCGAAGGTGGCTACCCGGCAGCTCAGAGAGTGATGGGGTATTTGTGCATCGCTGGCGAGGTCGTCCCTAAAGACGAGTCTGCGGCGTTTGCATGGTGGTTGAAAGCGGCGCAGCAGGGAGATCGGGAATCCCAGGAAAGAGTGGCCGGCGTCTACTACGATGGCCAGCTGGTGAAGCAGGATTTCCGCCTCGCGGTCACTTGGTGGCTTCGTGCTGCGGAGCTGGGTAGTACTGATGCTGAGTATAATTTGGGGGCTGCCTATTTTCAAGGGCAAGGCGTAGAACGGAATATTGATCTAGCAATTTCTTGGTGGAAGAAAGCCTCATCGCAAGGCGATCAAAATTCAAAAGAAGCCTTGCAAAAATTGAAGGTTTACTGATACCTTGTGAAGGGTTTATTTGTTTATAGGTATTTCCTTAGTTGAAACTAGAAGCTCGACGCAAATCTTGAGGGGTGGAGTGTGGTGGACACTAAGATCGACTCGGGGGCGTCCGATGACAAGTTTGGAGTCACTGTTGATGCTGCCGGATGGCGCGCTAGCATAACGCAGAGTAAGGACGGCACGACAACGGTATTTGCCGGACGTGGAGTTAATTTATTTTCATATTTCGATGCACAAGCTGGGGTTGCTGCGGATACGACGGGTGCGGGCTATGCTTCAGCGAGTATCACTTTTGGGAATCCGCAGGCGCAGTTCACTGTGCTCGATGCGCAGGCCGGTATCAATGTAAAGACCACATATCGCAGTATTCCTCCTGAATATTATGACGCCATACCGGGATTGGGAACAAATTCCCCAAGATACCCTGAGCATATTTACTCTACAATAGATGAGATAAGTGTAAGTCCGCATTTCAAGCTGGAGGTACTTGGAGTGCCGGTCCATCCGGATCTTGGAATTGCTACGCCGTTTGATAGAGCTATGCTGGGATGGGCTGCCGATCCTGGGAAATTTCCTGGGAAGAGCTTGGACGACATAGAGATGTCTCAGCCTCCGCGCGACACGTGGACGTATGACCCAAGAACACCTCGCGATCTTAACCCTTATGTCGATAGTACTGGCCAGAGGAACGGATATACCGGTCTCAACACGGGTCTCGATACTCCGAGCGAAACTAACGCCAAGAACCGGCCAGCGCCGGGACTGGCCCCCGGGTATACCGGTCCTGGCACCGGGTTAGACAGCCCGAGCGAAACCAACGCTAAAAACCGGACAGCGCCGGGACTCAGCACTCCGTCTAATCCTACTTCTCCGACGGACGCTTTGAGAGATAATCAGGACCCAGCCCACTACGGACCTGCTTGGGGACCCAGCACTGCTCCGTCTGGTCCTACTGCTCCGTCGGGCGCTCTGAGAGATAACCAGAATCCAAGCGCTTATGGACCTGGTTGGGGATCGAGTGCTACTCCGTCTGGACTGGGCTCGGGACATGGAGGTACTCAATCTGGCCCTGCCGGACAATCTAACCCCACAGCGCCATCTAGTCCCAGTTCCCCGTCTGGCGCTTTGAGGGACAATCAGGACACAAGGAACTATGGACCGAGCTTTACGACCTCCGTCGCTAAGCCGGCTCAGTATTCTCCCGATACCAGTTTTCTTGGCGGTGTGCCGACTGGAGTACCCAATCAATCCTATACGGCGGCCCCGGTTGTTGATCTGGTGAGCGGGGTAGTTCCCATGGGGATTCCAGATTATACCCCGGTCACACCGACCACCATTTTCAATACTATATATACTCCAGCGGTTGTGACTAAGCCTGTCCCTCGCGCCCGTCGCACCCCTGCCATAAAACCCGCGATACCCCGTGTGGCTCCCCCGATCTTGAACGTGCCGCCGACTGTTTACGTTCCCGGCTTCGGCCCTAGCGATGCCCCTATGGACACCATTGGTGCGGGTGTAAGGGACGCAATAAGCAGAGGTCTATCGGCCAAGGCCGTCACGGCGGGGGCTTCGCAGGCCGCTATTGCCAGGGGCGTAAATCCTAAAGATCCTAACCTGCAGAAGATGGTGGCTCGGGAACTGTCGCAAGCAGGCATGTCCGACCATACGAACAATGCGGGGCCTAGCAGCAAAGGAGGCGGTATTAACGACTCCGGTGGCTATTCCACCACTGGCAAGGACCATGCCGGCAATTACAGCAGTAGCGCGGCCAGCCATGCTGGCGCGAATGGCAAAGCCGGTGGTGGTAAACCCGTATTGCTGGACCTGTCCGGCGATGGTCTTGCCGTCGACACCTTGTCGAACTCATCGCAGTTCCTCGATTTGGACGGCGATGGCTATCAGCACCGCACGGCGTGGGCGGGGGAGGGCAACGGCGTGCTCGTGTTCGATGCTGATGGCGACGGCAAGATCAGCCGCTCCAGCGAGTTCGTCTTCACCGAATGGGACCAGACGGCGAGCAGCGATCTCGATGCGCTGAAGAGCGTTTTCGACACCAATCACAACGGACTGCTCGATGCCGGCGATGCCCGCTGGTCCCAATTCAAGGTGATGGTCCACGGACAGTTGGTATCGCTGGCTTCGCTCGGCATCGCCTCGATCGGGCTAACAGCGACGGGCAGTGGTCAGACTTTTGCTGATGGTTCTGCCATCACCGGTATCGCGACCTATACAAAATCCGATGGAAGCACGGGGGCTGTTGGCGATGCCGTGCTGGCCTCGGACGCCAACGGCTACATCATCAAGATCAACACCGTGACCAATGGTGACGGCTCAAAGACCACCACGCTTGAAGGCTACGACAAGGAAGGCACGCTGGCATTCCAGAACCTCATTATCGTGAGCGCCGACGGCCTGTCGACGACGACGCAGTTCGACGATGACGGCAACGGCACCTATGACCGCTGGCAGACCGACGTGACTACGATCACGGCAGGTGTGCGCCAGCGCGTCGTCAGCGATTTCAACGCCGATGGTTCGCTCGCCGATCGCACCGCGACGATAACCAGCGCTGACAAGACAACGGTGACGACGGCGCTCGACCAGGATGGCGATGGTATCAACGATCAGACCCAGGTGTTTGTCAGGTATGTCGACGGTTCAACGTCGACCACGACCAAGGCACTGGCCGCCAATGGCTTAACCATCAAACAGGTCGTGGTGAGTACTAACGCCAACGGCTTGATCAGGACCACACAAACCGACCATGCAGGGTCAGGCAGCTTCGATGTCATCACCACTGACACGACGGTTGTGAATGCGGATGGCAGCCGCGTGGAGACTGTGACTGATACCGGTAAGAATGGCACGCTGCTCGACAAGACAGTGACGACGACCAGCGCTGACGCAGGCAGTAAAACCGTACAGATCGACCATGCCGGCGCCGGCAGTTTTGACGAGGTGACGGCGTCCTCCATTGTCATCAACACCGATAATTCCGTGACGACGACCGTCTCGACCTACAACGGCGCCGGCACCATTCTGATCGGCAAGACCGTCACCACCACCAGCGCCGATGGGCTGACGACGTCGGTGAAGCAGTACATCGATGGCGGCGACTGGCCTGTGGACGAGCGCTGGGACATCGTGTCCATCGGCTCGGATGGCTCGCGCACCGAGCAGGTCCTGGATTATGCGCTCGGCGGCACGCTGATCAGCAAGACGGTCACCGTCACCAGCGGTGACCAGAAGACCATCACCACGACGACCGATGCCAACGGCGAGGGGGCGACAGACCAGACCAGGGCGATCCAGGTCAATGCCGATGGCTCGACCACCACGACACTGTCGAACTTCGCCAGCAATGGCGCACTGGTCAACCGTACGCTGACGACGACCGCCGCCAGCGGCCTGTCGATGACGACCAAGACCGATGTCAACGGCGACGGTACCTATGACGGGACGGAGACCGACGTCATCGTCGCCAATGCGGATGGTTCGCGCACCGAGACGGTGACCGACACCAGCGCCAATGGCGCGCTGGCCGGCAAGACCATCACCACCACCTCGGCCAATGGCCTGACCCAGACCAGCCAAGCAGATCTTAATGGCGATGGCGCCATCGACCGCACGGCGACGGATGCGATCGTGCTCAATGCCGATGGCAGCCGCACGGAGACGGTGTCGACCACCAGCAACACCGGCGCGCTGCTTTCGAAGACGGTGACGACCAACAGCGCCGATCGCAAGACCACGACGGTGACGATCGACGGCAATGGCGACGGCCATGTCGACCAGACCAGGGTCACCGTGCTCAATGCCGATGGCTCGACCACGCAAACGGTGACCGACACGGCGGCCAATGGCATCCAGATCAACAAAACGGTGACGACGACCAGCGCCAATGGCCTCTGGACATCGGTGGCATACGACGGTTCCGCCGAGGGTACCCACTGGGACACCACGACCTTCGACAACGACGGCTCGAAGAAAGAGACAATCCAGGACTTCAGCAACGACGGCACCTTGCTCAGCAAGCGTACCATCACCACCAGCGGCAACGGCCTGTCGGTGACCACGCAAACCGATGCCAACGGCGATGGTGTCCTGGACAGCGACGTCACCGATGTCACAGTCCTCAATGCCGACGGCTCGACGACCGAGACCGTCTCGACCTACAACGGCGCCGGCACCGTTCTGATCGACAAGACCGTCACCACCACCAGTGCCGATGGGCTGACGACGTCGGTCGCGCATTATCTCGACGGCAGCGCCTCGCCGGAAGACACTGTCTGGGACATCGTCACCCTGGGCGGCAGCGCCGGTTCGCATAGCGAGCAGATCCTGGACTATTCGCTCAACGGCACGCTGCTAAGCAAGAGCGTCACCGTCACCAGCGGCGATCAGAAGACCATCACCACGACGACCGATGCCAACGGCGAGGGGGCGACAGACCAGACCAGGGCGATCCAGGTCAATGCCGATGGCTCGACCACCACGACACTGTCCAACTTCGCCAGCAATGGGGCGCTGGTCAACCGTACGCTGACGACGACCTCAGTCACCGGCCTGTCGAAGACGACGCAGGCCGATGTCAACGGCGACGGCACTTATGACGCGACAGAGACCGACGTGATCGTCA